>JBLMWD010000044.1:0-13539 GCA_050257045.1 Bacteroidota bacterium | reverse complement strand
GCGAGTCGTACGAGCGCGACGTGATGTACCCCGAGTTCATCGAGAAGGCAAAAGCCGAGAAGCAGAAGGACGCCCTGCGGAGCTTCAGGTACGCGATCTCCGCGGAGAAGGAGCACGCACGCCTCTACGCGGAGGCGCTCGCGAACGGCGGCGCCGCCACGTCGGCGAGACCGTACTTCGTCTGCACGGTGTGCGGCTACACGACGACGAACGTCGACTTCTCGAAGTGTCCGTCCTGTGGGAGATCCAAGGACAACTACGTCAAGGTCTCATGAAGTGAGGTAGGCCGCTCGCGCCTCCGCCGCGCGCGGAGGCGCGGGAGGTCGGGGATCGGGCGGTCGCTAAAGAGAGGGATCGTTCAATTGCCGCGGATGGCCTAGAACAACCCGTCCACCACGTACAGATCCGTCAACCGCTGCGCATAGCTGTACGCGAAGCAATCCCCGGCCGCCGTGGTTCGGGCCACGGCGAGGCCATCCACGCCGGTGGGGTCGGACGGCGTGAGCTCCTTCCACAGCGTCCGCTCTCCGGTCGCCACCTCCACCCGGAAGACTCTGCCGGGCAGCTCTCCGCGCACGAACACGAAGAGCCCGGTCCCGTCCTTGTCGAAGCGGATCGTGCGCTCGTTGGGCAGCACGCCGTGAATGGGCCTGGGCTCGCCGCCCTCGACGGGATACATCACCCACTTCCGATCCGGGGCCGCGGCGGCCGCGTACCGGCCATCGGGGGTCACATGGATGTCGAACGAGGAAATCCCCTCCTCACTGAACGGTTCGTACTTGCCGGTCACGGTATCCACTCTGTAGAGGCGGGCGCCGTGCTCCGCTTCATAGCCCACGATGCCCAGGGTCATGCCATCGGGGAAGAACCGCCCGTTGGTCACCCGCAGCCCCTCGGTCGGGATGACACGCCCCTCGCCGGCGCCGCAGGGCAGCAGCGTAAGCCGGCCCTGCAGGACCGCGAGGGCCCACTGCCCATCCGGGGAGAAATCGAGGGCGCCGCCGTCCCCCAACCGGACTGCGGCCGATCCGTCGGAAACGCGCGTGTAGACGGAATAGAGGGCGCCCCCGCCGACGTTGGTCTCGTCGAACAGGATCTTCATCCCATCATCTGAGATCGCCCGAGCCAGCGACCAGTCCAGCCAGGTCAGATCGCGTGGCGAAGCATCGCCGGGGCCGAGCCACTGCATCCGCGCGCGCTCGTTCTCGAGCATCACGAGCGCGGCACCCTGGCGCGAGACGTCCAGCAGCGTCAGGGACCCGGGGATCTCCAACACTCGGCGCTCGGTTCCGTCCAGCGACACACGGTGAAGGCTGCGGCCCGCGCCATCCCGGAACGCCGCGAAAAGAACCTCGCGGCCGTCGGGCGACCACGCGATGCCGCGAGTGCTGGACCATCCCGTCGACAGCGTTCGAAGGTTGCCGTTCCGATCGATCACGGCCGGCCCGCCTCCATCGTCGCCGGACCTGGAATGATTCATGAACGCGATATGGTTCCCGTCGGGCGAAACCCGGATGGAGCTGACCCAGCCGGCGGTCTTGAAGATGATCGTGCCGATCGGGTATTCGATCTGTGTGACGCCGGCTTCCTCGCGCACCACGGCGAGCTGCCGCCCGTCGGGACTCCAGTCGGCCTCGTGCACATTGTCCAGGATCTCGCGAGGCGCGCCTCCGCCCGCCGGCATGCGCGCGAGCATGCCGGTATAGATGAATCCACCGTGCGCGCGCCGGCGCAGCGAGACCGCCATCTCGCCGGTGGATGAGATCGACAGGATGTCCGTGCGGGGGAAACCAAGCGCCCGTGATTCGGGGTTCCCGGGATAGGCCCAGAAGAGCTCGATCGGGCGGCCCTCCCAGGCGGCTCCGTAGCAGATCGCCTGGCCGTCGGGGGCGAAGCGGGCGTTCGAGATGGAGCCTTCCCGATACGTCGTGCGGCGGAAGACGGGCCCCTGCGCGGCGGGGGCGGCCGCCTCGCTGGACGGCGCGCTGGCGGCTCCCGACCGGCGCGCGGCGCCCGCCGCGCTCTCGATCAGTCGCAACGAAAAGGCCAGATACCGAGCCGACCCGAATCGCTCGTCCACGTCCTTCTCGAGACAGGAATTGATGACGGTGGAGATCCCGGGCGCCGCGTCCTCGATCTCGCGCGGCAGATCGGGAGGTGTGGTGTGCAGGATCGCGCCGATCCGGTCCGCCGGCGTCGGTCCGTCGAACGCGCGCTTGCCGGTCAACATCTCGTAGAGGATCGCACCGAAAGCGAAGAGGTCGGCGCGGTGATCCGTGGGCAGCTGGCGGATCTGCTCGGGAGCCATGTAGCTCGCCGTCCCCATCACCGTGCCGGTGCCCGTGAGCTGGCTGGCGAGCGCCGAGGTGGCGTCGCCGTCGGGGGTGGCCTCGCGCTGCGTGAGCTTCGCCAGGCCGAAGTCGACGATCTTCACGTGATCGCCGCTCAGCACCATGATGTTCTCGGGCTTCAAGTCGCGGTGCACGATCCCCTTGGCGTGCGCGGCCTCGAGCCCGTTCGCGATCTGGATCGCGATCGCGAGGGTCTTGCGCGGGGGAATCGCGCCTTCGTTGATGCGCGCTCGGAGGTCTTTCCCGGCGAGCAGCTCGGTGACGATGTAGGCGATGCCGTTCTCGGTGCCGACGTCGTGGACCGCGACGATGTTGGGATGGTTGAGCTGTCCCGCCGAGCGCGCCTCGCGCTCGAAGCGCTTGAGGCGGTCGGCGTCCGTGGCGAATTCCTTGGGGAGCACCTTGACCGCGACCTGCCGCCCGAGCCGTGTGTCGCGCGCGCGGTAGACCTCGCCCATGCCGCCGCGGCCGACCAGCTCCTCGACCTGGTAGGGGCCGAGGCGGGCTCCGGAGCTGAGGGTGATCAAGAGAGGCGGGGGCCCGAGGTCAGGGTGATCATCAGAAGAGACCCTCCACAACGTAGAGGTCGTTCAACCGCTGTGCGTAGCTGTAGACGAACACTGTCCCGTCACGCGTCATCCGCGTGCTCGTGATTCCCTCGACGCCCGTCGGATCGGAAGGCGTGAGGTCCCGGACGGGGGTCCGTTTGCCGGTCGCGATGTCCACGCGCTGCACCCTCGCGGGCAGCTCGCCGCGCACGAACAGATAGATCCCGGTTCCGTCTTCGGTGAAGCCGATGCACCGCTCGGTGGGACTCGTGCCGGGGATGGTGATGGGCGCGGCGCCCGACACGGGATTGAGCGTGATGTTCCGGTCGGGTCCGGAGGCGGCGACGAGCTGCCCGTCCGGCGAGATGTGCATCTCGTGGAACGAGATCCCCTCGTCGCTGAAGGCCTCGTACTTGCCCGTGACGGCGTCCATCCGGTAGAGACGCGCGCCCTTTCCTTCCTCGTGCCCGATGACGCATAGGCTCGTGCCGTCGGGGAAGAAGCGCGCAGCCATGCCGCTCAAGCCTTCGGACGCGATGGTGCGCCCCTCGCCGGCGCCCACGGGCAGGAGCGAGAGTTGTTCGGAGTCGGTCCCGACGGCGGCAATCGCCCACTGCCCGTCGGGGGAGAGGTCGAGGCCGGCGCCGTCGCCGAGCCGGATCGCCGGCGATCCGTCGGTCCCGCGCACGTAGACGGAGTGGAACGCGCCGCCGCCGACGCCGGTCTCGTCGAAGAGGACTTTCGCACCGTCCGGTGACAGGGCGCGCACCAGCGTCCAGTCCAGCCAAGACAAGTCGCGTGGCGCCGAATCGCCCGCGCCGACGAACTGCATCCGCATGCGCTCGTTCTCGAGCACGATCAGAGCCGCGCCCTTCGGCGAGACGTCCTGGAGCGTCATGTGGCCCGGAACTTCGAGGATCGGGGTTTCCACTCCGTCCAGCGTGACGCGATAGAGCGAGCGTCCGACGCCGATGCGGAACGCGGTGAAGATGATGTGGCTCCCGTCGGGGGACCACGCGAGCCCGCGCGCGCTGGACCATCCGGTGGAGAGCATCCGCGCGTTGCCGTTCAGGTCCACGACGGCCGGTCCGCCGCCGTCGTCGCCGCGCGCGGGGTGATTGAGGAAGGCGATGTGCTTGCCGTCGCGGGAGAGACGCATGTGGCTGATCCAGCCGGGCGTCCGGTAGAGGAGCTTCCCGACCGGGTACTCGATGCGGGCAAAGCCGCCGTCCTCGCGCACCACCGCGAGCTGCCGGCCGTCGGGGCTCCAGTCGGCCTCGTGCGCGCCGTCCAGGATCTCGCGCGGCGCGCCGCCGCCCGCGGGCATGCGCGCGAGCATCCCAGTGTAGATGAACCCGCCGCGCGCGTGGCGGCGCAGCGACACGGCCATCTCGCCCGCGGGGGAGATGGCGAGGATGTCGGTGCGCGGGTAGCCGAGCGCGCGCGATTCGGGATTGCCGGGGTAGGCCCAGAAGAGCTCGACGGGCCGTCCTTCCCAGGCGGCGCTGTAGCAGATGCCCTGCCCGTCGGGAGCGAAGCGCGCGGTCAGGATGTTCCCTTCGCGGTAGGTGGTGCGGCGGAAGGTGTGGCGCTTGGTCTCGGTGGCTGCGATCGCGCCGGGGATGCCGGCCGGGGTTTCGCCGGCCGCCCCGGCACCGGAGCCGGCGCTTGTGCCGGGAGCGCGGCGCGAGGATGCCGCCGTCTCGATCTGGTGCAGCGCGAACGCGAGATCGTGCGCGCACTGGAAGCGGTCCTCGACGTTCTTCTCGAGGCAGTGCTCGATGAGCGAGGTGATCCCCGGCGCCGCGTCCTCGATCTCGGACGGAAGGCCGGCCGGAGTCGCGTTCAGGATGGCCGCGATCCGATCGGCCGGCGTGGAGCCCTCGAAGGCGCGCTTGGCGGTGAGCATCTCGTAGAGGATCGCGCCCACGGCGAAGAGGTCCGCGCGCTGATCGGTGGGCTGCTGGCGGATCTGCTCGGGCGCCATGTAGCTCGCGGTGCCCATGACTGCGCCGGTCCCGGTGAGCTGGGTCGCAAGCGCGGCGGTCGCGTCGCCGTCGGGGCCCTGCTCCGAGTGCGTGAGCTTCGCGAGGCCGAAGTCGACGATCTTCAGATGATCGCCGCTCAGGATCATGAGGTTCTCGGGTTTGAGATCGCGATGCGCGATCCCCTTCGCGTGCGCCGCGGCGAGCCCCTTCGCGATCTGGATACCCATCGCGATCGCCTTGCGGGGCGCGATCGGCCCGCTCTCGAGCCGCGCGCGAAGGTCGCTCCCCTCGAGCAGCTCGCTCACGATGTAGGGTCCGTCGCTGGTCTGGCCGATGTCGTAGATCGCGACGACGTTCGGATGGTTCAACTGGCCCGCCGAGCGCGCCTCGCGCTCGAAGCGGCGGAGTCTGTCGGCGTCGGCAGCGAACGAGGCGGGGAGCACCTTGACCGCGACCTGCCGGCCGAGCCGGCCGTCCTTGGCGCGGTAGACCTCGCCCATGCCACCGCGGCCGATCAGGTCATGGATCTCATAGGGGCCGAGTCGGGTGCCGGATGGGATCGTGTGGGGCAAGGCGGCGCCTCCAGTATGCGTGCTTGCATCGGTTTCGGACAAGAAAGCGAGGCAAAAGTATAGCAGGTAGGTGGAATATTGATGCTTCACACCGAACTCTTGACGACTGAACCTGTGTCAATCGCCGGAAAGGCGCTCGATTATGCGGTGGCTGTCCATAATCCTGATCGCACTCTGTCTCGGAGAGGCGTCTTCCTCCCGTGGGACGATCTACCTGTCTCCCCCGGAGCCACCTTGGAACCAGGACTCGCTCCCTCCGACGTTCTTCGTGATGCTCCACTTCCGAGCTTCACGCGTGCCGCCGTTTCCGCACGCGACGGCGGAGCTGAACGACCCGCGCACGTGGCCAAGCGAGATGATCGTGAACGGCATGCGCTGCGCGCTGAGGGTCGAGACATCGCACGGGGACGTGACCGGAATCCCCAGGAAATCGGTTCGTGACGTCGCGCTCGAGGAGCCGCTCTCGCTCTCGTACGTACCTGTCGAATACCCGGGACACTCCAACGTGGGCCCGTCGTACTGGTATTCCGCGTATCGGCGCTTGAAGGAGCGCTCGTGGAGGGAGCCAAACTCCGATTACCGGATCGCGAGCGATTACATGTACTACCCGACGGGCCAGCTGTTCCGGTACTCCCGATCGCGATTCTTCAAACACCGTTCGTCCGGCGTGCCCTTCGAGTGGTTGAAGGAATACTACGATCCTGAAGGTCGGCTGACCGCCGCCGGGTATGTGCGCGTCGAAGCGAGCGGCGCGAAGACGCTCCACTGGTATCGATACGGGAAGCCGGTCAGCGAGCGGGAATTTTCTGTGGCAGCCGGGATTCCAACGCCCTGGGGGGCGTCCACCATACTGGCCCCGGGGCCAGTTGGATCCGCGCGGTCCAGCCAGCCGCACAAGGCGCGAACTCACTAGAGCCGACTCGCCGAGTGGCTAGAGCTGACGCGCCGAGCTACTAGAGCTGCCGGGTCGACGCCTCCGCGAGGATCCTTCCCACGTTCTCGTCCGAGAAGAACTCTGCCGGCGAGAGGATGGCCGCGTTCATCCGGCAGAAGGCATCCATCGCCTCTCCGTTCCCGGCGACCGCGCCGAAGAGCTTCTGCACGTGGGGCGGAGGCGGCTCGCACGTGGCGAGCTGGCAGGTGAAGTGGAAGATGGGCATCACGCGCTCGTCGCGGTCGCGCTGGTACTGGCCCATCGCCGTGTCGTAGGGCTGTCCGTGGGCGAGCCACTGGTCGATCGCCTCGACGCACTGCTCGGCGCCCAGGAAGGCGTCGGTGATGCCCATCGCGGTGATGAAGTCGCGGTTGTAGCCGGCGTCGCCGACGAGCGCCCAGCCGGGGCCGAACGGCTTCCGGAAGTAGTTGGCGACGTACGTGCCGTAGAACTTGGTCTCGCGCTTCGCGCCGCGCAGGCGCTCGGCGAATCCCGGATGCATGCCGATCATCTTCATCCAGTTCCCCTCAGCGTCCTTCTTGTTCGCCTCGAACTCGGTCATCGGCCAGCCACCCACCACGAGCGTGAGGCCGTCGTTCGTGGACCAGGCGGCGAAGGAGCGCATCGGCACGGCGTACGCCTCGAACCGCCCTTCCATCGGGAGCCCGCTCCAGTATGCGTAGTAGCCGGCGAGCATCGGTGCCTTCTCCTGGTAGGCGCCGGGCTTCACCGCCTCGGCCACTTTGGAGAACCGGCCGTCGGCGCCGACCACGACCTTGGCGCGCTCGGTCACGGTCGATCCGTTCTTTCCGTGTCCGCGCAGCCCGACCACGCGATCGCCCTCGAGCAGGATCTGCTCGACCGTGAACTCCTCGCGCACCTCGGCTCCTGCCTCGCGCGCGGCGTCGACGAGGATCTTGTCGAGCACGGTGCGGCGCGGCCCGTAGGCCTCCGGCATCTCGGCCGTCCCCGGCGCGCCGCTGATCACGACCGGCCCGAGGTCGAATCGATAGGTCCGGATCGGGGGGCAGTTCGTCGCGACGACGCGGTCGAGGAGCCCCCAGCGCCGGAGCGCAGCGACGCCGGGCGGATGGATCAAGTGCGTGGACAGGGTGTCGCTCGGGAACGTCGCCTTGTCGACGACGAGGACCTTGTAGCCCTTCCGGGCGAGGAGCATCGCGGTGGGGGAACCGGCGCATCGGGCGCCGACAACAATGACGTCGTAGCTCATGGAGGCCTCCTGTCTCGACTCGATGGAGGCCGGAAATGGTAGCACGGACCTGGCGGGCAATCGGCGGGCGAGGACGGGCCCCTGCCGCTCAGGAAGACCTTTGCCGCGCCATTGAACTGCGATCGACAAGAGCCATAAGTGCCTATGTGTGAATAAGTTGCTGCGCATTTCTCATCTGAGTTGTTGACTGGCCCCGGGGCCAGTCCTACGGTGGACCCCGCCTTCCCAGGCAAGGAGGTCCCCCATGTCCAAGGTCGCTCTGGTCCTGGTTGGAGCCCTCGTTCTCGCCGAAGTCGCGCTCGCCGCGACGCCTGCCAACCCCACAACCGTCCGCACCGAAGTCGAGGCTGCCGTGCGCGCCTACGTCGACGCCGCGAACCGGGGCGACGTGACCACCATGATGTCCATGGTGGACCGAAGCGACGGGGTGATCTCGATCAGCGACGGGGTGATCGAGCGGGGGTGGCAGACGATCCGGAACAGCAACGAGCTCGTCAGTCGCGACGAGGAAGCCGGCATCTCCCTCGGGCAAGTGGACGTCATGGTCCTCGGCCCGACGGTGGCCGTCGCGGTCGCGCCGTTCACGTTCACGGTCGCGTCGGTGCACGGCGCGGTGCGGGTCCCGGGCGCGTCGTCGCTCGTCTTCCAGAAGGCGGGCACCCGATGGCTGCTCGTGCACGAGCACACGAGCATCACGACGCAGGAGGTAGCGCGGGGAGTCGATTGATGCGACTGCCGCAGTGGCTGGATCCTCCGGTTACGTCGGAGGAACGTCGTCCGGCGGAGCCCCCGAGGGCGCCGGCTCCAAATGAAGGTGCAAAGAGCACTTCGAGCCGGGAGGAACCCGCCGGCGCCGGGTTGAACGTGAGCTCCGCCGTGGGCACGTTCGCGGTGGTCGCGGCTCTCGCGATCTTCCCGATCGCGGCCCTCCTCCTCTGCATCGGGATCCTGGCGCTGGTGCACGCCATCTTCTAGCCGGGTCGCATTCCGCGACATGAGATGTCCCCTGTGCCCCCAGACTGCGTTGTTGGGGGCATGCGGGGGACATCGAACCGTCTTCGAATCAGGCTGCTGGGTCTCGCCCTGGCATTTGCCCTGGGGATTCCTGGCCCGGCGCGCTGCGCGCCGGCCGCACCCGACCCGGCCGAACCGCATGTCGCCGCGGCGCTCGCGCACATGCGCTCCGAGCGGGCCGCGCTCGGACTGGGCGCCTCGGACGAATTCGCGCCGCTGAAGATCCGGGCGCGCGGGTCCCGGCACTACGTCCGCCTCGGGCAGACCCACGGTGGTATTCCGGTCTTTGCGGCCGAAGCCACCGTGCAGCTCGACGGCGCCGGCCGCGTGGTATTCGTGCTCCCCGACCTCGCGCGGAGCCCCGATCTCGACCGGCTCGGCACGACGCCGAGACTCACCTCCGATCAAGCCGCCGCGGCAGCGATGTCGTGGGCCCGAGGACAGCGTCCCGGGATCGCGTTCGAGACACGACCCGCCTCCCTCGCGATCTTCGCGCCGGAGGTGCTCGGGCTGTCCGGTACGCCTCGCCTGGTCTGGGACCTGGAGGTCGGCCCCGTGCAGGGCGCCCCAACAGGCGCCCCCGCCCCCGGAGCCGCCCCCGGCCTCGCCCACCGGCTCCTCCTTGATGCAGGCGACGGGACGGTCGTTCGCGCCTATCCGCTCTCGAAGAGCGCCCTGGATCGCGACGTCTACGATTCCCAGGTCTCGACCCAGAAGTACAAGGTGCTCGCCCGGCGGGAAGGCTGGCCCGCGACCGGGATCGCCGACGTGGACCAGAGCTACGACTTCCTCGGCGACGTCTACAACTTCTACGCCGTCCACTTCGGCCGCGACGGCATCGACGGCTTGGGAATGAGCACCAAATCCGACGTCCGCTACTGCGACGGCGCCTGTCCCTACGACAACGCGTTCTGGGACTCATGGTACGGGGCCACCTTCTTCGGCGCCGGCTGGGCGGAGGACGACGTGACGGCCCACGAGTTCACGCACGGAGTCACGGACTACACCTCGGGCCTGATCTACGAGAACGCCTCCGGCGCCATGAACGAGTCGTTCTCCGACATGTTCGGGGAGTTCGTCGATCTGACGAACGGCCGCGGCAACGACACGCCGTCGGCGCGGTGGCTCTGCGGCGAGGACCTGGCGTACGGGGTCCTGCGCGACATGCGGAATCCACCCGCGTTCGGCGATCCCGACCGGCTCGGGAGCCCGCTCTACATCCCGCCCGTGAGCAACCCGAACAACTCCAACGATCAGGGGGGCGTGCATACCAACAGCGGCGTGAGCAACAAGCTCTGCTCGCTCCTCGTGGATGGCGGCGCGTTCAACGGCGAAACGGTCGCGGCGATGGGAATCGACCGCGTGGCCGACCTGATGTACGAGACCGACGCCTACGTCCTCACGTCGAGCCCCGGATGGAACGAGCTCTATGTCGCGCTCTGTCAGGCATCGGTGAACCTCGGCTGGAATGCGGCCGACCGCGAGAACGTTCGTCGAGCCTGTGCCGCGGTGGAGATCTCGATCCTCTGGGTGGACCAGGCGGCGGGCTGCATCTTCCCGAACGGCGAGTCGAGCTGCGGTCTCTATGGCGGCCCCTACCCGACCGTGGGCGGAGGCGTGGCCGGGGCGCTGCCCGGAACGAGGATCCACATTCGCACGGGGAACTACCCGGAGGCGCTGCTCCTGAACCAGAACGGCCGGTTCGAAGCCGAGTACGGCGCGGTCCGGATCGGGCCGTGAAGGCGATCGTGAAAGGGGAGGTCATGCGATCCATCCCAAGCATCGTGAGACGACTGACGTGGGTGGCCCTGGCGGTCGGGGTTTCGTCCGGGGGAGTGACGGGCGTCGCCGCCGGGCCGCTCACCGTGACGCGCTGGACCATCGACGCCGGCGGGGTCTGGTTCTCGCGCGTCGGCACGCTGACGCTGGCGGGAACGATCGGGCAGCCCGACGCCGGCAAGCTGCAGGGCCGGACCTACACGGTCCTGGGGGGATTCTGGGGCGCCGGGCCGCTCGACGTCACGGGCGTGCCGACGCCTGAGCCGGGCGATCCCGCCGATCCCGCGCCCGACCCGGCGCCGCTCGTCGCGCGCATCCTGCCGGCCGCGCCCAATCCGACGCCGGGGACGGCGCGCATCGGCTTCGAGCTTCCGGAGGCGCGCCGCGTGCGCGTCCAGATCTTCGGCGTGGGCGGCGCGCTCGTGCGCACCGTCACCGATCGCGTCTGGCCGGCCGGCCGGCACGCCATCGCGTGGGATACGCGCGGCGCCGCGGGAGAAGCCGCCGCCGCCGGGCTCTATTTCGTTCGCGTCCGCCTCGGATCCCTCGAGCGGACCCAGAAGCTGTTGGTCGTTCGTTAGGAGGCGGACCGTCATGTCATCCACCATCAAGATCGGCAGGGCTCTCATCCTGATCGCCTGCGTCGCGCTCGCGGGGTCCTGGGGTGTCGCCGGCGCGGCGAACGTCGGCAAGACCTTCACCTACCAGGGGAGCCTCAGCGACGGCACCACGCCCGCGACGGGCCTCTACGATTTCATCTTCAATCTCTACGACGCGGAGAGCGGCGGAAGCGCGTTCGGGCCGGTGAGCGTGCAGGACCTCACCGTCACGAACGGCGTCTTCACGACCGAGCTCGACTTCGGCTCGAACGTCTGGGGGTTGAGCCGGCAGATGTGGCTCGAGATCCAGGTTCGCCCCGGCACCTCCACGGGCTCGTACTCGGTGCTCCCGCGCCAGAAGATCACGCCGACGCCATCGGCGATCGGGGTCGCACTCCCCGCGTTCCAGGGCGCCGGCGACTCGGGCCCCATCTTCACCATGGAGAACACGGGCCCAGGGGATGGCGCCCACTTCGAGGGCGGCACCACGAATCTCCAGATCGCCTACGGCGTGATCGGGACGACCCACAGCACGATCTCGCAGTCGGCCGGTGTGCTCGGAATCGCGCAGGGGGCGACCGGGCAGACGATCGGCGTCGAGGGGCAGGCGGTCACGTCGTCGACTGGAACCGGCCTCGTCGGCAAGGGAACCGCCACGGGCGCCTACGTCGAGGCGACGAACCCGAACAACTCCTCGGTCGGGCTCTACGCCGTGAACTCCGGCGCGGGGTCGGCGGTCTACGCGGCCGGAAACGGGGCGGGCCGCGACGGGGCGACGATCCGCGTCGACAACAACGAGCCGACGAGCGGCATGTGCGGCTACTTCGTGAACAACTCGGGATTCGCGACCGCGCACTTCAAGAACCAGAGCACGGGGCAGGTCCTCTGGCTCGAGCAGACGGGCACGGGGAACTTCATCCAAGCCGTGTCGCCGACCGGGACCAAGTTCTGGGTCGACGCGACCGGCGTGACGCACACGAAGGTGCTCGAGATCCTGGGCGGCGCCGACCTCTCCGAGAAGTTCGACGTGAACGCGACGGAGCGCGCGATCGAGCCGGGAACTGTGGTGAGCATCGACCCCGGCCACGAAGGACGCCTCGAAGTGAGCCGGGAAGCCTACGACCACCGCGTAGCCGGTATCGTGAGCGGGGCGGGCGGCGTGAGGCCGGGGATGCTCATGGGGCAGCAGGGCACCGCCGCCGACGGCGCGCACGCAATCGCGCTGACCGGCCGCGTCTACTGCCGCGCCACGGCCGCGAACGGGCCGATCCGTCCGGGCGATCTGCTCACGACGTCCTCGGTCCCGGGCGTGGCGATGCGCGCGAGCGATTCCGCGCGGGCGCAGGGCGCGATCCTCGGGAAGGCGATGGGTTCGCTCGAGCGGGGCGAAGGTCTGGTCCTGGTGCTGGTGGGTCTTCAGTGATCCCTGTCGCGCGAAATACCCCTCATGACCCCGGGGGCATGGGTCACGGCCTCCGCGCGTCGCGTCGCCGGACCCGGTCGTACTGTGTTGCCGCGGTCGTGACGCTCGCCCTGCCCTTTCTTCTCGCTCGCTCCGTCCTCGCCCTGCCCGTGCTCGAGGTGCGCTTCTCGGTCAAGGTCGTTCGCGATTCGCTCACGAACCAGCGTCCACCCATCGACGGCTCCGGCGCGCCCGTCACGAACGCGCGGGTCCAGTCGATGTTCGATATCGCGAACGATTCGCTGCTCGCGACCTACTCGCGCGGATACCGGTTCCGGATCACTGAGATCGTGGACGTGGGGACCGCGTGCTCCGGGTGCGACAGCTCCAACCCGACGTTCTGGTCCAATGCGAAGCTCGATGGCGACTGGGACATGAAGCGCTTCGAGACTTGGGCGAAGACGTACCCGGCCTTCCAGTGGCGCACCAGCGCGGTCAACGTCTACATCACGCGTGGGAAAGGGAACGGCGCGGTCGCCTCGTTCCCGCCGCCGGACCAGCGGTCCAACGACATCGTGGTCGTGGGATCGGGGGTGTTCGATCCCGGCTTCAAGGCCACGTGGGCCGGGGCGACCCTGCACCACGAGATGGGGCACTACTTCGACCTGCCGCATCCGAACAGCGGCGACGACTGCTGCATCGCGAGCCTGTGCGTTCGGGACGCCGATCTGATCGAGGACACGCTTCCGGACGGCTCCTGCTTCACGCTGGATCAGATCTCGACGTATCTGTATGGGCTTCCCTTCGTCTATCAGGACGCGGCACGACAGGACTCGCTGATGAACATGTTCTGGAACAACATGGGTTACCTTCATCCCGACCAGAAGGACGATCCCGGGGAGGGGTTCGGTCAAACCTTCCTCAATCGGATGACGGAGCTTCAGCTCGATCGCTGGACCGACCGGGCGAACGGCATCCGCTCGAGCGTCGTCTCGGGCCGGACCCGCTTCGTGAACGCGACGGGATGCGGGATCTGTCCGCCGGCGAGCGGGACGAGCACCGATCCCTTCATCGGGATCTCGGACGCGCTCGGGGCCGCGTCCGCCGGGGACATCGTCCTG
>JBLMWD010000043.1:0-9301 GCA_050257045.1 Bacteroidota bacterium | reverse complement strand
ATCCGCAACAGTCCAACTCCAGCGAGCGCTCCACCGTCTCTGCGCGCGGTAACGAAGGCGCGCCCGATCGCATCGGTCCCTACGTGCTGCTCGGGAAACTGGGAGAAGGCGGGATGGGGCGGGTCTATCGGGCGGAGCAGACCTCGCCGGTGCGACGCCAGGTCGCGCTCAAGCTCGTCCGCGCGGGGATGGACAACGATGAGGTTCTCGCCCGCTTCGAGTCCGAGCGTCAGGCGCTCGCGCTGCTCAACCATCCCAACATCGCCCAGGTCTACGACGCCGGCACCGCCGAGGACGGCCGTCCGTACTTCGCGATGGAGTACGTGGCCGGGGCGATCATCACCGACTTCGTGCGGCAGCAGAAGCTTCCGATCCGGGAGCGGCTCGAGCTCTTCCTTCAGATCTGCGATGGGGTGCAGCACGCGCACCAGAAGGGGATCATCCACCGGGACCTGAAGCCGTCGAACATCCTCGTTGCCATGCAGGACGGGAAGCCCGTTCCAAAGATCATCGACTTTGGGGTGGCGAAGGCGACGGCCCACCGGCTGACGGACCGGAGCCTGCACACGATGGCGGGGCAGATCGTGGGGACGCTCGCCTACATGAGCCCGGAGCAGGCGGCGGGCGGGTCGCTGGACGTGGACACGCGGTCGGACGTGTATGCGCTGGGGATGCTGCTCTACGAGCTGCTCGCGGGAGTGCACCCGTTCGGAGCTCCGGACGACGGCTCGGGATCGTACGAGGAGTACCTGCGGCGGATCCGGACCGAAGAGCCGAAGGCTCCGAGCACAAGGCTGTCATCGCTTGGGGTAGCGCTGGAGCACGTCGCCGCCGATGCAGGGACGGATCGTCAGCGCCTGATCGGGGACGTTCGCGGGGATCTCGACTGGATCACGCTGAAGGCGATCGAGAAGGACCGTGCGCGGCGGTACGCGTCGGCATCGGAGCTGGCGGAGGACGTGCGGCGGCACCTTCGGGACGAGCCGGTGGCGGCGCGCCCGCCGAGCGGGATCTATCGGTTTCGGAAGTTCGCACGGCGCAACCGCGCGGCCGTGGTGGCGGGGAGTCTTGTAACGCTGGCGCTTGTGTCGGGGATTATCGGCACGAGCATCGGGATGGCGCGGGCCCGGCGCGCGCAACGCGCGGCCTTGAACGAGGCGGAGACGTCGCAACAGACGACGAAGTTCCTGCTCGATCTGTTCAAGGTATCGGACACCGAGTACGTTGGGAAGTCGACGACGGCTCGAGAGCTGCTCGACCGGGGCGCTACCCGGATCCGGGACGAGCTCAAGGACCGGCCGCTCATCCGCGCCTCCCTGCTCCAGACAATCGGAAATACCTACGCGGGGCTCGGATGTCCCAACGATGCGATCCCGCTACAACGCGAAGCCCTCGGCATCAAGCGGAAGCTCTTGGGGCCGGACGACGTGGAAACAGGTCGCAGTTTCTACTCTCTTGCCTCCAACTATCTCGCCTCCAACGCAGCTGAACCCTACTTGCTGGAGGCGCTCCGAATTCTTCGGAAGCGGCTCGGTCCCGATCACCAGGAGGTCTCCTGGTGTCATAACGACCTCGCCATGGGGTACATGGACAGCGGCGATTACGGACGTGCCTTGAAGCACTTTCAAGAGGCCGCGCGGATCAAGAAACAAACGCTCGGACCCGCACACGAAGACTACCTGATGACCCTGAACAACATCGCCTTTGTGTACCTGATCATGGGCGATACGGCCCGGGCCAGGCCGATGCTGGAGTTCTGTCTCGCCCACCTGGATACGACACGGACCAACCGGTGGGCGGCCAACGTGCTCGACAGTTATGGAGCACTAATGCATGCCGAGCGCGATCCACAGCGCGCGCGTTTCTTCCTGACTCGCTCTCTCGCCATGCAGGAGAGCCTCGTGACTGCAGATCATCCCGTCATTGGTTCCACACTGGAGCGGTTGGCACGTGTCGACCTCGACCTCGGACGCTTGAACGAAGCCCGATCCGAGGCCGAACGCGCACTAGCCATCGCTGAAAAGGGTGGCTCCGCCTCGCTCCTGAGCGCCCGCTGTCTGCGAACGGAAGCGTCCGTTATGGAGCGACTCGGCCGAAAGCAGGCCGCGCTGCGCGTCCAGGCGCGTGCCGCATCGGTCTTGCACGCATTGAGGCCTGCCGGTCTCGTATACGCGGGTGAGTTGCGATGAGCCCTCCTGATTTCGGGCCGCTCTTGCCGGATCGACCGGCCGACGGCGCTCTGAATCCTGAAGCGTCGACGGTGGCCGGGCGTGAGACGAACGGGGCGCCGGATCGGATCGGTCCCTACGTTCTGCTCGGGAAGCTCGGCGAGGGCGGGATGGGACGGGTCTATCGCGCGGAGCAGACCTCGCCCGTCCGCCGCCAGGTCGCGCTCAAGCTAGTCCGCGCGGGGATGGACAACGAGGTCGTTCTCGCCCGTTTCGAGTCGGAGCGCCAGGCGCTCGCCCTTCTCAATCACCCCAACATCGCCCAGGTCTATGACGCGGGGACGGCGGAGGACGGCCGGCCCTACTTCGCGATGGAGTACGTGGCCGGGGCGACCATCACCGACTTCGTGCGGCAGCAGAAGCTTCCGATCCGGGAGCGGCTCGAGCTGTTCCTGCAGGTCTGCGACGGGGTGCAGCACGCGCACCAGAAGGGGATCATCCACCGGGATCTGAAGCCGTCGAACATCCTCGTTGCCATACAGGACGGGAAACCCGTTCCGAAGATCATCGACTTTGGGGTGGCGAAGGCGACGGCGCACCGGCTGACGGACCGGAGCCTGCACACGATGGCGGGTCAGATCGTGGGGACGCTCGCCTACATGAGTCCCGAGCAGGCGGCGGGGAGCTCGCTGGACGTGGACACGCGGTCGGACGTGTACGCGTTGGGGATGCTGCTCTACGAGCTGCTCGCGGGGGTGCATCCCTTTGGGGATCCGAGCGATGGATACGACTCGTACGAGGAATATCTCCGGCGAATCCGGACGGAGGAGGCGAAACCACCCAGCGCGAAGCTCGCGGCACTGGGTCCGGCGCTCGAGCACGTGGCGGCATTGGCGGGAACAGACGGGCCCGATCTGATCCGTCGCGTGGGCGGGGACCTCGACTGGATCACGCTGAAGGCGATCGAGAAGGATCGGACGCGGCGGTACGCGTCGGCGTCGGAGCTGGCGGACGACGTGCGGCGGCACCTCCGGGACGAGCCGGTCACCGCGCGGCCGCCGAGCCGGATCTATCGGTTTCGGAAGTTCGCACGACGCAACCGCGCGGCCGTGGTGGCGGGGAGTCTCGTAGCCCTGGCACTGGTATCCGGGATTATCGGGACGAGCATCGGGATGGCTCGGGCGCAGCGGGCGGAGCATGCAGCCTTGGATGAGGCGGAGACGTCGCGCCAGACGACGAAGTTCCTGCTTGATCTCTTCAAGGTGTCGGACACGGAGTACGTGGGGAAGTCGACGACGGCTCGGGAGCTGCTCGACCGGGGGGCGGACAGGATCCGGGACGAGCTCAAGGACCGCCCCCTCATTCGCGCCACGCTGCTCCAGACGATCGGGAACACGTACGCGGGACTGGGTCTCCGGCGCGAGGCCCTGCCACACATAACCGAATCGCTGGAGATTCGCCGCCGGTTCCTCGGCCCCGACCACGTCGACACCGGTCGGAGCACGTACGACCTAGCGAAAACCTACATCTGGCTCGACGATTTCGATCGTGCCCGCCCCCTGCTCGAAAGTGCGCTCGCGATCCTCTCGAAGCGCCTTGGCCCGGACAGTCGGGAAGCCGCCTGGTGCCACAACGATCTCGGCATCGGCTACGTGGGGCGTGAAGACTACGCTCGGGCGCTCCCTCATCTGCTGGAAGCGGCTCGGATCAAAAAGAAGACGCTCGGGGCGAACGACTGGGACTACGCGATGAGCATCAACAACATCGGGTATGTCTTCTCCCTGATGCATCGAAATGCTGAAGCACGGCAGTACCTGGAGGAGTGCCTGAAGATCATCGACGCACGACCCTCCGAGCGCGCCAATCCCGTCATCGCGACCGCCCTGCACACGCTTGGGACTGTCCTCCTGGCCGAACACAAGGCTCCTGAGGCCAGAACCTATCTGGGACGCGCGCTGGCCATGCAGGAGAGCCTCTGGGTGGGCAACCACCCCGATATCGCCCAGACCCTGGAGACGCTCGCCCGTGCCGACGCGGAGCTCGGGCGCAATCACGAGGCGGAGATCGAATTCCAACGGGCGATCGCGACGTACGAGCGGGCCCTCGGGTCCAACGCTCTACCGCTCGCCCTTACCCTGGAGAATTACTCTGCTTTCCTCGAGAAGACCGGCCGCGCGCACGATGCCTTGATGGCGCGGTCGCGAGCTTTCGAGATTCGGGCGAAGCACGCATCTCCCCCGCCTTCGCCCGTGGCGTCCGTCACGACGGAACGCTGATTCGAAGACGGGAGGTCCCCATGCGTGTCCTTTTCGTGATCCTTATGTTGCTCGTCGCCATCTGCATCTTCTCCGCCATCGCGGAAGCCCAGCGGTGGGATGGCGGGATCGAAGGAGCGCTGCGTAGCGACGCGGGCCCGGTGCCTGACGCCGGCGTCACGGTTCGGGGCCTCACGCTGCAGGGAGTTCGCGGCACCACGACCGATGCTGCCGGCCGATTCTCGTTCCCCTCCCTGCCGGTCGGCACCTACGTCCTCGAGGTCGCGCACGCGGCGTACATTCCGGTGCGGCTCGAGGGCATCGTGGTCGAGCTCGGCGGCACGACCAGCGTGGGGGCGATCACCCTGAAGCCGCTCGTCTACAAGGTCGAGCCGGTTTCGGTTCAGCCGGCGCCTTCCACGATCGATCCCTCCACGACGGTTCTCCGCACCCGCTTCACGGCGCAAGAGGAGCGGGCGCTCCCGACCGATCGCGGATATCGCTCGATCGTGAGCCTCGCGCCGGGCGCCAGCGCGAGCGCCCTCGGCGCGGATCCCTCCTTCGGAGGTTCGACATTCGAGGGGAACTACTTCTACATCGACGGAGTCGACGCCACCGAGCCGGGTGGGGCGGGAGGCGGAACGAATCTCCCCAACGACTTCATCGAATCGGTGGAGGTCCGGGACGGAGGGTTCGAAGCCGAAGACGGCCGCGCCCTGGGAGGCATCGTCAACGTCGTCACGCCAACCGGGGGCGACGACCTGCACGGACGCCTGTTCGGCTACTACACCGACCACCGGCTGGTTCGGAGAACGGCCAACTCGCTGTTCGAAGCTCCCGCCGGAGACTTCAGCGCCTACGATTTCGGGGGGAGCCTGGGCGGCCCCATCGTGAAGCAGCGCCTGTGGTGGTTCGCCGCCTACAACCCGGCCTTCGACCGCAGGCAGGTCTCCGTCCCGGGCCTCGCGGCCCAGAACGCCAATGTCGTATCGCATCGCGTCGCGGGCAAGGTGACGTGGCACCCGACGCAGTCGGATCGATTCACCCTGATCATGGCCGGGGACCCGAGCCGCTCCCGGGTCGTCGGCGTTCCCTTCGGTATGGTGGGTCCGCCTGACCTCGCCCTGAACGAGGACGCCATGGTGGCCAATGCGCGGTCCGGCGGCGTGAATCTCTCCCTGCGTGGAGAGCGGCAGGTCAGTCGGAGTCTGTTGCTCCAAGGCACCGTGGCGCGTCTCCACCTCGTGTCCGACGTGGTCTCCGAGACGGAGCGGGCTCGGACCGAGCCGTTCCTCGCGGATTTCGAGACGAATACCGTGTCCGGAGGCTACGGGGGGGAGAACCACAATTCATCCGACCGTCTGGCGGGTCGCGTCGCCTCGTTTCTCACGCTCGGCAAGCACCTCGTCAAGGCGGGCGCGGAGTACACGGACAACTGGTTCACGAACGACATCCAGTACGGCGCGGGCATGGCCCATGGGGGGTTCCTCTTCCGGGCCAGCGACTCGAGCTGGACGTGGTATCAGGGATTTCAGATCGGGAAGGTGCACGTGCGGAGCCCCGCCCTGTACGCGCGCGATTCGTGGACGATCACGCCGCGTCTTCGGGCCAATCTGGGCGTCCGCTGGGATGCGAACTACTACGAGGACTGGCGAGGGCGAACGGCCCTGCGCATGACAAACGCGTTGCAGCCCCGGGTCGGCTTGACCTACTTGCTCGGGCCCAACGCGAGCAGCAAGGTCGTCGGCTACTACGGCCGCGTCTACGAGCAGCTTCCCCTGGGATCCCCCGGCTACTACTTCGCCCGCGCCGAGCAGCTCTTCATCGGATACGACCACGATCCACGCGTCGACCCAAGCGGAGGAGACAGCACCCTTCTGCTGTCGGATCCACCGGGAGTCGGGCGCGTCCACGGCGAGTACTTCGACGAATGGCTGCTCGGGTACGAGCGGGCGCTGGACCGACCGCGACTCCGCATCGGCGTGCACGCTCGCTATCGCTCGATCGGCAACGTGGTCGAAGACGCTTTCAGCCCGGCGGCGGGAGCCTTTCTGCTGGGCAATCCGGGCGAGGGGGCGCTGGCGTACCTGCCGCGAGCGCGACAGTTCTACCAGAGCGTCGAACTCAGCGTGCAGCGGCCGGTCACGCGCGGACTGGGCTTCGAGGCCTCGTACGTGCTCTCGAGGACGCACGGGAACTACGCTGGCTTGATGATGGGAAACGCCGGAACCCAGTTTGACTTCGTCGAGACCACGGTGAATGGGGACGGGCCGCTCCCGGTGGACCGTCCGCACAACTTCAAGCTGGTCGGCACGTACTCCGCTCCGTTCGGGGTGGAATTCGGTGCCGCGTTTCTCTGGGAGAGCGGGACCCCGGTGAGCGAGCTCGGTGCGCTGGCCGGCCTTCCATACACGGTCTTCCTGAGCCCGCGCGGGTCCAATGGACGGACGCCGTCCCTTCGGGATCTGAGCCTCCGTCTGAGTTATATGGTTCCAGGGGCGAGCCCGCGTGTGCGCGAGAAGCTCATCCTCGATCTCTTCCACGTCCTGGGGGAGCATCGCGCCATCTCCCTCGACGAGCGGCATTTTCTCGCGGTCGACTCGTCCGGCAATCAGACGAGCGAAAATCCCAACTACCTGAAGCCGAGTCTCTATCAGCCGCCTTTCAGCGCACGACTCGGAGCGGCCCTGGAGTTCTGAGTCTCCGATATAAGGCCGGTCCTCGAAGGCGTCGGGGGCCCGCCCCCGGCGCCTCTTGTCTGAGTATTTCTTCGTATCCCGCCGCCACTTCTTTCCTCGGGTATTCCTTCGTACCCTGTCGCCGAGCCCCGTCCGGAGGGTATCCTCGTAACTCTTCCAGTTCCCGAGCCGAGCTCGGTCCCGTCGACCGGGCCGAAGCGCGCGGCGGTTGTGCGCATCGGGCCCCGGGTCGCGTTGTCCTGAACCAGAGTGCACCCACGGGACTCGTCCATGGCTGACCGATCCACCGCGTTCCTGCGCGGAACCGAAGATAGCCCTGGCCGGATCGGCCCCTACGTCATCCTCGGCAAGCTCGGCGAGGGGGGGATGGGGCGCGTCTACCTGGCCGAGCAGACCGAGCCGGTGCGCCGCAGGGTGGCGCTCAAGCTCGTCCGCGCCGGCCTCGAGAGCGAGGGCGTCCTCGCCCGGTTCGAGTCCGAGCGGCAGGCGCTCGCTCTCCTCAACCATCCCGCCATCGCCCACGTCTACGACGCCGGCGCGACCCCGGAAGGGCAGCCGTACTTCGCGATGGAGTACGTCCCCGGGCCGACCATCACCGAGTACGCGCGCGAGAAGCGGCTCTCGATTCCCGACCGGCTCGCGATGTTCGTGGAGGTCTGCGAAGGGGTGCAGCACGCGCACCAGAAGGGGATCATCCACCGCGACCTCAAGGCCTCGAACATCCTCGTCTCGACCGAGGGGCCGCGCCCGCTTCCGAAGATCATCGATTTCGGGGTGGCCAAGACGCTCTCCGCCCGGCTCACCGAGAAGAGCCTCCACACGCTGGCGTGGCAGGTGGTCGGGACGATCGCCTACATGAGTCCCGAGCAGGCCTCGTCGGGTCCGGTCGACGTCGACACGCGCACCGACGTCTACGCGCTCGGGGTCCTCCTCTACGAGCTGCTCGTCGGAGTGCTCCCGTTCGGGACGACCGAATCGATTTCGTACGAGGACTACCTGCGCCGGATCCGGTCCGAGGAGCCGAAGCGCCCGGCCACGCGTCTCGCGAGCCTCGGCACGGACCTCGACCGCGTGGCGGGCGAATCGCGCAGCCACCCCGCCGCGCTCCTGCGGGCCGTGCGGGGCGACCTGGACTGGATCACGTTGAAGGCCCTCGAGAAGGACCGCTCGCGGCGCTACCCCTCGGTGTCCGAGCTCGCGGAGGACATCCGCCGCCACCTGCGGAACGAGCCGGTCGTGGCGCGCCCGCCCAGCGCGCTCTACCGCTTCCGCAAGTTCGCCCGGAGGAACCGGGCGGGCGTGATCGCGGGGAGCCTGGTCGCCGCGTCGCTCGTGCTGGGCCTGATCGCGACCGCGATCCAGACTCAGCACGCCCGTTCGGCCGAGCGCCAGGCGCGGGAGGAGGCGGAGGCGGCCCGCCAGACCACCAGCTTCCTGCTCGGTATCTTCAAGTCGAGCGACGCCGAGTACGTGGACGACGCGGTCACCGTGCAGGAGATGCTCGGGCGCATCACGACGCGGATCGAAGCGGAGATGCGAAAGCGCCCGCTCGTGAAGGCATCGCTCCTCCAGGCGATTGGAAACCGCTATGGCGGCCTCGGACTCTGGAAGGATGCGTTCCGTCTCTACTCGGAGTCGTACGCCATCCGGAAGAATCTTCTCCCGGCGGAAGATCTCGACCGCGCGCGCATCGCCTACGACATGGGGCGGGCGAGCGTCACGCTTGGCAATCTCGCTGGAGGCAAGGTCTACCTGGAGGAAGCCGAGACGATCTTCCGGAAGAAGCTGGGCCCCAATGATCGCATGGTGGCCTGGTGTGAGAACGACCTGGGCCTCGGTTACGCCTACCGCGGCGACTACCGGATCGCGCTGGCTCATTTCGAGCAGGCGGCCCGGATCAAGCGGATCGCCCTCGGTCCGAACCATCCCGACTACGGCATGACCCTGAACAACATCGGCTACACCTACATGCTCATGGGCCGGAACGATGAGGCCCGCAGATACGTCCAGGCCGCGCTCCGGATCGTCGACACGAGCAAGACCAGCCGCGTCCCGTCGGTGCAGACTGCGACGCTGCTGCACACCATGGGCGCCCTGCTCGAGGGGGACCACCAGGACGCGGCGGCGAGGCGCTATCTCATGCGCGCGCTCGCCATCCAGGACAGCGTCCTGGTGGGCG
>JBLMWD010000042.1:0-6717 GCA_050257045.1 Bacteroidota bacterium | reverse complement strand
GTGGCTCCGGGCGACTCCTTCCTGGCCACCGCCACGTACACGCCGACCGGCGGCGCCGTGAACGGGACCATCCAGTTCAGCAGCAACGCCATGAACGGGGCATTCACGATCCTCGTGCGCGGCCAGGGGAACCATGCGCCCGTGATCGATCCCATCGCGCCCATCTCGGCGATCGCCTGGATTCCCCTTCAATTCACGGTCCACGCCAGCGATCTCGACGGGGATCCCCTCACATTCTCCGCCGACGGGTTCCCTCCGGGGGCCGCCTTCAACGACACGACGGCGACGTTCTCCTGGACGCCGACCGCCGACGACGGAGGCGTTCACACGGTGACGATCACCGCGTCGGATGGACACGCGACCACCTCCATCGTGGTCACGATCACCGTGACCGTGCTCAACCATCCTCCGGTCGCGGACGCGGGAGGCCCCTATACGGGACTCGTCGGGGTGCCCGTCACCTTCAATGGATCCGGTTCCCACGATCCGGATGGCAACACGCTCGTCTTCCACTGGAGCTTCGGAGACGGCGGAGTCGGGTCGGGAGTGACCCCGACCTACACCTACGCGAGCGCGGGCGGCTACACCGTCACGCTCGAGGTGATCGACGACGGGACCCCCAACCTCAGCGGAACCGCTTCGACCGTGGCGACCATTTCCAACGAAGTCGGCTCCCGCCAGGTCACGCTCCCCGCGATCCAGGACAATACGATCTACTCGGAGTCGGACTCGAGCTACGGGGCCGGGCAGTGTCTCCAGATTGGGCGGCCGCTCACGGCGAGGGGGAGCGTGCCATTGATTCGCCGCGCCCTCCTCCAGTTCGACCTCCGCTCGATTCCGCCCGGAAGCAAGGTCGTCTCCGCGCGACTCAACCTGTTCCGTCCAGTGCAGGGAGGCCCGGGCTCCCGCCTGCGCGTCTATCGGTTGAATCAGGATTGGGGTGAGGGGCGCTCCGGAGAGGGGAGTGATTGCACGCCGCCTCCCAAGCTGTTCGGCGACGCGCCGACCGAGAGCTCTTCCACATGGAACTACGCGTTCTTCGGGTCGAGGACGGTCTGGGCCGAGGCGGGCCAGGCCCTTCATGGCGGGAACTTCCGGGTCTCGTTCAGCGACTCCGAGTTCGTATCCCCCTTCACCCAGAACGTGGGATTGACGAGCAGCGGGCTCACGAGCGACGTGGCGGATTGGGTGCGGGACGCCTCGTCCAATCACGGATGGATCCTCCTCGGAGACGAGGCGAATCTGGGAACGGGCATCCGGTTCGCGAGCCGGGAGGACACGCTGGACTCCCACCCGCCTTCCGTGACGATCTCCTTCACGCCTCCGACGGGAGCCTGCTGCAAGCCGGACGGCACCTGCGATCTCACGACGCGAAGCGAGTGCGAGGCCGCGTCCGGGGAATATGGTGGCGATAATTCGACCTGCGACCAGCTCGTCTGCCTCGAGCCGTACGTGGATTGGCTTCCGATTCCGCCGGTCGCGAAACCGGTGCGTGGCCGGGCTGGAGGCGCGGCCTCCTACGAGATCGCGATGAAGGAGTTCCGGCAGAAGCTCCATCGCGACCTGCCGCCGACGACGCTCTGGGGCTACGACGGGCAGTACCCGGGGCCCACGATCGAGACGCTTCGCAATCAGCCGATCCAGGTGCGCTGGATCAACGATCTCCGGGACATCGAGACCGGTCTCCCTCGAACGAACCACTACTTCAACGTCGACACGTCGATCCACGGTCCCGACATGACGGGGAACATACCGAGCACGGTCGTGCATCTCCATGGAGGGCATGTCCCGGCCGAGTACGACGGATATCCCGAGTCGACGTTCGTGTCCGGCCAATCCAGGCTCTATCGCTATCCGAACAACCAGCTTCCGACGACACTCTGGTACCACGATCACGCGCTCGGCATCACCCGCTACAACGTGATGCTGGGACTCGCCGGGTTCTACCTGATCCGCGATCGCGACGAACAGGCGCTCGATCTTCCGAGCGGACCCTACGAGATCCCCCTCCTCATCCAGGATCGGTCGTTCAATCCCGACGGCTCGCTGCGCTATCCGGCGCAGTGGACGCCGATGTTCTTCGGAGACAAGGTCCTCGTGAACGGGAAGGTCTGGCCCAAGCTCCAGGTGGACCGGGGGAAATACCGCTTCCGCGTCCTGAACGGCTCCAACCATCGGATCTTCACGCTCGCTCTCTCCGATCAGCATCCGTTCCAGGTGATCGGCAGCGATGGCGGCTTGCTGCCTTCGCCCGTCACGGTCAGCAAAATCACCCTCGGCCCGGCGGAGCGGGCCGACGTCGTGCTCGACTTCGCAGGCTACGCTCCCGACTCGGAGGTGCTCCTCCAGGACAAGCTGGAGTCCGGCCAGGTGGATCCATCCGATCCGGCTGCCTCGAGAGTCATGAAGTTCATCGTCTCGGGAACGACAGGCGACACCGCGCCGTTACCGGCCGCCCTGAGCCCCGTGGACCGCATTCCCGAGAGCCAGGCGGCCCGGACCCGGACGTTCGAGATCCGCTTCGATCAGAGCCTCAACAAGTTCCGCTTCGGGGATTTCGGCTGGGGGGACATGACCGAGTTCCCGACGCTCGGCTCGACGGAGATCTGGCAATTCGCGAACGAGACATCGGAATCGCATCCCATTCACATGCACCTGGTCCAGTACCAGATCCTGGATCGCTCGAGCTTCGAGGTCGTGGACGGGAAGGTCGTTCCCGGCGCGGACCGCAGGCCGCCGAGCCCCGAGGAGGCGGGCTGGAAGGACACGGCGATCGTGAAGCCCCACGAGCTGCTCCGCGTCATCATGCGATTCGGCCCGGACGGCTACCTGGGAGATTTCGTGTTCCACTGCCACATGCTGGAGCACGAAGACAACGACATGATGCGGCAGTTCACGGTGGTTCCCCCGAAGGGTCCCAAGCCGTCGGTCGCGAGCGCCAGCGCGGAGCCTTCACGGCTCTGGCCGCCCGATCTCACCATGGCCCCCGTGAAGATCACGGGGGTGACCGACTCGACCGGCGCGCCGGTGTCGATCCACGTGACCGACGTGACGCAGGACGAGCCGCTCTCGCATCGCGGGTCCGGGCGGACGGCCGCGCCGGCATCCAAGTCGGATCACGGCGGGATGGCCATGGGCCACATGACGACCACAAGCAGTGACGACGGATGTTTCGATGCCCAGGTGGTGGACGGGCAGCTCTACCTTCGCCGGGAGCGCGTGGAGGGCGGGAACGGCCGCGTCTATCGCGTCTCGTTCACGGCGGTGACCCGTGACGGAGGGGTCGCCGACGGGAGCGTCATCGTCGGCGTGCCGGGCAAGGCGGGCGGGCGGATGGTCGTCAACGACGGGCAGAGCTACAACTCGCTCGAGGGTTGCCCAGGGGAAGGGCACATGGATATGGCCATGGAGGACACCCGCGGCGGGCTGGCCTTCACGACCTCGTTGGGGCGGCCTCGCATCGAGGGGGGGCGCGCCATCGTGGAGTACACGCTGGCCGAGCCCGGAGAAGTGACGCTGACGATCTTCGACGTCGCGGGGCGCCGGGTGGCCAGTCTGGCCGACGGCGTGCAGGAGATGGGACCGCACAGCGCCGCGTTGAATCTCCAGCACGTGGCTCGCGGCATCTACTTCGTCCGGATGCGCGCGGGAGGGAAGGTGCTCATCCGCCGCATGCCGTTGCTGAGGGCCGCCAACTAGGCCCGCGTCGTCGCGACACCTCCCGCCGGCTGCGCTACTCCCACCTCCTCCGACAACCCGCTCCCCGCGATGGCCGACGAGAGGTCCTCGTACGACGTGCCGGCGAGCCATCGCTCGGCCCACAGCTGGAGGCTGAGCAAGGTCCAGATCGCGCGGCCGCACTCGCGCTCTCCGTCGAGGTGCTGCGCCAGGATCCGAGCGACTCCGGCCGGATCCAGGATCCCCGCGCGATTCAGGCGCTCTCGGGTGAGTTTCGAGAGCACCAGCGGGCGCAGGGGGCCCCGAACCCACGAGGAGAACGGGGGCGAAAAGCCCTGCTTCCGCCGGTCGATGATCCGGTCGGGAAGAACTCCGCGCGCCGCCCGCTTCAGCACCCATTTGCCCTTGGCTCCCCGGAGCTTCGCGTCCGGCGGTAAAGCCATGGCGAACTCGACGAGTGGATGGTGAAGGAAGGGGGCCCGCGACTCGAGTCCGTGGGCCATCGTGGCGCGATCGACCTTGGTCAGCAGACCGCCGCCCAAGTAGAGCTCGAAATCCAGCAGCTGGTAGACGACGAGATCGGGATCGTTCGTGTCCGCGCGACCGAGCCCGAGTAGCGCGTTTTCCAGAGTCGTGAGGTGCGCGCGCGGGTCGTCGGCCTGCAGCGAGTCGCGAAGCGCCGGCGAAAGCAGGGAAAGGACCTCGCGCTGCCGCACGGCGCCGAACCACTCCAGATGGCGATCCAGCGGGCGGAGCCCCCGAACGCTCAGGAGGCGCTCGAGGAGATGCGGGAGGCTGACGTGGGCGTTCGCGGGCTCGAGCCGGCGGACGATCGCGCTCAGGGCCCGCGAGACGCCCTGAGGCATCCGGTTCGTGAGCGAGGCGAGCCGATGGCCGACGTAGGTCGGGTAACCGGCGAAGAGCTCGTCCCCGCCCTCTCCCGTGAGCACGACGCGCACGTTTTCCGACGCGAAGCGGGCGAGGGCCCAGGTCGGGAGCAGGCTGGGATCGCCGAGAGGCTGGTCCATGCCCTCGCTGATCCGCTCGAGCAGCTCCTCGGCGTCGGCATGGTCGATCGCGAGCTCGTGGTGGTCGGATCCGATCTGGCGGGCCACGTCCCGCGCAAAGGTCGACTCGTCGTAGCTCCGCCCGGGAAGCCTCAGGCTGAAGGTCGGGAACCGGCGTTGGCCGGTCGCGGCGAGCGCCGCGACGAGACTCGAGTCGAGCCCGCCGGAGAGGAAGACGCCGAAGGGCACGTCCGAGGGAAGGCGGGACTCCACCGCGGTCGCCAGTGCGTGCCGGGTCTCGAGCGCGAGCTCCTGGGCGGGAGCGGATCGAGGCGCTGCACGGAGCAGGACGTCCCACGGACGCCAGTACCGCCGCTCCCGGCAGAGATCGGCGCCCACTTCCAGCGTGTGCCCGGCCCGGATCTGCCGGATATCCGAGAAGGCGCTGTCGCCGTATCCGAAGAACCCGTGGACGAGGTAGCGCGCGATCGCGGCCGGAGACGGGTCGCGCCCAACCCAGGGAAGCCCCAGGAGCGCGGCGGGCTCGGATGCGAACGCGAACCGCGACGGGCCCGCCGCGAAGAAGAGCGGCTTCTCGCCCGCGCGGTCGCGGGCGAGCACGAGGCGCTCCGCTCGGGCGTCCCAGACCGCCACGGCGAACATGCCATCCAGCCGGGACGGAAAGTCGATTCCGGCGATCTCGTAGAGGTGCGGGAGGACGGTCGTATCCGGTCCCGCCTTGCCGGGGCCCCCGCTCGCGAGCTGGTCGCGGATCTCGCGGTAGTTGTAGATCTCGCCGTTCGTGACCGCCGCGATGGTTCCGCTCTCGTTGGTGCTGACCGCGACCGCGTACTCGGGCGCCACGATCGCGAGGCGCGCGAGCCCGATCGTCACGGCGCCGTCGCTCCAGACCGCCGTGCCGTCGGGACCGCGGTGCACGAGCCGGCGCACCATGCCCTCGACGAGCGCGCGCCGTTCGCTCGCGTCGAGCCCCGGCGCCCAGAGTCCCGCTATTCCGCACACAGGAGTGAATCCTTGCCGGTCGGGTCACGGAACGCAAGCCGCAACTACGGTCCCCTTCGGTACGCGGCGAACCGCGCATCCTGGAAGAAAAGGCTCATCCCCGGCGGGGTCGCCTCGGTGGCCGATCGAGCGGGCCGGACGATCACCGCCGGCCGCTCCCTGGAAGGGACCCCGGACCGGGGCCGCCATTCACCCCGCGCGACCAGGGTCTCGCGGTAGCGCGACTGGTAGGTGCTCGTGGTCTCGAGGCCTCGATCGCTGACGAGGTCGATGGAACGCCCGAGCGCGAACTGGGCTCCCGGGCTGTAGCAGCGCTCGAACCAGACCCGCCCTCCTCCCGCCGCGGCGCTCGCCGCCCGCCCGAGAGGCTCCCCGGACTGCGCCTGCGCGTAGCCGACGAGGGCGGGCCCCGCGATCCACAGCGCGACTGGTGTGAGCGCCAGCAGGGAGAGGGTGGCCGGCTCGACTCGGGACAGGAAGATCCCAAGCGCCGCAATCAAGGAGAGGGCCGCGAAGGCGATCGCCAAGGGGCCGGCCGGCGCAAAGAGCGGTTCGAGCGCGGGCGTCCGTGGGAGGTCGATCCATCGCGCCGCGGCCAGGGCGAGGATCGTCGCGAGCGCCGCGTAGACGATCGCGGTTCGCCACGTTCCTCGCCGCGCGGCGCCGGGAGCCGTCCAGGATTCAGCCGCGGCGAGTGCGAGCGGCGGGAAGCACGGAAGGAGGTAGGTCGCGAGCTTCGAGCGCGACAGGCTGAAGAACAAAACCGCGAAGAGAACGAAGCCGAGCCCGGCCCGGGTCCATCGGCTCAACCGAAGGGACCAGGGGGTGGCGAGAGACCACGGGATCGCGCCGGCGACGAGGACGAGCGGGACGAACCAGAGTGGCTGTTCGCGATGAAAGGACCCGGTGGCGATCCGCTCGACGGATTCCTCGAGGAACGCATAGTGCGGGTACTCGGGGAAACGGGTGCTGGCCCAGGCGAACCACCCGCCGGCAATCCCGAGAAAGA
>JBLMWD010000041.1:0-12390 GCA_050257045.1 Bacteroidota bacterium | reverse complement strand
CGTGCGCCGCGGGCGATCCCGCTCCCGGCGCGATCGCCGAGCGCGCGCGCCGCGAGGCGGAGGCGATCTGGGCGGAGGACCGCGCCGCCTCGCGCGCGATGGCGGCGCACGGCGCGGCGCTCCTCGAGGGAAAGCGGCGGTTCCTCACCCACTGCAACACGGGCGGGCTCGCGACCGGCGGGGGCGGGACCGCGCTCGGCGTGATCCTCGAGATGCATCGGAGGCGGGCGGGCGACGTCGAGGTCTGGGCGACCGAGACGCGGCCGCTCCTCCAGGGCGCGCGCCTCACCGCGTGGGAGCTGGTGCGCGCGGGGATCACCCCCCGCCTCGTCGCCGACTCGGCCGCGGCGCACGCGATCGCGCGGGAGGGGATCGAGGCGGTCCTCGTCGGCGCCGACCGGATCGCGCGGAACGGAGACGTGGCGAACAAGATCGGCACCTACGGGCTCGCCCTCGCGGCCAGGGAGGCGGCGATCCCGTTCCTCGTCGTCGCCCCGACCTCCACGCTGGACCCCTCGCTCCCGGACGGCGCCTCGATCCCGATCGAGGAGCGCGACCCGGCGGAAGTGACGAGCGTGAAGGGCGTTCCGACCGCGGCGGTAGGGGTGCTGGCGCGCAACCCGGCGTTCGACGTGACCCCCGCCCGGCTCGTCTCCTGGGTGGTCACCGAGCGGGGCGCCGCCCGTCCCGGCGAGGCCCTACCGGCCGCGGTTGACAGCCGGGTGTAAGCGCCGGTATCCTCTAACGTTTGCTCGTTCCAACCAACGCAATCGGAGGTCGAATCGATGGGCACGTACTCGGTACGCGCCTCGGAGATCCAGCAGGACTGGTATGTCGTGGACGCCGAGGGGCAGATCCTGGGCCGGCTCGCGAGCGAGATCGCGAGCGTGCTCAAGGGGAAACGGAAGCCGACCTACTCCACGCACCTGGACGTGGGCGACAACGTCATCGTCGTCAACGCCGACAAGGTGCGGGTCACCGGTCGGAAGCGCGACAACAAGATCTACTTCCGGCATTCGCTCTACCCGGGCGGCGACACGCGGACCCGCTTCCGCGACCTCCAGGCCCAGAAGCCGGAGGAGATCGTGCGGCTCGCGGTGAAGGGGATGATGCCGAAGAACCGGCTCGGCCGCGCCATGATGAAGAAGCTGAAGATCTACGCCGGACCGGAGCATCCGCACGCGGCCCAGATGCCGCGGCCGTTCCCGATGCCCGGCGTTTCGACGGGAGGTGAGTGACGATGGCCAACCCCATTCTGGCGACCGGCCGGCGGAAGACGTCGGTGGCGCGCGTGCAGCTCCTCCCGGGCACCGGGAAGCGCACCGTGAACGGCGTCGACATCGACCGCTACTTCTGCCGGATGGTGCTGAGCCGGCTCGCGACCGAGCCGCTCCTCGCGGCGAACCTGTCGGACAAGTTCGACGTCGTCGCGCGCGTGCGCGGCGGCGGACCGTCGGGACAGGCCGGGGCCGTGTCGCTCGGCGTCGCGCGCGCGCTCCAGATCGCCGATCCTTCGCTCCGCGCGCTCCTCGGCAAGGAAGGGTTCCTCACGCGCGACGCGCGCATGAAGGAGCGGAAGAAGTACGGACAGGCGGGGGCGCGCAAGCGCTTCCAGTTCTCGAAGCGGTAGCAGGCAGCGGTCCCCGACGGGGGCCGCCATTTCACACGCCCCGGGCCGCGGGCGGTCTCCCCCTCGCGGGGAGCCCGGCGGATCGAAGGGGCGGAGGCACAAGACCGGAGGTTTCACCGTGGCCGACATCGGAATGAAGGAGCTGCTCGAAGCAGGTGTCCACTTCGGGCACCAGACCCGCCGCTGGAATCCCAAGATGAAGAAGTTCATCTTCATCGAGCGGAACGGCATCTACATCATCGATCTCCAGAAGACCCTGAAGGCGATCCAGGACGCGCGCGCGCTCCTCGAGAACGTGGCGCGGCGGAACGGCCCCGTGCTCTTCGTCGGCACCAAGCGCCAGGCGAAGGACGCGGTCCAGGAGGAAGCCGAGCGCTGCGGGATGCCGTACGTGAACGAGCGCTGGCTCGGCGGGATGCTCACGAACTTCAAGACCATCAAGTCGAACATCCGCCGCTTCAAGGAAATCGAGAAGATGGACGCGGACGGGACGCTGGAGAAGCTCTCGAAGAAGGAGCAGGCCCAGATCAACAAGGAGCGCGTGCGGCTCGTGAAGATCTTCACGGGGATCAAGGAGATGGCGCAGCTCCCCGCGGCGGTCTTCGTGATCGACACCAAGAAGGAGCGGATCGCGGTCGCCGAGGCGAACCGCCTCGCGATCCCGGTCATCGGCGTCGTGGACACCAATTGCGACCCCGACGTGATCGACTACCCGCTGCCGGGGAACGACGACGCGATCCGGGCGATCCGCCTCTTCAGTCGCTTCGTCTCCGACACGCTGCTCTCCGCGCGCCAGGAGGCCCAGGAGGGCGCCGACCGCGAGGCGGCCGCCGCCGAAGCCGCTGCCGCGGCCCCGCCCGTGACCGACGCGGTCGCGAGCGCGTAGCGCGTCGAGCGTCGCGCGACCGGGGGGCGCGCCGCGCCCCGCACCGGAACAACCCGAATCCCGAACGGATCGAGAGAGGAGTTTTCGAAATGACGATCACCGCCTCGCACGTGAAGGACCTGCGCGAGCGGACCGGCGCGGGCATGATGGAGTGCAAGAAGGCCCTCGCCGAAGCGAACGGCGACATGGAGAAAGCGATCGAGGTCCTGCGCAAGTCGGGCATGGCCCGCGCCTCCGCCAAGGCCGGCCGTGAAGCGCGGCAGGGCGTGGTGCACGCCTACATCCACCCGGGCGACCAGCTCGGCGTGCTGATCGAGGTCGACTGCGAGACCGACTTCGTCGCCCGCACCGACGACTTCAAGGGCCTCGTCCGGAACCTCGCGATGCAGGTGGCCGCCACGAACGCGCAGGCGGTCGACCGCGCCTCGCTCGACCCGGCGTTCGTCGCCGGCGAGCGCGCGATCCTCGTGGAGCAGGCCAAGGCCACCGGGAAGCCGGAGGCGGTCGTCCAGAAGATCGTGGACGGCAAGATCGAGAAGATGTACGAGGAAGTCGTGCTCCTCGAGCAGCCGACCATCCGGGATCCCGACCGCAAGGTGAAGGAGCTGCTGGACCAGGCGATCGCGAAGCTCGGCGAGAACATCGTCGTGCGGCGCTTCGCCAAGTTCAAGATCGGGGAGGCCTGATCCCGGCCATGGCCGTACGCCCGCCCGCGTCGCCGCGCGTCCTGCTCAAGCTGAGCGGGGAGATCCTCGCCGGCGAAGCCCGCTTCGGCATCGACGCGGAGGCCCTCGCGCGCGTGGCGGACGAGATCGTCGAGGGGGCGCGCGCCGGCACGCAGATCGGCATCGTGATCGGCGGCGGGAACCTGATCCGCGGCACCGCCGCGGGCGGCGCGCTCGACCGGACCACCGCCGACAGCATGGGGATGCTCGGCACCGTGATCAACGCGCTCGCCCTCCAGGACGCCCTGGAGGAGCGCAGCCTCTCGACGCGCGTCCTCTCGGCCATCGAGATGCGCACGCTGGCCGAGCCCTACATCCGCCGCCGCGCGGTCCGGCACCTCGAGAAAGGGCGCGTCGTCATCCTCGCGGCCGGCACGGGGCACCCCTACTTCACGACCGACACCGCGGCGGTCCTCCGCGCGATCGAGATCGGGGCCGACGTCCTGCTCAAGGCCACCAAGGTCGACGGCGTCTTCACCGACGATCCGATGCAGAACCCCGACGCGGTCCGGTTCGACACGCTGAGCTATCTCGAGGCCATCGATCGCCGCCTGAACGTGATGGACCGGACGGCGTTCACGATGGGCATGGACCATCAGCTCCCGATCCTGGTCTTCAACGTGACGGTCCCGGGGAACCTGGCCCGGGCCCTGCGCGGGGAGACCGTGGGCACCCGAGTCGCCGTGGAGGTCTAGGGATGGGACCGGAAATCCTGAAGCAGACCGAAGAGCGGATGAAGAAGGCGGTGGAGACGATCCGCCACGAGATCGCGACCGTGCGCACGAACCGCGCGACCACCGCGCTGCTCGACGGGATCAAGGTCGAGTACTACGGGAACCCGACGCCGCTGCAGCAGGTCGCGAGCGTCAGCGTCCCCGAGCCGCGCATGCTGCTGATCCAGCCCTGGGAGCGATCGATCCTTCCGGACATCATCAAGGCGATCCAGAAGTCGGATCTCGGGCTGAATCCCGCCGACGACGGCGCCGTCGTGCGCCTCACGCTGCCGACCCTGACCGAGGAGCGGCGCAAGGACCTCGTGAAGCACCTCGGCAAGCTGATCGAAGACGGCCGCGTGCGCGTGCGCACGGTCCGCCGCGAGGTGAACGACGAGCTGAAGAAGCTCGAGCGCGAGCACAAGATCTCCGAGGACGACGCGAAGAAGACGCACGACGCGGTGCAGAAGATCCACGACCGCTACATCGCCATGCTGGACGAGCTGTTTCACAAGAAGCAGGCCGAGGTCATGGAGGTCTGAGGCGCTCCGGCCGCGCGACGAGCCCATGCGCGCCCTTTCGAAACCCCCGACCCTGGAGCAGGTGCTCCGGCGTCCCGTCCCCGAGCACATCGCCATCATCATGGACGGCAACGGCCGCTGGGCCAAACGGCGCGGACTGCCGCGCCTGATGGGCCACCGCGCCGGACGCCGGTCCGTGCGCGAGGCGGTGGAGGGATGCGTGGAGCTGGGCGTTCGCGTGCTCACGCTCTACACCTTTTCCATCGAGAACTGGGAGCGCACGGCGGGGGAGGTGCGCGGCCTCTGGCGAATCCTGGAGCAGGTGCTCCGCGAGGAGCGCGACGAGCTCCATCGCAACAACGTCCGGCTCCGCACGATCGGCCACGTCGATCTCCTGCCCGAGCGGAGCCGCGCGATCCTCGCCGACACGCGGCAATTCCTCGACGCGAACACCGGCATGACCCTCGTGCTCGCGATCTCCTACGGCGGCCGCGCCGAGATCGTCGACGCGGTGCGCCGCGTGGTGGCCGAGGACCGGAAGCGCCGGATCCCGCTCCCCGAGATCGACGAGAACTACTTCCGCCATCAGCTCGACACCGACGGGCTCCCCGATCCGGACCTCCTCATCCGGACGAGCGGCGAGCTTCGCGTCTCGAACTTCCTCCTCTGGCAGCTCGCCTACGCCGAGTTCTGGGTGACGGACACCCTCTGGCCCGATTTCCGGCGCAAGCACCTCTACCAGGCGGTCCATGACTTCCAGAACCGAAGCCGTCGTTTCGGCCGCGCGGAGTGACCGCGCCGGCGCTTCGCCCCCGCCCGCGGACGCGGCGCGCGTGACGTCCGAGGGCTCCGCCGCGCCCGCGCGACGCGACGCCTCGCTCCCGCTCCGGATCGCGAGCGCGGTCGTCTTCCTTCCGCTCTTCGTCCTCGCGGCGCGCGTCGGCGGGCTCGTCTGGCTCGGCTTCACCGTCCTCGTGGTGGGGCTGGGCCTGCGGGAGTTCTACCAGATGATCGAGTCGAAGGGGCTGGCGCCCCACTGGAAGTCGGGGATCTTCGCGGGGGTGATCCTCGCGGTCGGCGCCTATCTCCGCGTCCACGCCAATCGGACCGCCGAGTGGAACGTCGGCGCGCTCCTCACGGTGCTGATCGGCGCGATCATGCTGGCCGAGCTCCGGCGCGGAGCGGGGAAGCAGGCCGTGGCGAACATCGCGGCGACGCTCCTCGGGGTCGTCTACATCGGCTGGTTCGGAAGCCACATCGAGCTCCTGCGCGAGCTGCCGCGCGCGTGGGGCCTCCCGTATTCGTTCGGCGCCTCGTTCGCGCTCCTCCCGTTCTTCCTCGCCTGGACGTGCGACACGGCCGCCTACGCCTTCGGGCTCGCCTTCGGCCGCACGCGGCTCATGCCCGAGGTGAGCCCGCAGAAGTCGGTGGAGGGCGCGGTCGCGGGGCTCCTCGCCGCGGTCGTCGCCGCCTTCGTCGCGCGCGCCTGGTTCGCGCCCTACCTCACCGCGTTCGACGCCGCGGCGCTCGGCGTCCTCGTCGGCGTGCTCGGGCAGCTCGGCGATCTCGTCGAGTCGCTCCTGAAGCGGGACGCCGACGCCAAGGACACCTCCCGCATCATCCCCGGACACGGCGGCGTCCTCGACCGCTTCGACAGCGTCCTCTTCGCGGCACCCGTCACGGCGTACTACCTCCTCTTCCGGGTGCTCGAGCGATGATCCGGGTCGCCCTCCTGGGCGCGACCGGCTCGATCGGCGCGGCCGCGCAGGCGCTGGTGCGCGCCTATCCCGACCGGCTGCGGCTCGTCTCCCTCGCCGCGCGCGCGAACGCGGAGAAGGTGGTCCGCGCCGCCGAGGCGTTCGGCGTTCCGCGGGTCGCCCTCGCCGACCGGCAGGCGGCGCGCGCCGCGCGCGGGATGTTCGCCGGCGAGGTGCTCGAGGGAGAGGAGTCGCTCGCGCTCCTCGCCGAGGATCCGGACGCCGACGTGGTCGTGAACGCCCTCGTCGGGAGCGTCGGGCTCACGCCGACCCTCGCGGCCCTCCACGCGGGGAAGCGGGTCGCGCTCGCGAACAAGGAGTCGGTGGTCCTCGCGGGGGAGCTCCTCGCGAAGATCGCGGCCCAGGGGGGCGGGACGATCCTCCCGGTCGACTCGGAGCACGGCGGCATCCACCAGGCGCTCGAAGGGCGTCCCGTCGACGGCGTGCGGCGCGTGACCCTCACCGCCTCGGGCGGCCCCTTCCTCCGGCGCGATCCCGCGACGCTGGACGCGGTCACGCCGGAGGAGGTGCTCCGGCATCCGACCTGGTCGATGGGAGAGCGGATCACGGTCGATTCCGCCACGCTCGTGAACAAGGGGTTCGAGCTGATCGAGGCGCGCTGGCTCTTCGGGCTCGACCCGGCGCAGATCGACGTGGTGGTGCATCCCCAGTCGATCGTGCACGCGCTGGTCGAGTTCGTGGACGGCTCGGTCGTCGCGCAGCTCTCGTGCCCCGACATGCGCCTCCCGCTCCTCTATGCCCTCTCGTATCCGGAGCGATGGGAATCGGCGCTCCCCCGTCTCGACCTCGCGGCGCTCGGCTCGCTCACGTTCGAGGCGCCCGATCCGGCGCGCTCGCCCGGGCTCTCGCTCGCGCGGCGCGCGCTCGCGACGGGCTCGACGGCGCCCGCGGTCCTGAACGCCGCCGACGAGGAGGCGGTCCGGCTCTTCCTCGCGCGAAAGATCCGATTCACCGACCTCATGCCGCTCGTGGGCGAGGTCCTCGCGGGACACCACCCCTCGGGGACGCTCACGCTCGACGCGATCCGCGAAGCCGACGCCTGGGCGCGGGCGCGTCTCGCCGATCTCGCCGCCGAGAGGAGCTCGCGATGAAGGCCGCCGCCCGCGGCGTCCCCTCGGAACGCCGCGCTTCCCTCGAGCCGGTCACCCGGGAGCGGCTCCTGGACCTCGCCCGCCGGCTCCGCGGCCTGCGGATCGCCGTGATCGGCGACCTCGTCCTCGATCGCTACTGGGTCGGCCGCTCGTCGCGCATCTCGCGCGAGGCGCCGGTCCTGATCCTCGACTTCGAGGAGGAGCGCTCCGTGCCCGGCGGCGCGTCGAACGCGGCGGCCAACGTGCGCGCCCTCGGAGGCACAGCAAGGCTCGTCGGCCGGATCGGCGCCGACCCGGCGGGACGGGAGCTCCAGCGGGCCCTGCGCGCGAACGGCGTCGAGGCGCGATGGCTCGCCCGCGACGGGTCGGCGGGCACGATCGTGAAGACGCGCGTCCTCGCCGGATCGAGCCACACCTCGCGCCAGCAGATCGTCCGGATGGACCGCGGGCACGGGGCGCCGATCCAGGCCGCCGCGCTCCCGGCCCTCGTCCGCGCGGCCGAGCGCGCGATCCGCGGCGCGGACGGCGTGCTCCTCTCCGACTACGGCTACGGCCTCCTCGGCCCGGCCGTGCGCCGCGCCGCGATCGCCGCCGCGCGGCGCGCCGGCGTCCCGCTCGTGGCCGACTCGCGCTACGCGCTCCGCGCCTTCCGCGGCGCCACGCTTCTCGTGCCGAACGAGCACGAGGTGGCCGAGGCGTTCCACCTCGCCTCCCTCGCCACGGGGTCGCTGCGCCGCGCCGGCATCGAGCTCCGCGGCGCCGCGGCGGTCGACGCGGTCTGGATCACGCGCGGGAGCGACGGCATGCTGGTCTTCACGCGCGGAAGCGCCCCCGCCACCGTCCCGATCGTCGGGAGCTCCGACGTGGCCGACGTGACGGGTGCGGGGGACGCGGTCGCCGCGACCGCGGCGCTCGCCCTCGCGGCGGGCGCGGTCCAGGTGGAAGCGGCGCTCCTCGCCACCTACGCCGCCTCGGTCGTCGTCATGAAGCGGGGGACCGCGACGGTCGACGCCGCGGAGCTCCGCTCCGCGATCGAGGCGCACCCGGTCCCGCGGACCCCCGGGGCTCGCCGTGCTCGCCGGACCCCCGGGGTTTCCCGGGTTCCCCGGATCCGATGAGCGCGGGCGGCTCCGACGCGGGGCAGAGGGCGCCGGCCGCGCGCGATGCGGCCTCGAAGATCTCCTCCCTGGACGCGCTCGCCGCGCGCCTCGACCAGGCGCCGGAAGCGCGGGAGGGGCTCGTGCTCGCGAACGGCATCTTCGACCTGCTCCACGTCGGCCACCTGCGCTACCTGGCCGCGGCGCGCGCCGCGGGAGCGGCGCTCCTCGTCGCGGTGAACTCGGACGCGAGCGCGCACCGGCTGAAGGGCCCGGGCCGCCCGCTGCTCCCGCTCGCCGAGCGTCTCGAGCTGATCGCCGCGCTCGAGTGCGTCGACCTCGTCGTCCCCTTCGAAGGGGACACCGTCGAGGAGGTGCTCCGCCGCGTGCGTCCCGCGATCCATGCGAAGGGGACCGACTACACGGTCGAGAGCGTCCCCGAGCGGGGGATCGCGCGCGAGCTCGGCGTGCGGACGATGATCGTGGGCGACCCCAAGGAGCACGCCTCGAGCGAGCTGATCGGCCGGATCCGGCGGAGCGGCTCGAATGGCTGAGCCCGCGCGGCCGTCCGTCCGCGCCGCCGATCCGCTGCCGGACGCCGCGCCGCCGCTGCCGGCGCCGCGCCGCGTCCTGGTCTCGCGCCTGCGTCGGATCGGCGACGTGATCCTCACGCTCCCCCTGGTCGACGCGCTGCGCGCCCGTTTTCCCGATGTCCGGATCGACTATCTCGGCGAGGAAGGGCCGGCGCGCGCCGCGCAGGGGCATCCCGCGATCGAGCGGGTCCTCGCCTTCACGCCGGGGAAGTCGCCGCTGCCCGCCCCGCTCCCGATCCTCCGCGCCCTTCGCGAGGCGCGCTACGACTGGGTGATCGACCTCTACGGCAATCCGCGCTCGGCGCTCCTGCTCGCCTGGACCGGAGCTCCGGTTCGGGTCGGCCCCGCGCGCCGCGTGCGCCGGCATCTCTACACCCGCCTCATACCGCCGGTGCGCGAGCCGCTCTCGGCGGTGGCGCACCATCTCCGCGCGCTCGAGCCGCTCGGGATCCGGGCGGAGCCGACCGCGCCGCGCCTCTGGCTGGACGGCGGGGAGCTCGCGCGCGGCCGGGAGCGGCTGGACCAGGCGCTCCCGCCGGGCGGACCGCGCGTCGGCCTCCACGTCGGAAACCGCTGGCCCGCGAAGCGCTGGCATCCCGAGCGCTTCGCCGCGCTCGCGCGCGCCCTCCGGGGGATCGGCGCCCGCGCCATCGTGCTCGGCGGCCCCGGCGAGGAGGCGGCGGTCGCCGAGGTGGCGGAGCGCGCGGGGGCGCCGCCTCTTTCCGCGCTTCCGATCCGCGACTACTGGGGGGTGCTCGCCGCCCTGGACGCCCTCGTCACGAACGACGGGAGCCCGCTGCATGCGGGACCCGCGCTGGGCGTCCCCACGGTCGGGATCCTCGGACCGACGGTTCCCGCGATCTGGTTCCCGTATCGGGAAGAGGACGGCCACCAGCTCCTCCATCGCGAGATCTGGTGCCGCCCCTGTCATCGCCACGAGTGCGCGCGGCTCGACTGCCTCAAGTGGATCGGCGTGGGCGACGCGCTGGCCGCCACGGCGCGCGCGCTGGAAGGGAAGGAGGCGCGCCGTGCGGGAGCGTGAGGCGCCCGATCTCCGGGGCGTCCGCTCGGTCCTCGTGATCCGCCACCGCGCGGGCGGCGACCTCCTCCTGACGACGCCCGCCCTCCGCGCGCTCCGCGCGGGACTCCCCGGCGCGCGCATCGACGTGCTCGCAGCGCGCGGGATGGGCGGGCTCCTGGCCGGCAATCCCGACGTCGACCGGGTGATCGAGATCGAGCGCCGCTCGCTCCTCGGGCAGGCCGCGCTCTACGCGCGCCTCTGGCGCGGCGGCTACGACCTCGTGCTCGATCTCGTGTCCAATCCGCGGACCGCGTTCATGACGCGCCTCACGCGCGCGCCGATCCGGGTCGGCTACGACATCGCGGGCCGGCGCGGCGCCTACACGGTGCGCGTCCCACGCGAGCCGCTCGGCGGGGACGGCCGTCCCGTGCTCCGCTACGCTCCCGAGGCGGCGCTCGACCAGGTGCGCTCGCTCGGGATCGCGCCGCGCGGACTCTCGCTCCGCCTCGAGGTCGGCGAAGCGGCCCGGGCTTCGATCGACGCGTGGCTCGCGCGGGTCCATCCGGCAGGGTCCCCGCTCCTCGCCTGCCTTCCGCTCGGATCGTGGCCCGCGAAGACGTGGACGCCGGAGCGCTTCGCCGCCGTCATGGACGAGCTCTCCCGGCGGGGGACCGCGGTCTGGCTCTGGGGCCCCGGGGAGCGGGACCGGGTGGAGGCGGCGCGGGCCGCGATGCGCGCCCCCTCGCTCCTCGCCCCCGAGACCGACTGGCAGGGGCTCGCGGCGCTCCTCTCGCGGTGCGCGATCCTCGTCACGAACGACTCGGGGCCGAAGCACGTGGCGGCGGCGCTCGGGGTCCCCACGGTCGCGGTCTACGGTCCCACGAATCCCGCGACGTGGCACCCGCCCGAGGGGCCGCACGTCGCGATCGAGGCGGAGGGGCTCGCGTGCCTCCACTGCAACGAGGTCCGCTGCCCGCTCCCGGGGGAGCGATGGATGCGCTGCATGCGCGACGTCCCGGCCGGGCGCGTCGCGTCCGCGGCCCGGGAGATCCTCGAGCGGACGGAGGCGCGGTCGTGCGCGAGCCGCTGAGCGTCCTCGTCCCGACGAAGAACGAGATCCGGAACGTGCGCGCCTGTCTCGAATCGGTGCGCTGGGCCGACGAGGTGGTCGTGGTCGACTCGGGGAGCACCGACGGAACGCTGGAGGCGGCGCGGGCCGTCGCCGACCGCGTCCTCGAGCACGAGTACGTGAACCCGGCGGCCCAGAAGAACTGGGCCCTGCCGCGCCTCACGCACCGGTGGGCGCTGATCGTGGACGCCGACGAGCGGGTCACCCCCGGGCTTCGTTCGGAGATCGAGTCGGTGCTCGCGGACGAGCGGCGGCTCGACGGCTACTGGATCCGGCGGGCGAACCGCTTCCTGGGGAAGCCGATCGGCTCCGCGGGGTGGCAGCGCGACAAGGTGCTCCGTCTGTTCGACCGCACGAAGGGCGCCTACGCGCCGGTGCGCGTGCACGAGGAGGTCGTGATCGAATCGGGCCGCGTCGGCACGCTGCGCGAGCGGCTCGAGCACGACACCTACGAGGACCTGGACCAGTACTTCGAGAAGTTCGCGCGCTACACGCGGTGGTCCGCCGAGGACCTGGGCGAGCGCGGCGTGCGCGCCTCGGCGGCGCGCCTCCTCCTTCGGCCGCCGCTCCGGTTCCTTCGCATGTACCTCCTGGAGGGAGGGTTCCGCGAGGGGCGCCACGGCATCGTCCTCTGCGGTCTCGCCGCGTTCTCGGTCTTCACGAAATACGCGCGCCTCTGGGAGCGGGAGGCGACCCGGCGGAGCGGCGAGGAGAGGTGAGGGTCGCCTTCCTCGGCGCCTTCGATCCCGAATACCCCCGCGTTCGCGTGCTCCGCGAGGGGCTCGCCGCGCTCGGCGTGGAGGCGCGTTTCCTTCCCGTCCCCGCGCGTCCCTTTGCGCGGGAGGCGGGACTCCTCCGCGCCTGGGCGTCGCGCGCCGGAGGCGCCGACGCCTACGTCGTCGCTTCGTTCGGACATCGCGACGTGCCTCTCGCGGCGCTCCTCGCCCGGATCGCGCGCGTGCCGCTCCTCTTCGACCCGCTCGTCTCCCGATGGGACACGCAGGTCGGAGACCTCGCGCGCGCGACGCCGCGCTCGGCGACGGCGGCCCGGCTCCGCTTCAGCGACGCGCTCGCGATGCGACTCGCCGACCTCGTCCTCTGCGACACCTGGGAGCACGGCGAGCTCTTCGCGACGGCCTTCGGCGTGCCGCGCGCGAAGCTCGCGCGCGTGCCGGTCGGCGCGGACCGCGCCGCCTTCGCGCTCGG
>JBLMWD010000040.1:0-83731 GCA_050257045.1 Bacteroidota bacterium | reverse complement strand
CCCGAGGGCGGCGAGTAGAGCCTCGCCGCGCGCAGCGAAGCGGGCCGTCCAGGTATACCTAAGTACCATCCACAGGTATCCCTTGGCTCCATAGCCCACGGCCTCGATTCCCGGCATCCTTCCCCGACTTAACCGCCATTAACTTTCGATCGGGGAGCGCCGGAAGCATGCACCTAATGCCCATAGCAGCTTCAAGTTACGCCGGCGACATCGACCGCGTCATGTGGCTCATCGCCGTCATCGTGGGGGTCTGGTTCATCGCAGCCGAGGCGATCCTCCTCGGCTTCGCCATCCGCTACCGGCGGAGGAAGGGTGTGCGCGCCGCCTACGTCCCCGGGAAGGGCATCCGTCAGACCGCGTGGATCCTGATCCCCTGCGTCGCGATCCTCGCCTGTGACTTTGCGATCGATGCCTTCGGCGCGAAGGCCTGGGGGGAGATCAAGGAACAGATTCCCCCGGTCCAGCTCGCACTCGGGATCCAGGGGCGGCAGTGGGCCTGGACCTTCACGCATCCCGGTAAGGACGGGAAGCTCGGGACCGCCGACGACATCGTCGTGCCGAACGAGATCCACGTGCCGGTGGGCGAGAACGTCGCGTTCACGCTCACGTCGGCCGACTGCCTCCACTCGTTCTGGGTGCCCGAGCTGCGCCTGAAGCAGGACGCGGTCCCGGGGCGACGCATCCAGGGCTGGTTCCGCCCCACGCGTCCGGGCGCCTACGGCGTCCTCTGCGCCGAGCTCTGCGGGGTGGCGCACGGGCTCATGCGGGGCACGCTCTACGTCGACACCGAAGCGGACTACGAGAAGTGGCTCGCGGCCCAGACCGCGCCGGGAGGGAAGTCATGAGCGACGCGACCCTGCTCGCCCCGCCCGAGCCGGCGGACGCCGGGCCGGCTCCGCCGGCGCGACATCACGCCGGCGGCTTCTGGAGCACCTACGTCTTCTCGACCGACCACAAGACGATCGCGAAGCAGTACCTCCTCACCGGGCTCTCGATGGCGGTGATCGGCGGCCTCCTCGCGCACGTGATGCGGATGCACCTCGCCTACCCCGACCGGAGCGTCCCCGGCTTCGGGCCGGTGCCGGCCGGCACCTACAACTCGCTGATCACGATGCACGGCACCATCATGATCTTCTTCGTGGCGATGCCGGCGCTCCTCGGCGGCTTCGGCAACTTCCTCATCCCGCTCCTGATCGGGACGCGCGACATGGCGTTCCCGAAGCTGAACATGATGTCGTACTGGACCTTCCTCACGAGCTGCGTGATCCTGCTCGCCTCCTTCCTCGTCCCGGGCGGCGCCTCGCCGGTCGGCTGGACCGCGTATCCGCCGCTCTCCGCGAACGCGGCCTACTCGGGCGCGGCCTGGGGCGTGCCGCTCTGGATCGCCGCCGTGGCGCTCGAGTTCGTGGCGTTCCTCATGGGCGGGATCAACTTCATCACCACCGCGATCAACATGCGCGCGCCCGGCATGGGCATGTTCGACCTGCCGATCATGGTCTGGATGCAGCTCGTCGCGAGCGTGATCTTCCTCTTCTCGGTCGGGCCGCTCGTCGCGGGCGCCGTGCTCCTCCTGCTCGATCGCGTCGCGGGGACCGGCTTCTACAACCCCGGCGCGGGAGGCGATCCGCTCCTCTACCAGCACCTCTTCTGGTTCTTCGGCCACCCCGAGGTCTACGTCATCCTCCTGCCCGGCCTCGGCATCGTGGCGGAGATCCTCCCGGTCTTCGCGCGGAAGCCGCTCTTCGGCTACCGCATGATCGTCTACTCCACGCTCGCGACCGGCGTCCTCTCGTTCGTCGTCTGGGCGCACCATCAGTTCGTGAGCGGCATCGACCCGCTCCTCGCGAGCGCTTTCAGCATCACGACGATCCTCATCTCGGTCCCGGTCGCGATCACGATGTTCGCCTTCGTGGCCACGCTCTGGCGCGGCTCGATCGAGTTCAAGACGCCGATGCTCTTCGCCATCGGGATGATCGGGGTCTTCTTCTGGGGCGGGGTGACCGGCATCATCAACGGCTCGGCCGCGGCGGACATCTACGTGCACGACACCTACTTCGTGGTGGCGCACTTCCACTACGCGCTGATCCCGCCGGTCTTCTTCTCGCTCTTCGCCGGCGTCTACTACTGGTACCCGAAGATGTTCGGCCGGATGCTGAACGAGACGCTCGGGAAGATCCACTTCTGGGGGACCTTCCTCTTCGTGAACGTCACGTTCATGCCGATGTTCGGGCTCGGCTTGCGCGGCGTGCCGCGGCGCACGTTCGACCCGCGCGTCTTCTCGAACCTGGGCGACCTCCAGCCGCTCCAGCTCGCGGCCACGATCGGCACGATCGGGCTCCTCCTCTCGCAGATCCCGTTCGTGATCAATTTCTTCGGGAGCCTCCGGTTCGGCCCGGTCGCGGGAAGGAACCCGTGGCGCGCGAACACGCTCGACTGGACGGTGCCGTCCCCGCCGGGGCACGGGAACTTCGAGCCGATCCCGGTCGTCTATCGCGGCCCGTACGAGTACAGCGCACCGGGGCGGGACGCCGACTGGTATCCGCAAGACGTCGCGCCGGGCGCGGGCGCTACGGCAGCCGCCGGAGCGGGCTCGGCGGGGACGTCCTCATGAGCCACGTCCACGCCCCGTCCGCGCGCCGCGCGGACGTCGTTCGCTCGACCGGCGTCTCGACCGGGCGCCTCGCGATCTGGTGGTTCCTCGGCTCGGAGATCGTGATCTTCGGCGGCCTGATCGTCTGCTACGTCCTCTTCCGCCTGCGGCATCCCGAGTGGAGCGAGCAGGCCCGCCACACCTTGAGCGCGGCGGGCGCCTTCAACACGCTCGTGCTCCTCACCTCGAGCCTCTTCATGGTGCTCGCGCACGCGGCGGTGGAGCATGGCGACTTGAAGCGCGCCGCGCGGCACATGCTCGGCACGATCGCCCTCGGCGGGGTCTTCCTCGGCGTGAAGGCGTTCGAGTACGGGCGCGAGGTCGCGGGCGGCCACACGCCGGTGAGCGGGCTCTTCTGGTCGTTCTACTTCGCCCTGACCGGGCTCCACGCGCTCCACGTCACGGGCGGCCTGTTCGCGATCCTCGCGGTGCGGCAGATGGTGGCGCGGCGGAGCGACACGCATCGCGTGGAGCTGGTCGGGATCTACTGGCACTTCGTCGACGTGGTCTGGATCTTCCTCTTCCCGATGCTCTACCTGACTTCGAGGACCGGCGCGCCATGACCTACACGATCCCGGCGCCCGCGCGGCGCCACCCGAACTACGTGGCGATCTGGGGCGTGCTCATGGGCGCCCTCCTCGTCTCGCTGTTCCTCGCGTACCTGCAGCACGCCTTTCTCGCGGCGTGCCTCATCTTCCTCGTCGCGATCGTGAAGGCGTTTCTCGTGGTCGCCTTCTACATGCATCTGAAGTTCGAGCCGGGGCACGTGGTCGCGATCGTGATCGCGGGGGTTCTGGCGCTCGCGATCCTCTTCCTCGGCCTCTATCCGGACATCGTCCATGTCTACGGCCGCTGATCCCGCCGCGGTCGCGCCCCGCGCGCGCCGCGCCGCGCTCTCGCCCGCCGATCGGGCGCTCGAGGGCGGCGTGATCGGGATGACGCTCTTCCTCTTCACGGAGGCGATGTTCTTCGCGGGGCTCATCAGCGCGCACGTGGTGCTGCGGGCCGGGCATTCGTCCTGGCCGCCGCCGGGGCAGCCGCGGCTCCCCGCCGGCCTCACGCTCGCGAACACGGTGGTGCTCCTCGCGAGCGGGGTCGCGATCTGGCTCGCGGGGTCGTCCTTTCCGGAGCGGATCGGGACGGCCGCGCGACGGATCGCGGTCGCGGCGGTGCTGGGCGTCGTTTTCCTCGCGGTGCAGGGGATCGAGTGGACGCGCCTCGTCGCGTTCGGACTCACGACGTCCTCGGGGGTCTACGGGGCCACGTTCTACGCGCTCGTCGGCTCCCATGCCGTCCACGTCCTCGCGGCGCTCATCGTGCTGGTGGTCGCCTCGCGCAAGGTGGCGCGCGCGGCGCGCGAGGGGCGACCCGGGGACGCGCGCATCGCGGTGGTCCTCTCGCGGATGTTCTGGCTCTTCGTGGTGGGGGTCTGGCCGGTGCTCTACCTGGTGGTCTACGAGCCGTGGCGCTGATGCCCTTGCTCGCGAGTCTCGCGGGGCTCGTGGTGGCGGTCGTCCGGCTCCTGCTCGCCCTGGTCCGCCATCTCCTGCCGGGGCTACCGCAGGCCTGCGCCTTCTGCGCCTCGTCGTCGACGACGAACAAGGCGGCCTACATCGGGACGACGCTCTTCCTCTTCGTTCTCCCCTTCGCGCTTCTCTCCGCGCTCGTCTATTGGCTCATCCGCCGCGCGCGCTGATCCGCCGGCTCATCCCGTGAGCCCGCCGACCACCCGCGCTGCGACCCTCTCGGCGTCCTCCGTGAGCGACGCGACGGACACCCCCCGATAGCCGTTCCCCGTGAAGTGGAGGCCGCGCTGCGCCGCGGCGCGCCGGTCGAGGTCGGCAAGGAGCGTCATGTGCCCGACCGCGTACTGCGGGATCGAGGCGTCCTGCCGGATCACCCACGTCCGCTCGGGGCCGCTCGCGAGTCCGTGCGTCTTGTCCAGCGCACCCATCGCGAGCCCCGCGAGATCGGCGTCGCTCCGCGTGAGGAGATCGGGACGGTCGGCGCCGCCCATGATCACCCGTACCATCACCTGTCCCTCGGGCGCGCGGCCGGGAAAGAGGTTCGATTCGAAGAGTGCTCCGAGGACCGGTAGGTCCTCGCCGGGTACGACGAGATATCCATATCCGTCCGGGGACGTCCGGAAGCGGTCGCGCCGGAAGGCGAGGCCGACCACGGCGACCCCCGCGGGCTCGATCGTTCCGAGGAGCTTCGCCGCTTCGGCGTCGAAGGGCCGCACGAGCGCGGCGGCAGCCTTCGCCGCGACGGCGAGCACCACCGCGTCGGCTTCGAGCCGGTCGCCGCTCGCGACCCGGACGGCGTAGCCGGCGGCGTTCCGCTCGAGCGCGAGCGCGGGGGTGGAGAGGCGGAGCGAATCGCCGAGCCGCTCGGCGATGGCGTCGGGAAGCGACTGGAGCCCGCGGCGGAAGCTCCAGAGCTTGCGACCGCCCGGCCCGCCGCCCGATCCTCGTCGCGCCATCATCGCGAGGACGAGGGAGCGGTGTTTCCGCTCCATCTCGCGCATGACCGGGAAGGCCGCGTCGACCGAGAGGCGCTTCGCGTTTCCCGCGAAGACGCCGCGGACCACGGCGCCGATCAGGATCTCCGCCGCTTCGTCCCCGATGTGTCGCGCCGCGTAGTCGTGGACGCTCTCCTCCTTCTTCACGCGCGAGGCGAAGAAGGGCTCGAGCGCCACCCGGAAGCGCGCGGCGGGGGAAAGGCCGGTGAAGCCGAAGAAGGCGGCCGGGTTCAGCGGCACCTTGTGGAGCTTCCCGCCGCGCACGATGTAGCGCCGCGCCGCGTCGGCTGAGCCCAGCACGCGCTCGTCGGCGAGCCCGACTGACTCCGCGAGGCGCCACGCGGCGTTGTGCGTCCCCTGGATCGCGTTCGCCGCCCACTCGACGAGGTAGCCGTCCTCGCGCGTCGTACGGATCCGGCCGCCGGCCCGGGGCCCCGCCTCGAGCACGGTGAGCTCGAGGACCTCGGCGCGCCGCGCCGCCTCGGCGCGGATCGCCCACGCCGCGGCGAGACCCGCCATGCCCGCACCCACGATGACCACGCGCATGGACGGATAGTAGCGTTCCACGCGCGAAGGCACTAATGTTCTCGCACATGCCCCCGTCATTCCGATGTCGCCGCGCGGCACGCGCGGCAGGCGTTCTTGTTTCGCTTCTGGCACCGCCTGCGTTCGCGTGGCTTGCGATCGCGGCTCCGGCGCCGCGACCCACCACTTCGGCGCGTCCTGCGGCTGCGGCGAGAACCGCTCCAGCTCCACGTCCCGCGCCCGCGCCGCGGGCCCGCGTGACACCCGCCTCGCAGCTCGCCGTCCAGCTGGATGCCGCGATCGCGAAGGGCCCCGCGCCCGCCGCCGGACGCTGCATCGAGGCGCGCTACGAAGGCGTGCTCGAGCTCGAGGCGCATTACCGCCGCCCTGGCGAAAAGGTGCCGTACCACTCGCGCCAGCGCTTCCTCGCGGATGGGCGGGGCATCGTGCGGATGGACTGGACGACGTGGCTCGAAGGGGACTCGGCGGGGGCGCCCGAGAGCTGGATCGTCTCGGGGGCGACGCTCCTCTACCGCGCAGCACCTGGCGCGTCGTGGCGGGCGGTGGCGGCCGATCATCGCGAGCAAGCGCTCGCGCAGGTCACGGCAGGACTCCCCTGGGAGGTCGCGCGCGCGCTCCGCGCCGCCGCGACGGCGCCCGGCGCGCGTGTCTCGGGGGGCGGACCCTCGGGAACCTGGAATCTCGCCGATGCGCGCCCCGGCGGCGGCTCGATCAGCCTCCGTCCGGTGGACGCGAGCCTCATCTCCTGGATGACCACCCGCCCGCATCCGCGGCTTGGCGACGTTCGGGACGGAGTCCTATACGTCTACAACGAGCCCGGCGCGATCCCGACCGAGCTCCGCCAGATCGTGCACGAGCGCGACATGCAGTGGGCGATGACCGAGCGGCGCGTCTCGTTCCGGACCGACTGCCCGGAGGAATCGCTCCTCGCGGTTCCGGCCTCCTTCGAGCCGGCCGCTCCCGCCGACACCATGCGCGCCGAGCCCAAGCTCGTCGCGATCGCGCCCGGACTCTGGTCCGTCGACATGGAGGATCTCGACACGCGGTCCATGATCGTCGAGTTCAAGGACAAGCTCGCGGTGCTCGAGGCTGCGGTGGGGAGCGACAACGGGGAGCGGATCGTGGACGCGGCCAAGCGGCAGTTTCCCTCGAAGCCGATCCGGTATTTCCTCTTCAGCCACTACCACCCGCACTACGCGGGCGGCGTGCGCGCCTTCGTGGCCGAGGGAGCGACCATCGTCACGACGCCCGGCTGCGAGCACTTCGTGAAGCAGGAGGCCGAGCGGGCGTTCACGCTTCGTCCCGACCGCCTCGCGCGCGCGAAGCGGAAGCTCTCGTTCCAGACCTTCGCGAAGCGCTTCGAGGTGGCCGACTCCACGAATCGTCTTGTTGCCGTGAACATAGGGCCCCGGTCGGATCACACGGCTGAGTTCGTCACCTTCTGGTTCCCGCGCCAGCGGGTCGTCTTCGAGGCGGAGCAGGGGTGGGTCACCGTGGACGGGAAGACGCGCGCGAGCCGCCGGGCCGAGCGATTCTTGAAGACGCTGGACGAGGAGGGGCTCGCCGCCGACAGTCTCGTGCAGTCATGGCCGATGCGGGGGAATCTGGCGGTCTTGACGCGCGCGGAGCTCGACTCACTCGTCACGCTGCGGGGAAGGACGATTCCGCAGGCGACGGCAGGGGTGAAGCCCTAGCTCAAAGCCCTCGACATGTGCCAACGAGGCGCAAAGAACATCTTCCAGGAGATGTTGGAGTTGACATAATCACTTGCCCCGGCGCAAGTCGACCGCTCGCTCATTTCTTGAATCGTACGGTTCTGAAGATCCGCAATGGCTGATCGACTCGCCAGGCTCCGCCGATCTGCTCTGCCGTCAGCCCGCTGCGAGCACGGCGCGCTCGTGACTTGAGAGCGCCGGTTCCACCACGGCCGCGAGCGCGTCGAGGAACGGCGGAAAGTCGTTGAGCCCCTCGGGGCGGCGGAAGTTCACGATGCCGACCCTTCTCGCCTGATCCCCGTAGAGCATGTCGACCTCGTAGAGCGTCTCGATGTGGTCGGAGACGAATGAGATCGGCACGGCGCAGACGTCCTTCACCCCTTCGCGTCCGAGCCGATCGACCACCTCTTCGGTGCTGGGGCCGATCCACTCCACCGGGCCGACGCGGCTCTGGTAGCCGAGTGTCCACGGCAGCTCGGGGAGCCGCGCGCGCAGGCCTTCGAGCGTGACGCGGATGTGCTCGCAGTAGGGGTCGCCGTCGTCGATGAAGTGCTTGGGGAGCCCGTGCGCGGAGAAGAGCAGCGTCGGACGAACACCCGCGGGGAACGTGTCGAGGCAGGCGCGCACGCGCGCGGCGAGCGCGTCGAGGTAGGCGGGGTGGTCGTACCAGGCCTCGATCCGCGCGAGCGGCAACCGCGTCTTCCGCCGCTTCATCACGCGCAGCAGCTCCGCCATCGACGAACCGGTCGTCGCGATGGAGTAGTGCGGATACATCGTGAGGGCGACGAGCCGCTCGCAGCCCAGCTCTTCCAGGCGGTCGAGTGCCGCGTCGGTGTCGGGATTCCAGTAGCGCATGCAGAGCGCGTACTCCACGTCGTGCCCGCGCGCGCGGAGCCGCGAGACCATCCCCTCGCCCTGGAGGGTGCTCCAGCAGACGATCGGGGAGCCGCCGCCGATCTTGTGGTAGTTCTCCTGCACCTCCTTCGTCCGCTTGATCGCGATCATCCGCCCGATGAGCCACTGGCCGACCGGACCGCCGGGCAGTCGGATGATCTCGCGGTCGCTGAAGAGGCGCGTGAGGAAGGGGCGGACGGCGTCGAGCGTGTCGGGGCCGCCGAGATTGAGCAGCAGGATGCCGGTCTTCAAAGGGTCAGACGGTCCGCGAGAAGATCGGTTTCTTCTCCGCCTCGATCTTCTTCAAGTAGGCGTCGAACGGCATGCAGACGTTCCGCACGAAGAGCCGCCCCGGCTCGGTGACGTCGATCTCGCGCTCGGTCCGGCGCACGAAGCCGTGTTGCACCGGGCCTTCGTCCAGCTCACGCAGGGCGTCGGCGAAGTATTCGGCGAAGCGGATTCCGTATCGCTTCTCGATCGTCGGGATGTCGAGGTGGAAGTTGCACATCAGCTCCTGGATCACGTCGCGGCGGATCTCGTCGTCCCTGTTCCGCTCGAAACCGCGCTCGATCGGAGGGAGCCCCTTGTCGAGCGCGTCCTTGTAGCGGTTCAGCTTCTTCGTGTTCTGGGCGAACGCGCCGCCGAGGTCGCCGATCGAGGAGACGCCGAAGCCGATGTAGTCGCGCGCGGGGTGCGTCGTGTAGCCCATGAAGTTCCGGAACAACGCGCGGTTCCGCGCCGCTACGGCGAGCGAGTCGGTCGGCAGCGCGAAGTGGTCCATCCCGATCTGCTGGTAGCCGCCCCCCATGAAGAGCTCGTGCGCGATTCCGAAGAGCTGGAGCTTCACGTCGCGCGGCGGCAGGTCCTCGGGGTGGATCGCCTTCTGGTGCGCCTTGATCCAGGGCACGAACGCGTACGAGTAGACCGCCACGCGGTCGGGGCGCAGCTCCAGCGCCAGCTCGATCGTTTTCCGGAACGTCTCCGCCGACTGGTGCGGCAGCCCATAGATGAAATCGAAGTTGATCGACTCGAATCCCAGCTCGCGCATGTAGAGATGCAGGTCGCGCGTCTGGTTGAAGGTCTGGTAGCGGTTCACCGCCTCCTGGACCTCGGAATCGAAATCCTGGACGCCCATCGAGATCCGGTTGAAGCCGAGCTCCTTCAACAGCTCCGCCTGGCGCCGCGTGGTCACGCGCGGGTCGACCTCGATCGCGATCTCGGCGTCCTTCGCGAAGGTGAAGCGCTTCGCGATCATGTCCCAGACGCGCCGCATCTGCGGGATCGACAGATAGGTCGGCGTGCCGCCGCCCCAGTGGTACTGCACGAGGTGCGTCCGCTTGCCGAGCCGGTCGGCCACGATGTTCACCTCGCGCTCGAGGTCGTCGAGGTAGGCGTCGGCCACGCCCGGCTTCTGCGTGATGATGACGTTGCACCCGCAGAAGCTGCACCGCTCGCGGCAGAAGGGGAGATGGACGTAGAGGGAGAGCGGATCCTCGGGCTTCTTCGAAGCCTCGTCGAGCTTCGCGAGATAGCGGTTCGCGTCGAACCCTTCATGGAATTCGATGGCCGTGGGATAGGACGTGTATCGCGGCCCGGGCCGGTCGTACTTGGCCATGAGCTCCGCGGTCACCGAGGCGAGCGCGGGCGGCGTGTGATGGGCAGTAGGCTGTTCGCTCATGGGATCCCCACGGCGGGCGCGTGGAAGCGCCGGACGGTCTGGACGAGCAGGGCCACGTTCTCGACCGGCGTCTCCGGCCAGATGCCGTGTCCCAGGTTGAAGATGAACCCCGGCCTCCCGGCGTTCTCGCGCAGGATCGCCTCGGCCTGGACCACGATCTCCTCGGGCTGCCCGACGAGCACCGCGGGGTCCAGGTTCCCCTGGACGCCGTGGCTCTGGCCGAGGATCGCGCGGGCCTGACTGACCGAGACGCGGTAGTCGAGCCCGTAGACGTCCGCTTTGATGCCGCGGAGCGCCTCGAGGTGCCCCACCGCGGGAGCGAGCGCGAAGTAGATCGTCGGGGTTCCCTTCGGGAGCGCGGCGAGCACGCGGCCCGCCGCCGAAGCAGCGGTGCGGGCGAACTCCGCCGGCGGGAGGTGCCCCGCCTGCGTGTCGAAGAGCATCACGGCGTCCACGCCGGCCGCGATCTGCGCCTTCAGGTAGTCGATCGTGGCCTCCACGATCACGTCGATCAGCCGGGCGAACCACTCGGGGTCGCGCGAGAGGAATCCGCGCGTCTTCGCGAGGTCCCGGCCCCGGCCGTCCTCGATGAGGTACGTGGCGAGGGTGAACGGTGCGCCGCCGAAGCCAATCAGCGGCACGCGTCCCGCGAGCCGCTCGCGCACGGCGCGGATCACCGGCTTCACGTGCGGGGTCGACTCGGCCGCGCCCTTCCAGTGGAGCCTCTCGACGTCCTCGCGCCGCTCGATCCGGAACCCCAGCACCGGCCCCGGCTCGAACGCGATCGGCACACCGAGCCCGATCACCGGAATGAGGATGTCCGAGAAGAGGATCGCGGCGTCGAGTCCGAAGCGGTCGATCGGCTGCGACGTGACCTCGGCGCAGAGCTCGGGGACCGTGCAGAACTCGAGGAACCCGTGCTTCTCCCGGAGCGCCCGGTACTCGGGGAGGTAGCGCCCGGCCTGCCGCATGATCCAGATCGGCGTCTCCGGGCTCGGCTCCCCGCGGCAGGCGCGGAGGAACGGGAAGGCGGGAGCGAGCGACGAGCCGTGCGTCATACGAGCCCCTCCATCGCTTCGTCGGCCGCTTCCAAGGTGTGGTCGATCTCCGGCTCGCCGTGCGCGTCGGAGAGGAAGGCGCTCTCGAACGCCGAGGGCGGGAGGTAGACGCCCCGGTCGAGCATGCCGTGGAAGAAGCGGGCGTAGCGCTCGCGATCGGCCGCGCGCACGTCCTTCATCGTGGCGACGCGCGCGGGCCCGAAGAACAGGGTCCACATCGATCCGACGGAGTTCACCGAGCCGGAGATCCCGCGGCGCGAGAGGATCTCGCGGAGCCCCGCGGCGAGGAGCGTGGTGCGGGCCTCGACGCGGCGGAAGATCTCGGGGTCCTTCTCCAGTATTTCGAGCGCCGCGATCCCGGCGGCCATCGCCATCGGGTTCCCGGAATAGGTCCCGGCCTGGTAGACCGGCCCCTGCGGGGCGATCCGCTCCATGAGGTCGGCGCGCCCGGCGAAGGCGGCGAGCGGGAGGCCGCCGCCGATCACCTTCCCGAGCGTGATCAGGTCGGGGCGGACGCCGTAGCGCTCCGTGGCGCCTCCGCGCGAGGCGCGGAAGCCGGTCATCACCTCGTCGAAGATGAGCACCGTGCCGTGCCGGTCGCAGAGCGCGCGCAGCCCGGGGAGGAAGGCCGGATCGGGAGCGAGCACGCCGTAGTTCCCGATCACCGGCTCCACGATCACGGCCGCGATTCCCGCGGGCTCGGCGTCGAACCGGGCAACTACCGAATCGAGGTCGTTGAAATACGCGAGTCGCGCTTCGCGGGCGGTGCTCTCGGGGACTCCCGGTGAGTCCGGGATCCCCAGCGTCGCCGCGCCCGAACCGGCCGAGATCAGGAACGAATCGGCGTGGCCGTGGTAGCAGCCGTCGAGCTTCACGTAGGCGCTCCGCCCCGTGGCGGCGCGCGCCACGCGCAAGGCGCTCATCGTCGCTTCCGTGCCCGAGGAGACGAAGCGGATCCGCTCCGCGGCGGGGACGAACCGGCGCACGCGCTCGGCGAGGTCGATCTCCAGCCGGGTGCTCGCGCCGTACAACGTCCCGAGCTCGGCCTGGCGCCGCACCGCCTCGACCACCGCGGGATGCGCGTGGCCGAGAAGGAGCGGCCCCCAGGCGAGCACGTAATCGAGGAGGCGGTTTCCATCCTCGTCGGTCATCCAGGCGCCCTTCGCCGAGGCGATGAAGCGCGGGACGCCGCCCACGGCGCGAAAGGCGCGCACGGGGGAGTTCACCCCGCCGGGGAAGAGCCCCTCGGCGCGGCGCGCGAGAATCTCGCTCTCGCGCGTCTTCGGCGGAGCGGGCGGGCGCGCTTCGGTCACGGGACGCTCCGGCTCGCGCGGGGTCATCGCTCTCTCCTTCCGAGGAGCGGCGCCACCTCTTTGGCGTGGTAGGTCAGGATCACGTCGGCTCCCGCGCGCCGGATCGCGGTGAGCACCTCGAGCGCGGCGCGCTCGCCGTCCAGCCAGCCGCGCTCGGCGGCCGCGCGGATCATCGAGAACTCGCCCGAGACGTTGTACGCCGCGACCGGGACGCCGAAGCGCTCCTTCACGCGGCGGATCACGTCGAGGTAGGGGAGCGCCGGCTTCACCATCACCATGTCGGCTCCTTCCTCGATGTCGAGCGCCACCTCGCGCAACGCCTCGTCGCCGTTCGCCGGATCCATCTGGTAGCCGCGCCGGTCGCCGAACTGCGGCGCCGATTCGGCGGCCTCGCGGAAGGGTCCATAGAACGCGCTCGCGTACTTGGCGGAGTAGGCGACGATCGGCACCTCATCGAGGCCCGACTCGTCGAGTGCTTTGCGGATCGCCCCGACGCGGCCGTCCATCATGTCGCTCGGCGCGATGAGGTCGGCGCCGGCGCGCGCGTAGGCGACCGAGGCGCGCGCCAGCAAGGGAAGGGTCCTGTCGTTGTCGACCCGGCCGTCCCGGATCACGCCGCAGTGCCCGTGGTCGGTGTACTCGCAGAGGCAGACGTCGGCCCAGAGGAGTAGCTCGGGGACCGCTTCCTTGATGGCGCGCAAGGCGCGCGGGACGATGCCGTCCTCCGCGTACGCCTCGGTTCCGACCGCGTCCTTGGCCGCCGGGATCCCGAAGAGGATCACACCGCCCACCCCGAGATCGGCGAGCGCCTTTGCCTCGCGCACCGCATCCTTCACGGAGAGCTGGGCGTGCCCCGGCATCGACCCGATCTCGCGACGCCCGTCCCCGTGCGCCACGAACAACGGCGCGACGAGGTCGGCCGCGTCGAGGGTGGTCTCGCGCGTCATGGCCCGGAGCGCCGGCGTCGCGCGCAGGCGCCGGAGTCGGGTGGTCGGGAAGGTCACTGTGGGCTCCTCGAAACCGATTGTAGCGCGTCGAGAACGAACGCGTCGAAGGAGGCGAACCGCTCCCCGACCGGCCTCGCGGCGTGCGCGTACCCCCAGCGGAGGAGCGCCTGGTAGGTCGTCTCCCCGCGGGCGAGCGCGACCGCGTCCTGGTGGAGCGACTCCGCCGCATCGGGGTCGAGCAGCCGCTCGAGCCCCGCGATGCCGGAGGGGCTGTAGTAGGCCACGGCGAGCGGCGTCCGCTGCTCCAGCGCGCGGACGAGCGGCGCTGCGTCGGCCGCGAGGTACGACGTGCGGTAGACCTCGAAGCGCTCGATCGAGACACCCGCGCGCGCGAGCGCGTCGGGGAAGTCGGAGAGAGCCCGGTCGCCGTGCAGGAACAGGACCTTCTTGATCCGAAGCGCCGGCGCGCGCTCGATCAAGTGGGCGGCGAGGTGCCCCGCGCCGAGCCCCGAGGACGGTGTCTCCACGCGGAGTCCCGAGGCGGCGATCGGCGCGGCACTCTCCTCGCCCACGGCGAACAGCGGGAGCACCGCGAGCGACTCCCGCCGGAAGGGGAGCGCCGCCGTCGCGAGGACCGCCGCGGCGCGGCGGCTCGTCCAGGCGATCGCGGTCCCGGGCTCGGGAGCCTCGAGCCGCTTCGCAAGGGAATCCACCTGGGCCCCGGGGCGGGTCTCGAAGAGTTCCAGCCGTAGGACGTCGTAGCCGGCCGCCTCGGCCTCGCGGGCGAGGCGGTCGTCGGACGGGTCGCGTCGGGCGAGAAGAAGGAGCGGCTTCACCCCCATCACGGGAAGCTCTCGTCGCCGCGCGCCTTGTCGAGGATCGAGCGGGCCCCCTCGTGGAGGAACATCCCGGCGAGCTCGCGCCCCACGGCCTCGGGGTCGGCCGCCGGCCCGCGCGCGGTGCGCCGGAGCGCCGGGCGGCCGGAGGGGTCTCCCACGAACCCCGCCAGCGTGAGGGAGCCGTCCGCAACCCGCGCGCGCGCGCCGATCGGAACGAGGCATCCGCCACCGAGGGCGGCGAGGAGCGAGCGCTCGGCCGCGGCTTCGGCGGCGGCGCCGGAATCGTGTAGCGACGAAACGGCTGAAGCCGTCTTCGCGTCCCCATCCCGGATCTGGATCGCGACAACACCCTGCCCCGGCGCGGGAAGCATGAAGGAGTCCTCGAGGAGCTCGGTCGCGCGGTCGATCAGACCGAGCCGCCGGAGGCCCGCGGCCGCGATCACGATCGCGTCGAAGCGCCCCTCCTCGAGGCGGGCGATCCGGGTCGGGACGTTCCCGCGCAGGTCGACCACCTCGAGATCAGGGCGTCGCGCGAGCAGCTGCGCGCGCCGGCGGAGCGAGGACGTCCCGACCTTGGAGCCGCGCGGGAGCTTCTCGAGCGGCACCCCCCCACGGGCGATCACGGCGTCGCGGGGATCCTCGCGCGTGAGGAGCGCGCCGATGGTGAGCCCCGCGGTCATCTCGGTGGGGAGGTCCTTCAGCGAGTGGACCGCGAGGTCGACGCGTCCCAGGAGGAGCGCCTCCTCGATCTCCTTCGTGAAGATCCCCTTGCCGCCGAAGCGCCGGAGCGAGGCCATCGGGTTCCGGTCCCCCGAGGTCTCGATGACCTCGAGCGGGACCTCGTCGGCGCCTCCGTTCGCGAGCCGCTCGCGGACGTGGCCGCTCTGGGCCAGGGCGAGAGCGCTACCGCGGGTTCCGATCCGCATCGGAATCCTCCTCGTCGATTCCGAACAGATCGCGGATGGCGTCGATCCGGGCGATCCCCTCGGGAGCCTTCTCGTCGGCCCGGGTGAGCTTGGTCGTGGGCTTGTGGAGCAGCTTCTGCACGATGCCGTGGACGAGCGCGTCCAGCGCGGCGTGATCTTCGGCGCGGAACTTCCCCTTGTGGCGCTCCAGCTCCTGCTTCGCGATCGTCTCCACCTGGCCGCGGAACGCGGTCACGGTGGGGACCACCGCGAGCGAGCGATGCCAGCGGAGGAAGCGGGACATCTCCTCGTCCACGATCGCCTCCACCTTCGGAATCTCGGCCCGGCGGTGGGCGAGGCTCTGGGCCACGATGCCGCCGAGGGCGTCGAGGTCGTAGAGGAAGACGTTCGTGAGCTTCGCCACGCGCGGGTCGACGTCGCGAGGCACGGCGAGATCGAGGAGCAGGAGCGAGCGATTCTTCCGGATCTTCATCGCCTGCCGCACCATCTCCTCGTGCACGACGAGATCGGGGGCGGAGGTCGCGCTCACGACGACGTCGGCACCGGGAAGCGCCACCGGGAGCCCCTCGAGGGAGACGACCCGCGCGCCGAAGGAAGCGGCGAACGATTCGGCGCGCTCGCGGCTCCGGTTCGCCACCATGAACTGCGTGACGCCGGCGTCGCGGAAATGGGCCACGGCGAGCGCGGCCATCTCGCCCGCGCCGATCACGAGGAGGCGCTTGTCGGCGAGCGAGCCGAGCACCTTCGTGGCGAGGCTCACCGCGGCGTACGCGCTCGAGACCGGGCCCCGCCCGATCGCGGTCTCCGTGCGCGCGCGCTTCGCGGCGCGGAGCGCGGCGTCGAGGAGCCGGTCGATCACGGGTCCCGAGCCGCCGGACTTCGCGGCGAGGGAGAGCGCGTCCTTCACCTGCCCCGTGATCTGGGGCTCGCCGAGGACCTGCGAATCGAGGCCGCAGGCCACCCGGAAGAGGTGCCGCACCGAATCGGGCTCGCGGTAGGTATAGAGGAAGCGCCCCTCCTTGCCGGAGAGATCCATCCCCTTGATCTCGCGGAGGAGCGTCGCCACGAACGCAGGCGGATCCTCGATGGCGGCGCCGCGCGCGTAGACCTCGGTCCGGTTGCAGGTGGAGAGGACGAGCGCCTCGGTCGCCCCGCCCCGCTCGCGCAGGGCCGTGATCGCGCGCTCCACCTCCTCCTCGTTCATGACGAGGGCGTCGCGGACCTCGAGCGGCGAGGTCTCGTGATTCAGTCCGACGCAGAAGAGGTCGAGGGTGCGGGTGGTCGCGGCCATGGCCTACCGGAACGTGTGAAACGAGTGGAAGAAGAGATCTACCGCGAAGCGGGAAACGACTAGCGTCGCGAAGCCCGTTAGCGAGGCGTAGACCGCGCGCGGCCCCCGCCATCCGAGCCGGTGGTAGGCGAGCACAGCGAAGCCGAGAATTGCCCAGGCGACGATGGTCAGCCAGGTCTTCGGATCCGAGAGGAACGCCACGCCCATGACGCGCGCCCATCCCATGCCCATCAGGATCGCGAGCGCGAGGAGCACGAGCCCCGCGCCCGAGGCGCTCACGTTCATCCGCCCGAGCGTCTCGAGCGGCGGCATGCGCGAGTAGAAGAACGAAACGCGGTTCGCCTTGATGTCGCGATAGAGGATCAGGAAGAGGACGCCGTAGATGGCCGAGACGACGAAGGCGCTGTAGCCGAGCACGGCGGCGAGCGTGTGGAGCTCGAACCAGATCGGCCGGATCGGGGGCTTGATCGCGAGCGAGGCGACGCCGTAGGCCGACGCGATGATCTGGAGGAAGAAGACGAGCGGCACCACGAAGATTCCGGTGGCGGGGATGCGCACGCGCATCTCCACGTAGAGGTAGACGACCGCGAGCGAGAAGCCCGTGGCTGACAGAAAGTCATAGACCGATGCGAGGGGGAGGTGCCCTTCGGTGAGGCCGCGCGCGGTGAGGTAAAGGATGTGAACGAGCACGGCCGCGCGCAGGAGCATCGGGCCGCCGCTCTTTCCGTGCGTTCCCTCGAGCACGCCGGGCTCGGCGATGTAGACGCGCGCGTACCCCGCGGCGCTCAAGCCGTAAAGTACCGGCAACAATGATGTCAGTAGCGGAAGTAAAAGCTGCATGCCTGGTTAGACGGCCTCCTCAGACCGTGAGTGCATTTTCCCCCGGACCGGCCCGGACGATCAAGGTGCCGTTGGTATTATGCCCAAATGAGCCCTTCGGACTCCCCGGCCCGGATCGCCTCGGACGTGGTCGCCTGTGAGCGGTGCCCCCGCCTTCGGCGGTACTGCGAGGAGGTGGCCCGGACCCGCCGAGCGGCCTTCCGGGACCAGGTCTACTGGGGGCGCCCCGTCCCCGGATTCGGCGATCCCGAGGCCTGGTTGCTGGTTGTGGGGCTCGCCCCGGCCGCCCACGGCGGCAACCGGACCGGCCGGATCTTCACGGGCGACAAGTCGGGCGAGTGGCTTTACGGAGAGCTCCACCGTCAGGGGCTCGCGAGCCGGCCCGATTCGGTCTCCCGGGACGACGGGATGAAGCTCCGGGGGGTCTACGTCACGGCGGCGCTTCGCTGCGCCCCGCCCGGGAACCGGCCCCTTCCGGTCGAGGCGGAGCGGTGCCGGGAGTACCTGATCCGGGAGCTGCGCGCGCTCCGGCGGATCCGGGTCCGGCTCGTGCTCGGCAGGATTGCGTTTGATGCTTATCTCCGGGCGCGAAGCGCCCAGGGGTCCACCGCCCTGCGCCCGAAACCCGGCTTTGGACACGGGCTCTACCACGCGCTCCCCGAGGGGGGCTGGCTCCTCTGCTCCTACCATCCGAGCCAGCAGAACACGAGCACCGGCGTGCTCACGCAAGCCATGTGGCGCGAGGTCTTCGACTCGGCCCGCCGACTCCGCGATCGGGTATAGTGCCGCCGTGCTCGCCGTCTATCTGAGGAGACCCGGGGCTCCCACCTCGCTGCGCCTCGAGGACGCGCCCGACCCCACGCCGGGGCCGGGCGAGGTTCTGGTCGGGGTGCAGGCGGCCGGGGTGAACTTCACCGACGTCCTCTCGCGGCAGGGGCTGAACCCCGAGGCGCCGCCGCGCCCCTTCATCATCGGACACGAGACGAGCGGCGACGTTCTCGCGGTCGGGGAAGGGGTCACGCGGGTGCGTGTCGGCCAGCGCGTGCTCGCCTATCACATGACCGGCGGCTACGCCGAGCGGATCGCGGTGCCCGAGGAGCAGGTGATCGGGATCCCCGATTCGCTCGCCTACCAGAGCGCCGTGGTCCTGCCCCTGAACTACGGCACCGCCTACGTGGCGCTCTATCGCACCGGGCCCGTCGAGCCGGGGATGCGCATCTTCATCCACGCGGCGGCCGGCGGCGTCGGGATGGCCGCGGTCGATCTCGCGCGGCGCGCGGGGCTCGAGATGACCGGGAGCGCGGGGACCCACTTCAAGCGCGCGCGGCTGCTGAGCGAGGGGGTGCTGCACGTCGTCCCCTCACGCCACCTCCACATCGCGCGCCTCGGCGATCACATCTACGGCGAGGGCGGCCGCGCCTACGACATCGTGCTCGATTCGGTGGGCGGCCCCTCGATTCGGGACGGGCTTCGCGCGCTCCGTCCCGGCGGCCGCGTCGTGAGCCTCGGGGTGAGCGGCCTCTCGGGCGGGGGGATCGTCCACGCCCTGAGCTACCTCTTGCGCGCGCCTCGCTTCACATTCATCGATCTGTTGCGCCCGAGTCTCGGACTCCACGGCGTCAACATGCGCGAGCTGATCCGCAACCAGGCGCTGATGCGGAAGGTGCTCGAGGAGCTGGTCGCGCTCGCCGACGTCGGCGAGATCACCCCTCAGCCCGGCCGCGTGATGTCCCTCGATCAGGTGGGGGAAGCGCATCGCCTGCTGCAGTCGCGGGCGAACGTGGGGAAGATCGTGCTGCGGGTGGCCGCCTGACGGGCTTGCTCCCTATGAGACCGGATGGCACGAAGAACATCTCCCAGGAGATGTTCAGCATCTCCCCGATTTTCACCGCCCAGTTGGAAACCGTTCAGCCTGCGGCGGGACCCGGCGCGACGAACCGTTTCAAGTCCTGCATGACGTCGCGCCACGCCGCGGCGTAGTTGCGCCGCGCGGCGAGACGGGCCTCGGGGCCGAGAGCCTCGAAGCCTGAATGACGCACCAGTAGCGCCGACCCCGTGATGTCCGGCTCCAGGCGCAGCTCGACGCGCGTGGGCGTCTGCCACCCCTGGCCGGTCCATTCCCACGAGAGCGCCACCAGACGCTCCGGCTCGATCGCCTCGATCCGCCCCTCTTCCACGATGTCGTTCCCCTGGAAGCGCGAAACGAAGCGGAACGCCCCGCCCGGTTCGGCTTCGAATCGCGGGGCGCCCGCGAGCCACTTCTCCAGACCTGCCGCCGTGGAGAGGAGTGGCCAGACGTCGGCCGCGGATCGCGCGAGCGGAACGCGGAGGACGATCGGTAGCGCGTCGCCCCACTCGCGCGCGTCGGCGCCGGCGGTCGCGGCGTGGAGCGCCTCGAGCGCAGCGCGCCACCAGGCGCAGCCATGCGCGCGCTCGATCTCGTTGCCGGGGTCGTCCTGCTCGACACGGACCCGGCTTCCCGGACCCGCGTGTTCGAGGAGGATCGTCACGCGCGAATCGCTGTCGGGACCCTCGGCGCGCCATGCAAGTTGGAGGCGATTGGGCGGCGCGAATGCCAGGACCTGGCCGCGCACCACGTCGCCGTTCCAGAGGGCCGCCTGGAAGTCCCCGCCCGGAACGAGCTCGACCTCAGCCTGTCCGAGCCAGCGCTCCATGAGTTCGGGGCGCGAAAAATACGGCCACAGGGCGAGCACCGGGTCCCGGAAGGACCGGAGCACGGCGATCTCCGTCGGGGGCATATGCGGAGCATCCTAGCACGGCGCTATTGACTTTCACCTTTTGTTCACCTACCTTTTAGGTGTCCGCGGGGCGCGTTTACCGCCCGGCGGAGCGGGTCCCGGACGGTCGCCACAGGGCGCCACGCGGCCGCCTCGGGAGCCCGCCGCAGTCTCGAAAGGCGCTGACCGCCCGGAGGCGGTTTCTGCTCCGGAGCTGGCCGCGCCGAAGGGAACACAATGCTCACGCCGCGGCAGCGCGCCGCCTACGACTTCGTCCTGCGGTTCTCGGATCGGAAGGGGTACGCCCCCTCCTACGACGAGATCCGCCGCCATCTCGGCCTTGCCTCGCTCAACGCCGTGGCGAAGCTCATCGCCCAGCTCCGGCGCCGCGGCTATCTCGTCGAGGCGCCGCACAACGCGAAGCGGTGGCTCGCCGCGTCGCCCGACCGCGCCGACCCCGACCGGCGCGGTCCGCTCGCGGGCGGCATCCCTCCCGGGCGCTCGGCTGCGAGCGTCCGGCGCCGCCCCGAGCCGGCGACATTGCCGCTCCTCGGCACGATCGCGGCCGGCCGGCCGATCGAGGCGATCGAGACCCCCGAGGAGATCGAGGTCCCCCCTTCGCTCCTCGGTCGCTCGGGCGCGGGCGAGCGCTACGCACTTCGCGTTCGCGGCGATTCGATGATCGAGGACGGAATCCACGACGGCGACGTGGTCCTCGTGCGCCGGGCGCGCCGGGCGGAGAACGGGCAGACGGTGGTCGCGATCGTCGATGGGGAGGCGACGCTCAAGCGGTGGTACGTGGAGCCCGCCGGCGCGCGCGGGCCGCGCTGGGTCGAGCTTCGACCGGCGAATGCCGGGATGAAGCCGATCCGGGTCGCGGTCGACCGTGTCGAGATCCGCGGCGTGCTGGTCGGGCTGCTCCGAAAATACAAATGAAGGTTCCGGCGCGCTGCGGCGCGCCGGTTCATATGGAACCCATCCTCCTTCATCTCGCCATCGATTCCTTCGCCATCCAGGCCGAGCGGCTCCGCTGTCCGAAGCTCGCGGGACGGCCCGTCGCGCTCGCGCAGCCCGACTCCTCGCGCCCGCGGGTCCTCGCCGCCTCGCGCGAGGCGCTCGCGGCGGGCGTGGGCCCCGGCGTTTCGCTGCTCGCGGCGCGCCGCCTCTGCCGCGACCTCGTCGCGCTCCCGCCCGACACCGACCTCTACGCCGGCCTCTCCGACTCCATCCGGGACCGGCTCCTGCCGTTCGCTCCGCTCGGCGGCACGCCCAGGCCGGGTCGCTTCGTCCTCGATCTCACGGGTCTCGCGCGGACACACGCCGACGCGTGCCGGCGGGCGGCGCGGATGGGCGCCGAGGTGGAGCGCGCCTTCGCCCTCCACCCGACGCTCGGGATCGGCGCGACGCGTCTCGTGAGCGCGGTCGCGGCCGGCGTGCTCGCTCCCGACGGGGAGCTCCTCGACGTTCCTGCCGGCAGCGAGACCGGGTTTCTCGCGCCGCTCGCGGTGCGCGTGCTCCCCTCCGCGCGCGGACGGCTCGAGGCCGAGCGGCTCGATCTCCTGACCGTGCGCTTCGTGCGCGACGTGCAGGCGCTCGCGCTGAATCAGCTGGAGGCCGCGGTGGGGCGCCACGCCGCCACATCGCTCTGGCGCGAGTCGCGCGGCCTGGACGGGGCGCCGGCGCGCGCCGCGGAGCGCCTGCCGGCGGCGGTGCTCGAGGAGACACTCCCGGCCGAGACCAACGATCGCCGGGTGCTTGGCGCGCGCATGGCGCGGCTTGCGATGGAGCTGGGGGTCGCGATCCGCCGGCGCGGCGCGGCGGCGAGCCGGCTCGAGGCAGGGGTTGTGTACGCGGACGGGCGCGCGTACCGCGCCAGTCGGGTGCTCGTGTCTCCGCTCGCCGCCGAGCGCGCGCTTCGTGCCGCCGCGGACGCCCTGCTGGACCGCGCCCTCGCGCGCCGCGTGCGCGTGCGCCGGATCCGGCTCGCGGCCTGGGAAGACGCGGCCCGCGGGGAGCAGCTCGCGCTCTGGCCCGGGGCGGCCGCAGAGCCCGTCGCCGGATCAGGGGCGCGGATCGATGGGCAGGCGCACGATCGAGCACGTGCCGCCGTCACCCGCGCCGCCGCGTTCGACGCCGCCCTCGACCGCCTCCGCGCCCGGCTCGGAACCGACGCCCTCGTCCCGGCGTCCTGGATGGCCCTCGGTGTCGCGCTTCGTCCACCTGCACGTCCATAGCCACTACTCCATGATGCGCGGGCCGGAGCCGCTCGAGGCGCTGGTCATGGCGGCCAAGGAGCGCGGCATGGACCGATTTGCGCTCACCGACACCAACGCGCTCTACGGATTCGTCTTCTACCGGCAGATGTGCGCGGAGCTCGGGCTCGTTCCGATCGCGGGCGCGGAAATCCTCGAGACAGGCGCGCCGCACGCGGCAGCGGGCGGGCGCGGCCGCGCGGTCCTCCTCGCGCGCGGGCGCGCGGGGTACGCCTCGCTCTGCCACGTGATCACGGCGCGGCATCTCGACCCCGAGTTCTCGATCGAGCGTGCGGTGCGGCGGCATGCTGAGGGGCTGGTGGTGCTCTCCGAGGACCGCTTGCTCCTCGAGTCGCTGCGCGACTCGGTTTCTCTCTACGCCGAGTTGGTCCCTGGGCGCGGCGACCGGCCGCTCCGGGCCTGGGCGCGGGCTCGCGAGATTCCCACGGTCGCCACGAACGACGTCCACTTCGTCCACCCGGGATCGCGCCGCCTCCACCAGATCCTCCGCGCCATCGACCGGAACACCACGCTCGAGCGCGTGCCGCGCGACGACCTCGCCGAGATCGGGCGCGTCTTCGCCTCTCCGTCGGAGATGGAGACGCGGCTCGCCCACGCGCCCGAAGCCCTCGAGAACGCAGCACGCCTGGGCGAGGAATGCGCCGTCGACTGGCCAATGGGGAAGACGGTCTTCCCCTCGTACCCCCTCGAGAAGGGGGATGCCTTCGAGATCCTGCGCGCGCGCTGCGAGGCGGGGATCGTGCACCGCTACGGCAAGCGGCCGCCCGCCGAGGTTCGCGCGCGCCTCGATCGGGAGCTTTCGATCATCCGGGAGAAGGGCTTCTCCGATTACTTCCTGATCGTCGAGGCGATCACCTCCCGCACGCCCCGGATCTGCGGGCGCGGCTCGGGCGCGGCGAGCATCGTCGCCTACCTCCTCGGCATCACGCACGTCGACCCCGTGCGCCACAACCTGTTCTTCGAGCGCTTCCTCTCGCCCGAGCGGACCGACCCGCCCGACATCGATGTCGACTTCGCGTGGGACGAGCGCGACCAGATCCAGCTCGACGTCCTCGCCGAGAACGGAGCGCCGGTGCGCGCCGCCATGGTCGCGAATCACGTCGGCTTCCAGCAGCGCGGCGCGATCCACGAGATCGCGAAGGTGTACGGCCTCCCCGAGGCCGAGATCATGAACGTCACGCGCCGGCTGCAGGGGCACTGGGGCGTGGAGGACCCGATCGAGGGAATGGAGCGCCGCCCGCGCTTCCGCGGCGTCGATTTCGAGCCGCCCTGGCCCGAGATCCTCGCCCAGGCGCGCGCGCTCGAGGGGCATCCGCGCCACCTGGCCGTCCACAGCGGCGGCATCGTGCTGGTTCCCGACGAGCTCGCGAACCACGTGCCGGTCGAGATCGCGCCGAAGGGCGTTCCCATCGTCCAGTGGGAGAAGGATCAGACCGAGGACTTCGGGCTCGTGAAGATGGACCTCCTCGGGAACCGATCGCTTGCCGTGATCCGCGACGCGCTCGCGGCCGTGGAGCGGAACACCGGCCTCCGCGTCGACGAGCGGACCTGGAATCCGATCGACGATCCCGCGACGCAGCGGCTGATGGCGGCCGGCGACACGATCGGGGTCTTCTACGCCGAGTCGCCCTCGATGCGCCAGCTCCAGCGGAAGGCGGCGAAGGGGGACTTCGACCACCTCGTCATCCACTCGTCCATGATCCGTCCCGCCGCGAACTCCTACATCAACGAGTACCTGCGCCGGCTGCACGGCGGCGCCTACGAGCCGCTCCATGCCGCCCTCCGGCACACGCTCGACGAGACGTACGGGATCATGTGCTACCAGGAGGACGTGACGAAGGTCTCGATGGAGCTCGCCGGGCTTCCGCTCGCGCAGGCGGAACAGATCCGGAAGGCGCTCGGCCACAAGCGGCCGGTGAAGCCGCTCCGCGCGCACATGGCCGACTTCTACGCGGGCGCGGCGGCGCGCGGCGTGGCGCGCGAGGTGATCGACCAGGTCTGGGACATGATCCTCTCCTTCGTCGGCTACTCCTTCTGCAAGCCGCACAGCGCGTCGTACGCCATGGTCTCGTTCCGGTCGGGCTGGCTGCGCGCGCACCATCCGGCGGAGTTCATGGCCGCCGTCATCTCGAACGAGGGGGGCTACTACGACGCGTTCGCGTACGTATCCGAGTCACGCCGCATGGGCCTCGCGGTGCTTCCCCTCGACGTGAACGCGAGCGCGCGCGCGTACACCGGCCGCGGCCGCACGATCCGCGTCGGGCTGATGCAGGTAAAGGGCCTCCACGCGGAGGCCGTCGCGGCCCTCGTGGCCGCGCGCGAGCACGGCGGCCCCTTCGCCTCGTTCGACGATCTCCGCCGCCGCGCACGCCTGCATGCCTCCGATCTCGAGCGCCTCGTGAAGTCGGGCGCCTGCGACTCGATCGCCGCCGGCCGCCCGCGCGCGGAGCTCCTCTGGGAGCTCTACCTCGACGAAGCCGCCCCGCGCGCGACGGGAACCGACGACCTCTTCGCCCCGCCCGCGCCCGCCGCGCCTCGCGCGGCGCGCTACGACCGCGCCGCGATGCTGCGGCACGAGATCGAGTCGCTCGGGTTCCTCGTGAGCGCTCATCCGCTCGAGCCCTACGAGCGCGCCCTGCGCCGGCGGGGCGTGATTCCCGCCCGCGACCTCGACCGCCACGTCGGCCGCCGGGTGAAGCTCCTCGGCTGGCACGTAACGTCCAAGCTCGTGCACGACAAGCACGAGCGGCTCATGGAGTTCGTGGGATTCGAGGACACGACGGCGCTCTACGACGCCACCTTTTTCCCCGGCGTCTACGAGCGGGTCTGCCACCTGCTCGCCGGCAACCGCCCCTTCCTGGTCACCGGGACGGTGCAGCAGGAATTCGGCGTCTCCTCCCTGGTGGTGGAGGATCTGGAGCGGCTCGCGCCCTAGGAGTACACTTCTGGGACCTGATCATCACGCTAAGTCCGGAGGGGCCATGCCGACCGAGACGCCGACCCAGACACCCTGGTCCACTGTCGATGCCTACCTGAGCGGGGTCGTGCTGCCGCCCGATCCGGCGCTCGAAGACGCGATCCGCGCGAGCGAGGCGGCCGGGCTGCCGCAGATCCAGGTCTCGCCGCTCCAGGGGAAGCTCCTCCACCTGATCGCCCTCATGCGCGGCGCGCGCGCGATCCTCGAGATCGGCACGCTCGGCGGATACAGCACGATCTGGCTCGCCCGGGCGCTCAAGCCGGGCGGGCGCCTCATCACGCTCGAGATCGATCCCAAGCACGCCGAGGTCGCGCGCGGGAACCTGTTGCGGGCTGGTCTCGAGCGCGTCGTCGACGTGCGCCTCGGGCGCGCCATCGAGATGCTTCCGCGCCTCGAGTCCGAGGGGGCGGGGCCGTTCGACCTCGTCTTCATCGACGCCGACAAGCCGAGCAACACGGACTACTTCGAGTGGGCCCTCCGGCTCACGCGCCCCGGCAGCGTCATCATCGTGGACAACGTGGTGCGCGACGGCATGGTCGCGGACGAGACCAGCACGGACGCCAGCGTGATCGGCACGCGGCGCGTGCTCGAAGCGATCGCCGCCGAGCCGCGCGTGGACGCGACCGTGATCCAGACGGTCGGCGTGAAGGGCTACGACGGCTTCGCGCTCGCGCTCGTGGTCGGCTGAGGACGCTGCCCCGATTTCTCCGTAGACCTCGAATCGCAAGTCCCGCTCACTTCGATACGTTGCCCACCCTCGGACTGCCTCCCGGTTCGTCCCTTGCCTCGCGGGCCGATCGGCCCGATGATCCCCGCTCGCGGCGGGTGCGAGGGGCCTGCTTGCGGGGACCGAGGGACGGACTTGTACCGAGAGGAGGCCGTATGAGCAGGGATCGCTTCATGGCCGCGGGCCTTGCGGGGCTCGCGGTCGCGATGCTGACCGCCGGCAGTGCGAACGGCATGCCGATGTTCGCGCGCCGGTACGGCGTCGAATGCAGCAGCTGTCACACCATCATCCCGAGACTCAACGAGCAGGGCATGGTGTTCCGCGCTGCGGGGTTCCGCATGGATCCCAAGGACATCGGATCGGAGGATGCGGAGATCAACAACATCAGCGCGCACACCTCGACGCGACTTCAATCCCGCTACGACGCTTCCAAGACGAAGGATCCGGACAATCCAAATCCCGCGCGACGCAGTTTCGACAACAGCCGGTTCACGTTTCTCGAGGTCACCTTCTACCCGCTGACCGGTGCATTCATGAACCGCTACGCCTCGGAGGTCGAGCTCTCGATCGGACCCGAGGAGCCGGTCGAGATCGAAAATGCCTGGGTTCGCGGGCTGATGAAGAGCGGCGCCTCGGGGTGGGCGCACCTCCGCGCCGGCATCTTCCACCCGTTCGAGGGCTACGGGGCGTCCGACCGTCCGATCACGATCGACCGACCGCTGATTCAGACCACGGCGGCGCGGTTCAATCAGAACACGTTCTTCACGCCGTGGGGCTTCGACGAGGCGGGCGTCGAAGCGGGGTACTCCATGAGCCGCACGTTCCTGAGGGCGACCGTCTTCAATGGGCTCACGTACGATCCGGACGAGGCGACCGTCCATCCGGCGCAGACCGGCGCCTCGGGAAATGCGTTCGCAAAGGATCAGGACCGCCCCGATTATCACAACGTCGACTTCCAGGCCTTCCTCACGCATATCCTCGCGGACGATGGCGGCGGGATTTCCCTCTACTATTACAAGGGCGCTCTGGCCCTTCCGATCGGGGGCGTCCCTGACGCGGGCGACGGCTACTTCCAGGATTCGTACTACCGGCTCGCCGGATACGGTTCCTATCCGGTGGCCAAGCGGGCTCTCCTGCTGGGCGGCGTTCAGTACGGCAAGGACCAGTCCTACGACGAGGCGCTGGACGCGTACGGACCCAAGTTCTCGAGCCTCGGCTATTTCGGCGAGGCGGACGTCGACCTGGGGAACAGCTACTGGCTCGCGGGCCGGTACGACTGGTTCGACCCCTCCCGCGGAGTCGACAATTCGACCCTCGGCAACGACAAGGACAACCAGATCTGGGCAGCGACCGCGGCGATCAACAAGCCGCTCTGGAACGGATTCCAGTACATCGCCCAGTATCGGCACCGGCAGACCAAGCAGGGCAACTTCACGCCCACGCGAGAGGACAAGAAGGAGGACGCCTTCCAGTTCCGCCTGATCTGGATCTGGTGACGCGGCCCAGGGTCATCCGGCGGCCGGTTTCCTTGGCGGGCCGGCCGCCGGAGCCTGGATGCGCATCTTGGCTACCGCCGCCAGATCCGTTCCCACCAGTTCAGCGCCTCGTCGCCCGATGAACCGTCGTCCCGCATGCCCATGCGCTGGCGCACCGATCCCTCGTCGACGCCGGTGAGCGCGGCGTAGTCCGCGGCTTCTTCCTTCCTTCGCGCCCAGACCGACCTCAAGTAGCTCTTCCACTCCGCGCACTCGTCGTTCCCGGGATAGGGATGATGGATGACGTAGCGCGCCTGCCAGTTCTGCCGGTCTCCGGTCTCGTGGAACTGGAGATCTTCGGGGAAGTGCCGCGCGTCGTAGCGGACGTGGAGACGCGTGAGGAAGACGTCCGGGCCGGGCGCGCCGTTCGCGGCGACCCAGTACGCGCCGAGGCCGCGCAGCTCCTCGGGTCTCAGGTTCGGCCCGGTGCAGGGATCGCACGTGACGCGTACCGGCGAGACCGCCCACGCGTACTCGAGGTAGAGGGCGTCCTCGCCCTCCTTCCGGCGCTCGTTCGCGAAGACGAGCGGATAGAAGGAAGCGAACTCCCCCTTCACGAACTCCGGGACGTTCACGTCGGTCGGCATGCGCACGGTCCGGTAGTTGGTCGACTCCACCCGGCCGCGGCGCGTCAGCGTGAAGACGAACATCTCCTGGGTTCCGTCGGCGTTCACCATGCCGAGCCGGATCGGCAGCATGAACCGGGGCGACTCGTACGCGACCTGGATCGGACGGAGGTAGTGATAGCCGAGCCGCTGCTGCTCGCTCACGTCCACCTTGGCGACGAAGAAGTACATCCCCTGCTTGATGTACGAGGAGAGCACCGACTCGGCCCCGGGCGGCATCGTGTACCCGCGCGCGCGAAGCCAGTCGCCGAGCGCGTGTCCCTCTTCGGCGGAGAGGATCAGGATGTCGTACTCGTCGACCTTGTACTGGGCGACGATGGAGATGGCCTCGTCCGCGCCTCCCCCGCGATAGTGCACTTCGCTCATCTTGTTGATGGCGATCTTCCTGTCGCCTTTCACATCGAGAGCGCCGGGCTCCGGACACGGATTGGGGTCGGTGTACTCGACCAGCCGCGGCACGGAGAAGTCGTCGAGGTGCGTGACCGCGGTGGAGTCACCGATGTGGACCTGCCCCTTCTCGAGGACGACCGGGACCGGCACCACGACCGCGAACTCCTTGGGATCGCCGCGGAAGTCGCTCGACATCGTGAGCACGGTGCGGTCGCCGTCGCGCGCGATCACCACCTTGGAGGCGCGGTTGTAGAGCCGCATGTCTCCGGTTGCGACGTAAAAGCCGCAGAAGGCTTGACCCGGGCGCGGTAGCGCCGCGGGTGCGAGAAGGCCGATCAGCACTGCGAGCGCCAGCGTCCGTGCCGCTCTAACCTGGGGCCAACATCTCCTGGAAGATGTTCCTTGCGCCGTGCTGACACGCCCCGTCGTGAGACGCTGCGCCGTGCTGGCACAACCCTCCGGGAAAAGCCGTGGAATCCGATTCATGATGTCGCTCCTGCCGGCCTTGAATGGAGGGGTTCGAAACCGGTCGAACAGCTCGTCGCGGGGGACTCGAGGAAAGAGGAGCGCGCCGCGCCGCCACGGCGCGCCCCGGATGCCGGCCGGGTCTTGCGGATCCCGGCGCGGCGCCTGCGTCAACTCATCGCCAGATGCGGTCCCACCAGCTCCGCCGCTCCGGCGTGTCGCTCCACTCCTTCTCCGCGCCCATGCGCTCCCGGATCCGGTGCAGGCTCCAGCCGGTGAGGTCGGCGAGCGTCTCCGCTTCCTTCGCGCGGCGCTCGCGCACCTCGCGCCGGTAGCCGTCCATCGCGCCGCACTCGCTCTCTCCGCGGAACGGGTGTCGGATCACGAACCGGCCCTGGAAGCTCGTCTTGTCCCCGGTCTGCTGGAAGACGAGGTCCTCGGGGAAGTGGCGCGCGTCGTAGCGGACGTGGAGCCGCGTCACGAAAACCTCCTGCGGGTTTCCGGGCGGGACGAACCGGGGCGTGATGCGCGGCGCCGGCCCGGGCGCGATTCCGGGCGAACTCCCCGGCGCGACTCCGGGCGCGCGGCCCGGCGGGACGATTCCCGTGTTGATCCAGAAGACGCCGAGCCCGGCCAGCTCCTCGCGGGAGAGGGGATCGGACGCGCACGGATCGCACCACGACATGTCCCACGCGTACTCGAGGAAGACCACGTCACGCCCTGCCCGGTCGTCCTGCTCGGTGAACATGTCGCGGTAGAAGCGGGGGAAGTCGTCCTTCACGAACTCCGGGACCTCCGCGTCGGAAGGGAGCCGGAGGGTGCGGTAGTTCGTCGGCTCGACGCGGCCGTTCCTCGTCAAGGCGTAGACGAAGAGCTCCTGCGGCCCGTCGGCGTTCACCATGCCGAGCCGGAGCGGGAGCATGAACTTGGGCGACTCGAACGCCATCTGGAGCGGGCGGAGGTAGCTGTAGCCGAGCCGCTCCTTCTCCGCGAGGTTCACGCGCGCGACGAAGAACTTCATTCCCTGGCGGAGGTAGCTCGAGAGGACGCGCGAGGCGCCGGGCGGGACGCGATAGCCGTGGATGTCGAGCCACGTCTCGAGTCCCGAGCTCTCCTTCGCGGAGAGGATCAGGATGTCGTACTCGCCGACCGTGTAGCGCGCCTCGATCCGGACGCCGAGCGAGCGCTCGTCCCGCGAGCCCCTCGCCGGCGCCATCGCCATCGGCGCTCCGTTCCGGAGCGCCATGGATTTCTCCATGGCGTAGACCCGGCACGGATCGGGGTCGAAGTATTCGACCAGCCGCGGCGCCGTGTAGGCGTCCAGGTGGTCCACCGCCGCGGGATCCCCGACGTGGATCTGCCCCTTCTCGAGCACCGTCGGGACCGGCACCACGAGCGCGAACTCGCGCGGGTCTCCCTTGAAGTCGCTCGCCATCGTGAGGACGGTGCGGTCCTCGTCACGGACCAGCACCACCTTCGATGCCTTGTTGAAGAGCTTCGCGTCGCCGCGCGCGACGTAGAAGCCGCAGAAGCTATACGCGGCCGGCGCCGAGAGGAAGCCCGCCGACACGATCGCCAGCGCGCAGATCCAACGGTTCATGGGCATCTCCTTTCCAGAGGGGGCCGACCTCGGGTCGCTTCCATTCGTACTTGGGGCCGGGGAGGAGGCGGTCGATGAGGGGGACCGCCGGTGCGAGCGCGGCCAGGGCCCAGATGGGGCCGTTCGGCCGGAACATCACGAACGCGACGACGCCGGCGCCGATGGCGACCAGCGAAGCGAAGAGGATCCGTCCGGCGCGCGTGTTCGGCGTGGTCTTGGGATCCGAGATCATGTGGAAGGCGAAGATCATGAGCGCGCCGCTCGTCATCCGGTGCGCCGCGATGCGGAGCGGCTCGCCGACCCACGCCGAGCGCCCGAAGAGGACCGCGGCGTACGCGGCGAGGAAGGCGATGGTGGTGTCGCTGCGCGCCGAGCGGTTCACCACGAACGCCCCGGCCATGGCCATCGCGTAGGCGAGGGTCGGGCCGCTCCCCCACTGTCCGGGGGAGACCCACGCCTGCGGGAAGGCGATCATCATCGCGGCGAGCGCGAAGTTGGTCGGGTTCCAGAGGTGCTTCCCGTGCCACCGGATCAGGAACTTGCTCGAGATCGCGAGCAGGGCGCAGAGCGCCGCGAGCCTCCAGTCGTTCGCGCGGAAGAGGAAGCAGAGCCCGAGGCCGGAGATGAGCGCGCTCTTCCACTCGAAGGTAGGAATCCGGAAGAGGCGCGTGAAGAAGAGCTGCGCGCCGAGCGCCGTGCCGAGCGTCGCCAGGATCTGCGCCGCCGGCGTGTCGAAGTGGAGGCGGAGGAGACCGTAGGTGAGGAGGCCGCCGAGGCAGCAGATCTGCCACCAGCGGGGGTCGTAACGTCGGGCCGCTTTCATCGTTCCCCCGTCTACGCGCGGCCCTGCGTTTCTATTCCGCGCGCAAACGAACCGGCCCCTCGCGGTGGGCGGGGGGCCGGGGGACGACAACCAAAACGATACGCTTCCGACCCAGCGAGTCAAGCCCTCCCGGACAGCGGGGGTCCACGGAGGCGGGCGGTCAATTTCTTACCAGATACCAAGGTAGCCCTTCTCTTTCCCCCGCAGTGGGATAGGTTGCCATTGCATCCCCGTCGATACTTGCGATAGATGGGAAGTCCGAAGCGCGAAGCGTTGCGGCCGTTTCGTTCCACATCCGGAGGCTCCGCATGAGACGCGTTCCCTGGCACATCCTGTCCGCGATCGGAGCGGCGGTCCTGCTGGCCTCCGCTCCGGTCCTCGCGTCGGCGCAGACCGCCGATCAGTCCCAAACGACGCAGCCGCCGCCCACGCAATCGCCTCCGGCCGTGGCGCAGGCCGCCGCGCCGGCCGCGGAGCCGGCGGGAGCCGCGACGTATGTGGGCGCCGAGGCCTGCCGCGACTGCCACGAGGACCAGTTCAAGACGTGGGACAACAACCCGCACCATGGCGCGCAGACCGACACCAATCCCGCGGGCAAGGAAGTGCAGTGCGAATCGTGCCACGGCCCCGGCTCGCTGCACGTCGACGCCGCGGGGGACAAGAGCAATCCCGGGTTCCACACGATCCGGAACCTCAAGACGATGCGGGCCGAGGACGCCTCCAACGTCTGCGTGACCTGCCACCGCACGGCGGAGCAGTTCCACTGGAAGAGCAGCGCGCACGCGCGGAATCGCGTCGCGTGCGTCGACTGCCACGCCATCCACTCGCCGCAGGATCCGGGCGGCCAGATGCTCCTCCAGACGAAGGTCTCGAGCGACCTCTGCGTGAAGTGCCATACCGATAAGAAAATGGAGATCGCGAAGGTGGCGCACATGCCGATCAAGGAAGGCTCGATGACGTGCGCCGATTGCCACAACCCGCACGGCTCGCCGGGCCCGCACATGATCCGCGGCGTCTCGAACGTCGACCTCTGCACCAGCTGTCACATGGACAAGCGCGGTCCGATGCTCTGGGAGCACCCGCCGGTCCGCGAGGATTGCCTCAACTGCCATCAGCCGCACGGATCGAACAACGACAAGATGCTCGTGGCGCGGCGGCCGTTCCTCTGCCAGCGCTGCCACATCGCCACGCGGCATCCGAGCACGCTCTACGACTCGCCTGATCTGTCCACGTCCAACGCCACCCGGATCATCGACCGCGGATGCACCAACTGCCACACGCAGATCCACGGGTCGAACCATCCGTCCGGCCAGTCACTCTTGAGATAGGGAGGGGTCATGAAGGCGCATCGACACATGAAGTGGGCCCTCCCCGCGATGCTCTTGCTGATCGTCGCGGCGACAGGGGCCGCGTACGCGGCCGAGGGAGAAGTCACGATCGGCACGCAGTGGTGGTATCAGCACGACCGGGAGCCGAAGTACTTCGACGAGTACCGGGACATCTCGAACGGACCGTTCGTCGACGAGTTCGTGATCCTCGACAAGATCGACGGGGGGCGCTACGCGATCTTCGGCGAGCATGCGCTCAAGCGCGACCAGAGCACGACGGCGCTCTATCGCCGCCCGCGCTGGACCGTCGGGGTGCGCTACCAGGAGATCCCGCACAACCTCAGCTACGTGAGCCGGACGCCGTACTTCGAGGCGTCGCCGGGCTACTTCGCGCTGCCGGACGTCATCCAGCGGACCATCCAGACCGACTCGACGAACGCCCAGCGCACGGCCGACCTGCGGGACCTCACCGCCAACTCGCGTCTCTATCCGCTCGGGTTCCGCACCGACGTGATGAGAGGACAGCTCAAGGGCCGTCTCGGACAGGGACTCTCCCTCGACGTGCGCGGCTCGCGCCGCGAGCGCAACGGTTCGAAGACCTACTCGATGACGCTCGGGGGATTCAGCAACGTCGTGGAGATCCCCGAGCCGATCGACCAGGAGATCCTCTCGGGTGAGGCGCGTCTCTCGTACCTGCGGCACCACGTCGCGCTCGAGGTGAGCGGCGGGCTCGAGCGATTCGACAACGCGATCGACGCGCTGATCGTCGACAATCCGCGGCAGGCGACCGACATCGCGGCCGCCTCCTCGCGCGGGCGCATCGACCTCTATCCCGACAACCACACCGCGCGCGGAGCGCTCCGGGCGGGGATCGACCTGCCCCACAACTCCACCCTGAACGCCTACGCCGGCATCATGGAGACGCGGCAGAACGACCGGTGGCTGCCCTACACCATCAACACCGCGCTTCCGGTCGACTCCCTGCCCGGGACGGGCACCGAAGGAAAGGCGCTCGTCTACACGCAGGACTACCGGCTGCACAGCTCGCCGTCGCGCTACGTGACCGGCACGCTGCGGTTCCGCCGGAACGACTACGAGAACAAGACGCCGGTCCATATCTTCCCCGTCGAGGTCCTCTACGACGTTTCGCGCTCGGTCGGGGACGTCGAGGCCGATCCGTTCCAGTACGCGAACACGACGTACGGGGCCGATCTCGACCTGACCCCGGTGTCGCGCCTCGTCATCGGAGGAACGGCGGAGCACATCCGGACCACGCGGACGCTCCGGGAGATCACGGGGGACAAGGAGTGGGCGTTCGAAGGCCATGTGAACTACCACCCGAGCGTCCACGGTCTGGTCCTGGAAGGCCGCTTCCGGCACGGCAATCGGAAGCTGGACGAGTTCCACATCGAGCACATCGTGGAAGACGGCGACACGATCGATCAGCCGAACCTGCGCCGCTTCGACGTGGGCGACCGCATCCAGAATCGCGGGCGTCTCCGGGCCGGATTCCAGCCCAACGACCGCTCCCAGATCTCGCTCGACTACGAGTACCTCCGGAACCTGTACGACGATCGCGGGCTCGCCGGCGGGATCGGCGCGCTGGTGTCCCCGATCGACACGGTCGGCCAGCTGGGGCTCCTCGACGAGACGCAGCACGTCCTCGGCGCGGACGTCACGTACGACCTGACCAAGCGCGCCAGCCTCCACGCCGGCCTGGGGTACAGCAAGCTCTACACGAACCAGCGCTCCCGGACCTCGCCCGCCACGGTCACGCTCGTGACGGACTCCACCTGGATGGCGCGCATCTACGACCGCTTCGTGTATGGAAACGCGGGGTTCGACTGGCACTCCGCCAACGACCGGCTATCCTTCGGGGCCAACTGGGAGCTGGAGCGGGCGCCGACCTCGTACCGCCTGACCAGCGTCGGGCTGCGTCCGCGGGCCCAGGACCTCCCGAGCACGAAGTATCGCCATCAGAGCGTGGGCGTGGAGAGCTGGTACGCGCTCGACAAGACCGGCAAGACGTCGCTGGGTGCGCGGTGGCGCTGGGACGAGTTCAGCGCGAACGACTTCGCGTTCACGAACATCCCGCTCCTGATCCCGACGACGGTCGCGGCCAACTCGACGCCGACCGAGATCACGATGGCCGACAACTTCCGCGGCTATCGGGCGCACATCGTGGCGCTGATGTTCAAGCGAGCCTTCTGACCTCGCGGTAGATCACCGCTCCAACCTGGGGCGCGGCGGGCGAGAGCCCACCGCGCCCCTTTCGTTTGTTCCTGCACGATCCTTGCAAACCGCCGCGTACCGTTACGGAGCGTGACCCGCCGCGCGATAGTGCGGCGCGTCTTCCGGGGTCCTTGCGTGCATGCGCCAGGGCCCGGTAGCTCCTTGGAAATGAGGCGATTCAAGAGGACCCGCGCATGCTGCCAATCGAGGTGGTTTCGCGTCCCCGTTCCTGGTCCCGCGTCTCGATCCGCCGGCCCTGGCGCCGCGCGCGGTCTTGCCGGGTATCGTTCCGAAATTTCAAACGAGCGAACGAATTTCCATCTGCAGAACGGCGAGGACGCCGTGGCGTCCGAGTTCCGGTTGCAGCGGGCTGTCTCGCGCTCGCGTGGCTCATCATTCCGCCCCCGGCATACGCCGCGAGACCCGCCCGACCGGCGCGCCATGCGCCGGTGGCGAGAACGTCCCACGCGGCCCGCCCGGCGCCCACCCGGACGCCCTCGCGTTCGACCCCGTCGGGCGGTCGAGCCGCCACCGCCGACGGCCAGTGGCCGATGGCCGCGAAGAACTGGCAGAACACCCGCTTCAGCGGGCTCGCCCAGATCAACCGCTCGAACGCCGGACAACTGAAGCTCGCCTGGACGTTCGCCACCGGCGTGAAGAAGGGGCAGGAGGCGGCCCCGATCGTGGTCGGGACCACCATGTACGTCGTCACGCCCTATCCGAACATCCTGTACGCCCTCGACCTCACAAAGGCTGGGACGCCGGCCGTCCTCAAGTGGAAGTACATCCCGAAGACGATCCCGGCCGCGCAGGGGGTCGCCTGCTGCGACGTCGTGAACCGGGGCGCGGTCTACTCCGACGGCAAGGTCATCATCAACACGCTGGACGGCCAGACAATCGCGGTCGACGCGGCGAGCGGCCGCGAGGTCTGGAAGACGCGCGTGGCGGACATCCAGATCGGCGAGACGGTCACCATGTCTCCGCTCGTCGCGCGCGGAAAGGTCTTCGTCGGGAACAGCGGGGGCGAGATGGGCGTGCGCGGCTGGATCAAGGCGCTCGACGTCTCGACGGGGCGCCTCCTCTGGACCGCCTACAGCACCGGTCCCGACGCCGACGTGAAGATCGGCCCGCGCTTCCGCGCGTTCTATCCGTCCGAGCGCGGCAAAGACCTCGGCGTCCAGACGTGGCCGCCGGGGGGATGGAAGATCGGCGGCGGGAACGTCTGGGGCTGGGTCTCCTACGATCCCGAGCTGAACCTCATCTATCACGGCACCGGAAATCCCGGCGTCTGGAATCCCGAGCTTCGCCCCGGCGACAACAAATGGACCTGCGGCGTCTTCGCCCGCGACCCGGATACCGGCGAGGCGCGCTGGTTCTACCAGTGGAGTCCGCACGACCTCTTCGACCACGACGGCATCAACGAGAACCTGGTCCTCGATCTCCCGATCGGCGGAGCGACGCGGAAGGTCCTGCTCACGGCGCAGCGCACCGGATACGTCTACCTCCTCGACCGCGCGACCGGCCAGGTCCTGTCGGCCACGCCCTTCGTGCGCGTCACCGCGTACAAGGGCGTGGACCTGAAATCGGGGCGCATGCGGCCGAACCAGGAGAAGGAGCCGCACACGGGCGAGGTGGTCCGTGACATCGCGCCCGCCTCGCCCGGCGGGAAGGACTGGCAGCCGACCGCGTACTCCCCGCGCACCGGCCTCTTCTACATCCCGCACCAGACGCTCTCGATGGATTACGAGGGAGTCGACGCGAACTACATCGAGGGGACGCCGTACGTCGGCGTGAACGAGAAGATGTACCCCGACCCCGTGCGCCCGGGTGATGGAAGCCGCGGCGAGTTCACCGCCTGGGATCCGATCCGCGCGCGCCCGGTCTGGGAGATCAAGGAGCGCTTCCCCTGCTGGTCCGGCACGGTCGTCACCGGGGGGGACGTCGCGTTCTACGGGACGATGGACGGCTGGTTCAAGGCGGTCGACGCGCGCACGGGGAAGCTCCTCTGGCGATTCAAGACCGAATCCGGGGTGATCGGCCAGCCGGTCACCTACATCGGCCCCGACGGGAAGCAATACGTCGCGGTGATCTCCGGCGTGGGCGGCTGGGCGGGCGCCATCGTCTCGGCCCAGATCGATCCGCGCGACCGCGGCGCGGCGCTCGGGTTCGTGAACGCCATGACCGACCTGCCGAAGGCATCCCCGCCGGGAGACAAGCTCTATGTCTTCGCGCTTCCCTGAGCTCCAGGCGCCCGCGCCTCGGCCGCGCGCGCCGCTCCCGCTCGCCGCGCGTCGGGCACGCGCGGTCGCGGCCGCGGTCGTCGCCGCACTCCTACCGGCGGCGGCCGCCGCGATCGTGCTCCTCGGCGCGCACGACTCGAGCGCCGGGGCTCCGCGGCGCGTCCTCCGCGTCGCGGCCGACCCCAACAACTACCCGTTTACCGACAGCCTGCGGCGGGGCTTCGAGAACCGGATCGCGGATCTCCTCGCGCGCGATCTCGGCATGGAGGTCCGGTACGTCTGGCGCGCGCAGCGCCGCGGCTTCTTCCGCGAGACCCTCTCGTCGGGGGACGCCGATCTCGTTCTCGCCGCTCCTGCCGGCTTCGACAAGGCGCTCACGACGGGACCGTACTATCGGTCATCGTACGTGCTCGTCTCGCGGCGGGACCGGAAGCTCCGGATCCGCTCCCTCGACGATCCCGCGCTCCGCGGCCTGCGGATCGGCGTGCCGCTCGTGGGCGGCGACGGCACGAACCCGCCGCCCGCGCTCGCCCTCGCGCGGCGCGGCCTCGCCGCGAACGTGGTCGGGTACACCGTCTACGGCGATTACCGGGAGCCCTCGCCCCCCGCGCGCATCCTCGACGCGGTGGCGCGGGGCGACATCGACGTCGCGGCCGTGTGGGGGCCGCTCGCCGGCGACTACGCGAAGCGCTCGCCGGTCGCGCTCGACGTGCGGCCGATCGTCCCGGAGCGGGAGGACGCTGGAATCCCCTTTGCGTTCGACATCTCGATGGCCGTGCGGAAGGGGAACGCGGCCCTCCGCGATTCGATCGACGGGGTGCTCCGCAAGGAGTCGCACGCGATCGCGCGCATCCTGGACCGGTACGGGGTTCCGCGCCTGGATTCTCCGAGGCCCGCCTCCGCCACGGACGCGAGCGCCGCGAAGGAGCGCGCGCCGTGAGCGCGGGCCGCGTCGCCGCGCTGCTCGCCGCCTGCACGCTGTGCCTCGTCTCCTGCCAGCGCGAGGCGCGCCAGTTCCGTCCCACGTCGTCGTCCGCGGCCGCGATGGTGGTCGGCCCGCAAGGCGGCGCGCTCCACGCCGGCCCCGCTCCCGAGAGCCTGCGCGTGGCGAGCGGCGTGCGTCCCGGCCAGTACCAGGAGACCGCGCAGGCCGTGGCCGACGGGCAGCAGCTCTTCCTGGCCTTCAACTGCGGAGGCTGCCACTCCGACGGAGGCGGCGGCATGGGCGCGAATCTCATGGACAGTCGCTGGTTCTACGGGCACCAGCCGCAGCAGATCTTCGACACGATCGTGCAGGGGCGCCAGAACGGGATGCCGTCGTTCGCCGGGCGCATTCCGGCGTATCAGATCTGGGAGCTGGTCGCCTACGTGAGGAGCCTGAGCGGCCTCACGTCGCCCGACGTCTCGAGCGGCCGGAGCGACCACATGGAGGTGCGCCCGCCGCCCATCTCGATGCGGATGCGCGCGCGGCTCACCGTCGCACCCATGGCGCCTTCCGACAGCGCGCTCCCCGGCGACACCGGCACCGTCTGGAGGGCGGGCCGGCCATGATCCGAGCGCTCCCCGGACCCCAATCGGCGCTCGATCCCGCCGGGATCCAGGCCCTGCGCATCGAGCACCTCTGGTGGCTCTTCTTCTTCATCTGCCTCGCCGTCTATCTCATCGTGGTCGCGGTCATGATCGTGGCGGTCGTTCGGCGGCGAAACGCGCCGGAGCCGGCCGCTCCCGACCAGGCGCCCGCGCGCGAGCGCGCGCTCATCCGCATGGTGGCCGGGGCGCTGGGCGTCACGGTCGTCCTCCTCCTGATCATGCTGGTGGGGGACTTCACGACGCGGCGCGCGCTCCGGTCGCTCGATCCGGCCGACCCCTTGGAGATCCGCGTCACCGGGCACCAGTGGTGGTGGGAGTTCCAGTACCAGGATCCCGTCCCGGCCAACCTGGTGACCACGGCGACGGAGATCCATCTCCCCGCGGGCCGCGTCGTCAAGTTCGTGCTGCGCTCCGCCGACGTGATCCACAGCTTCTGGGCGCCCAACCTCACCGGGAAGAAGGATCTCTTCCCGGGGCGGCTCACGCAGCTCTACGTCCGCGCCGACCGGCCGGGCACCTACACCGGCCAGTGCGCCGAGTTCTGCGGCTATCAGCACGCCTCCATGCGCTTCGTCGTCGTGGTCGAGACGCCCGCGCAGTTCCAGAGGTGGCTTCAGGGCCAGCGGCAGCAGGCCGCGGCCCCCGTGACCGCCGACCAGAAGCGGGGCCAGGCGGTCTTCCTCGGCACGACCTGCGTCATGTGCCACTCGATCCAGGGGACGCCGGCCGGGAGCCACGTCGGTCCCGACCTCACCCACGTCGCGAGCCGCACGTGGATCGCCTCGGGCTTTCTCCCGAACACCCCGGCGCACCTCGCGGGGTGGATCTCCGACCCGCAGCGGATCCGTCCGGGCGTGCTCATGCCGATGAACGCGCTCCCGCCGCGCGACCTCCGCGCTCTTCTCTCCTACCTGGAGAGCCTCCGATGACCCGGGCCGTGCGGGCGCGGCCCGGTCGCAGTCGCGACCGTGAGTTCGCCGAGATCGACGCGCTGGAGCGCACGTGGGACCGGCCGCGCGGCTTCTGGGGATGGGTCGTCTCCACGGACCACAAGGAGATCGGGCTCCGCTTCATCGGGACCGCGTTCTTCTTCTTCGCTCTGTCGGGGATCCTCGCCGCGCTGATGCGTCTCCAGCTCGCGCGCCCGGAGAACAACTTCCTCGGGCCCGACCGCTACAACCAGTTCTTCACGATGCACGGCACCGGGATGATGTTCTTCTTCGCCGTGCCGGTGATGGAGGGGATGGCGCTCTACCTGGTGCCGCTCATGGTCGGCACGCGGAACGTCACCTTCCCGCGGCTCCTCAACTTCGGCTACTGGACCTTCGCGTTCGCCGGTCTGATCATCTTCTCGGGACTCGTCTTCAACATGGCGCCGGACGTCGGCTGGTTCGCCTACGTGCCGCTCTCCGGTCCGGCGTTCGGACCCGGCCATCGCGTCGATCTCTGGGCTCAGATGATCACGCTCGTCGAGGTCTCCTCGATCGTCGGGGCGGTCGAGATCATCACCACGGTCTTCAAGCAGCGCGCGCCCGGCATGTCGCTCGACCGGATCCCGCTCTTCGTCTGGGCGCAGGTCGTGACGGTGTTCATGATCCTGTTCGCCATGCCCTCGATCCAGCTCGCGACCACGCTGCTGGGCTTCGACCGCGCGACCCACGTCACGACGCAGTTCTTCAACCCGGCCGAAGGAGGCGATCCGCTCCTCTGGCAGCACATGTTCTGGTTCTTCGGCCACCCCGAGGTCTACATCATCTTCCTCCCCGCGAACGGGTTCATCTCGGCCATGCTCCCCGCCTTCACGCGGCGGCCGGTCTTCGGCTATCCGGCGCTCGTGCTGTCGAACCTCGCGACCGGCTTCCTGGGGTTCGGCGTCTGGGCGCACCACATGTTCGCGACGCCGCTCCCCGAGCTGGGGCAGGGGCTCTTCACGGCGGCGAGCCTCATGATCACGATCCCGAGCGCGATCAACGTCTTCTGCTGGCTCGCCACGATCGCGACCGGGCGCGTGCGGCTCCGCGGACCGATGCTCTACGTCCTGTCCTTCTTCGCGGTGTTCGTGATCGGCGGCCTCACCGGCGTGATGCTCGGCTCGGTGTCGATCGACACGCAGGTGCACGACACCTTCTTCGTGGTGGCGCACCTCCACTACGTGCTGATCGGCGGCGCGGTCTTCCCGCTGCTCGGCGCCCTTCTCTTCTGGTTCCCGAAGTGGACCGGCCGGATGCCGAACGAGCGGCTCGGCCTGGTCGCCTTCGTCCTCCTCTTCGTCGGGTTCAACGTGGCCTTCTTCCCCATGCACATCCTGGGGCTCATGGGGATGACGCGGCGGGTCTACACCTATCTGCCCGAAACCGGGTGGGGGCCGCTCAACCTGCTCTCCACGGTCGGCGCGGTCACGCTCGCGGTCGGATTCCTCCTCTACTTCCTGAACCTCCGCTGGAGTCTTCGAAACGGCGAGCTGGCGGGCGAGAACCCGTGGGGGTCGGATACGCTCGAGTGGGCGACCGAGTCGCCGCCCCCGCGCTACAACTTCCGGAACCCGCCCACGGTGCGGAGCCGCGATCCGGTCTGGACCGATCCGGAGGACACGCCCGTCGTCACCGGCCTCAGCACCGAGGCGCGCGAGGTGCTGATCACGACCGCGCACGACGCGACGCCCCATCACCGGCTGCACCTCGCCGGGGAATCGCCGTGGCCCTTCGTGACGGCCGTGCTCGCCGCGCTCACGCAGATCGGCATGATCTTCCGGCCTCATGCCTATCTCATCGGGATTCCCCTCGTCGGGGTCGCGCTCGCGCTCTGGTTCTGGCCGAGCCACGGCCCCGAGCCGCTCGTCCTTCCCAAGGGGCCCCAGCGCGAAGCCGGGGTGTCCGGGACGTTTCGCTGAGAGGAGACGCGATGCCGCCGCAGACGCTCGACGTTTCGAACCTCCCGTCCTCCTCGCTCGACGACGAGACGCCGCTCTGGTGGGGGAACGTCATGGCGATGGCCGTGGAGACGACGATCCTCTCGCTGCTCCTGATGAGCTACTTCTACCTCCGGAAGAACTTCCACCTGTGGCCGCCGCCGTACGTGGACTCGATCCACTCGGTGCTCCACCCGGCTCCAAAGCTCCTCCTCGAGACGATCAACACGGTCGTCATGGTTGGGAGCTGCTGGCTGATGGTCCGCCTCGACCGCGCGGCGCGGCGCTTTGCCCGGCTCGCGCCGCAGAGCCATCCGCCGAGCGAGCACGAGCGCTGGGAGCGGGACTCCCGCGTCGAGGGGGAGCGAATCCGGGGGACGATGACGCGCGGGCTCGTCGTGATCGCGATCCTGGTCGCGGTCTCCCTGGTGCTGCGCTGGTTCGGATTCCGGTCGCTCTACTTCGACTGGAACGACAACGCCTACGCTTCGGTGGTCTGGTCGCTCCTCGTCCTCCACTTCGTATACCTGTTGTTCTCGCTCGGCGAGTTGGCGCTGCTCGCCGTCTGGATCGGGCGGATGGGACTCAAGGAAAAGCTGGCCGAGGACCTCACGCTGGTCGCGGGGTTCTGGTACTGGACGGTCGCGGCCTGGATCGTGATCTACGCGGTCGTCTTCTGGTCGCCGAGGCTGATGCCATGAGGAACGATTCGCAACGCCGCGACACGGGCCGGCCGAACCTCCGGAGTCTCTGGTTCGGGCTCCTCGCCGGACCGGTCGCCTGGGCGGTCCAGCTTCCCCTGGTCTACACGCTCGCGGTCTGGAGCTGCGACCGGGTCGGTTTCGCGTGGCTGCACGTGGTCTCGATCCTCTGCCTCGTTGCGGCCGGTCTGGGAGCGTGGGTCTCGTCGGTGAACCTCCGCTCCCTCGCGGAGCCCGGCCAGGCGAGCCCGGACGCGCGCCGGCTGATGTCCCTGCTCGGAGTCATGACCGGGGCGTTGTTCGCCATCGTCGTGCTCTGTAGCTGGTATGCCGTCTTCCTCCTTTCGCCGTGCCCGGCCTGACCATGCGCGGCGCCGCCATCCTCGTCCTGGCGCTGGCCCCGCGCAACTTCACCGAGCTCGCGCGCGCGTGGGAATTCGACCCTGGCGTCGTGATCCCGCTCCTGCTCGCCGGCGCGCTCTACGCCCGCGGCGTCCGGGGAGGGCGCGGGCTTCGCCGGGGCGTGCGCGCGCGGGAGGTCGCCTGCTTCGCCGGAGGTTGGCTCACGCTTGCGGTCGCGCTGGTCTCCCCGCTGCATCCATGGGGGGAGGCGCTCTTTTCGGCGCACATGACCCAGCACGAGCTCCTGATGCTCGTCGCGGCGCCGCTCCTCGTCCTTGGAAGCCCGCTCGCACCGACCCTCCGGGCGCTCCCGCGCTCCTGGACCCGCGCTCTCGCGGGATGGAGCCATGGGCGCCTCTGGACTCGCCTTCACGCCGCGCTCCGGAACCCGATGCTCGCCTGGGCCGTCCACTTCACCGTGCTCTGGAGCTGGCACGCCCCCGCGCTCTTCCAGGCGGCGCTCGAGAGCGAGAGCGTCCACGCGCTGCAGCACCTCTCCTTCCTCGGCGCGGCGCTCCTCTTCTGGTGGGCGCTTCTCCAGGGGCGCGGCCGCGCGATGGCCTACGGCGCGGCGGTGCTCTACCTCTTCACGACGGCGATGTACAGCGGCCTTCTCGGCGCTCTCCTCACGTTCTCCGAGACGACGTGGTACCCGGCGTACGCGGCGACGACACGGTACTGGGGCATCTCGGCCGTCGACGACCAGCAGCTCGGAGGTCTCATCATGTGGGTGCCCGCCTGCTCGCTCTACCTCGTGGTCGCGCTCGGGCTGTTCGCGCGCTGGATTCGTCTGTCGGGGAAGACCGCCCAGTCGCGCGAACGCGGAGTCGGCTTCGCGGGGGCCGGGAAGCCATGAGCCGCGGATGGGGGTTCGCGATCCGGCTTCTCGCGGTCGCGGCCGCGCTCGGCGCCTGCGCCCTGCTCGCCGGATGCGGGCGCCAGGCCAAGGCGGAGCGCATGGCCGCGATGGCGACGGGAGGCGACCCCGGGCGGGGCCGCGCGCTGATCCACCAGTACGGCTGCGTCTCCTGCCACACCATCCCCGGCGTCGAGGGGACGCATACGATCGTCGGCCCGCCGCTCGCGGGGATCGCGACCCGCACCTACATCGCGGGCGTGCTCGTGAACCAGCCGGACAACATGGTACGCTGGATCCGGAACCCGCCCGCCGTCGACTCGCTCACGGCCATGCCGTTCATGGGGGTCACCGAGCGCGACGCCCGCGACATCGCGAGCTACCTCTACACGCTCCAATGAGCCGAAGCCGGATCCCGGCCCGAGATCCCGATCCCTCCGCGCGTCCGTCCTCCGACGGGCGCACGCCCCCGCGCGTCCGCGCGCTCGGGCTCCTCGTTTGCCTCGTCGCGGCGACGCTCGCCTCGTGTGCCCGCGAACCGGGGCACTGGATCTGCGTGAGCAACGAGAAGTCGGGCACCGTGAGCGTGATCGACGGCGCCACGCGCGCGGTGATCGCCACGATCCCGCTCGGAAAGCGTCCCCGCGGCATCCACGCGAGCCCCGACGGGAGCACGCTCTACGTGGCGCTGAGCGGGTCGCCCATCGCAGGCCCTCCCGGGTCGGGGCCGCCGGCGGACTCCCTGCCGCCGGCCGACCGATCCGCCGACGGCATCGGCGTCGTCGACCTTCGCGCCCTCCGCCTCGCGCGCGTCATCAAGGGCGGCATCGATCCCGAGCAGTTCGCGATCTCGCCCGACGGCTCGACCCTCTACATCGCCAACGAGGACGCGGCGGCCTTGAGCCTGGTCCGAACCCGTGACGGCTCGATCGCGCGGGTCATCCCGATGGGCGAGGAGCCCGAAGGCGTGGGGATCGCCCCGGGCGGGCAGCCGGTCATGGTCACCTGCGAAGCGCAGGGAGAGGTCTTCTTCCTCGACCCGACCGGAATCCCCCTCGGCCGCGTGATGGTCCCCGGCCGCCCTCGTTCCGTCGCCTTCCTTCCCGACGGCTCGCGCGCCTACGTCCCCGCCGAGTCGCACGGCACGCTCAGCACGATCGACGTGCCGCACCGCCAGCCCGCGGGGATCATCGCGCTCCCATCCGGATCGCGCCCGATGGGCACGGCCATGGCGCGCGACGGGAAGACCCTCTACGTGAGCAACGGCCGCGCGGGCACAGTCTCGATCCTCGACGTCCCCTCGCTCCGGCTCCGCGCGAACGTGAAGGTGGGCGCGAGGCCATGGGGGATCGGGTTGTCGCCGAACGGGCGGTATCTCTACGTCGCGAACGGTCCCTCGAACGACGTCTCGGTGATCGATACGCAGGCGGGGCGGGAGGTGGGGCGGATCCGGGTCGGAGAAGGGCCGTGGGGAATCGCCGTCGTTCCCTCGCCGTGATCCCGCGCCTGGCCCTCCTGATGTTCGTCCTGGTCATGCCGCATGAATCCGACCGGTTCTCGGTCGATCTCCTCCTCGCCCGGAGGGCGAAACAGCGTGAGGGCGCCCCGTAGCCTCCGACCCGCCATTCTGATACCTTCGGCACACTCCATCGCCGCGCTGTCCGCTTCAGGGGGGATTCCCGATGATGCTCCATCTCGCGGGCGCCCGCCGCCGGGTCGCCCCGCTCGCTCTCGCGCTCGCCGCTGCGCTCGCCGCGTTCGCCGCCGGACCCGCTTCGGTCGACGCCCGCGTCGTGACCGGCACGTTCTCCATCGTCGCCTGCGACACCGTCACCCAGGAGCTCGGGGTGGCCGTGCAGTCCAAGTACTTCAGCGTGGGGACCACGGTGCCGTGGGCCGAGGCCGGCGTCGGCGCCGTCGCGACCCAGGCCAACGTGAACCCATCCCTCGGACCGCAGGCGCTCGCGCTCCTTCGCTCGGGGATGTCGGCCCCCGAGGTCGTGCGCGCCCTGGCTGCCGCGGACTCGGGCTGGGACGGCCGCCAGTTCGGGATCGTCGACGCGAGCGGCCGCTCGGCCACGTGGACCGGGAAGCGCTGCATGGACTGGGCGGGCGGTGAGACCGGCCCCGCGTTCTCCTGCCAGGGGAACATTCTCGCGGGGCCCGCGGTCGTGCAGGGGATGGCGCGCGCGTTCCGCGAGACGAAAGGCGAGCTCGCCGAGCGGATGATCGCGGCGCTCGAGGCGGCGCAGGCCGCGGGCGGCGACAAGCGGGGACAGCAGTCGGCCGCGATCATCGTCGTGCGGCCGAGCCCGGATCACCCGGAGCTGCGCGAGCGCTACATCGACCTCCGCGTCGAGGACAGCAAGACGCCGATCAAGGAGCTCCGCCGCGTCTGGCAGATCGACCAGGGTTTCCATCTCGCGAACGCTCATCTGCTCTATGCCGCACAGTTCGAGAAGGAGGGAAAGCCGGAGCTGGCGAGGATGGAGCGGGACCGGGTCGGCGAAACGCTCCAGCGCGCCCTCGCGCGCGGCGAGCGCGACGCCTCGATCCTGAACGGGCTCGCGTGGGCGTGCGCCTCGAACGGGATCTTCCTCGAGGACGCCGTCAAAGCCGCGCAGCGGGCGGTGGACGTCGAGCCGCGAAACGTCGACATCCTCGACACGCTCGCCGAGGCGCATTTCCGGCTGGGACATCGCGACAAGGCGATCGAGGTGGAGACGCAGGCGGCGCGGATCGATTCGAAGAGCCAGTATTTGAAGGACCAGATTGTGCGGTTCAAGGGGGATGAGAAGTGAGGGGTCGCCTGGGGCTCGTCATCGCCGCCCTGTGCCTCGTCGGGCTCACGCCCTCCGCTTACGCCACCTTCTCCATCGTGGCCTACGACTCCACCACGCAGGAGCTCGGCGTGGCGGTGCAGTCGCGCGCCTTCAGCGTGGGGATGGCGGTCCCGTGGGCCGAGGCGGGAGTGGGCGCCATCGCGACCCAGGCCACCACGAACGAGTCGTTCGGACCGCAGGGGCTCGCCATGCTTCGCGGGGGAAAGAAATCGGCGCAGACGGTGCTGCGCGCGCTCATCGACGCCGATTCGGGATCGGCGCACCGCCAGCTCGGGATCGTCGACGCGAGGGGACGGAGCGCCTCCTGGACGGGAAAGGACTGCAACCCGTGGGCGGGGAGCCGCACGGGCCCCGGGTACTCCATCCAGGGGAACATCCTCGCCGGCGAGGCGGTCGTCGCCGACATGGAGCGCGCCTACCTCACGACCAAGGGTGAGCTGGCGCAGCGTCTCCTCGCCGCGCTCGAAGCGGGGCAGGCCGCGGGAGGCGACAAGCGCGGCCAGCAGTCGGCCGCGATTCTCGTCGTGCGTCCGAGCGACGACTATCCCGAGTACCGCGAGCGCTACGTCGACCTGCGCGTCGAGGACTCGAAGGAGCCGATCAAGGAGCTGGTCCGGGTCTTCGGCATCCTCGAGGCGCAGCGGCTCGCCGAGGCGCACCTCCGCTTCGCCGGGATGTACGACAAGAAGGGGAAGAAGGACCTCGCGCGCGTGGAACGCGAGCGCGTGGGGGAGGCGCTCCATCGGGCGCTCGAGCGGGGGGAGAACGACGCCTCCAACCTGAACGGGCTCGCGTGGACGTGCGCCACGAACGACATCTATCTCGACGACGCGCTCCGGGCCGCCGAGCGGGCCGTCGAGCTCGAGCCGAAGAACACCGGGATCCTCGACACCCTGGCCGAGGTCCATTTCCGGATGGGACACGCCGACAAGGCCATGGAGGTCGAGTCGCGCGCGCTCACGATCGAGCCGGGGAACAACTACCTGACCGAGCAGCTCCACCGCTTCCAGACCGCGTCGAAATAGGAGTGCATATGCCGAAGCGCCCCGTAACGCCCGAAGTCCTCTTCGAGATCCAGTTCCTCGACGCCGTGGCCCCCTCGCCCGACGGGACGCGCGCCGTCTACGAGATCAAGACCGTCGACAAGGAGAAGGACGAGTACCAGTCGCACCTCTGGCTCGTTCCCCTGGGCGGCGGCGCGCCGCGCCGCCTCACGCAAGGGGAGCACAAGAACTTCGGCGCCATCTGGAGCCCCGACGGAACGTCGATCGCGTTCGTCTCGACGCGCCGCGACAAGCGGCCGCAGATCTACCGCATGCCGCTCGACGGCGGCGAGGCGGAGCGGCTCACCGACCTCGACGGCGAGCCCTCATCGCTCGAATGGTCGCCGGATGGGAAGTCGATCGCGTTCGTCTTCCGCTCGAACGATCCGCCCGAGACGGGGCATCTTCCGGGTTCGGTCCCCGAAAAGAAGGCCCGCGAGGCGAAGGCCGAGAAGAAGGATCTTCCCGAGCCGACGTTCCGGCACATCACGCGGATGATCTACAAGCTGGACGGCGCGGGCTGGCTCCCGCACACACGCTCCCACGTGCACGTGCTCGATCTCGAGACCGGCGCTGTGCGCGCGATCACCACCGGCGAGTTCGATCACGGGCCGGCCGTCTGGTCGCCGGACGGAACGCAGCTCGCCTTCACGGCAAACCGCGAGCCCGACGAGGAGTATTCGTCGTACGTCGTGAGCGACATCTTCGTCGTCCCCGCGGCGGGTGGAGAGCCGCGCAACCTCACGCCGGGGCCCGGTATCGCGATGGGGCTCTCGTGGTCTCCCGACGGCGAGACCATCGCCTTCGTGGGGCACGACCAGCCGGACGACTGGTGGGGCGTTCCGAACTACCACATCTGGGTCGTTCCGGCCGCGGGCGGACCGCCGCGCGACCTCACCGCCGGATGGGACCGCTACGCCGCCGACATGGTCGGCTCCGACCTGCGCGACTTCCAAGCGTCGAACGCGCCGGTCTGGTCGCGGGACGGCATGAGCCTCTACTTCGAGGGGAGCGAGTTCGGCTCGACGCATCTCTACCGGCTCCCGCTTCGCGGCGGCGCGCCCGAGCGGTTGACGCAGGGCGGCGTGCAGATCTTCACGGCCCATCGCGGCCGCGACGCCGAAGAGCTCGTCGTGATCCGCTGCGGCCACCTCGACGCCGGCACGATCGCCCGCTTCCATCCCGGCACCGGCCGCTTCACCGACGTGGTCACGCCGAACCGTGCGCTCTTCGAGACGCTGGCGCTCTCCGAGCCGGAGGAGTTCTGGGTCGACGCGCCGGCGGGCCATCGCGTGCAGGCGTGGCTCATCCCGCCGAGCCGCCCCGACGGCGCGCCGCCCGCGGCCAAGGGCGCGAAGCACCCGATGCTCCTCGAGATCCACGGCGGGCCGCGCGTCCAGTACGGCGCCTGCTTCTTCCTCGAGTTCCAGATGTTCGCGAGCGCCGGCTTCTACGTCCTCTTCTCGAACCCGCGGGGCTCGCACGGCTACGGCGAGGCGTTCACGAAGGCAATCGTCCAGAACTGGGCGGCTCCCGCCTACGACGACCTGATGCTCGTCGTCGACGCGGCCCTCGCCAAAAAGCCGGACATCGACGTGGAGCGGCTCGGGGTCACGGGAGGCTCCTACGGCGGCTACATGACGAACTGGGTGGTCGGCCACACGGAGCGCTTCAAGGCGGCGCTCACGCAGCGGTGCGTCACCACGATCCCGACGCTCCTCCTCGGCGACGACCTCTGCCCGGTCGCGACGCCCGAGTTCGGCGCCGAGCCGTGGCAGGACGCGGCGATCCTCCGCGAGCAGTCGCCGCTCACCTACGTCGAGAACATCCGGACGCCGCTCCTCATCACGCACAGCCTGATGGACCAGCGCTGCGACGTGACCGAGGCGGAGATGCTCTACAAGTCGCTGAAGGCGCTCCGGCGCGAGGTGGAGATGGTGCTCTTCCCGGGCGAGAGCCACGGGCTCTCGCGCAAGGGGACGCCGTCCCGGCGCGTGGCGCGGATGCACCTCATGCGCGACTGGTTCGTCCGGTACCTGGACCCGGCGAATGCGCCCCAACCCGTGAGCGGTGTCGCGACGTCCGCCGAGCCGGCCCTCGCGGGCGCGCGGCGGAGCCGGCGGCGCGAAGCGTGAGCGGAGGCAGGGATCGGGACGATTGGAGCGGGAGCGGGCGACACGGATGAAGCACGCGCGTGGAACTTAAGGGGAGGACGGTCCTCCTCACCGGAGCGAGCGGCGGGATCGGACGCGCCGCGACGCTCCGCCTCGCGGCGGCGGGCGCCCGCGTGGCGCTCGTGGCCCGCACCGAAGCCCCGCTCGCCGCGCTCGCCGCCGAGGTGGCCGCGTCCGGGGGGGAGGCGTTCGCCGTGGCGGGGGACATCACCCGCGCGGAAGACTGTGTCCGCTGTGTCCAGGAGACCACCCGCCGGTTCGGATCGCTCGATGCCCTCGTCAACAACGCGGGGGTCGGCTACCTCCGCGCGGTCGACGAGGCCACGGACGACGAGATCGATCAGATGGTCTCGCTCAACCTCCTCGGCACGATCCGCATGACGCGCGCGGCCCTTCCGGCCCTTCTCGCCCGGCCCGGGTCGGCCATCCTGAACGTCGGGTCCATGGCCGGTCGCGTCGCGCCGGTCTATTACGGCTACTACAGCGCGACCAAGTTCGCCCTCTCCGGTCTCACCGAGTCGTGGCGCCGGGAGCTTAAGCCGCGGGGTGTCCGCGTGACGCTCCTGCTCCCCGCCGCGGTGGAAACACCCTTTCTCGAGCGCGCCGACCGTGCGCGGGCCCTGGGGACCGGCCCCGGCGGAATCGTGCTCCGGCCGGAGAAGGTGGGGGCGGCCGTCCTGCACGCGCTGCGCCGGAATCCGCCCGATCTCTACGTCCCCGGCACGAACCGCTTCTTCGCCTGGCTCGACCTCGCGTTTCCCGGGATTTCGGATCGCATCATGAGCGCGCTCTTCCGCTATCCTGATACGAGACGATGATCCTCAACCCCTCGGCTCCCGAACCCAGCGACCGGACCAAGACGGCGGATGCGCAGGCCGCGTGGCGGCGTTCGACCTCCGGCCTTCCCGCGGAGCGGCGCGCCGCCGCCGGGGTCCCCGCCGACCGGCGGCACCCCGGCACCCCGGCCCGCTCCCGCCGGAAGCGGATTGCCCTCAGCCTCTCGGGCGGGGGATTGACCGGCGCCTACTACGAGATCGGCTGCCTCGCCGCGCTCGACGACTTCCTGGGATTCGACTTCTCCAGCTCCGGCTTCGACATCTACATCGGCGTGAGCGCCGGGGCGACCGTGGCGGGCCTGCTCGCCAAAGGGGTCCCGATCCGGAAGATCTACTGGGCGCTCCTCACCAACTCGGACGACACGCTCAATTTCCGCCGCGCCGACATGTACGACGTGAACCGCTGGGCGATCCTCTTCTCCGCGATCAAGATCGGGCTTTCCGTGCCCGGCTACTTCGTGAGCTGCCTCCAGACGCGGCTCCGCCCCTCCCCGTTCGAGTTCATGCACTACATCGAGGAGCGGCTCCCGGCGGGTCTCTTCGCCCTCGACAACTACCAGCGCTTCTTCGCCAAGGTGCTCGAGGCGCACGGCAAGACCGACTCGTTCGCGGACATCGAGCGCGAGCTCTACATCCCGGCCACCGACCTCGACCTCGGGACGCGCCGCGTCTTCAGCAGCGCCGACGCCGAGACGGTCCCGCTCTCGCACGCGGTCGCGGCATCGTCGGCGATCCCGCTCTTCTTCCGCCCCTTCAAGGTGGAAGGGCGCGACTACATCGACGGGTCGACCGGCAAGGTCGCCCACCTCGACGTGGCGATCAAGGCGGGCGCCTCCACCGTCCTGATCATCAATCCGCTCGTGAACATCTCGAACGACCAGGAGGCGGTCTGCATCCCGCGGCGGGACGGAAAGTGCGCGCGGATCAAGGAAAAGGGAATGTCCTTCATCCACGACCAGGCCTCGCGCATCGAAACGAGGGTGCGTCTCGATGGAGAGATCCGCCGCTACCAGGCGGAGTTCCCGGAGGTGAAGATGTACCGGATCGAGCCCTCGTCCAGCGAAGTGATCCTCTTCCTGCACAACACGATGAGCGTGCAGGAGCGCGAGGCGATCCTCCGGTACGGCTACACCTCGATGACTTCGATCCTGAAGCGCCGCCGGGCCGTGATCCAGGAGCTGATGCAGTTCCACGGCCTGAATCCGCCCGACGAGGCGCTCGCCGGAGGCTGACCGGGCCTCGCCCCGGCCCGCGGTCCCCCCATGGGTTCCCATCCGATCCAGCAGCGCCTCGAGCGGGGCGAGCTGATCCTCCTCGACGGCGCGCTCGGCACCGAGCTCGAACGCCGCGGGGTCGCCACGCCCCTTCCGCTCTGGAGCGCGCAGGCGCTCCTCGACGCGCCCGACGCGCTCCGCTCGGTGCACGAGGAGTACGCGCGCGCCGGCTCCGACATCCTCGCCACCGACACGTTCCGCACCACGCCGCGCACGATGGAAAAGGCCGGCCGGCCCGCAGGAGACGCCGGCCGCCTCACCGAAGCCGCGGTGCGGATCGCGAAGGAGGCTCGGGAGCGCGGAGCGGGGGGGCGGTCGGTCTGGATCGGCGGCTCGATGGGACCGCTCGAGGACTGCTATCACCCCGAGGACGCGCCGCCCGCGGACGCCATGGAGCGCGAGCACGCGGACCAGGCTCTTCTGCTGAAACGAGCGGGGGTGGATCTCCTCCTGCTCGAGACGCTGAACCGGATCGACGAAGCGGAGGCCGCCGCGCGCGCCGCTCGCGCCACGGGGCTTCCGTTCACCGTTAGCTTCGTCTGTCGCGGCGGGCCCCGCCTCTACTCGGGCGAAGCGCTCGCCGACGCCGTTCGTGCGGTCGCTCCGCTCGAGCCGGTGGCCGTGCTCGTCAACTGCACGCCCCTCGACGAGGTCGCCGCCTGCCTCGACGTGACGAGCCGCACCACCGACCTGCCGTTCGGCTGCTATCCCAACGCGGGGACCGTCGACGCCTCGGGGCGCTGGAGCTTCGATCCCTCGGTCACGCCCGAGCGCTTCGCCGGGCTCGCTCGCGAGTGGATCCGCACCGGGGCGCAAGTCATCGGCGGCTGCTGCGGCACCGGGCCCGAGCACATCCGTGCCCTTCGCGAGGCGCTCCCCCTGGTGCTCGTCGAATGACCGGTCCGACGCCCCCGCCGTCGCGTGCGCCTTCGCAGGCGGAGCCGCCCCTCCGTCCCGCGGCGAGCAGCATCCTGATCTGCCGCGACGGAGGCCTCAAGCTCCTCTGGGTGCGCCGCTCCGAGGCGAATCCCTTCCTCGGCGGCTTCCACTCCTTCCCGGGCGGGCGCTATTCCCGCGAGGACGGCCCCCTGGGAGAAGACCCGGACGAGAACCTGCGCACCATGGCGCGCTGTTCCGCGCGCGAGACGTTCGAGGAGACGGGACTGCTCGTCGGCTTCTCGGGATCCGTTCCCGAGATCGAGGAGCAGCGGCGCCACCGCCGGGATGTCCTCGACGGCAAGGCCGCCTTCTGGGAAACGGTGGAGGGGCGCTGGGGACTCCATTTCGATCCGGCGCGCTACGTCCCGTGCGGGCGCTGGATCACGCCGCACTTCAGCCGCGCCCGGTTCAACACCAACTTCTTCCTGATCGAGCTCCCCGAGCCGAGCGCCCCCGACGTCTGGCCCGGCGAGCTCGAATCGGGCGCGTGGATCGAGCCCGCGACGGCGCTCCGCATGTGGGACGAGGACCGCATCGTGCTCGCCATGCCGACGCTCCATGTCATCGAGCGCCTCGCCGCCGGAGGGCACGGCCTTCCCGGCCGCCTGTACGAGATCCCCGAGGCGAACGGGATCCCCTCGCGCCACGTCCACGTGCGTCCGGGGATCACGATGATCCCGCTCAAGACCGAGACGCTCCCGCCCGCGACCCACACGAACGCGGTCGTCGTCGGGGACGGCGACGTCGTGATCGTCGACCCCGGGAGCGCGGATCCGGAGGAGCTCGAGGCGCTCTACCGCGTGGTGGACGAGGCGGAGGGGCCGCGCGGGCGCGTCGTCGCGATCCTCCTCACGCATCGCCACAAGGACCACCACGCCGGCGTCGAGGCGGTGCGCGCGCGTTACGCGGTTCCGGTCTGGGCGCACGCGGAGACCGCCGAGCGCGTGCCGATCGACCGTGTGCTCGCCGAAGGGGACCGGATCGATCTCGCGGGACGCCATCCGCGCCGGCTCTGCGTCCTCGCGACGCCGGGGCACTCGCGCTCGCACATCGCCTTCTTCGAGGAGACGTCGCGCACGCTCATCGCGGGAGACGTGGTCTCGGGGCTCGGGTCGGTCGTGATCTCACCCCCGGACGGAAACCTCCGCCAATACCTCGCCACGCTCGAGCGGCTGCGCCGGATTGGCATCACCGCGCTCGTCCCGGGGCACGGGGCGCCCAATCGCGGCGTCGCCCGCATGCTCGACGCCCTCATCGAGCACCGGCGGATTCGCGAGGGGCGGATCCTCCGCGCGCTCGAGGCGGGCCCGATGAGCGAGGACGACCTCCGGGAACGGGCCTACGACGACACGCCGGCCGCCGACCCGCAGGTCGCGGCGAGGACGCTTCGCGCCCATCTCGAGAAGCTCGAGGAAGAGGGGCGCATCGCTCGCGAGGACGGACTGCTCCGCATCGTCGTCTCTTCCTGACATTCCGCGACGCCGCACTGCATTCCCCTGACATGGCTGGCTTGCGAAGCTGACAAGGTGGCAGTCGGCGCGCATTCCCATGGCGGCCGAACCCACGGTGCCGCCCATCTAATTGAAAGCACAGGAGTTCCCTCGCCTGCGGGCGAGGGTATCTGGCACAAAAGGTGCGTTCCTCCTCGTACGACCAACCCCCCCGGCTCGCCAACGTGGGCGAGGTATCCCGAGCCGCATTCGTGATGGGACCGCCGGACCATTGTCGCCGGCGGGCGCAAAGCCGAGCCTTGGATGTGGGTGAGACCGCGGGGCGACCGCCACGCGGCCGTACGACGCAGCACTCGGAGGAAATCATGGCCGACCAGTCCGTCTTGGAAAAGCCCAAGACCGTGCCGCACAACGCATTTGCAATGGCTCAAGCACAGTTCGACGGCGTGGCCGAGACGCTCGGTCTCGACGCCGCGACCCGCCAGCTTCTCCGCAACCCGATCCGCGAATACCAGTTCAGCATCCCCGTCCGCATGGACGACGGATCGATGAAGGTGTTCCGCGGCTTCCGCGTCCAGCACAACGACGCGCGGGGCCCGGGCAAGGGAGGGATCCGTTTCCACCCGCAGGAGACGGTCGATACCGTCCGCGCCCTCGCCATGTGGATGACCTGGAAGTGCGCGGTCGTCGACATCCCGCTCGGCGGGAGCAAAGGCGGGGTCGTCTGCGACCCGCACAACCTGAGCGCGCGGGAGCAGGAGCAGATCTGCCGCGGATGGGTGCGCCAGATCGCGCGCGACGTGGGCCCGCTCATCGACGTGCCGGCGCCCGACGTGATGACGAGCGCGCAGCACATGCTCTGGATGCTCGACGAGTACGAATGGATCCATGGCGGCCACTACCCGGGCTTCATCACCGGGAAGCCGGTCGGGATGGGCGGCTCGCTCGGGCGCGCCGAGGCGACCGGCTACGGCGTCATCTTCACGCTCCGCGAGGCGCTGAAGGAGATGCACCTGAAGCCCGAGGCGACCACGGCGAGCGTGCAGGGGTTCGGCAACGTGGCGCAGTACGCGGTGCGCCTCTACCGCCAGCTCGGCGGCAAGGTGATCTGCGTCTCCTCGTGGGACCAGGGAGACCAGACCTCGTACTCGTTCCGCAAGATGTCGGGCGTCGACCCCGACGAGCTCCTCGCCATCACCGACTCGTTCGGCGGCATCGACAAGGTGAAGGCGCGCGCGAAGGGCTACGAGGTGCTCCCGGGCGACGACTGGCTCACGCAGGAGGTCGACATCCTGATCCCGTCCGCGATCGAGAACCAGATCCGCGCCGACAACGTGGGGAAGATCTCGAAGAAGGTGCGGATCGTGGCCGAGGGAGCGAACGGACCGACCACGCCCGAGGCCGACCGGATTCTCAAGGAGCGCGGGATCTTCAACATCCCCGACTTCCTCGCGAACGCCGGCGGCGTCACCTGCAGCTATTTCGAACAGGTGCAGAGCAACATGAACTACTACTGGGAGCGTGACGAGGTCCTCGGCAAGCTCGACGTCAAGATGACCGCCGCCTATCACGCGGTGAGCGACCTGGCGCGGACGCGCTCGCTCTACATGCGGGACGCCGCCTACGTCATCGCGATCAACCGGGTGGCCCAGGCGTGCAAGGACCGAGGCTGGATCTGACCCGGATCGTTCCGGAATTCGACCGGAGGTTTTTCGAGTCCCACGAAGACTTCACGCTCATCGGCTCCGGGGCGCTCGGCGGCAAGGCGGAGGGGCTCGCGCGGGTGAAGCGCATGCTCGCGTCCGCCTGGCGGCCCGAGCGCCACCCGGGGTTCGACGTGACGATCCCGCGCTTGACGGTGATCGGGACCGACGTCTTCGACCGCTTCCTGGACGAGAACGAGCTCCGCGGCGTGGCGCGCTCGGGCGGCTCCGACGAGGAGATCGCCCGGGCGTTCCAGCAGGCGAGCATGCCCGCCTCCATCGTGGGGGACCTCCGCGGCCTCATCGAGCGGGTGCACCAGCCGCTCGCCGTACGCTCCTCGAGCCTCCTCGAGGACGCGATGGACCGCCCCTTCGCGGGCGTCTACGCGACCAAGATGATTCCGAACAACCAGCTCGACGCCGAGAGCCGCTTCCGCCGGCTCGTCGAGGCGATCAAGTTCGTCTACGCCTCCACGTTCTTCTCGGGCGCGCGCGAATACCTCGCCGCGACGGGGAAGCGCGCGGAGGAGAAGATGGCCGTCGTGATCCAGGAGGTGGTGGGACGGCGGCACGGCGACCGCTTCTATCCGGACGTCTCGGGGGTGGCGCGCTCCTGGAACTTCTACGCCGCGGGCGGGGCGCTTCCCGACGAGGGAACGGCGAGCCTCGCGCTCGGCCTCGGGAAGACGATCGTGGACGGCGGGGTGGTCTGGAGCTATTCCCCCGCGCGCCCGCGGGCGAACCCGCCGGTCTCCTCCGCGCGCGACCTCCTCCAGGCGACGCAGACGCGGTTCTGGTCGGTGAACATGGGCCCGCCTCCGGCGTACGATCCCGTGGCCGAGACCGAGTACCTCGTGCGGGGCGGGTTGGCCGAGGCGGAGGAGGACGAAGTGCTCCGACCGCTCGCCTCGACGTACGACGCGGCGTCCGACCGGCTCACGCCGGGCACCGGCCCGACCGGGGCGCGCGTGCTCACGTTCGCGCCGATGCTGGTCCATGGAGAGCCGCCGCTGAACGACGTGATCCGCTCGATGCTCGACCTGGCCGAGGCGACGGGGAGCGGCGCGATGGAGATCGAGTTCGCGGCGACGATCGAGGAGTCCGGGGCCGCCCGCGTCGGCTTCCTCCAGGCGCGTCCGCTCCAGGTGGCCTCGGAGGCGGTCGACGTGCCGCTCGAGTCGCTTCGCGGCGAAGGGGTGATCGCGGCCTCCGACTCCGTGCTCGGGAACGGACGGATCGAGGACCTCCTGGACATCGTGTTCGTTCGGCGCGACCGCTTCGATCGGTCGCGCTCCGTGGAGATCGCGCGCGAGATCGAGCGGGTGAACCGCGACCTCATCTCCTCGGGGCGCGGCTATCTCCTCATCGGCTTCGGCCGCTGGGGGAGCTCCGATCCCTGGCTCGGAATCCCCGTCCGCTGGGACCAGATCTCGGGGGCGCGCGTGATCGTGGAGGCCTCGCTCCCGGGCGCCGAGCCCGAGCCGAGCCAGGGATCGCACTTCTTCCACAACGTGATGAGCGCCGGCATCGCCTACTTCACCGTGCGCCACACGGGGCCCTACGCGCTCGACTGGGAGTACCTCGACGCGCAGCCGCCGGCTTTCGAATCCGAGCACGTCCGGCATATCCGGTTCCGCTCGCCGATGACGGTGCTCGTGGACGGCTGGACCGGCCGCGGCGTCGTGCGGCGGCCGGGGCGCGGGGGCGCCACGGCGCCGGCCGGGGGAAGCCCGGCATGACCACCACGCCGCGTCCCATGGAAGAGGCGCTCCGGGCGCTCCAGGAGCGCGCCAAGGAGCTCGAGTGCCTCTACCGCGTGGACGAGCTCCTCCGCCAGGGCGATCTCTCGCTCGCGCAGGTGCTCCAGGGCCTCGTCGCGGCGATCCCGGCCGCATGGCAGTACCCGGCCATCTGCCGCGCGCGCGCGACCGTCGCCGGCTCGTCGGCGGAGAGCCCCGGCCTCCGCGTCACGCCGTGGATGCAGGAGGAGCCGGTCCTCGTGGACGGCGTGCGGGCGGGAAGCATCCAGGTCTACTACGACGAGGAGACCGCCAAGGCCGACGTCGGCTCCTTCCTCGCCGAGGAAGGGACGCTGTTGCGGGCGATCGCCGAGCGCCTCGGCCGCTACGTCGAGCACCAGAAGCTCCGCCGCGCGTTCGAGGACCTCGACTCCGCGCGCGACGCGAAGGAGCCGGAGCCCTGGCGCGTCATCCTCGAGTTCCTCCGCCACACCGACGAGAGCATGCTCGCGCGCATCGCGCGGAAGATGATCAACCACCTCGGCTGGCTCGGCGTCGACGCCGCCGTCAAGGTGCTGCATCAGATCAGCGTCGAAGAGACTCCGGGAGGGAACGCGGGCGCGGACAACCAGCCGCTCGCGCGCGTGGGGCGCGACCCCGCCCGGGAGCGGATCGAGGAGGCGTTCCGGATCGCGTCGGGGGTGATGACCGACGACGAGATCATCGCGTGGCTCCAGATCTGGATCAAGGAGGACAAGTCGCGCTTCATGGTGACCGCGCTCGGGGACCGCGCGGCGACGCTCGAGGAGATCGGCGACGTGATCCGCCGCTACCATCACCTCGGGCCGCAGGGGGTCGAGCTCCCGGTCGCCGCGCAGAAGGGGATGCGCGTCTCCCTGATCGAGCACTTCTTCACCGACCAGCTCGAGTTCATCAACGTCGCGAAGCGCCACCTGGAGATCGACGACTTCTACGACCTGGTCCAGCACGTCGTGGGGCCGGCGCGCGCGCGGGGAAAGCTGGGCGGGAAGAGCGCGGGACTGTTCCTCGCGGGACGGATCCTCGATCGCGCAGGCGCGGACGATCCCGCGCTCCGCGCGATCCGCATTCCGCGCACCTGGTACATCACGTCGGACGGCGTGATCGACTTCATCCAGTACAACAACCTCGAGGAAGTCCACAACCACAAGTACGCCGACATCGACCAGGTGCGTCAGGACTATCCGCACCTGGTCCAGGTCTTCAAGAACTCGGCGTTCCCGCCCGAGATCGTGCGCGGCCTCTCGCTCGTGCTCGACGACTTCACCGACAAGCCGATCATCGTGCGGAGCTCGAGCCTCCTCGAGGACCGGCTCGGCGCGGCGTTCTCGGGGAAGTACAAGAGCCTCTTCCTCGCGAACCAGGGGACGAAGCAGGAGCGGCTCGCCTCGCTCCTCGACGCCGTCGCGGAGGTCTACGCCTCCACGTTCGGTCCCGACCCGATCGAGTACCGCGCCGAGCGCGGGCTGATCGAGGCCTACGAGGAGATGGGGATCATGATCCAGGAGGTGGTCGGGACGCCCGTGGGACACTGGTTCCTCCCGGCCTTCTCGGGCGTTGCGTTCAGCCGGAACGAGTTCCGATGGTCGGCGCGGATCCGGCGCGAGGACGGACTGGTCCGCCTGGTTCCGGGGCTCGGCACGCGCGCGGTCGACCGCTTGAAGGACGACTATCCGGTGCTCCTGGCGCCGGGGCAGCCGGGGCTCCGCGTGAACGTGACCCCCGACGAGGTGCTCCGGTACTCGCCCAAGAAGGCCGACGTGATCGATCTCGAGACCGGCGCCTTCGAGACGGTCGCGGTCGAGGAGCTGCTCCAGGCCCGGAACGGCGAGTACCCGCTCGCGAACCAGATCTTCTCCACGCTCGAGGAGGGGCACCTGCGCCGGCCCGTCGGCGCACACGTCGAGGTCGCGAAGGGGCGCCCGGTGGTCACGTTCGAGGGGCTCGCCGCGCGCACCCCCTTCATGAAGCAGATCAAGAGCCTCCTCGAGACCCTGGAGCGCGCGATGGGAACTCCGGTCGACATCGAGTTCGCCTCCGACGGGACCTCGCTCTATCTGGTGCAGTGCCGCCCCCAGAGCTCCGGGGGGGACGTGCAGCCCGTGCCGATCCCGAAGGACATCGCCCGCGAGCGGCTGCTCTTCGCGGCGCACCGCTTCGTCTCGAACGGCCGCCTTCCCGACCTCACGCACGTGGTCTACGTCGACCCGACCCGCTACGACGAGCTCGCGAACATGGAGCAGCTGCGCGCGGTCGGGCGCGTGGTGGGGAAGCTGAACCGGATCCTTCCAAAGCGCCAGTTCGCGCTCATGGGCCCGGGGCGCTGGGGGAGCCGCGGAGACATCAAGCTCGGCGTGAGCGTGACCTACGCCGACATCAACAACACGGCCCTGCTCGTGGAGATCGCGCGGCAGAAGGGGAACTACCTCCCCGACCTCTCGTTCGGCACGCACTTCTTCCAGGACCTGGTCGAGGCCTCGATCCGCTACCTGCCGCTCTACCCGGGCGACTCGGGAACGCACTTCGACGAGGAGTTCCTGCTCCGCTCGGAGAACATCCTGCCGACGCTCCTGCCGGAGCACGCCGGCCTCGCCGAGGTCGTGCGCGTGATCGACGTCCCGCAGGCGACCGGCGGGCAGGTGCTCCGCGTGCTGCTCAACGCGGACCAGGACGAGGCGGTCGGCTTCTTCGCGCCCCCGCGCGAGATCTCGATGGAGCCGGCCGAGGCCGGCGCGCGCGGCGAGGCGCCCGCGGAGCACCACTGGCGCTGGCGGCTCCGCTTCGTCGAGCGGATCGCGGGGAGTCTCGACAAGGCGCGCTTCGGCGTGAAGGCGATGTACGTGCTCGGGAGCACCAAGAACGCGACGGCGGGGCCGGCGAGCGACATCGACCTGATCGTCCATATCGGGGGAACGCCCGATCAGACGCGCGCGCTCGAGACGTGGTTCGAAGGATGGAGCCTCGCGCTCGCCGAGATGAACTACCTGCGCACCGGGAACCGCTCGGCCGGGCTCCTCGACGTGCATTACATCACCGACGAGGACATCGCGCGGCGGTCGTCGTTCGCGGTGAAGATCGGCGCCGTGACCGACGCGGCGCGCCCGCTCACGCTGCGGGATTCGCCGCCCGCGGCCTGAAGAGGCAGAGCGCGGCGCCTGCCCGCCCGGGCCGGCGCGATCAGATCAGGCTCCGGGCCGCCTCCCCCGGACGATCGGGATCGAATCGGACGAGCGCCAGCTCCTCCCCGTCGTGCGCCGCGTTCAGCGCGTGCGTGCGTCCGATCCGGCACCGCCATGCTCCGGTGATCCGCGCCGACTCGTGGATGTGTCCATGGAGGGTGACGCGCGGCTCGCGCGCCTCGATGAACCGGCGGATCGCGATGCTCCCGACGTGCACGTCCACCGGCACGTGGTCGACCATCGTCCCGTCGAGGCCGGCGCGGTCGAGCGGCGTGTCATAGGGCGGCGCGTGGAACAGGAAGATCGCGTTCCCGAGGTCCTGGTCGCCGGCGAGCACCTCGAGATCCTCCTGGATCGTGGAGAAGCGCGCCTCCCGCTCGGAGACGGGTGCCGTGTGGAACCCCTCCTCCGGTGAAACGCACCCGGGGTCGACGTACCGCGACACGTCGTAGCGCTCCCAGTCCTTGAGGAGGAACGGCGTCGGCGGGACGAACGAGTAGCCGATCACCTCGAGGCCCTCGAAGGGGCGCCGCTCCCAGTGGACGTAATGCCAGATCCCCTCGGCGGCGCCTTCGCGCACCCCCTCCTCCTCGGAGCGCGGATCGTCGTTGCCGAGGATGAGGAAGACGTCGGGGCGCGACGATCCGAGATCGTTCGCGAGCCGGCGGAAATTCGGCGCGAGAAAGTCGTGGATGAAGTCGGGTCCCTCGGCCTCGGGGGCGCCGGGGTCGAGACCGAGGTTGGGGAGGAGGTCGCCGCCGAGAAAGACGCCGCGGGGCCGCTCGCGCTCGATCGCGGCGAAGAGTTTCTGGTAGCGCGCCCGCTTGCCGTGCAGGTCCGAGGCGAAGAAGCAGGTCGACATGACGGCCCTACGCTACAATCCCGGCATGGGCCTTGACTACACGCCAGATCGCTCGCTGCCGATCCTCGAACGGACCCCGGCCGCGCTCCGGGCGCTGCTCGCCGGCCTCCCCGAGGAGTGGGTGCGCGCCACCGACGGGCCCGGCACCTGGAGCGCCTTCGACGTGGTGGGCCACCTGATCCACGGCGAGAAGGGGGACTGGATCTCCCGCGCCCGGCACATCCTCGAGAAAGGGGACTCGGAGCCGTTTCAGCCGTTCGACCGCGAGGCGATGTTCGAGGAATCGCGCGGAAAGACGATGGACGCGCTGCTCGAGGAGTTCGCGTCGCTCCGCGCGGGGAACGTCGCCGCGCTCCGGGCGCTCGCCCTCACGCCGGAGGATCTCGACCGGCGCGGGCTCCATCCCGCGCTCGGGACGGTCACGCTTCGCCAGCACCTCGCCACCTGGGTCGCGCACGACATGGGCCACCTGCGGCAGATCGCGCAGACCCTGGGCCGGCAGTATCGCGATGCCGTCGGTCCCTGGCGGGTCTATTTGTCGATGATGAAGTAGGCTGCGCCCGCGGCGTTCGCCGAGCCCCGGCCGGCGCTAGTACCGGGCGAGGTCCCGGATGGCGCTGGTGATCCCGTCCACCTGCGGCAGGATCGCGTCCTCGAGCACGGGGGCGTAGCCGACGGGCGTGTCGGCGGCGCCGATCCGCCGCACCGGCGCGTCCAGCGCGTCGAAGTGATCCTGCGCGATCACCGCCGCGATCTCCCCGCCGAATCCGCCGGTCAGCACGTCCTCGTGGAGCACGAGCGCGCGCGCCGTCTTCGTGACGCTCCGCGCGATCGCATCGCGGTCGAACGGCAAGAGCGTCCGGAGGTCCACGACCTCGACGGAGATCCCCTCGTTCTCCAGGCGCTGTGCGGCGAGGAGCGCGCGGTTCACCGTCGCTCCCCAGGTGATCACCGAGACGTGCTTCCCCTCGCGCGCCAGGCGCGCCTTGCCGAAGGGAATCATGTAGTCCGGTCCGGGGTAGGGTCCCTTCGCGTAGGGCTGGCGATAGATGTTCTTGTGCTCGAGGAAGAGGACCGGGTCGTCGCAGCGGATCGCCGTGCGCAGGAGCCCGTTCGCGTCGACGGCGCTCGCGGGATAGACGATCCGGAGCCCCGGCATGTGGGCGAAGATGCTCTCGCCGCTCTGGCTGTGGTAGATCGATCCGCCCTGGAGATAACCGCCGATCGCGACGCGCACCACGACGGGGCAGGAGAAGTCCCCGTTCGAGCGCCACCGCATCATGGCGAGCTCGTTCCGGATCTGCATCATCGCGGGCCAGATGTAGTCGAAGAACTGGATCTCCACGACCGGCTTGATCCCGCGCGTCGCCATCCCGACCGCCCGGCCGACGATGTTCGCCTCGGCGAGCGGCGAGTTGAAGACCCGCCGCTTCCCGAACTGCTTCTGGAGCCCGTAGGTCACCTTGAAGACGCCGCCCTTCCCGGGGACGGACGTGAGCGCGCCTTCGCGCGTCGCGTCGGCGACGTCCTCGCCGAAGAGGACGATCCGCCCGTCGCGCGCCATCTCGTCCCTCAGGCAGCGGTTGATGAGCGTGACCATGGTCTCGGGCTGCCCCTCGAAGCTGGGCTCGGTCGCGAACGCGGCCGACGTGGGGTCGACCGTCGGCGAGTAGAGGTGGTCGTAGAGCGAGCCGGCCTCGGGCTTGGGCGCGGCGAGCGCGGCGGCTTCGGCTTCGGCGATGTCCGCGTCGACCTGCTTCTGGATCTTCTCGATCTGCTCGCGCGTGGCGAGCCCCTCGCGCACGAGGAATTCAGGGTAGGTGTGCACAGGATCGCGCTTCGCCTCGGCCTCGCGCTCGGCGGTCGGCTTGTAGGAGACCTCGTCGTCCGACATCGAGTGGCCGTAGGGGCGGATCACCATCGCGTGGAGGAGCACCGGCCCGCGGCCGGCGCGGAGGTGATGTGCCGCCTCGGAGATCGCCTTGAACGACTCGAGCGGATCGCAGCCGTCCACGCGCATCACGCGGAGCCCGGGCACGGCGCTCATGCAGCGGCCGATGTCGCCGCCGGGCGTCTGCGCTTCGACGGGGACCGAGATCGCGTACTGGTTGTCGGTGATCAGGAAGAGGACCGGGAGCTGCGCCGTGGCCGCGGAGTTGATCGCCTCCCAGAACTCCCCTTCGCTCGTCGTGCCGTCGCCGGCCGAGACGTAGACGACCTCGTCCTCGTGGAAGGGGCGCTTCTCGGCGAGCTCGTTGATCGTGGCGAGGAGGCGTCCGCCTTCCGCGCACCCGACCGCCTGGAGAAACTGCGTCCCGGTGGGGCTCGACTGCGAGACCACGTTGGCGCGCTTGAGCCCCCAGTGGCAGGGCATCTGCCGGCCGCCGGAATTGGGGTCCGCGGCGGCTCCGACCGCCTCGAAGAGCATCTCGAGCGGCTTCATGCCGAGCGTGAGCATCAGGGCTCGGTCGCGGTAGTAGGGATAGAACCAGTCGTGGCCGGAGCGCAGCGCCTTCCCGGCCGCCACGAGGACCGCTTCGTGCCCGGCGCCGGAGATCTGGAAGTAGATCAGGTTCTGCTTCTTGAGCTTGATCTCCTCGTCGTCCAGGCGGCGGGAGAGGAGCATCAACCGGTAGATGTCGACCAGGTCGGAGCGGTTGAGTCCGTAGAACGTAGCGGTGTCGGCCCGGAGCGCCACGGAATGGGGTCCTCCACGAAGGGGGGAATTACGACTTGAGCCCCACGAGTATACCGGAGAGACTTTCGACCGTGAAGTCCGCCACGTCGCGATTCGTGAGGCCGGTCCATTTCGAGGGGCCCGAGGGGCGTCTCGAAGGGCTGTGGGACGATCCGGGTCGCGGGCTCGCCCCCGGTGTGATCTGCCATCCCCACCCGGCGCACGGCGGCTCCATGCACAGCAAGGTGGTCTACACGGTCTTTCGCGTGCTGCACGACGCGGGGCACGCGACGTTGCGCTTCAACTTCCGTGGGGTCGGCGCGAGCACCGGGCACTATTCGGGATGGGACGGCGAAGTGGGCGACGTCGCGGCGGCGGCCGCCTTCGCGCGCCGCGAGACCGGGGTCGAGCGCCTCTGGATCGCGGGCTTCTCGTTCGGCTCGTGGGTGGGTTCCAAGTGGGCGCTCGGGGACGCGAACATCGAGCGGATGATCCTGCTCGGCGTCCCCGTCGATCGGAACGTGGACGACCGCTCGTTCGATCACCTGACGCATCTTCCCGCGCCCACGCTGATCATCCAGGGAGAGCGGGACCAGTACGGCAGCCCCGACGGGGTGAAGCGGCTGGTCGAGCGGCTCCGGGCGCTCGGGCCGGTCGAGGCGCGCATCGTCCCGGGCGCCGATCATTTCTTCACGGGATATCTCGGCCCGCTCGAGGCGGCGCTTCGGGAGGGACTGGGCATGGATCCAAAGGGCTCTGGAATGGAGGCGACGTGAGCGACGCGGTTCGGGACAAGGTAGCGATCGTGACCGGCAGCACGAAGGGCATCGGCCTCGGAATCGCGCAAGCGCTCCTCGGCGGGGGGGCGAAGGTGGCGATCTCGGCGCGAAGCGCCGGCGAAGTCGACCGCGTGGTGAAGCAGCTCGAGTCGAGCGCGCGCGGTCGCGTGGTGGGGCGCGCGTGCGACGTGCGGCGCGAGGGCGACGTGCGCGCCCTGTTCGAGGCGGTCGATGCCGCGTGGGGCGGCGTCGATATCCTGGTGAACAACGCGGGGATCGGGCTCTTCAAGAACGTCGAGGCGATCACGCTCGAGGAATGGAATGCCGTGATCGAGACCAACCTGACGGGCGTCTTCCTCTGCACGCGCGCGGCGATCCCGCGGATGCGCGCGCGCGGCGGCGGCTATATCGTGAACATCTCGAGCCTGGCCGGGAAGAACGCCTTTCCGACGGCGGCCGCCTACAACACGTCCAAGTTCGGCCTGAACGGCTTCAGCGAGGCCTTGATGCAGGAGGTGCGCTACGACGGCATCAAGGTGTCGTACCTGATGCCCGGGAGCGTGAACACCTGGTTCGGCGGCGGCCCGCCGGATCCCGCCCAGGCCTGGAAGATCCAGCCCGAGGACATCGCGGAGATCGTGATGGATCTGCTGCGGCATCCCACGCGGTCGCTCCCGAGCCGGGTGGAGATCAGGCCGAGTCAGCCGCCGAGGAAGTGAGCGCGGTCATCCCGCCGCCACCCGCCACGCGAATCCGGTCGCCTCGCCCAGCGCCGCCGCGAACACGACGCAGAGCGCCAGATAGACGAACGCGCCGCGTGGGCCGAGCCAGCGCGACACCACGCCGAACGTGAGCACGTTCACGATCGGAACCGAGAGGAGCATGGCCGCGGCTTCGCCCGGGCCCATTCCCTTGATCAGGAGCTCCCGGACGAGCGGGAGCTCCGCTCCCGAGCAGAAGTAGAAGGGGATGCCGCTCAGGGCGGCCACCAGCGTGCCCGCGCCCGTGCGCTGGCCGTACAGGACGTGGATCCAGTGCGAGGGCACCAGCACGTCGACGATCGCGGCGGCGACGAGGCTGACCAGCACCCACGGTCCGTACTCCATGAGCTGGCCGCGGAACCGGCGCAGCACGGACCACAACCGGGAGCGGCCGCTCGGCCGGATCTCGGCCATCTCGAAGTCCGGCTCCGATCCGGACGGCCGCATGGCCGTGGCGCCGCCCGGGCCGTGCGTATGGCCATGGTGCGCCGGATCCTCCTCCGGGGTCCCCGCCGAGCGCGCGGCCACGCTCGCGAGCCCTCGGATCGCGGCGTACCCCACCGCGAGGCCGAAGACCACCGAGATCACGAACCGCACGAGCGCCCACCAGCCTCCCAGCACCTTCCAGGTCAGGAAGAGTACGGGGACGCTCACGGACGCCCCCGCGGTCAGGAACGCGAACGTGTGCTTGAGGTCGCTCCCGCGCCGGCGCAGCGACACCGCCAGCGGCACCATGCCGCAGGTGCAGAGGGGGATCACGGCGCCCGTCGTGGAGGCGAGCAGCATCGTGGCCGGCCGCCCGCCCGTCAGAAACCGCGCGATCGTCCGCTCCGAGACGTACTCCTCGATCCAGGCTCCGATGAGGATCGCGAGCAGGAAGAAGGGGAGGATCTCGACGGTGGCGTCCAGGAAGACGCGCCCGATCGCGAGGAGGGTTCCGGCGAAGTCCATGCCCGGATGATACCCCAGCTTGCTTGACAGGTTGCCCCCCCTCGGCGACGATGCGGGGCCAACGTGGAGGGACCCGATGCCGATGCGTGATCCGCTGTTCCATCCCGTCTTCCTGGGCCGCCGCGCGGCCATGGAAACCCCGCCGTTCGAGCCGTTTCCTCCCGGCGGCCGTTCCCCCTGGAGCGGACCCGACCACTCGCGCCGCGACCTCGAGTTCCACGTCCGGCACTACAAGCTCACGCTCGAGGTGGACCTCCCGAAGCGCGAGCTCCGGGGGAAGGTGGCGATCACGCTCGAGTCGCTCCGCGAGAACCTGCGCGAGGCGGTGCTCGACGCCGCGGAGCTCCGGGTCGCTTCCGTACGCGCGGGGCGGCGCGCGCTGTCCTACGCGCTGGAAGGAGAGCGGATCCGTGTGACCCTTCCCAAGGCGCTCCGCGTCGGGGAGCGCGCCACGTTCGAGATCGCGTACGCCACGAATCCGCGGAAGGGGTTCACGTTCGTCGGACCGACCGAGGCCGAGCCCGATCGCACGCTCGGCGGATGGACGCAGGGGCAGGCCGACGACACGCACTGGTGGATGCCCTGCATCGAGAGCACCGAGAGCCGCGCCACGTCGGAGCAGATCGTGACCGCACCCGCGGGCTACCGCGTCGTGGGGAACGGCCGCCTCCTCGGCCGCCGCATCAACCGCCGGGCCGGCACCGTCACGTGGCAGTGGCGCCTCGACACCACGCACCCCGCCTACCTCCACTCGCTCGTCGTGGGGAAGTACGCCGAGCTGCGCGACCGCGCGGGGTCGACGCCCCTCTTCTATTACGTTCCCCGCGGCAAGGAGAAGGCCGGGCGCGCGGCGTTCCGGAAGACGCCGCGCATGATCGCGAACTTCACGCGCGTCTTCGGACATGCCTACGCGTTTCCCAAGTACGCGCAGACGCTCGTCCCCGACTTCACATACGGCGGCATGGAGAACACGAGCGCGACCACCCTCTTCGACCGCATGATCGAGATGCCCCAGGATTCCCTCGACGAGGGGTACGACATGCTGATCGCACACGAGCTCGCGCACCAGTGGTGGGGCGACCTCGTGACCTGCCGCGACTGGTCGGAGGGCTGGCTCAACGAGGGATTCGCCACCTACTCCGAAATCGTCACGCGGGAGTCCGACGCGGGGCAGGACGACGCCGACTTCGGCCGGCTCGAGCAGATGTGCTCCTATCTCGTCGAGGACGGCTCCGAGTACCGCCGCCCGCTCGTGGAGCGGCGTTACCAGTATCCGACCGAGATCTTCGACCGCCACCTCTACGAGAAGGGGGCGATCGTCCTGCACCAGCTTCGAGCCGTGCTCGGGGACGCCGCCTGGCGCCGCTCCCTCAAGCGCTACGTCCACCGGCACGAGTACGGTCCGGTCGAGACCGCCGACCTGCGCCGCGCCTGCGAGGACGAGACGGGGCGGAACCTCGGGTGGTTCTTCGACCAGTGGGTGCACGCGGGCGGCCATCCCGAGCTCCTGGTGGAGCGGCAGTGGGACGAGGCGGCGCGCTGCCTCACGCTCACGTTCCACCAGACCCAGCCCGAGGATCACGCGACACCGGTCTTCCGGATCCCGCTCACGCTCGAGGTCGCGCTCGCGGGGGAGACGCGCCGGATCCCGATCGAGATCCGCGAACGACGGCAGACGGTGCAGGTCCCGCTTCCTTCGCGGCCGCGCTACGTGGCGGTCGATCCCGAGCACCACGTCATGAAGCTGCTCGAGTTCGCGCGCTCCGACGAGGAGCTGCTCCACGGGCTCCAGCATTCCGGGTTCGCCCTCGAACGGGTCCGCTGCGCGCGCGAGCTTTCCGGCCGGTCCGACGCGCGCGTCGTGGAGGCGCTCCTTCGCGCCCTGAAGCGCGACCCCTTCTGGGGGGTGCGCGCCGCGGCCGCCGTGTCGCTCGGCGAGATCGGCACGCGGGTCCCGGGCATGCCCGAGCGGCTCGGCCCTTCGGCGCTCCGCGAGCATACGCGCGTCCGCCGCGCCGCGATCTGGGCGCTCGGATGGATCGGCGACGACGCCGCGCTGAAGCTGCTCCAGCGCGCGGTCTCGCGCGACGCGAGCACGTTCAACGTCGGTTGGGCGCTGCTCGGCATCGCGCGCGCGAAGCGCCCGGACGCCTTCGAGCGGATCACGTCGGAGCTCCCGCGTCCGAGCCATCGCGACATGCTCCAGATCCTCGCTTTCGACGCGCTCGCCATGTTGAAGGACCCCCGCGCGCTCGACGTCTTCCTCGAGCACACGGGGCCGAAGTACCGGAACGAGACCCGCGCCGGCGCCACGAAGGTGATCGGGAAGCTCGGCATCCGGACCGACGCGGCCGAGGCGCGGCTCATCGAGCTGCTCGGCGACCGCTGGTTCCGCGTGCGGAACGCGGCGGCGTGGTCGCTCTGGAAGATCAAGTCGCCGAAAGCCGAGGCGGCGATCGCCTCCGCGCTCGAGCGCGAGGTCCTCGACATGTCGCGCGTGGCCCTGCGCGACGCCCTCGACGGGGTGCGCAAGGGGCGTTAGTCTCTTCGCTCCCGGCGACCCGCGACGGGCGTTCACGCGCCGCCCGGTCCCGGTACCCAGAGACAGGAACAATGCCCCTCGACCGCGGCACCAAGCTCGGCCCCTACGAGATCGTCGCCCCCATCGGCGCGGGCGGGATGGGAGAGGTCTATCGCGCGCGCGACCCGCGGCTCGGGCGCGACGTGGCGGTCAAGGTGCTGCCGGAGGCGTTCGCCCGGGACCGTGAGCGGCTGCTCCGCTTCGAGCACGAGGCCCGCGCGGCCGGGGCCCTGAACCATCCGGGAATCACCGCCATCTACGACCTTGGCACCTCCGGCGAGATCCCGTATCTCGTGAGTGAGCTCCTGGAGGGGGAGAGCCTCCGCACCGTCCTCGCGGCGGGCGCCCTCCCGCCGCGCCGCGTCGCCGACCTGGGCATTCAGGCGGCGCAGGCGCTCGCGGCCGCGCACGCCAAGGGGATCGTCCACCGAGACCTCAAGCCCGAGAACCTGCACCTGCTCCCGGACGGGCGCCTCAAGGTGCTCGACTTTGGCCTCGCAAAGCTGACCGCGGGGGACGCTCCGCCGCGCGACGAGACGGGCCCGCAGCTCGCGTCCCTGACGCTGACCGGTACGATCCTCGGCACGGCCTCCTACATGGCTCCCGAGCAGGTGCGGGATCAGCCGGTGGATCATCGCGCCGACATCTTCGCGCTCGGCGCGATCCTCTACGAGCTGGCGAGCGGGACACGGGCCTTCCCCGGCGAGACGCCGGCCGACCGAATGACCGCGATTCTGGTCCAGGATCCGAAGCCGCTCCCGGCGGAGGTGGAGGCGGGAGTCCCGGGCCTCGAGGCGGCGATCGGGCGCTGCCTCGAGAAGCGCCCCGACGACCGATTCGATTCGGCGCGCGATCTCGCGTACACACTTCGGATCCTGGTCGCCGCCGCGGATGGACCGCATGCGGGCGCCGCGGCGCGTGGGGCGCAGCGGGCGCCCACTGCCGCCCGGGACGTCCGCTTCCGGCAGCTCACGTTTCGAGAAGGCATGGTGTCGCGCGCCTGCTTCACCTCCGATGGACAGACCGTCGTCTACGGCGCGGCGTGGGGAGGCGAGCCGCACCAGCTCTTCCTCGCGCGCATCGGGAGCCAGGAGCCGCGTCCGCTGGAGATTCCCGGCGCCGTTCTGCTCGACGTATCGAGCTCCGACGAGCTCCTCGTGCGGCTCCGTACGCGGGATCTGGGCGGCTTCATCGAGCTCGGCGTGCTGGCACGCGTGCCCCTCATGGGCGGGTCGCCGCGCGAGCTGGTGGACCTGGTGACCGAAGCCTCCTTCGCTCCCGACGGAAAGCGGATCGCCGTCGTGCGGGACGCAGGCGGAACCTCGAGACTCGAGTTTCCGACCGGGAAGGTCGTCCACGAAACGGAGGGTTGGATCAGCGGCCCGCAAGTGCTCCCGGACGGGGTCCGCGTCGCGTTCATCGATCATCCGTCGCGAGGCGACACGGCGGGGCGCCCCGCGATCGCGGAGCCGGGCGGCGTCCGCCATCTCGTCGCGGAGCGCTTCCTCTCCGCGCGCGGCTTCGCTCTCGTTCCGGGCGCCCAGGAGGTGCTCATGTCCGCGCAGGAGCACGACGGCACCACGGGCATCTTCTACGTATCCCTGGAAGGGGGCTACCGCCCGGCGGTCCGGATGCCGACGGTTCCGATGGTCGAGGACATCTCGGTGAACCGCGACGTGCTCCTGAACAGCCTGACCCCGCACATGCGGATGGAATTCGGAACACGGGAGCAGCCCGCGCAGCGGGACCTCTCCTGGCTCGACTGGTCGCTGGTCCGCGGGCTCACGCCGGATGGGCGAACCGTGCTCTTCGACGAGTCGGGCCCGGCAATCCAACGGGCCATGGCCTTCCTGCGCGGGACCGACGGGTCCCCCGCGATCCACATCGCCGACGGAAACGCCCTGGAGCTCTCACCCGACGGAGCGCTCGCGGTGGTCGTCGACCAGGAGGATCCGACACATTTCGATCTGGTTCCGACCGGGATGGGGGAAAGCGTCCGGCACAGCATCGCACCCGTCCACGTCGCCACGGTGTCGTGGTTCCCGGACGGGAAGTCGGTCTGCCTCTCGGGCCACGAGCCCGGCCGAAAGACCCGTCTCTACCGGTACGACTTCGGCGCGCGCTCCATCACACCGATCTCGGAGGAAGGCGTCGGTCGCGGCGGCTGCGCCGTCTCGCCGGACGGCCATTTCGTGCTCACGCAGGGTCCCCAGGGACACATCCTCCATCCGATCGAGGGGGGCGAGCCCCGGGTCTTGAGCGCGCTCGGTCCCCAGCACCGCGGCATGCGCTTCACGTCGGACGGGACCGCGGTACTCGCGTTCGAGCGCGGGAGGCTTCCGTCCCGCCTGCTCCGCGTGGACCCGGAGAGCGGTCGGGCCGAGGTCTTGATGGAGATCCCGGTTCGACGCGACGGCGGCGTCTGGGGGATCAACTCCCTCTATCTCTCGGAAGACGGCGGCTCCTACGTCGCGAGCTATCAGCAAGTCCTCTCCGACCTCCACCTCGCGCGAGGGCTCCTCCAGCCGTGACCGCTGATCGATGTGTGGACTCTGCCCTGCGCGACGCCCTCGACGGGGTGCACCAGGGGCGTTAGTCTCTTCGCTCCCGGCGCCCGTTTCCCAGAGAAATGACAATGCCCCTCGATCCCGGCACCAAGCTCGGCCCCTACGAGATCCTCGCGCCCATCGGCGCGGGAGGGATGGGCGAGGTCTATCGCGCGCGCGACCCGCGATTGGGGCGCGACGTCGCGGTGAAGGTCCTCCCGGCGGCGTTCGCCCGCGACAAGGAGCGGCTCCAGCGCTTCGAGCACGAGGCGCGCGCGGCCGGCGCGCTCAACCACCCCGGCATCACCGCGATCTACGACGTCGGCGCCACCGATGGAATTCCGTATCTCGTGAGCGAGCTGCTCGAGGGCCAGAGCCTCCGCACGGTCGTTGCGGGCGGCCGCCTCGCGCCGGCCCGCGTCGCAGAACTCGGGATCCAGGCGGCGGATGCGCTCGCGGCCGCGCACGCGAAGGGGATCGTCCACCGCGACCTGAAGCCCGAGAACCTGCACGTCCTGCCGGATGGGAGACTCAAGGTGCTCGACTTCGGGCTCGCGAAACTGACCGCTATCGACGCGCCGCCGCGGGACGAGACCGGCCCGCAGCTCGCGTCGCTGACGTTGACCGGGACCATCCTCGGCACCGCCTCCTACATGGCACCCGAGCAGGTGCGCGATCAGCCGGTGGACCACCGCGCCGACCTCTTCGCCCTGGGAGCGATCCTCTACGAGCTGGCGAGCGGGAACAAAGCATTCGCCGGTGACACGCCGGCCGACCGCATGACCGCGATTCTCGCGCGCGATCCCGATCCGCTCCCGCCCGAGGTGGACGCCGCGATCCCCGAGCTCGAGGCGGTGATCCGCCGCTGCCTCGAGAAGCGCGCGAGCGACCGTTTCGATTCGGCCCGCGACCTGGCCTTCACGTTGCGGAGCCTGGTCGCGGCGGCGGAGCGATCGGCGCTTCCAGCGAGAGCCGGCCATCCGGGCATCCGCCCGGGAGCCGTTCCGAACGTGCGGTTCCACCCGCTCACGCATCGGGAAGGACTCTACGCGAGGCCGCGGTTCGCGTCGGACGGCCAGACGATCGTGTACGCGGCCGCCTGCGGGCGGGACCCGTTCGACGTCTTCATCAAGCGCCTGGGCAGCCAGGAGCCGCGGCCGCTCGGCCTCCCGGGAGCCCGTCTGCTCGCCGTCTCCCGAACCGACGAGATCCTGGTGCGGCTCCGCACGAGGGATCTCGGCGGCTTCATGGAGATCGGCGTGCTCGCCCGCATGCCGCTCATGGGGGGAACGCCGCGCGAGCTGAGCGACGACGTCTACCATGCCGCGTTCGGGCCGGACGGGAGGAAGATCGCCGTCGTGCGGGTGATCGGAGCGACGTCGCGACTCGAGTACCCGATCGGGACCGTCCTCCACGAGACGGAAGGATGGTTCAGCAACCCCCTCGTCCTGCCAGACGAAACCGTCGCGTTCCTGGAGCATCCGATCCGCGGCAGCAACGCCGGTCACGTCGCGATCACCTCCGGGGGTGGAATCCGCCGGCTGACCGAGTCGTTCCTGTCGATCGGGGGACTCGCGCCGGGCCCGGGGGGGCGCGAGCTCCTGTTCTCCGGCCAGGAGCCCGATTCTTGCGGTGGCATCTTCCTCGTCTCGCTCGGAGGAGGCGGGTACCGGCCTACGCTTCGGACTCCGACGGCGGTCACGATCGAGGACGTCTCGGCGAACCACGATGTCCTCATCAGCAGCCGTATTCCACGGATGCGGATGGAGTCGGGCAGGCGCGGACAGACCGAGGCTCGGGATCTCTCCTGGCTCGACTGGTCGCTCGCGCGCGACCTCACCCCCGACGGCGACACCGTCCTCTTCGACGAGACGGGCGTCGGCGTGACCACAGCCATGACGTTCCTCCGGGGCATCGATGGGTCACCCGCCGTGCAGATCGCTGACGGCGTCGCGATCCGCTTCTCGCCGGACGGCAAGGCGGCGCTCACCGTCAAGTACGATGAGCCGCACACGCTCGAGATCGTTCCGACCGGTATCGGAGAGAGCGTCCGGCTCGACATCGCCCCGGTCCGCCTCAACTCGGCCGACTGGTTCCCCGATGGGAAGAGCCTCTGCATCGCGGGCTACGAGCCGGGCCGGCGCATGAGGCTCTATCGCCGCGACCTCACCACCCGATCTCTCGAGCCTATCGGTGAGGAGGGCAGCGGCGTGGGCGGTTGCATGGTTTCTCCCGATGGACGATCCGTGTTCACACAAGGGCCAAGGGGCCATTCCATCTATCCTGTGAGCGGCGGAGAGCCCCGGGTCCTGCACACGCTGGGCACCCACCATCGGGGGATCGGCTGGACGTCGGACGGAGCCGGCGTGTACGCGTTCGAGCGGGGCCGCCTCCCATGTCGCGTGCTTCGGTTGGATACGGAGAGCGGACGGGAAGAGACTTGGATGGAGATCCATCCCCGTCGCGACACCGGAGTGGTCGGCATCAACAACGTCGTGCTCTCGCGCGACGCGGAGCACTACGTGGCGAGCTACGTTCAGTCCGTGGCGGACCTCTACCTCGTGCAGGGGCTGCTCTGACATGGCCGCCCCCGACATCACGGAGGTACACTGATCCCATGCACCTCGTCTCGACGTCCCGCAAGATCCGCGGCAAGGCGCTCATCCTCTGGGACCCGAACCGCCCCGGGAAGAAGCGCGACGCCATCGACACCGACCAGATCACCCCGGCCGAGGACTGCGTCTCCGAGAGCCTCGCCACCCTCGACGAGCGGTGGAAGGCGGGCGCCTTCCGCCACGTGATGCCCGACTACCGCGCGCGCGTCCACGCGGGGGAGACGTTCCTGATCGCGGGCGACCGCTTCGCCATCGGGTCCTCGCGCGAGATGTCGCCCGCGGGCCTCAAGGGGATCGCCGAGGAGGCGGGCCTCGAGATGGTGGTGGTCTGCGGCGGGAACATGGGCGACATCTTCCGGAGGAACGCCTTGAACCTCGGGCTCGAGGTGGTGCAGAGCCCCGAGGCGGTTGCCGACGCCGAGGACGGCGACGAGCTCGAGTTCGAAGTGGAGACGCGCGAGCTCCGGAACGTGACCAAGGGGAAGAGCTACCAGCCGAAGGCGCTCACCCCCAAGGAGGAGGAGATCCGCCGCGGAGGCGGCATCTTCGCGATGGGGCGGCGCGAGGTCGCCGCCGCGCGCGCGAGGCCGCCCGCCGTGGAGTTCCCCGATCCGATCACCGCGAGCCGGATGACCGCGACGGAGCAGATCCTCTGGGCGCATCGCGTCGACAAGCGCGCGGACGTGCGTCCGGGCGTCACGATCCAGGCCTACGCGGACCTCCTGCCCGCCTCCGACGGGACGGCTCCCTTCGCGATCCACACCTTCCGCCAGATCGTCGAGGACGACGCGGCCACGCCCCGGCTCGCCGCGGTCGCGAACGACCACTTCGTCTTCACCGGGAAGGACGCCGATCAGAAGCAGACGTCCATCTCGCGCGAGTTCGCCGAGCGGCACGGGATCCGCGCGCCGTACTACGCGACGCCCGGGGCGGGGATCTTCCATTTCTATTTCCCGGAGCAGGGGCTCGTCGTGCCGGGCGGGTTCTATCCCGGCGCCGACTCACACAGCCGTGCCTACGGCGCGTATGGAGCGGTCGGGATCGGCGTGGGGAGCACGACCCTTGGCTTCGGCTGGGCGACCGGCTACGTCTACGTCACCATCGCAAAGCAGCGGCGCGTGACCTTCCGCGGGAAGCTCCAGCCCTGGGTGAGCGGGAAGGACATCGTGCTGAAGCTCCTCTCCGGATGGGGTGTCAAGCAGTCGCAGGGGATGAGCGTCGAGTTCCTGGACGAGGGGGGCCAGCTCCCCATGCCGTACCGGAACACGATCGCGAACATGATGGCCGAAGGGGAGGCGATGAACGGGATCTTCCCCCAGGACGAGATCACCGACGCGTGGTTCCGCGAGCGCGGCTTCCGCCTCCGCTACCCGCGCGCCGTGCCCGGCGAGGACGCGCGCTACGAGCTCGACGAGACGCTCGACCTGAAGGGGGTCGCGCCCATGATCGCGAAGCCGTTCAGCCCCGGGAACGCCTTCCCGGCCGAGGAGGTCGCGACCGAGCGCCTCACGTTCCACAAGGCGCTGATCGGCTCGTGCACGAACGGCGGCTACGACGACCTGCTCTCCGCGGCGCTCGTCCTGCGCGCGGCCCGCGCGCTCGGGATCGAGCGCGTGAAGGGGAAGCACGAGTTCATCGTCTTTCCGGGGAGCGGCACGGTGAAGCTCCAGATCGAGAATCCGGATCCGCGCCTCGGAGGGGATTCGATCGCGTCGGTGCTGCGCGCGGCCGGCGCCGAGATCCGCGAGTCGTGGTGCGGCCCGTGCTTCGGCCAGGGCCCCGACGCGCTCGAGGCGGGGGAGCGCGCGATCACGACGTTCAACCGGAACTGGCAGAACCGGATGGGCGTGGGCGGCGAGGGATATCTCGCGAGCCCGGCCGTGGTCGCGGCGTCGGCGCTCGCGGGCTACATGGCGCCGCCGTCGGAGCTGGGGTTGGTCTGGGATCCGGAGGCCTTCGGGATCTAGAACCGCCAGCTGAACCCCGCGTACCCCGTCGTCGCCTTCCCTTCGTCGCCGGTCTCCCGCTGGCCCTGGAGCTGCAGGTACCAGCGCCCCCCGACGCCAAGATCCGCGTCCAGCCCCTGCCACGCGCTCTTCGTCAGCGTTCCGAGGAAGGGGTCGCGCGTCCGCTGGAATCCGCCGCTCAGCGCGATTTCGCTCGCGCCGCCCGCGCGCACGGAGAAGGAGGCGGCGTGGAGCCATCCGCGCTCCACGTTGCTCTCGACCCGGCTCGAGCGGAGCGAGAGGCGCCCATCGAGCGGCGGGATCGAATGGCGCTCGACGGAGCCGGTCCAGGCCCACGCCGTTCCCGCGAATCCGCCCGACGTCCAACGCGCCGTGCCGTCGAGGCGCGACGCCCAGCCGGGCTCGATCGAGAGCCCGCCCCAGCCGCCCTGGCGGAACTGATCGTCGAACGCGGTCTCGGGCGTCTCGCGGTCGCGCGCGAGGAGCACGTTGCGCCGGCCATCGTAGCCGCCCATGAGCGTGACGCCTGTCCAGAGCCGCGCGTTCGCCGTCACGAGGGTGGACGTCGAGGAGATCGCGGGCTCGCCGCGCGCCTGCTTCCACGCGCTGTTCAAGTCGGCCGCCTGCGCGCCGAAGAGCGAGAGCCGGCTGTCGTGGTAGGTGGCCTGCGCGAAGACCGCGGCGCGGCTCGGCACGCCGTGGTCGTGCGCATCCATGCCGCCCAGCGTGAGCCCCCACTGGCGGGCGGGCGAGCTCCCGCGCGCGCCGGCGTAGACGCCGGTCCAGAGGATGCCCGGGTCGAAGTCGTAGCCGTAGCGGAGCGGCTCGAACCCGGAGAAGAGACCGGCGGTCCAGGAAGGCGATCCGTACTCGAAGCTCACGCCGTCGAACTGCCCGGGCGCGCTCGCGATCGCGATGCTCTGGCGTCCGGCGGTGAAGCGCCGGCTCCCGTCGTCCGCGGCGGAGCTCACGGAAAGGCGGTAGACGCGGGCCGCGGTCTCGGTCGGTCCGCCGGCGCGCTCGAGTCGATGTCCGCGCACGTCGACCACGAAGTCGACCGGCGCGCCCCAGGAGCTCCTCCCCTCGAGCCGGAGATCGGCCGTCGGACGCGAGTACCCGGTGCCGGGCCCGTCGACCTTGAGATATCCGATTCCGGCGCGCCCACGGATCGGGCGCCGGAAGGAGGCTGCGCGCGCTGTCGGAGCGGCGGCGGCGCGAGTCGGGGAGCCGGATGTATCCGCCGCCGCGGCCGCAGGCGAGCCGCCGGACGTCGCACCCCCGGCCGGCGGCGCGCCGGGGCGGAACCGCACGAGATCCCCCACGCGAGGGAGCCCGCCCGCCGCGCTGCCCGGGAGCGGCTCGCAGACCGCCCGGCTCGAGGAGACCGCGGTCACGCGCAGGCGCATCGCGGCCGCGCCGGCCACGACGACGGTGTCCCCCTCCGCGAGACCGCGATCGCGCCCCGCCTGGAGATAGACGGAGGGTCCCGCGAGGTACGTGACCCGCGTCGTGTCGGTAGGGGCTCCTGCCGGCGGGGAGGCCAGGGGCTCGCCCGGCCCTGGGGTCGCCTGGGCACCGGCGGAAACCGGCACCAACGCCAGCATCGCGATCAAGGGCCACTTCGCGCGCGCGCTCATCCGACGGTCCCCCGCGGGTGGCAGGAGTAGCAGGCGGTGCTCACGTACTGGTAGCCCGCGATCCCGACGTGGTGGCTATCGGTCCCCGCCTTGTCGTCGTGCGGGTGGCAGTCGAGGCAGGTGTACGTGTTGTAGTACCCGCTGTCGTTGTGGCACTGGGCGCACGAGGTCCAGGTCCCCAGGTGCCTCCCGGAATAGATCGGGAAGTAGAGGGGATCGTGCTGGGTGAACTTCGCGCCGGACCACGTGGTCGTCGTATGGCAGTCGGCGCAGGTCGTGGGGAAGCTCAGCGCGGTGTGACTTGGATCGGTGGTGGCGTCGTAGTCCTGCTGGTGGCACGAGACGCATGCCGGATCGAGCCCCGACCACTTGCCGCCGACATGGCACTGGGTGCACGGGACCGTCTTGTGGGCGCCGGTCAACGGGAAGCCCGTGCCCGAGTGGTCGAAGCGCGCCGGCTGCCAGGCGATCATCGTGTGGCACGTGCGGCACTCCATCGAGAATCCGGCCTCGGCGTGCGCGGGATTCGTGGTCGCCTGGTATTCCGCGAGATGGCACGAGACGCACGCCACGTCGGTGCCCGTGAAGCGCATGTGCCCCGACGGCTCGGCGGGATGGCACCCCTCGCACTCCACCGATGCGTGCGCCCCCTGGAGCGGGAAGCGCGTGAGCCGGTGCGCCCGCACCATTCCGACCCGGTCGATGAACGACCGCGACGTGTGGCAGCGCGCGCAGTCGACGCCCAGCTCGCCGCGGTGCACGTCCTCGTGGCACGAGGCGCAGGCGGTCGGGGCCGAGGCGAACTCCAGCGACTCGTGGCACGCGCGGCAGGGGGCGGCGGCGTGCGCGCCGCGGAGCGTGAAGCCGAACTTCGAGTGGTCGAACTTCCGGCTGATGCGCGCCGGCGTCCAGCCGCTCTCGCCGTGGCACTGCGAGCACTCGCCCTTGAAGGAGCCGTGCGGGTTCTTGACGGGAGCGGGCTCGTCGGCCGGCGCGGAACGCGCCCCGATCAGGACGCCGGCGGCGATCCCGACCATGAAGAGGAGGAGGGCCGCCGCGCGGCGGCTCGCCCCACGCCGGTATCGAGGCTCGAGGCAGGTGTCCCGGACATGGCGAGGCAGTCGGTCACGATGCATGGCAGTCCTCGCAGCGGGTGGAGACGCCCGTGTAGAGGGTCACGCGCGCCCCGGAGCGGTCGCGGCCGGCCTTGTGGCAGCGCTCGCAGGCGACGTTCGCGTGGGCGCCGCGCAGCTTGAACGCCGCGTCCCGGTCGTGGTTGAAGCGCGAAGCCGGCCGGAAGGCGTCGAGGCCGTGGCACGTCTCGCACGCGCCGCCTCCCTTCCGGCCCTTGAACTGGGCGCCGTGCGGGTTCTGGTGGCAATCGGCGCAGGCGCGCTTCTCGATCTGGAAGAGGAGCGGAGCGGGGCGCGCCGCGGCGCGGATCAAGGACGCCGGAGGGCGGCTCCCGTTTCCGCGAAGGTCCGTGTGGCATTGGCCGCACGGCGTGGCGCGGTGCGCCCCCTCGAGCGGGAAACGCGAATGCGCGTGCCGCTCGACGTCGTAGGAGGCTGGGCGGAAGGCGTCCACGCCGTGGCATCCCACGCATCCGCGCGGGTCGGGGCGCGCCCCTCTCGCGGCGAAGCGTCCCGCGTGCGGATCGACGTGGCACGAGGCGCACTCGAGCTCCGCGATATGGAAGACGAAGCCGGCGCGCCCCGCGCGCTCATGTCCCGCCGGAGCCGGGAGCCCTCCGCGGTCGACGCCGTGACAGTCGCGGCAGGCCGTGGCCGCGTGCGCACCCTCCAGGGCGAATCGGGTCGCGGCGTGGTCCTTCACGCGGAACGTGCTCGGCTTGTACGCGGCGGTCGTGTGGCAGTCGGCGCAGCCGGTGTGCGCGGAGGCGGAAGCCGCAGAGGAGGCTCCATTCCCGGCGGACTTGCCCTTCGTCTCTGGGGTCTTCACCGCCGCGCCTCCCGGCGCGGCGTACATGAGCTGGCCGCCGTGCGCGTCCTCGTGGCAGCGCTCGCAGCGGTCGAACCGCGGGCGCAACCGGACGCGCGCCGTGCCGAGCCCCGCCGCGGCGGCGCCCGTCTCGCGCGTGTGGCAATCCCGGCAGGCGACCGTCGCGTGTCTCCCGGTGAGCGGGTAGGCGCTCTTCGCGTGCCGCTCCACCGTGTACGTCGAGGTTGCGAACCCGTTCACGTCGTGGCACGCCGCGCAGTCGGCCGCCTTGCCCGCGAGCGTCGCGGTCCCGGCGTGCGCGTCCTTGTGGCAGTCGCCGCACGCGGCGAAGGCCGGCTTCGGGCCCCAGGCGGTCTTCTCGTCGTGGCAGGAGGCGCAGGCGACCGCGGCGTGCTTGCCGCGGAGCGGGAATCGCGTCTTCTCGTGGTCGAATCCGGTCCGCGAGATCTCCTTCCAGGCGGTCGTCCTGTGGCAGCGCGCGCAGTCGGCGCCGAAGCGGCCGGCGTGGGGGTCCTGGTGGCACGAAGCGCACGTGGTCTCCAGGCCGAGCCAGGAGGCCGCGTGATCGAGCTTCCGGATCTCCTTCGCCACCGCGGCGCGCTGGTTCTCGACCTTGTGGCAGGACCGGCAGGCGACGCGCGCATGCGCCCCGGTGAGCGGCCATCCCGTCCGGTCATGGCGGAATTTCTCGGGCGCGCCCTCGTCCCAGTGCACCATCGCGAAGTCCCGGCCGGCGTGGTCGGGATGGCATTTCGCGCACTCGGTCGCCGCGACCCGCGCGTGGAAGCCGCGCCGCTTGACGCGATACCAGGCGATCTCGATGTGACAGGCGAGACAGCGCTGCGTCATGGTCTCGGTCCTCGAATGGCACTGGAAGCACGCGGTCAGGTTGTCCCAATGCTCGTGCGCCGAAGCGAGCGGTCCCGGCGAGACCTGCGCGCGCGCGGCGCCCGCCACCAGGAGCAGCACGGCTGCCGCCGTCCAGGCGGCGAGCAGCGGTCCTCGTGCGATCGCGCCCGCCCGTTCCCGATCGGACACGACGGAGCCTCGGCTCACGCGGCCGCGTGCTCGGGCGAGCCGCCGATCGCGATCTCCTTCGTGACGATCCGCACGCCGGCCGCGCGCAGGAAATCGAACGGCGGCACCCCGCCGGCGCGCACGATCACGTAGTCGTTCGGAAGGACGCGCTCCGCACCCGCCACGTCGAGCGCGACGGAGTCGGCTCGGATCTCCCGGACCGTGCTCCGGAGCAGCATCTCCACCTGGCGCGCGGCGTGGACCTGCTCGAGGTGCTCCCGGTTCCGGGCCTTGATGCGCGTGAACTCCTCGCCCCGATAGGAGAGGGTGACCGTGGTCCCCGGCTGGCGCGCGAGGCCGACCACCACCTCGACCGCGCTGTCCCCGCCGCCGACCACGAGCACGCGCGAGCGCGCGAACGCCTCCATCTCGACCACGTCGTAGAAGACCTTGGGGAGCTCCTCGCCGGCGACGCCGAGGCGCCGCGGCGTGCCGCGCCTTCCCAGGGCGAGCACCACGTGCCGCGCCCGGTAGGCCTCGGGACCCGAAGGACCCGCGACGGAGACCTCGAGCCAGCCGTTCCGGCGCTCGACCTTTTCGACGGAGCGGCCCGTCAGCACCCGAAGCCCGGTCTCGGCCACGATCGTCTGCCAGACCCGGAGGAGCGATTCCTTGGAGGCGTCCGACACCCAGAGGTCGCCGTAGAGCGGCACCTTGACCGGCTCGGCCATGAGGATCTTGTGGCGCGGGTAGCGGCGGATCGTGTCCGAGAGATCGCCCCGCTCGAGCACCTCGTACGAAAGTCCCTGGCGGAGCGCCTCGAGGCCGGCCGAGAGTCCCGCCGGTCCCGAGCCGACGACCACGACGTCGAGAATCCCCGGCGCCGCGACCGAAGGAAGCGGCGCCGACCGCACCCGGCGCGCCACTTCTTCGACCGCGATCTTTCCCTCGTTGATTGCGTTCTTGATGAGTCCGCGGCCGCCCAACTCGCCCACGACGTACAGTCCCGGCACGTTGGTCTCGAAGTGCGCATCGAGCGACGGGGTCTCGACGCGCTGGACGGCGGCGCCCGCGGCCACGACGATGCCTCCCACCGGGCAGGCCGTCGCGCACTCCCCGTGTCCCTTGCAGCGCTCGAGGTCCACTACGGCGATCTTTCCCTCGAGCCGGATTGCGCCCGGCTCGGGGCAGGCCGCCACGCACGAGCCGCAGCCGACGCAGGTGTCCGCGCGCACGATCGCGTGCGGCGCGCCGCCGCCGGCCTCCGGAGCCGCGCCGTCCGCGACGCGCGCCGAGACGAGCTCGTAGGCCTGGAGCGGGACGCCGCAGGAGGGACACCGCTCGCTCGCGGCCGGCACGCGGCGGCCGCAGCGCGGGCACTCCACCGAGGCGGGACGCGCCGCGGCGCGGGCGCGCCGTTTCCCGCGCGCCACGTGGATGGCGATGAAGATCGCGGTGATCGCGACGAAGGCGACGGTGGTGACGAGGGTTTCCACGCGGCCCTAATGGAACCAGGTCTGACCCATCGCGAACGCGACCCCGACGTGGATCAGCACCGCGATGAGCGCGGTGATCGCGACCGGGCGGTGGAAGACGTGCCAGTAGCGGAAGACGCGCTGGGTGACCTCGAGGAGGTGCGCCTGCTGCCCGAGACGGATCTCGTCGCGCGCGAGCCGGATCGCGAGGCGAAGCGTCTTCTTGTCGACCGGCCGCGTTCCGGGTCGCGCCGAACCCCACTGGCGGCGGAGCGCGCTCGTGGCGCGCCAGCGCGCGATGTCGTCGCCGAGGAATCGCCCGAGGGCGCCGCCCGTGCCGGACGGCGCCGTTCCCGCGGCCGCGGCGAGGGCATGCTCCACCTCCTGCGGCGTCCGGCCGAGGCGGTCGGCGATCTCGGTGATCAGGGCGCGGCGTCTGCCCGCGATCTCGTCGCGCGTGAGCTCGAGGCCGGTCCGGCTCCGGGGAATGCGCGTGTAGAGATAGCGCCCCACGTACCCGCTCAGGCTCACGACGAACATCGCGAGATAGCCGAGGCCGATCAGCCCGCGGAAGCGCCACCCCGCGTGGACCGCCGCGATGAGCGGGACCGCCATGCCGGCGAACGTGTGGATGCGGAGCCAGCCGCCCACCGACCCGATGCCGCGGGCGTTCCCGAGGAGCCGGCGGAGCGGATAGAGCCAGAGGAAGAGGAAGAGCGCGAGGGCGGCCACGCCGAACGACTGCCCGATGTCCCCGGAGGGACGAAGGAGCGGGTGGAGGGGATCCCGGACCCGCCCGGACATGGGAGCCAGATAGTAGGGGAGCCAGACGAGGGTCGCGGCCAGCGGCACGGCCACGAGCGTGGCCAGAAACAGCCTGCCCCCGAGACCGCCGCCCGGACGCACGGCTCGCGCGGACGCTCGCTGAATGGATAACGGGGAAGCGGCGGGCAAAACGCCACCCCTCTCGGTGCGTTCCGAGGCGCTGTGCATTCTCTGATGTCCGTTTCTGGGTGATTGTACGTGGTAGGTGCCGGAGAAGTAAGCAGAAG
>JBLMWD010000039.1:0-9361 GCA_050257045.1 Bacteroidota bacterium | reverse complement strand
TCGTCCTCTTCCGCCGCCGCCGGCTGCGTTTCACGCGGCGCCGCCGCCCCTGCCTCCACCTGCGCGTGCGGCTCCCCCGCGCGCGCGCGCGGCGCCACCTGCTCCACCGCTCGCCGTGGTACCGGTTGCGCCGGTGCCGCCGCCTGCACGAGCGCCGCCGCCGCCACTTCGACCTCTACGGCGGCGGGAACCAGCAGCTCATCCGCGTCATCGCGCTCGCGGTCTCGCTCGCCGCGATGGTCGTGGTCGCCCTGATGGCGCGCCCCGCCCACAGCCAGACCGCGGGCACGGTGGACCTCCTCTCCTCGCCCGCGCTCTGGCCCACGACCGGCTCGCCGTCGGCCACGACGGCGCTCGCGACGGATCCGACGGCGGTCTTCCTGAACCCGGCCGGCCTGGCGACACAGGACGAGCGCTCGGTCCTGGTCCAGCATGGGCTTCTCCAGTTCGACACCGACTGGGACATGGCGGCGGTCGGCTATCCGATTCCCGGACTCGGCGCCGTGGGGCTCGGCGTGGCGCGCATCGGCACCTCCGGCCTCGACGCGTACGACGCCCAGAACCAGCCGCTCGGGTCCTACGGCTACACCGAGACCGCGCTCGCCGCGAGCGTGGCGCGGCGCGCCATCGGTCCGGCATGGGCCGGCGCCACGTTCAAGGTGCTCAGCCAGTCGCTCGGGGACGTCTCCGCGGCCGCTCCCGCGCTCGACCTCGGGGTGGCCTGGCGCCCCGCCCGCCTGGGCGGGGGACAGATCGGATTCACCGCCGAGAACGTGATCGCGGGCTCGCTCGACCTCGGCGGCGTGGCCCCCGCCATCGACCGCTCGTTCCGGATCGGCCTGGCGAGCCCGGAGCGGCGCCTGGGCGCCGGCGTGCTGCGCGGCGCGGTCGACCTGGCGCGGCACGGTGGCGAGGGGACGCGCGTGCGCGTCGGGGCCGAGTACGCGCGGCCCGGGCTCGGCGCGCTGCGCGCCGGGTTCGACCACGGGCGTCCCGTCTTCGGCGTCGGCTTCCAGTACCGCCGCTACGGCGTCGACCTGGCGCTCGCGCGGGGCGAGACCGAGATGACGAAGCAGCTCGGCGTGCACGTCGCCTTCGGCGAGCCGGTCTCCCAGTACGAGGCGCGCCGGGCCGAGGAGGTCGCGCGCGCCGCGGACGACTCGATCCGGGCCCGCTACGCCACGCGCATGAAGGCCGACCGCGCACGCGCCGAGGCCGCGGAGCGGAGCGGCGACTACGAAGCGGCGCTCGTGCTCTGGGAGGTGCTCGCGCGCGACCTCCCCGGCGACCGCTCGATCACGGCGCACTCCGACGCGGCGCGCGCCGCGATCGCGGCCCGGGCGAAGCGCGACGTGAACGAGGCGAGCCGGCAACGGCTCGCCGAGGCGCTCGCGGCGATGGCCAACCAGGCCCTCGTGCGCGGAGACGTGGAGGAAGCGGCAGGGCTCACCCGCGCGCTCACGGCCCGCGCCGTCGCCGATTCGGCCGACAGCACGGCGCCGTACCGCTTCCCGGTCGGACCCCAGGCCGACACGCTCGCCCTGCTGACGTCGCGGATCGGAGCGGCGCGCGACTCCGCCGCGGACCGCGCGGCCGACCGCGCCGACTCGCTCCGCGCGAAGGGCAACTTCCTGGGCGCGGCCGGCGAGGCCGCCTTGGCACTCCGGCTCCGCCCGGGCGATCCTCGCGCGACCGCCATCTGGGCCGGCCTCGAGAGCGCGTTCGGGAAGAGCGCGGCCCAGACGTCCGCGCTCGCGCGCCGCCTCGAGGCGCTCACCGCCGTCCACGAGGCCTCCATCGCCTTCAACGAGGGGCGCTACGGCGATGCGGCGAAGGCGGTATCGCGCGCGCTCGCCGCCGACCCGGGGAGCGCCGAGGCGCGCGAGTGGCGCGGGCGCGTGAACCGCAGGCTCGTGACGCCGCGCCCCGAGGTCGACGCCCGCGTGAAGCAGCTCTACATCCAGGGAATGGAGGCGTACACGGCGGGGAACTACGAGCAGGCGCTCCGATCCTGGGAGCAGATCCTCGTCCTCGACCCGCTGAACGAGAGCGCGCGCCGGAACGTGCTCGAGGCGCGCGAGCGGATGAAGTCGGAGGCGCGGCGATGAAGATCCCGCGACAGCCGACCCGCCGCTTCAGCCTCAAGGTCCCGGCCGAGGAGCGCCACCTGGCCGAGATCCGCGACTTCGTCCAGGAGACGGGGGAGAAGCTCCTCATCCCGAACCGGATCCTCGCGAACACCAAGCTCGCGGTGGACGAGGCGTGCACGAACATCGTGAAGCACGGCTACAAGGACGTCCCCGCCGGCCCGATCGAGGTCGTGATCACCGGGAACGGGCGGGAGTTCTCGATCGCGCTCCGGGACCAGGGGCGTCCGTTCGACTTCCGGAACGTCCAGCGCCCCAACCTCGACATGTACGTCGAGAACCGCAAGCGCGGCGGGCTCGGCGTCTTCATCGTGAACCAGCTCATGGACGACGTGCGCTACCGCCGCGGCCACGACGGGAACTCGATGATCATGTCGAAGAGGCTCGACCGCCGCGCGCGGAAGGGAAAGGCGGGCGAGCGGCCGCGCCGCTCCCTCCGCTTCCTGTACACGATGCAGACCTTCGGCGCGCTCACGATCCTGGTCGCGCTCGGGTTCGGCCTCGTCCACCTGCGCCAGATGCGCGCGGTGGAGGAGGAGATGGTGGGCCAGGCCCGGAGCGGGGCGCGCAGTCTCTCCGCGCCGGCCGAGGACGCGCTCGCGCGGCCGGAGCCGATGTCCCCCGAGCAGACGCGGCTCAACGAGTCGATCCGCGCGATGCTGAACGCCCATCCCGAGTACCGCTCGGTCCGGGTCCTCGACGCGAGCGGGCGGGTCTGGGGATCGAACCAGCTCCAGGAGCTCTTCACGCGGCGCACCGTGCCCAAGTCGGGCGTCATCCGCGACGGCGACTCCCGCACCCTTTACGAGCCGGTGCTCGAGAACGAGGCGAGCGGCGGCGCGGTCCGGAGCGCGCCGGTCGGCTGGATCGAGGTGGCGCTCCGGGAATCGGCGATCGCCGAGCAGGCGCAGCGCGCGCGCTTCGAGCTCGCCACCATCGCGCTCCTCACGCTCCTCGCGGGGTGCGTCGTGAGCGCCCTCCTGATCGGCGTCTTCGTCAAGCCGATCCAGGCCCTGTCCGACACCGTGCGCGCGATCGGCGAAGGGGAGATGCTCACCGACATCGGGTCGAGCGGCAACGAGGAGATCGACGACATCGCGCGCGCCTTCAACGAGGTCACGGCCAAGTTCCGCGCGGCGCAGGGAAACCTCATGGAGCAGGAGCGGATGCAGCGCGAGATGCAGGTCGCGCAGGAGATCCAGCAGACGCTCCTCCCGCGGGCGGTGCCCGAGCTCGAGGGATTCGAGCTGGGCTACCTCTACCGCGCGGCGAAGGAGGTGGGCGGCGACTACTTCGACTTCATCGCCGTCGACGAGCGGACGGTCGGCGTCGTGGTCGCCGACGTCTCGGGCAAGGGCGTGCCCGGCTCGCTCGTCATGACGATGATCCGCACGGCGCTCCGGATGGAGGCGCGCGGGAACCGCTCCGCGTCCGACGTGATGTCCAAGATGAACGCCTTCGTGACCGAGGACATGAAGAAGGGGATGTTCGTCACGATGTTCTACGTGGTGCTCGACTCGGTGAACCGCGCCGTCACCTACGCGAGCGCGGGGCACAATCCGATGATCCTCTACCGTGGCGGCCAGGACGCCACGTACTTCCTGAAGCCCAAGGGAATTCCCGTGGGGATCAACGCCCCCGACCAGGATCTCTTCCGGAGGACGATGGGCGTGGAGAAGCTCACCCTGCGCCAGGACGACATGCTCGTGATCTACACCGACGGGATCACGGAGGCGATGAACCCCGCGCGCGAGCAGTTCGGCGAGGGGCGGCTCCTCGCCGCCATCAAGCGGCATGGGCACCGCACGGCCGAGGAGTTCGCGGAGGCGCTGAACCAGGAGATCCACGAGTTCACGGCGGGCGCGCTCCAGAACGACGACATCACGCTGGTCGCGATCAAGGAGAAGACGCCGGTGGAGGAGCGGCTCGAAGAGACGCGGCGCGAGCTCTTCCGCCTCGTCGACGTGGAAGGCGTGCCGGTGGCGGAGGCGTGCGAGCGGCTCCACGTGGCGACCTCCACGTATTACCGCTACAGGCGGCGCGTCGAGACGCTCGGCGTGGAGGAGGGGATGAAGGCCTCGCGCCGAGGCGCGGGCTTTGCGCGCGCGAGCCTCGAGGAGGAGGCCGCGATCCTCGAGGTCATCCACGGGGATCCGCTCCTCGGCGCGAAGCGCATCGTGGAGTCGCTTCAAGAACGGGGGCGCTGCCGCGCCGAGCTGAACGAGCGGAGCGTCTATGAAGTGTTGCGACGGCATGGGCTTAACACGAGGGAAAAAAGGCTCCAGTTCGCCCAGAACGAGTCCGATAACCGGATGGCGAGGCTTGCGAAAGCCCTGTCGAAGGCCGTCCCCGCCGAATCCGACGAACGACAAGGAGAGGGAGCATGAAGGGAATCGACGTCTATGTGGAGGAGGCGGTCTCGAACCGGGGAGTCTCGGTGCTCCGCGTCTCCGGCTACGTGGACACGACGACCAGCCCCGAGCTGGAGCGGCGCATGCAGGCGCTGCTGCGCGACAAGCGCTACCACATCGTCGTCGACCTCTCCCGCGTGGAGTACATCTCGAGCGCCGGCTGGGGCATCTTCATCAGCGAGATCCGCGAGATCCGCGAGCACGGCGGCGATCTGAAGCTGGCCGGCATGATCGCCGACGTTCGCGAGGTCTTCGACCTCCTCGAGTTCGAGAACATCCTGCAGGCCTTCCCGGACGCCGACCTCGCGGTCGGGTCCTTCGGCCCGATCGTGCCCGCCGACGAGCCCGCGCGCGAAGTGCCGCTCGGGACCTCGCTGCTCGGCTCCGAGCGGACCGAGTCGGTCATGACCGACGAGGACTTCATCCGCGAGATCGCGCGGAAGCATCCCGACTACGGCCTCATGCGTCTCCAGAAGGAGCTCCGCAAGCCCGAATACGGATCGCGCGAGCTGAACCCGGTGCAGCTCTACGTCCTCCTGCGCAAGCTGGGTCTCGACACGCGCGAGGGGCGGGACGCGTTCGCGAAGACCGGCCAGGCCACGCCGGCCACGGGGAGCTGACCGCCGCGCTTTTGGCTTGACCCATCGACACCCCTTCCGTACCGTTTCGTAACGGCCTCCTCGATCGCTTCGCCTGCCGCATCGTCCCCGTCGCATGAGCCGTTTCCGGACCTCTCACCGCCCGCGCGGGGTATCGTAGCGTGATGAAAACCGAGCTCTCGCTGACCCCGGTCCCGTTCGCGATCGCGCTCGTCGCGATCGGGATCGCGGTCGCCGTGTGGGCGTACGCGACCCGCTATCCGGTGCTGGAACCTCGCCGCCGCGCGATCCTCCTCGTGGCGCGGCTCCTCTCGCTCGTCGCCCTCCTCGTCGCATCCCTGGCGCCGGTCGCCCGCTTCCCGACCACGTCGCGGGAGCGGAACCGCCTCCTCGTGCTCGTCGACCACTCGGGGAGCATGGAGGTGCGCGACGCGCCGGGCGGCCGGAGCCGGGCCGAGGCCTCGGACAGCGCGGCCGCCGCGCTCGCGAACGAGCTCGGCCGGCGGTACGACGTGCGCGTGGCGCCGTTCGACGCCTCGCTGGGCCCCTTCACGCGCGGACCGGAATCGCTGCGCGAGCCCGGCGCTTCCGTGGCGCGCGCCGGCGAGACGGCGCTCGGCGACGCGCTCCGCGAGGCGGTGACGAGGGTCGATCCCGACTCGGTCGCCGCGATCGTCGTGCTGAGCGACGGGGCGGTGAACCGCGGGGAGGATCCGGAGCGCGCGCTCGACGCCTCGCTCCCCGCGTTCGCGCTCACGGCGGGGTCGGCCACCGATCCCCCGACCGTGGGGATCGCGTCCGTGGAGTCGCCGAGCGACGCGGTGCTCGGACGTCCCGCGCCGGTGCAGGTCACCGTGCGCCAGGGGAGGCGCCCCGCGACGAGCGGCATGGTGCGGCTCGGCGAGGGCGGACGCGAGCTGGCCAAGGCGCCGTACGCGCTCACGGGACCAGGCGCCTCGATCCGCGCGACCCTCTCCTGGACACCGCTCGCGGCGGGGAGGCACTTTCTCGCGGTCACGCTCGACGCGGTGCCGGGGGATCCGATGCGCGAGAACAAGTCGCGCCTCATCGGGGTCGACGTGCGTCCGGCCAAGCGCTTCGTCCCGGTCCTCGCCTCCGCGTGGGACTGGGACCTCCGCGCGCTCGCGCGCGGCGTGGAGTCGGATACCGCGTGGGCGGCGCAGCGGATCACCCCCGCCGGATCCGCCGACGCGGCCAACCCCGACGGCGCCATCGCACCACTCGCCGCGCGTCTCGAGAACGCCGAGGCCGCGGTGGTGCGGTTCGACGCCCACACCGCCACGCCCGAGCGGCAGGCGCAGCTCCTCCGCTACGTCGAGCGCGGCGGCGGACTCCTCCTCTGGATCGACCCCGACGGCCGCATGCCCAGCGACTCGCCGCTCACGCAGGCGCTCGGCCTCTCCTGGGGATTCTGGGGACGCGATCCGGGGCTCGAGGCGGCCGACGACCTTACCCCCGCGGGACGCGTGCACGAGGTGACGCTCCTCGAGGGCGACGCCTCGAGCGCCGCCTCCACCTGGCGCGACCTCCCGCCGGTGAAGCCGCCGGTCTTCCTCCGCGTGCGCGGGAGCGCGCTCGCGCCCATCCTCGGGACGCACGTCGACGGCCAGCAGGTGCCGCTGGTCCTCGCGGGACACGTGGGGCTCGGGCGGGTCATCGTGCTGAACGCGGCCGGCGTCTACCGCTGGGGGCTCACCGCGTCCGGCCTCGGCAACGGCGCCGGCGTCGAGGCGACGTTCTTCGGAGGAGCCGCGCGCTGGCTCGCCGCGGCGAAGGAAGATCGTCCCGTCCGGATCACCGCACCCGACATCACGCCGGAGGGACGCTCGATGGCGGTGCGCGTCACCACGTCGGCGCCGCTCGGCCCGGGCGCCGTGGCCAGCGTGCGCGCGCGTCGGATCGGTCCGACCGGTTTACCGACCGGCGAAGCCGTGTCGAGGAACGGCGTGCCCGCCGCGTCCGGAGCGGCGTCACTCACCCTCGCCGAACCCGGCGTCTACACCGGCTCGCTCGCCGCGGCTCCCGGCGTCTACGTCCTGGTCGGACGCGTCGACCAGGGCGGACGGCTGGTCGGCATGGACAGCACGCGGGTCGCGGTCGGCGCGCAGGGAATCGAGTTCGAGTCGCTCGCGGCCGAACCCGACGTGCTCGCGCGTCTCGCGGAGCGCTCGGGAGGTGCCGCAGCACCGCTCTCGAGTCCCGAGCCGGTCCTGAAGCGCCTCCGATCTCCCGATCTCGTCCGGTCGCGCCTCGCCCAGGTCGACCTCTTCCACAACCCGCTCCTGTTCGCGATCCTCGTGCTCGGGCTCGCCGTGGAGTGGGCGCTGCGCCGGCGCTTCCACCTGATGTAGCCATCCGGCCCACGCAGTGGGCCGGCGTAATCGGCGCCGGCTTTCGCGCTCCCCGAATGGCGGCTCTCCCGAAGCCGCCCTCACAGATCCGATCTCCCCCGCGCCTCCGAACCAGGAGGTCCGGCCATGTTCCGCTCGCTCGTCGTGGCGCTCGTCGCCGCGGTTTCGATCTCTGCACCGGGTGCGCCGTACCGCATCGGACCCGGTCCTGTGTGGGCTGATCTTGTTCTCAACGAAGTTCTCTACGACCCCACGGGCTCCGACGAGGGCGCCGAGTGGATCGAGCTCTGGAATCCCGATCCGGTCCCGCGCCCGCTCGCGGGGATCGCGATCGAGGCGGCCGACGGCGCGAAGCCCGACGTCTGGATGCCGGTCTTCCGGGGCGCGGCCGCCGACACCGTCGCGCGCGGAAGCGCGTTCCTCGTCGCGGGCGCCGCGCTCACGGGAGCGCTCCAGAACGGTCCCGATGCGCTCCGTCTCGTCCGCGACGGCGTCGTCCTGGACCGGCTCGGCTACGGCGCGCTCGAGTCGGCGTCGCTCTACGAGGGATCGCCCGCGCCGGACGTCGCTTCGGGGCACAGCCTCGCGCGGCGCGCGGATGGCGCGGACGCCGGCTCCAACGCGGACGACTGGGAGGACGAGGGCGCGCCCACCCCCGGCCGCGCGAACCACCCGGCCGAGCGGCTCGCGCTCGGCGCCGTCTCGCTGGATCCGGCCGTTCCGTGGCCCGGCGAGGCGGTGCGGATCCGCGCCGTCGTGAACAACCGGGGAAGGCTCCCGCTCGCGGCGTCGAGGTGGCGCCTCGTCGCGGAGTGTGCCACCGCCCCGCGAAGCGGGCCGCTCTCTACCGCGGTCGCGCCCGGGATAGCCGTTGCTCCCGGCGAGAGCGCCGAAGTGGCCGTGACGCTCGAGCGGGACGAGGCCGGGCCGTTCCGCGCGCGCGTTCGGGTCGCGGCCGCCGAGGGAACGCCCGAGAGCGCCGACCTCGCGGACACCGCGAGCGTCCTCGGCCGCGCGCTCGCCGCGCCGGCGGTGGTGAGCGAGATCGCCTTCCGCGACGAGGGCGCGGGCGAATGGGTCGAGCTCTGGCTGCGCGACGCGGTCGCCGACGCGGGCGCCCTGGCGCTCGCCGACGAATCCTCGCCGCCGCGCCTCGTGGCCCGCGGCGCGGTCCCCCGGCCGCTCCCGGCGGGGTCGTACCTCGTCCTCGCCAAGGACCCCGCCACCGTGCGGGCGCGCTATGGTCTCGATTCGAGCGCCGTGCTCGGGCTCGCGGGACCGTGGCCGTCGCTCAACGACATCGACGGCCCGGGCGGAATCGCCGACTTCGTTCGCGTGACCGGAGCCGACTCGATTCCGAGCGACGTCGTGGCGTACGACGCGCGCGCCGTCACGCGTGGGGGAACCCTCGAGCGGCTCTCGCCCGACCTTCCGGGACACCTCATCGGGACGTTCGGCGAATGCGTCAGTCCCGCGCGCGCCACGCCCGGACGCGAGAACTCGCTCCGCGCGCCGGAAGGCGCCCCGGCGACTCGAGGCGCGCTCCTCCTCGCCAGCGGCCGCGTGCTCCGCGCGGGAGGGGCCGCGCCGCTCCTTCTCCGCCTCACCGCCGAGGCGCGCGGGCGGTCGCTCGTCGTGCGGGTCTACGACCTCCTCGGCCGCCGCGTGCGCACGCTCGTCGAGGGACAGCGCTTCGCGAGCGAGGGCGCCTTCGCCTGGGACGGACGCGACGCCTCGGGCTCATGGGTGCGGCCCGGCCTGTACGTGATCGCGGCCGAAGCGGCCGCGGAGTCGGGGCTCGGGCCGAGGCGCACGGCGATCCCGATCGCCGT
>JBLMWD010000038.1:0-9855 GCA_050257045.1 Bacteroidota bacterium | reverse complement strand
GATCAGGTCCGACTTGGCCTCGTCGACGCGGCGGAGCGCAGCGCGCGCCTCTTCGAGCTGGCGCGCCTTCTCCTCGATCTCGGCGAGGGCGCGCAGCCGCTCGAGGGCGAGCCCGATCTGGCCGGCGAGGAAGAAGAGCGCGCGCCGGCGGCGGTCGGTGAGCGGGACGGCCCGCCGGTAGCCGAGCGCCGCCACGCCGAGGAGCGAGGTGCCGGCGAGGAGCGGGAGCCCCACGGTGCAGGCGCACGGCCTCGGCCAGGGCACGCCCGCGGGCTCGCCCGCCGGTACGGCTCCCGCCTCCGGCGTCTCCGGTCCGTCCACGACCATCGTCTCGCGGCGGAGCACCCGCTCGAGGAAGACGTTCGTCCGCGGGGCGAAGCGCGCGTGTCCCACCGGGCCGCGCTCCCCCCGCTCGAAGAGGTCGCCGTCGAGGTCGCCGGTCTCGTAGTCGACGAGGAAGAGGGCGAAGCCGTCGGCCCGCGCGATCTCGAGGACGTGCTGCGAGAGCGCGGCCACGAGGCCGCGCGTGTCGAAGGCGGACTGGGCCGCGAAGGCGAGGCTCGCGAGGCTCCCGAGGAGATGCCCGCGCTCCGGCGCCGGCGTCATCGCGGCGGGGCCCCGCCGGGAGGATCGGAGCCGTCGGGGGCCGAGGGGGTCACGGGGGACCCGTCGCTCCGGCGGTCGAGGATCACGACGCTCCCCTTCACGGACTTGCCCTTCTTCTTGAGATCCTTCGCGATGTCGCTCACCTGCGCGCTGTGCTGGATCTCGCGCCCGACGTTCGTGACGATGAGGATCGTGATCGAGACGATGCCGAAGTCCTTCCAGCCGCCCTGGCGCGTCGAGAGCACCGTGATGTGGCCGCGCTCGCGGTCGGCGGGGTCGTACTGCTCCGGCACGCGCGCGTCGAACTCGCAGCGGATGCCGTGCCCGATCGCCTCGGCGCGCGCCGGCACCGTGACGATCACGAAGTCGTCGCCACCGATGTGCCCCACGAAGTCGCCGTCGCCGCCGTGCCGCTGGACCTGCTCCTGGAGCAGCGCGGCGGTGAACCGGATCAGCGCGTCGCCGCGCAGGTAGCCGTAGTAGTCGTTGAACGCCTTGAACGCGTCCAGGTCGAGATGGAGGAACGCGAACTTCTCGCCGGCCTGGATCCGGCGCGTGAGCTCGGTCTCGATGAGGACGTTTCCGGGAAGGCCCGTGAGCGCGTTTGAGGAGAGCTGCGCGCGACGCGTCTTCAGCTGGTTCCGCACCCGGAAGAGGAGCTCCTGCTGCTCCCACGGCTTCGTCAGGTAGTCGTCGGCGTAGAGCTCGAGCCCGCGGAGCCGGTCGTCCACCGTCGACTTCGCGGTGAGGAAGATAATCGGGATGCGGCTCGTGATCGGGTTCGACTTGAGGCGGCGGCAGACCTCGAATCCGTCCATGCCCGGCATCATCACGTCGAGCAGGATCAGCTCGGGCGGGTCGCGCATCACCTCGGCGAGCCCCTTGATCCCGTCCTCCGCCGAGCGCACGTCGTAGTGCGCGTCCTTCGCCTCCTTGAGCTGCCGCTCGAGGATCCAGCGGAGGCGCGGCTCGTCTTCAATGACCAGGATGCGGCCGGTCTCGGCCGGCACGGGATCCGTCACGGAACCTCCCGTTCCACGCGATTTGGAGCGGAACTCGGCTTGCGTCTTGGAATTAATCGGTGCCGCGGCGGGTGTTCTTGAGCCGGTTCGGGGGCGTTCGGCGCATCCAGGCGGAGCTGCGGAGCGGCGGTAAGTCGCCGGGGGAAGCAACTATGGCGCGCGGGACGGTCGCGCGGCGCCGGACGGTGGCGAGCGCAAAGCGACGGCGCGGCGCCGGACGATGGCGCCGCGCCGGATCAATATGCCTGGCTCAGGCTTACCGCGCTAGACGGGACTCGCGCAGGCGCGGCATTTCCGGGCCGACGCCGGGATGATCTCCTTGCACTCGGGGCATTCCTTGGTCGGAGGCCCCGGCGGCGCCGGCTTGAGCAGCGCCTTCGTGATCATGAAGACGCAGAAGGCGACGATCACGAAATCGACGATGTTGCCGAGGAAGGCGCCGTACGTGATCGCGTTCGCCGGCGTGCCGTCGGGCTTGGTCGAGAGGACCCACTTGAGCTCCCGCCAGGCCCCGCCGGGGATCATGAGGCCGATCACCGGCATCAGGATGTCGCTCACCAGCGAGGTCACCACTTTCCCCACGGCCGCGCCAATGATGACGCCGACCGCCAGTGCGAGCGCGTTCGTCTGGAGCAAGAACTTCCGGAACTCCGCAATCATGGGTTTACCCCCCTCTTCCGTGGTGTGAAGGGACGCCGCATTCTGCCCCGGGAAAGGAGCCCGCGCAAGCGGGCGACTGGGATCGGTTCGGCCGATCGGCGATCGCGCCGCGCCCGCCGCGGAGGATCAGGCCAGGGGGAAGGAGTCGAGGTTCGGAACGGCCGACACGGTGAGCGGGCTCGCCCGGCCCGCCGCGAGCGCGCTCCACCCCGCGTAGGCGATCATGGCGCCGTTGTCCCGGCAGAGGGGCGGCGAGGGGAAGAGCGCCGCGATGCCGCGCGCGCCGGCGAGGGCCGTGGCTTCCCGGCGAAGGAGCGTGTTGCAGGCGCATCCCCCCGCGAGGATCAGGGCGCGCGCCGGATGGCGATCGAGCGCGAGCGCGAGCCGCTCGATCAGCGCGGTCACCACCGCGCGCTCGGCCGAGGCGGCGATGTCGCGGACGCGCGCGGGCGGAATCGGCGCGGGCTCGCTCTCGACGAGGAGCTTCACCGCGGTCTTGAGCCCGCTCATGCTCACGTCGAGCGTGTCGGGGCCGAGCCGCGCAACGGGGAAGGCGATCGCGGCCGCGTTCCCTTCGCGCGCGAGCTTGTCCACCTCCGGCCCGCCGGGATAGGGCAGGCCGAGGAGCTTTCCCACCTTGTCGAACGCCTCCCCCGCCGCGTCGTCGCGGGTCGAGCCGAGGCGCGCGATCCGCCCCGGCGCCGCGACGTGGTAGATCTCCGTGTGCCCGCCCGATGCGACCATGCCGACGTACGGGAACGGGACCTCGTGCTCGAGCGCGGGCGAGAGGAGGTGCGCCTCGACGTGGTTCACGCCGGCGAAGGGGATGCCGCGCGCCATCGCGAGCCCCTTCGCGAACTCGAGCCCGACGAGGAGCGAGCCGACGAGCCCCGGCCCCACCGTCGCGGCGACGCCATCGATGTCGCCCAGGGAGAGCGAGGTCTTCGCGAGGACTTCGTCGACCACCTTGGGGAGCAGCGTGATGTGCGCCCGCGAGGCGAGCTCGGGCACCACGCCGCCGTACTCGAGGTGGACGTCCTGCGAGCGGACGACGTGCCCGCGGAGCCGCCCGTCCTCGACGATGCCCGCGCCCGTGTCATCGCAGGAAGTTTCGATGCCGAGGACGCGCATCGGGGGATTGTAGCAGTCGCTCCGGCGAAACCTACCCGATCGGGTCGGCCGAGTCCGCGAGCGCGGAGGCTCGGTTGTTGGATACCTCGAGGAAGCCGCCGGTGACGTGCCAGGCTACGATACGTCCGGAGGGGTCGCGCATCTCGAGCTTCCCCTCCTTCAGCATCGTGATGAGCGGCGCGTGGTGCGCGAGCACGCCGAGGTAGCCCTCGGAGCCCGGGGCCTGGATCGAGACCACCGGGCCCTCGAAGACTACCCGCTGCGGCGTGACGAGCCGGAACGTGAACTCGGCCATGGCGGCGCGCGGGCGCTAGGCGCCCGCGGTCACTCCCATCTGCTCGGCTTTCGCGAAGACGTCGTCGATCGTGCCGACCATGTAGAACGCCTGCTCGGGGATGTGGTCGCAGTCGCCCGCGACGATCCGCTGGAACGAGCGGATCGTGTCCTCCAGCTTCACGTACCTCCCGGGCGTGCCGGTGAACGGCTCGGCCACGAAGAAGGGCTGCGAGAGGAAGCGCTGGATCTTCCGCGCGCGCGCCACGATCAGCTTGTCGTCCTCGGAGAGCTCGTCGATTCCGAGGATCGCGATGATGTCCTGGAGGTCCTTGTAGCGCTGGAGGATCTTCTGCACGGCGCGGGCCAGGTTGTAGTGCTCTTCGCCCACGATGTTCGGGTCGAGGATCCGCGACGTGGAGTCGAGCGGATCGACGGCCGGATAGATCCCGAGCTCCGAGATGCGGCGCGAGAGCACCGTCGTCGCGTCGAGGTGCGTGAACGTGGTCGCCGGGGCGGGATCGGTGAGATCGTCGGCGGGAACGTAGATCGCCTGCACCGACGTGATCGACCCCCGCTTCGTCGAGGTGATGCGCTCCTGGAGCGCGCCCATCTCGGTCGAGAGGGTCGGCTGGTAGCCGACCGCGCTCGGCATGCGGCCGAGGAGCGCCGAGACCTCCGAGCCCGCCTGCGTGAAGCGGAAGATGTTGTCGACGAAGAAGAGGACGTCCTGGTTCTCCTGGTCGCGGAAGTACTCGGCCATGGTCACGCCGGTGAGCGCGACGCGGAGGCGCGCGCCGGGAGGCTCGTTCATCTGCCCGAAGACCATCACCGTCTTGTCGATGACGCCCGACTCCTTCATCTCGATCCAGAGGTCGTTTCCCTCGCGAGTGCGCTCGCCCACGCCGGAGAAGACCGAGAAGCCGCCGTGCTCGGTGGCGATGTTCCGGATCAGCTCCTGAAGGATGACGGTTTTGCCGAGGCCCGCGCCGCCGAAGAGGCCGATCTTTCCCCCCTTCACGTAGGGGGCGAGGAGGTCGACGACCTTGATCCCGGTCTCGAAGATCCGGGTCACGGTCTCCTGCTCCTCGAACGTCGGAGGCGCGCGGTGGATCGGGAGGCGCTTCCCCGGGTCCGACACCGGGCCCATCTGGTCGATCGTGTCGCCCAGCAGATTGAAGACGCGCCCGAGGGTCTGCCGTCCGACCGGCACCGTGATCGAGCCGCCGGTGTCGTGAGCCTTCATGCCGCGCGTCAGGCCGTCGGTGGAGGACATGGCGACGCAGCGCACCACCTCGTCGCCGATGTGGAGCGCCACCTCGACGGTCAGGTCGATCCCCTGGTCGGGATACTTGATCGTGAGCGCGTTCAGGATCTTCGGGAGCCGCTCCGGCTCGAACCGCACGTCCACGGTGGGGCCGATGACCTGGATGACTTCGCCGATGTTCGCTTCGCCGCCGCTGCTTCCGTTCGTGTTCGCCATCGTCCTTCCTTACTTCAGCGCCTCGGCCCCGGCGACGATCTCGACGATCTCGCGGGTGATCGTGGCCTGCCGGGTGCGGTTCATGAACAACGTGAGGGTCTGGATCATCTCGTTCGCGTTCTTGGTGGCCGATCCCATCGCGATCATCCGCGCGCCGTGCTCCGACGCGGCCGACTCGGCGAGCGCGGTGTAGATCCGCATCGCGAGGAAGTAGGGGACGATCTTGGCGAGGATCTCCTCGGGACCGGGCTCGAAGATGTAATCGCGTGAGGGCGTCCCCGCGGCGCGCTCGGCGCCGAGCGGGAGCAGCGTCCCGACCACGATCTCGCGCGAGAGCGCGCTCTTGAAGTGGGTCGTGACGATGTCGACCTCGTCGATCTCCCCCGCGATGAAGCGCTGGAGGAGGTCCTGCGCGAGACCCTCGGCCACGCCCCAGTCGGCGACGCCGCCCAGGTCGGCGCGGTAGAAGAGGATGTCCGCGTTCCGCCGCCGGAAGTAGTCGTAGCCCTTCTTCCCGAGGAGCACGAGGCGCGCGGGGCGTCCCGTCTCGCGGATCCGGATCTCGGCCGTGCGGATCAGGTTCGCGTTGAAGGCGCCGGCGAGCCCGCGGTCCGACGTGAGGAGCACCACGGCGCGAGTCTTGACCTCGTCGCGGCGGATGAACGCCGGGTGGAGGACGTCTCCCGAGGCCTGCGCCAGGTTGTCGAGCACCTCGCGGAGGAGGGTGGCGTACGGCCGCGCCGCCTCGACCACGCTCTGCGCCCGGCGCAGCTTGGCCGCCGAGACCATCTCCATGGTCTTCGTGATCTGCGCCGTGTTCCGCACCGAGCGGATGCGCCGGCGAATCTCCCGGAGGGTCGCCATCTAGGCCGCCGTCTTCTCCCGGTTCACGACTTCGTCCCCTTCGTCTTGACGAACTCCGCCTTGTACGCCTCGATCGCCTGCTTCAGCCGCGTCTCGATCGGGTCGGTCAGCTCGAACTTCACCCGGAGGTCGTGGAGCATGTCGGCGTACTTCGCGTCGAGGAAGGCGTAGAGCCCCGTCTCGAACTCGCGCATCGACGTGGCCGGCAGGTCGTCGAGGTAGCCGTTCGTGCCCGCGTAGATGATCGCCACCTGGCGCTCCACCGGCAGCGGCTGGTACTGCCCCTGCTTCAGGATCTCGACCATGCGCTCTCCGCGCGTGAGCTGCGCCTGGGTCGCCTTGTCGAGGTCGGAGCCGAACTGCGCGAAGGCGGCGAGCTCGCGGTACTGCGCGAGGTCGAGGCGCAGGCGCCCGGCGATCTTCTTCATCGCCTTGGTCTGCGCCTTCCCGCCGACGCGCGAGACCGAGATGCCGACGTTGATCGCGGGCCGGATGCCCGCGAAGAAGAGGTCGCTCTCGAGGAAGATCTGCCCGTCGGTGATCGAGATGACGTTCGTCGGAATGTAGGCGGACACGTCGCCCGCCTGGGTCTCGATGATCGGGAGCGCCGTGAGGCTCCCCGCGCCGAGCTTCTCGTTCAGCTTGGCGGCGCGCTCGAGGAGGCGGGAGTGGAGATAGAAGACATCCCCCGGGTAGGCCTCGCGCCCCGGCGGTCGCCGGAGGAGGAGCGAGAGCTGGCGGTAGGCCGCCGCGTGCTTGGAGAGATCGTCGTAGATCACGAGCGCGTGCTTCCCCTTGTCGCGGAAGTACTCGCCGATCGCGCAGCCGGTGTAGGGCGCGATGTACTGGAGCGGCGCGGTCTCGCTCGCGCCGGCGCTCACGACGGTCGTGTAGGCCATCGCGCCGTGGTCCTCGAGGATCTTCACCACCTTGGCCACGGTGAAGTCCTTCTGGCCGACGGCGACGTAGATGCAGTAGAGGTCTCCGCCCTTCTGGTTCAGGATCGTGTCGATCGCGACGGCGGTCTTCCCGGTCTGGCGGTCGCCGATGATCAGCTCGCGCTGCCCGCGCCCGATCGGGATCATGGAGTCGATCGCCTTGAGGCCGGTCTGCACCGGCTGGTTCACCGGTTGGCGATCGACGACGCCGGGCGCGTGCCCCTCGAGCGACCGGGTCTCGGTGGTCGCGATCGGGCCCTTGCCGTCGATCGGGTGGCCGATCGCGTTCACCACGCGGCCGATCATCGCCTCGCCGACGGGGACCGAGGCGAGCTTGCCGGTGCGGCGCACCGTGTCGCCCTGCTTGATCGCCTCCTCGGAGCCGAAGAGCGCGGCGCCGACGTTGTCCTCCTCCAGGTTCAGGACGATGCCGGTCACGTCGCCGGGGAAGAGGACCATCTCCCCCGACATGGCGTCGTCCAGACCCCAGACGCGGGCAATGCCGTCGCCCACCTGGAGCACCGTTCCGACACTCTCCATCTCGAGCCGGGATTCGTACCGCTCGATCTCCTGCTCGAGTACCGCGCTGACTTCTTCAGGCTTGAACGCCATGAGCTGACCTCAACCGTGGACCCGCGTGGCGAGGAGCCGGCGGCGGATCCGCCAGAGCTCCGTCGCGAGGGTGCCGTCGACGACGTGGTGATCGAGCGAGACGGCCGCGCCTCCGAGGACGGAGGGGTCGACCTCGCGCGTGAGAACGATGGTGCGTCCGGTGCGATCCGCGAGCGCCCGCGTGAGCGTGTCCGCCTGGGCGTCGGTGAGCGGGACGGCCGTTCGCACCCGGAGCCGGCTCCACCCTTTCGCGTCCTCGTACAGCTTCCCGAATTCGTCCGCGATCACGACCAGATGGTCGAGCCGGCGCCGGCGCAGGAGCACCATCAGGAGCCCATAGACCGGACGCGACAGCTTCGGCTTCCAGGCGGACTCGAGGAATCCGATCTTCTCGGAGCGCGCGATGCCGGGCGTCTCGAAGAACCGGCGCACGCGGGCGTCGCGCCGCGCGAGCGCGGCGATCTCCCGGAGCTCCTCCTCGGCGAGATCGAGGGTCTCGTGCTTCGTCGCGATGTGCAGGAGGGCGCGCGCGTAGCGGCGCGCGAGCGTGACGGAGATCACCGCGCCTGCCCGACCCCCGCCAGGAACTCGTCGAGGAGCTTCTGGTGGCGCGCGGGCGTCAGCTCCTCCCGCACCACCTTGCCCGCGATCTCGATCGCGAGCTCGACCACCTCGTTCTTGAGATCCACCCGCGCCTTGTCGCGCTCGAGGGTGATCTCCTCACGCGCGCGGGTGATCGTCTCCTGCGCCTCCTTCCGGGCGATCTCCCGGATCTCGGCGCCCACGCGCTGTCCCTCGGCGACCGCCTGCTGGATGCGCTCGCGGCTCTCGGCCTCGATCCGCTTGAGATGCCCTTCGTACTGCGCCTTCAGCTCCTCGACCGCCGCCTTTCCCTGCTCGATGCGGGCGAACTCGGCCTGGATCTTCTCGCGCCGCTCCCGCATGGGCGGGTAGATGATGGCGGCAAACGCGGCGCGCACCAGGAAGAAGAAGATGATGAAGCTGAGCGCATGCGCGAGCAGCTGGTTCAGATGAATGAATTGATCCATTCGCCTTCTCGGGCCCTGGAAGGGCGGCCGGCCGATGCCCGCCGCCGCTTCCCGCCGGTTACTGGATCTTCCCCTGGAGGAAGAACATGGTGACGAACGCGTAGATCGTGAGCGCCTCGATGAAGCCGAAGCCGATGATCATCGCGACCTGGATGCGCGGGAGCGCTTCCGGCTGCCGGCCCATCGCCTCCATCGCGCCGCGGCCCATGAGTCCGAGCCCGAAGCCCGAGCCGATGGCGGCGAGGCCGATCCCGATCGGGAGCGCCAGGCCGAGTGTCGCAGCGAAGTTCATGGTTTCACCTCCTCAGGGTCCAGTGGGGGTCGTGCCGCCGACGTGCTCCATACCGACCGCGGGCGCGTGCTCTGCGTGCGCCTCGTGTTCGTGGGACTCGTGCGGCAGCATCATGTAGAGATACACCGTGGTGAGCAGCGAGAAGATCAGGGCCTGCACGATGCTCGTCAGCATCTGGAGCAGCATGAAGAGCGCCGTGATGCCCAGCATCGGCGGCACCGCGAGGGCCACCAGCGATGCCTTGAGGCAAAGGGCCGCCACCCCGACGAAGACCACGATCAGCGTGTCCTCGCCGAAGATGTTCCCGAAGAGTCGGCAGGAGAGGCTCACCGGCTTCACCAGCTCTCCCAGGACGTGGACCGGGACCATCACGGGGAGCATCGCGAAACCCACGACGTCCCGCGGCGATCCCGCCAGGTGGTCCAGGTAGCCGAGCAAGCCGAGGTTCCGGATCCCCGAGTACTGGACGAAGAGGAACGTGATCAACGCGAGCGCCAGCGTCACGTCGAGCGTCGAGGTCGACGACTTGAAGCCCGGGATGATGCCGATCATGTTCATCGTCAGAATGTAGAAGAAGATCGCCATGATGAACGGGAAGTAGCGCTGCGTGTGCTTCCCCATCATGCCGCCGACGACGTCCTCCATGCTCTCGATCACCCATTCGATCCCGTTCTGGATCGGCCCTGGAATGAGCGAGTCGCGCTTCATGAAGACGACGATGATCCCGAGGAAGACGAGACCGGCGGCCCAGGCGAAGACGAGGTACTCGTTCTGGTGCATCCAGTGGACGACCGGGTTGTTCGGGAGCCAGTCGTTCAGGATCGTGAGCCAGTTCGGGAGCTCCTGCTCCCCCTCGCCGCCCTTCTTCGCCTCGGCCGTTCCGGCCGGTGCTTCGTGCGGCGCCGTGTTCGAGGGGGCGACGGTC
>JBLMWD010000037.1:0-15884 GCA_050257045.1 Bacteroidota bacterium | reverse complement strand
CGCGCCGCTTCGAACGCGTTCAACGCCGAGCCGCCCTTCGTGATCACGTCGTCGACGATCGCGACGGGGAGGCCGGGACGGAACGGGCCCTCGATGCGCTTGCCGGCGCCGTGTCCCTTCGCTTCCTTGCGGACGAGGAATCCCGAGAGGCCGCGGCCCTGGATCTGCGACCAGACGGTGAGCGCGCCGACGATGGGGTCGGCGCCGAGCGTGAGCCCGCCGACGGCTTCGACGCCGGCCTCCTGCAGCGCGGGGAGGAGGAGCTTCGCGATCAGGAGCGCGCCCTCGGGGTGGAGGCTCGTCTGGCGCACGTCGACGTAGTACTTGCTCTTCGCGCCCGAGGAGAGGGTGAAGTCGCCGAAGCGGAGCGAGCGCTCGAGCAGGAGCGCTTTCAGGCGTTCGCGCGCGGCGACGAGGTCGCCCGTTTCGCGGGATGCGAGCACGGAAACGGGATACCACAGCAAGGACGCCGCCGGAACGGAAAAACGCGCGTCGTCGATTTCGACCGGGGCCTCGCGTATACTCGCGCCGTGAATCACTCCCCCGACACTCTCCGACGCGCGCCCGTGGACCGTCCGCACGTGGACCGCCCGTGAGCGCGCCGTTCGTCCATCTGCACAACCACAGCGACTACTCGCTGCTCGACGGCGCGTGCCGGCTCGACCGCCTGATCGAGCGCGCGAAGAAGCTCGGCATGCCGGCGGTCGCTCTGACCGATCACGGCAATCTCTTCGGCGCCGTCGAGTTCTACGGCATGGCGAAGGCGGCGGGATTGAAGCCGATCATCGGCTGCGAGGTCTACGTGGCGCACGGCGCGCGCGGCGAGAAGTCGCGCGGGCCGGACGGGAAGGGCGCCTACCACCACCTGCTCCTCCTGGCCCGGAACCGCGACGGCTACCGCAATCTCACGAAGCTCTCCTCGCTCGGGTTCACCGAGGGCTTCCACTACAAGCCGCGCGTCGACAAGGAGCTCCTCGCGAAGCACGCGGAGGGATTGATCTGCCTGAGCGCGTGCCTCAAAGGGGACGTGCCGCAGCACATCGTGGCGGGGGACCTCGAGGGGGCGCGAACGGCCGCCGCGTGGTACCGAGACCTCTACGGCCCCGAGTTCTACTTCTTCGAGGTGCAGGATCACGGCATCCCCGAGGAGCGCGTCGCGGCCGAGGGGCTGGTCCAGCTGGGGAAGGAGATGGGGATCCCGCTCGTCGCGACGAACGACTGCCATTACCTGATGCGCGAGGACTCGGAGGCGCACGAGGTGCTCCTCTGCATCCAGACCGGCACGACGATGGCCGACCCCGACCGGTTCCGCTTCGCGACCGACCAGCTCTACGTGAAGACGCCGGAGGAGATGGAGGCGCTCCTGGGGCACGTGCCGGGGGCGCTCCGGAACACGCTCGAGATCGCCGAGCGCTGCGAGCTGACGCTCGACACCGAGCGCGTGCAGCTTCCGTCGTTCCCGCTCCCGCCCGACATCGATAGCGAGGAGAGCTTCCTCCGACGCCTTGCGGAGGAGGGGCTCAGGCGCCGCTATGGCGATGCCGTGACGGACGTCCATCGCTCTCGGCTCGAGTACGAGCTGGACACCATCTGCACCGTCGGCTACGCGCGCTACTTCCTCATCGTGCGCGACTTCACCGATTACGCGCGGAGGAACGGCGTCGCGGTGGGGCCGGGGCGCGGCTCGGCGGCCGGCAGCATCGTCTCGTACTGCCTCGGCATCACCGACATCGACCCGATCCGCTTCGACCTCCTCTTCGAGCGCTTCCTCAATCCCGAACGCGTCAGCATGCCCGACATCGACATCGACTTCGCGTACGAGACGCGCCAGCGGGTGATCGACTACGTGGTCGACAAGTACGGCCGCGAGAGCGTGAGCCAGATCATCACGTTCGGGACGATGGCGGCGCGCGCGGTGGTGCGCGACGTCGGCCGGGCGCTCGGGATGACCTATGCCGACGTCGACCGGGTCGCGAAGATGGTCCCGCCGGATCTCGGCATGACGCTCCCGCGCGCGCTCGAGATCGTTCCCGAGCTCAAGGCGCTCGCGCAGCAGGGCGACCTCTACGCCCGCCTGATCCGCTGCTCGCTCGCGCTCGAGGGGCTCGCGCGGCACGCCTCGACGCACGCGGCCGGCGTCCTCATCGCGCCCGGGCCGCTCATGGACTACGTCCCGGTCTACAAGTCGCCGAAGGGGGACTTCACGACGCAGTTCGACATGGTCTCGCTCGAAAAGGTCGGGCTGCTCAAGATGGACTTCCTCGGGCTCCGCACGCTGACCGTCCTCGAGGACGCCGTGGCGCACGTGAAGGGGGCGACCGGCGCGGAGATCGACCTCAAGTCGATCCCGCTGGACGACAAGCCGACGTTCGAGCTGCTCGGCAAGGCGCAGTCGGTGGGCGTCTTCCAGCTCGAGTCGTCGGGCATGCGCGATCTCCTCCACAAGCTCATGCCCGACACGTTCGAGGACATCATCGCGATCAACGCGCTCTATCGTCCCGGCCCCATCCAGAGCGGCATGATCGACGACTTCGTGAAGCGCAAGCATGGGAAGCAGAAGGTGACGTACATGCATCCCGCCCTCGAGCCGATCTTGAAGAACACCTACGGCGTGATCGCCTACCAGGACCAGGTGATGCAGATCGCGAACCGGCTCGCGGGCTTCTCGCTCGCCCAGGCCGACCTCCTCCGGCGCGCGATGGGGAAGAAGAAGCCGGAGGAGATGGCGCGCATGAAGCACTCCTTCCTCGAGGGATGCGCGGCGCGCGAGGTGCCGAAGAAGAAAGCCGAGGAGATCTTCGACCTCATGGAGAAGTTCGCGGGGTACGGCTTCGTGCGCGCGCACAGCGCGGCCTACGCGATCCTCTCCTACCAGTGCGCGTACTTGAAGGCGCACCACCCGGCGGCGTACCTCGCGGCCTCCCTCACGAGCGAGGTGGGGGACACCGACCGGATCGTGGCCCTCGTCGACGAGGCGAAGCGGATCGGCGTTCCGGTCCTCCCGCCCGACGTGAACCGGAGCCGCGCCTCCTTCACCCTGGAGGGGAACGCGATCCGGTTCGGGATGTCGGCGGTGAAGAACGTGGGCGTGGGGTCGGTCGAGGCGATCGTCCGCGCGCGCGAGGAGGGGGGCCCGTTCCGGTCGCTTCCCGACTTCCTCCGCCGCGTCGAGATCGGCGCCCTGAACCGCCGCGTCGTGGAGTCGCTCATCCAGGCGGGCGCCTGCGACGCGCTGGAGGGGGACCGGGCGCAGCTCTTCGAGGCGGTCGGCGACCTCCTCGCGCAGGTGCAGGAGCGCGCCCGCGCCGTGGCGAAGCACCAGGAGAGCCTCTTCGGGGCCGAGGCGATGGCGGCTCCGTCGGATCCGCCGCTCCCCCTGGTCGCCCCCTGGAGCCTCGGGGAGCGGCTCCGGCGCGAGAAGGAGGTGCTCGGCTTCTACTTCTCGGACCATCCGCTCGCCGCCTACCGGCACATCATCGAAGCGCGCGCGACGCACACCACGGAGCGCCTCCGCCAGTGCCGCGAGGGCCAGGAAGTGACGCTCGTCGGCCTCATCGCCGCGGTGAAGCAGCACGTCGACCGGAACAAGCGCCCGATGGCCTTCGTCACGATCGAGGATCTCCGGGGGACCGTCGAAGCCACCCTCTTCTCGGATCTCTACGAGCGGAGCCGCGCCGCGATCACGGCCGGCACCGTGGTCGAGACCCGGGGGCGCGTGAACGTGCGCGAGGAGGCCGACCCGAAGATGGTGCTCACGGCGATCCGGCCGGTCCCGCCCCCCGCGGAGGGGGGTCCGATCGAGGTCCGGATCGACCTCCGCGGCGCGGGCGAATCGGTCTCGCTCGAGGAGATCCGCTCCGTGCTGGTTCGCCACCCCGGCGAAAGCCCCGTATACTTCAAAGTTCCGGGTCCGGCGGGCGAGCCGACCATGATCCGCGCCCGCCGGCTCCTGGTTCAGCCCAGCGAGGCGCTGCTCCAAGACCTGCGCGAGCGGATCGGTCCCGGCGCCGTATCGGTTTCGGGACCCGCTCCCGGCTCCCCGGGCGGCGCGGACGGGCGCGCGGAGGCCGTTCCCTTCTGATCCGGAGGGACCGATGAACGGAACCTGGCTCGATTTCGAGAAGCCGCTCGTGGAACTGGAGCGGCGCATCGAGGACGCCCGTGGGCTCGCCAAGGACGGCGATCCGGCCGCGCAGGACGAGGTGGCCCGCCTCGAGAAGCGGGCGGACAAGCTCCGGCAGGAGATCTACTCCAAGCTCTCGCGGTGGCAGCGCGTCAAGCTCGCGCGTCACCCGCGCCGGCCCTACACGCTCGACTACCTGTCGGTGATGGCGCCGGAGTTCATGGAGCTGCACGGCGACCGTCGCTTCGCCGACGATCCGGCGATGGTCGGGGGACTCGCGGTCGTGGACGGGCTCCCGCTCGTGCTGATCGGGCACCAGAAGGGGCGCGACACCAAGGAGAACATCCACCGGAACTTCGGCATGGCGCATCCGGAGGGGTACCGGAAGGCGCTCCGGCTGATGCGGCTCGGCGCGAACTACGGGATCCCGATCGTGACGTTCGTCGACACGCCGGGGGCCTACCCCGGGCTCGGCGCCGAGGAGCGCGGCCAATCCGAGGCGCTCGCGCGCAACATCCTCGAGATGGCGCACCTGGCCGTGCCGATCGTGACGGTGGTGATCGGCGAAGGGGGATCGGGAGGCGCGCTCGCGATCGCCGTGGGGGACGTCGTCCTGATGCTCGAGAACTCGATCTATTCGGTGATCACGCCCGAGGGGTGCGCCGCCATCCTGTGGAAGGACGCGACCAAGGCGGAGCAGGCGGCCGAGGCGCTCAAGCTCACCGCCCAGGACCTCCTCGAGCTCAAGGTGGTGGACGAGGTGATCCCCGAGCCGCTCGGCGGGGCGCACCGCGATCCCGAGGAGACCGCGCATCGGGTCCAGGCGGCGGTCCTGCGCCATGTCCGGGCCCTGATCGACCTGCCGGCGCAGGAGCTCCTCGACCGGAGGCTGGAGAAGTACATGCGGATGGGTGTGTATCTGGAGGAGAGCGTGGCGCGCGCGGCCGCGCCGGGAGCCTGACGCCATGCCGTTGAGCGACGAGCTGCTGGAGATCCTGGTCTGTCCCCAATGCCGCGGAGACCTCGTCTACGATCGTGCCGCCGAGCGGCTGGTCTGCGCCCGCTGCCGGCTCCGCTATCCGATCGTGGACGACATCCCGGTGATGCTGATCGAGGAAGCCGAGCGGATTCCCGAATCTTGAGCCGCCCGCGCCGGGTTCGCCGCGCGCCGTCGCTTCCGGGATTCCTGGCCGCGCTCGCGATCGTGGCGCCCGCGCTCGCGCCGCCCCTGTTCCTCGATGTCCGGCCGGCTTCCGCCCAGGACCTCTCCGATCCCTCCGCGGTCGCGGCCGTTCCCACGCCACAGCCGACGCTCGAATCGCAGACCCCGACCGGATATCGCGTCCGGGTGCCGATCGGCCCCGCGGCGATCGATCGCGCCCGGGTGGCGGGCTACGATCTGGCCGGGATCCGTGTCCCGGGCGGCGTCGCCGAGACGCAGCGGGGCGAGCCCGCCCTGCCGTCCCGCGTCGTGCTGCTTCGAATTCCCTGGGGTGTCACACCCGTCGTGCGCGCGACGCGGATGGGCGAGCGCTCGCTCGGCGTCCTCACTCCGGAGCCCGTGCCGGGGCTCGTGACCGAGCCGGTGATGCGCGACCGTTTCGCTCCATCCGAGATCGCGGGCTGGATGGAAGGCCCGGCCTATCGCGCCCTCGGCTCGGGCGACGCGCCCGCGGTAGCGGGCGCGGTCACGATGGCGGTCCGGGGGACGCGGTATCTGTCCGTGGCGCTCCGTCCGGTGCGGTGGGATCCGCTCACGCGCGAGGCGCGGCTCTCCGAGGCCATGGAGCTCGAAGTCACGTGGGACGCGTCCGTCACTCCGGTTCCCGCGGGCAGTCCGCCGACTGCCGGATCTCGAGCCACACCGTTCGATCCTCCCGGCGCGGTCGGCCCGCATTATGCCCAACGGACCGCCGCATCCGCGGGCGCCATCGCGGGGCATGCGCTTCGCGCCGGAAGCCTCGGCCGCGCCGCCGCCGCGGCCGGACCGCTTCGCGTCGATCTGTCCCGTCCCTGGCTCCGCCTCGGGGTGATCCGTCCCGGGCTCTACCGCGTCACCCGGTCCGACCTCCTCGTGGCCGGCGTGCAGACCGGCGCCATCGATCCCGCGACGTTCCGCCTCTTCCGCTCCACGCCGGGCGACCTCCCGGAGAGCACCGACGTCGACGCCGGACCCGACTCGCTCCGCGAGTGCGCGATCACGGTGACGGGCGCCGCCGACGGCTCGTTCGACCCCGGCGACACGCTCTACTTCTACGCGACGGGCGAGAACGGCTTCGGCTACGACCTGAAGGCGGGGGGCGGACCCGAGTACCAGGAGACGCAGCGCACCGACCAGGAGCCCCTCTGGCTCACATGGGGCCCGAGCCCGGTGCCGTGGCCGCCGCGCCGGATCGCCACGCGCGACGCCGCGCCGGCCGATCCGCTCGCGCCGCTCCTCACGCGGGTCACCCACCGCGTCCACTACGAGCAGAATCACTTCGCCGCGTTCGACCTCGTCCAGCCCCCGCTTCGATGGGAACGGTGGTTCTGGAGCTTCTTCGCGGGCGGGAACCAGGCCGTGCGCCTCGCCTATCCGATCTCCCTTCCCGGCGCCGCGCCGGGCGGAGCGGCGAGCACGCGCGTGCGCATGTGGGGGACCAGCACGTCGCTCCGGCAGCAAGGCCATACCGACCACGTGGTGCGCGTCTGGTGGGACGGGGCGGTGGTCGATTCGGCCGCATGGAACTTCCTCCTCGCGAGGGATCTGAACACGGCGGGTCTCCGCACGAACGGGGCGCGCGACACGCTCCAGGTGGAGGTCCCGTTCTACTTCAACACGCTCGACAAGGACCGCGTCGACTTCCAGTACCTCGCCTGGTTCGAGGTCTCGTATCCGCGCCTCCTCTCGGCGGCCGCGGACACGCTCCTGTTCGCGGCGCCCGACTCGGTGCCGGCCGGCCGGTTCCGATACGCGATCGCGGGGGTGCGCGACACCGTCTCGACCTGGCTGCTCGACCGGACCGACCCTGAGTCCCCGGTGCGACTCACCGGCGGGTCGTGGTCGGGGAGCGCCCCCTCCTTCACGTACACGGCGGAGGACAGCGCGGGGCCGGGATACCGGCCCCGCTACACGCTCGTCTCGACCGCGCGCGCGGCGAGCCCCGCCATCTCCCTCTACGCGCCGGCTTCGGCGCCGCACGCGATCGCCGATCTCCTGGATCCGGCCGACGGGGCCGACTACCTCGTGATCGCGCCGCCGCTCCTCCTCGCGGCCGCGGAATCGCTCGCGGTCGACCGCGCGACGCCGCGGCCCGGGCTCCCGGCGTATCGCACCGCCATCGCCACGACCGACCGGATCCACGCGCAGTTCGGAGGCGGAAGACCCGATCCGGTCGCGATCCGCAATTTCCTCGTCCACGCGAACCGGCGCTGGTCGGCGCCGCCCACGTACGTCTGCCTCCTCGGGGACGCCTCCGACGACCCCAAGAACTACCTGGTCATCTCCGCTCCCGATCTCGTCCCGGTCGACAACGGGTACTACGACAACTCCATCGGACAGCAGTTCATCTCCGACGACTTCTACGCGCTCCTCGACGGACCGGGCGACCAGCTCCTCGATCTCGCGATCGGGAGGCTCCCCGCTCGCGATCCGGCCGAGGCGCTCGGCCTCGTCACGGGGAAGCGGGTCGCCTTCGAGCGGAGCGCCGAGTTCGACTGGTGGCGCGCGCGGGCCCTCCTCACCGCCGACGACGCCTGGAAATGGTCGATCCAGCCCGACATGCACGACCCGGTGGGCCCCGAGCACGTCCAGGAGATGGAGGGGAAGGACCGGTTCCACATCCCGTTCCCGATCCGGCGCGAGAAGGTCTACCTCAACGATTACGCCTTCGCCGACTCGACGAAGAAGAACAAGCCGAAGGCGCGCGAGGCCTTCATCGCCGCCGCGAACGCGGGGAACTGGATCGTCGACTTCGCCGGACACGGGAACGAGAACAAGCTGGCCGACGAGGAGCTCTTCAGCACGACGTACCTCTCCCGTCTCACGAACACCACGCGCCCCTGGATCTTCGGCGCCTTCTCGTGCACGGTGGGGAAGTTCGACGACAACATCACGCAGGACGACCTGGCGGAGGCGCTCCTCCGCGACCCCGCCGGCGGCTCGGTGGTCTCGCTCGCGGCGAGCGGCGAGGAGTTCGGGGGCCCGAGCAGCCAGCTGAACAACGCGTTCGTCGACGGGCTCTTCCCGGCCGACCCGCGCGTCGACACGCTGAACACCGCGGGACGGGCCTGGGCGCTCGCGAAGAACGCGCCCGGCAATCAGAACATCTGGGCGCGCAAGTACGGCTACCTCGGCGATCCCGCGCTCGTGCCGCCGATCCCGCGCGGGCGGGCGGTCTGGGAGAAGAGCCCGGCCGATTCGGTGACGCGCGGCGAGATCGCGGTCCTCCACGGCCACGCCCTGAACGACGACGGCACGCCCGACACGCTCTCGACCGGGACGGCGCTCCTCGAGGCGCTCGGCCCGCCGTCGCGGCGAATCGAGACCGCCTGGATCAACGGCTTGCCCGTGGCGGTCCCGTACGCGCTCCCGGGGCCGGTCCTCTATCGCGGGGAGGCGACGCTCGACCGGGGCGCCTTCACCCTCCGGTTCGCGGTGCCGACCGACGGGCGCCTGGTCGGGCTCGGCGCGCAGATCCGGGCGCTCCTCTCGGCGGCGGGCGGGCAGGGCGTCGGGCTCGCCGCCGATTCGCTCGTGATCGGCGTCACGCTCTCCCCGCGGGTGGACGCCACTCCGCCCACGATCCGCCTGCTCGGTCCCGGCGCCGACTCGACGGTTGCGCCCGGAGCGGTCCTCACGTTCACGTTCGAGGATTCGAGCGGGATCGATCTCACGCGTCTCGACGACGCGCACAGCGTCTTCGTGATCGTGGACGATCGGGGAACCCCGATCGACATGACGCCGACGTTCCGCTACGAGCCGGGGAGCTACACGCGGGGTACCGCGACCCTCACGCTCCCGCAGCTCGCGACAGGGCCGCACCTCCTCGAGGTGCACGCCTCCGACACCTACCGGAACGTCGCGGTCGCCTCCTTCACGATCGACGTGGCCGCGCCGGCGGGCCCCGGGGCGCCGCTTCTCCTGAGCCAGGTCTTCAACTACCCGAATCCCTTCCCGCGGGAGACCTACCTCCACGCCCGGCTCAACCGGGCCGCCCGCCTGAGGGCGCAGATCTTCACCGTGGCCGGCCGGCGGGTTCGGGATCTCGCCGTGGACGGGCAGGCCGGCGAGAACTACATCCCGTGGGACGGGCGCGATTCCGAGGGAGAAAATGTTGCCAATGGGGTTTATATCGTCAAAATGACGGCTGAGGCGTCCGGGGGTGACCATGCGAGCGCCATCGCCCGCGCTCTTCGTACCGAGTAAGCTCAACCGGCGGAACCTCTTGCACCAAATCGCATCCTGTTCTAGACTTAGGCTCTCGTCGGGGGCGCTGCTCGCGTCCCTTCCCGCATCCGTAAGGAGGTCTTCGTGATGAGCCGTTTCCTCGCCGCCTGCCTGGGAATCCTCCTCCTGGCCGGCTTCGCAGCGTCCGCCCAAGCCCAGTCCGAAGCCGGGGGCATCTCCACGCTGTTCGCGCCGGGAGCGCGCGCCGACGGCATGGGGCGCGCCTTCACCGCCGTCGCCAACGACGCCAACGCCATCTGGTGGAATCCGGGCGGCCTGGCCTTCCTTCGCGGCCACGACCTCAGCATGACCTACTCGCAACTCGTGCCCGGACTCGCCACCGACGTGAACTGGTCCTATCCCACGTACGCGCAGCACGTCGAGGGATGGGGCGGCCTGGCCGCCAGCGTGAGCTATCTGAGCTACGGCAAGAGCGACGCGACGAACGAGAACGGCGACGTGATCGGGACGTTCACCTCCTACGAAGTGGTGCCGGCGATCGCCTACGGCACCGAGCTCGCGGACAACCTCGGCTTCGGCGTCGCGCTGAAGCTGATCCGCGTCGACCTCGCCCCCGCGGCGGTCACCCTCGACCAGAAGAACGGCCGCGGGACGACGTTCGCGGCCGATATCGGCGGGATGGTGAAGATCCCGAAGGCCAAGGTCGCGCTCGGCGCGGCCCTCTCGAACCTCGGTCCCGACATCTCCTACATCGACGTCGACCAGTCCGACCCGCTCGGCCGGAACATCCGGGTCGGCGCGGCCTACACGCCGTTCGAGAACGACGTGCACCGCGTCCTGGTCGCCGCCGACGCGTCTCGCTTCCTGATCCCGGGCCGCGTGCTCGCGGTCGACGTCTGGAACGTGGGCGCCGAGTACGAGTTCAACCACCTCATCGCGCTTCGGGGCGGGTACATCAGCGATCCGATCGGCGACATCACCGACTTCACGTTCGGGCTGGGGCTGAACTATCGCGGCGTGCGGTTCGACTACGCGTCGGTCCCCCAGTCGAGCTTCCTGGACCGGGTGAGCCGCTTCTCGCTCGCGTACCACTTCTAAAGCAACGACGAGCGTGACCGTGCGGACCCGGCGGATCGCCGCGCGCGGCGCGCTCGTTCTTCTGAGCTTCATGGGGAGCCAGGCCGTTCCCGGCCTGGCTCCTCTTGCGTCGGCGGCGCCGGCGCACCCGCGCGTCGCGCCGCTCACCGCGGTCCGGCTCCCGGCAGGGGCCCCCGAATCCGCGGCGCGTAAGGCCCTTCTCGCGAAGCGCGTGCAGCTCGCGCGCTCCTTCCCGCACCACATCGGGCCCTTTCGCCGCGTCCCCTTCGTGAGCGGCGGCAAGCCGCCGCTCCTCGCCCCCTCGTTCGGGACGGGAAAGCTCGCGCGCACGGTCTCGTTCGCGGGCGCTCCGGAGACGGTGCGGGTGCTCGGACTAAGGATCGACTTCGCCACCGACCGGCTCGGTACGCTCACCACGACGCCCGACGGCAGGTTCGACATGCGGAACGGAGAATCGCTCGGAGTCGCGATCGATCCGCCGCCGCACGACCGCGCCTACTTCCTGTCCCACCTGGAAGGACTCTCCCGGTACTGGAAGTACGCCTCCTACGGGAATCTCGTCGTCACGTACGACGTCTGGCCCAGGGGCGACAGCGCGACGTACCGCCTCGGCGACACCGGCGACTACGGCCCGTGGACGCTGGGACAGGCATCGTTCGACCAGGCGCAGAAGTTCTTCCATGACGCGGTGACGCTCGCCGACCAGACCGACTCGATCCCGTTCGGGAACTTCGACGTGGTCACGCTCTTCCACTCCGGCTCCGATTTCCAGACCGACATCAAGGGGGACAGCCCGCGCGACTTCCCGACGTTCACGATCACCCTCGACGACTCGGTGCCGGTGAACGGCGGCGCGGTCGCGATCTTCGGCGGCATGGTCATGCCGGAGACCGAGGATCAGGACGGCTATCTCGCCGCGCTGAACGGAACGCTCGCGCATGAGTTCGGGCACACGCAGGGACTTCCCGACCTCTACGACATCAACACGTTCCTGCCGGCGGTGGGGGTCTGGAGCAACATGGACTCCGGCTATCTCCTCACCACGGCGGTGAAGGATCAGAAGACGGGGGCGATCTCGGAGGCGAGCGGGGTGATCCCGACGAGCCTCGACCCCTGGTGCAAGACGGTGCTCTGGCCCGACAAGCTCGACCTGGTCGACCCGGGAACGAGTGCCTCCCTGTCGCTCCGCGCGACGGAGCTGCGGGACAGCATCCTCTACGTCCCGCTCGGAGACGACGAGTACTACCTGATCGAGAACCGGGAGACCGACTTGAACGGCGACGGAACGGTCTACCTCGACCGCGACTCCACGACGCACGTGATCCTCGGTCCCGGGCTCTCGAGCGCCGACGCCTCCGATTCGCTCGGCGACAAGGAATACGACTTCCTCCTGCCGGGGCAGGGGATCCTGATCTGGCACATCGACGACACGGTGCTCTTCGGCCCCAACATGCCGCCGGACGGAGGGGTCAACTCCAATCCCGAGCGGCGCGGGGTCGCCGTGGTCGAAGCGGATGGAATCAACGACCTGGGCGATCCCAACTCGCGCTACCTCTTTGGAAGCCCCTTCGACCCCTGGTTCGTCGGAAACCATACCCGCCTGGCGCCCGACACGAGCCCCTCCACGGCGACGAACGGCGGCGCCCAGAGCCACGTGGCGATCACCGTGCGATCTCCGGCCGCGCTCTCGATGAACCTCGACGTGGCCTCCACGTGGCGCGCGGCCGGATGGCCCGTCGTCACGCGGTTCGGCCTGGGCAACGATCCGCCGACGTACGGGAGCCTCGCCACCGACGGCAACCGGAACGTGGTCGGCTCGGCCGACAGCGTCCTCGTGGCGTGGATGTCGGACGGCGAGCCGTACTTCCGATCCAACACCGACGGACGGTTCGCGACGATCCCCGCGCGCGTCGTGCCGCCGGTCCTCGTCGCCGACAGCCTCTTCCGCCCGAACGCCCTCGCGCGCCATGGCGCCGCCGTGGTCGCGACCGGCGCCGACGGCGCGGTCTACGCCTTCCGCGCCGGATCGCGCGACTCGATGTCGGCGATCCCGATCTTCGGCTGGCCGCCCACTCTCGGCGCGGGGATCGCCGCGACGACGGCGCCGGCGCTGGGGCCGCTGGGACAGGTCCTCGTGGGCGCGAGCGACGGGACCGTCTTCGCCATCGCCGGGACCGACACGGTCGCGCTGCCCCCCTATCTCGCTCCCATCGCCGACACGCTCCGGGTCGGCGCCTCGCCGATCACGTCGCCGGTGGTGGGGAATCTCGCGGTGGGCCGCTTCACCGGACCGCCCGGGAACTACCTCGTCGCCTTCGCGCTCCAGAACGGCATCGTGCGGCTCGTGAGTCCGCTCGGGAAGGGGAGCGACGGCCTCGATCTCCACTGGACCGTCGGCGGCGCGAACTTCAAGCCGTACCTCCTCGGCGTCGACCTCGACCGCAATCCGGACGGCAACCTCGAGCTCGTCGTGCTCGACCGCGGGCGGGGCGAGGTGCACGCGCTCGACCTCACAGGACACGAGCTGCCGGGCTGGCCCGTGTCGGTCTCGGCGCGCCTCACCGGCGCGCTCGCCGCGGGCGACCTCGACGGCGACGGCTACCCCGAGGTCTTCGCGATCGACGACCAGGGCTTCGCGCACCGATGGAACCGGAACGGCGTCGAGCCGGCCGGCTGGCCCGTCTCGCTCACCGCCCGCTACGGCCCGGGTGCCGTGGGGGGCACCGGCTCGCCGGTCGTGGCCGACCTCGACGGCGACGGCGCGCCCGAGCTCCTGGCACCGACCGCGAGCGGAATCCTCGTCGCGCTCGAGAAGGACGGCACGGCGCTTCCCGGCTGGCCGATCGCGGCGCAGCAGGGGAGCGAGGATTCGCCCCTCTTCTTCTCCCTGAACGACGCCCTCACGCCCCCGGATCCGCCGGGCCCGGCGTGGCAGCACATCGTGGCCAACGGAGGCGACGGGTTCTGGAGCGCGTTCCAGATCGGCGTCCGGGCCGACAGCGCGTTCGCGACCCGGGACGGCACGTCCCGCCGGTCTCCCTGGATCGGGTATGCCGGGGACCGGCGCCACACCTCTGTCCTCGAGAGCGACGAGCTCGGGCCCATCGCCTCTCCCGCCGGCGCCTTGGCACAAGGTTCGCTGTACTGTTTCCCGAACCCGGCCCACGGGGCCGACATGGGGGTCGCCTACACCCTGTCGGACGGGGTTGGATCGGTGGAGATACGGGTCCTCGACCCTCTGGGGAACGAGGTCCTGACCATGGCGGGCCCGACCACTCCGGCGCAAAACGTCGCCCGAATTCCGGTTCGGGACCTGGCCAGCGGGGTATATCTGGTGCGCCTCGAAGTGAAACGGGGGAGTGCCAGCGAAATCGCCTTCCGGAAGTTCGCCGTTGTCCGGTGACGGAGGCCGGAGGTAGAATAAGTCATTGAATTCGCACCCATCTTGCCCGGCTGAAGGAACCCCTTTTCTGACTCCTCGCGGAATCCAGACCGCGCTCCGTATCGCCCCCTGCTGTCTACTTTTGTGGACAGCGGCCGCTCTGGCGTCGACACTCGACTTCGCTCCCACGCCTCCCGGCGAGATCCTCCTTGCCCAGCGCGCCATCGCCGATACCCAGGCGGTCGCCACCCCGATCACGCTGACCAAGGATGAGGCCGTCGGCCTGGCTCCTCCCTCCGTCCCGGAAGTGCACAAATCGGTCGGGCGAGCCTTCCTCTACAACGTGCTCATGCCGGGCGTCGGGCATCTCTACGTGGGAAACAAGCGGGGCTTCGCCCATCTCGGGCTGGAAGGGGTGGCGTGGACCGCGTATTTGTATTATCACGGTCGCGGGAAGGCGAAAGAGGACCAGTACCTGGCCTACGCCGACGAGCACTGGGACTACGACAAGTGGAAGGCGACGTACGGGACGGCCGCCGATTTCCAGGCGGCGGACAGCTTGATCCGTTACTTCAAGGCGAACAACAAGCAGCACTATTACGAGGACATCGGCAAGCTGAACACGTACTCCAGCGGCTGGGACGACGTGACCACGTCCACCGACGCCTACTACTACGATTCGGGAAATCGGGAGTTCTATCGCGGGATGCGGAACGCGAGCAACAACCTGCTGCGCGACGCGAAGTATGCGGTCGCCGGGAGCTTCCTGAACCGTGTCGTCTCCGCGGTCGACGTCCTCCGCATCCTGCGCAACCGGACCAAGAACCTGTTCGGCCAGGACACCCGGATCAATCTCCATATTCGTACGAAACCCTTCTCGGAACACACCGCGGTCGGGTTTGAAATCACGAAACAGCTGTAGCGCCGCGCGCGCCATTCCGTTCGCCGCCGTGGCGCTCCTGCTCCTCACGGGCGTTTCGGAGGCTGCCTCGTGGCCTCCCCTCGCCTACGTGACCGGCTCGCCGGTGCTCCTCGCGGAGGCCGGGGCGGCGCCGTCCGCTGCCGACAGTGCCGCTTCGGCGGCCACGTCCAGCGCCGCCTCCGATGCCGCGGCCCGCGTGAGCGCCGCTGCCGCGAGCTCGGCGGAGCGCGCACCGGAGGGCGGACGCGGCGGAAAGAAGGCGCTGCTCCTCTCGCTCCTTCTTCCCGGCGCGGGGGAGATGTCGCTCGGCGAGCACGGCCGCGCGACCGGGTTCTTCATCGCGGAGGGGGCGATCTGGACCCATTTCGTCTGGTTCCAGGTGGCGGGACATCTTCGAAGGGACAATTACATCCAGCAGGCGCAGGCGCACGCCGGCGTGGGCGTGAGCAGCGCGGACGACAACTATTGGAAGCTCGTCGGACTCTACCAGACCTCGACGGGGACCGGCCCCGACGCCTACGAAGAGGTGCTGCGCCGCGAGGCGCGGGACAACTTCCCATCCGATCCCGCCGCCCAGGACGCCTACGTCGCCGAACGCCTTCCCACCGGCGACAAGGCGTGGTCGTGGAGCTCGCCCGACGCGCAGGCGAGCTACAAGCTGACGCGCGAGAACTCGCGCCGCGCGTTCGACCGGTCGAAGTACTCGATCGCGGCGGCGATCGCGAACCGGCTCCTGAGCGCCATCGATACGCAGATCCTCCGGAAGCGCGCCGCGGGCGAGCAGCGCTCCGAGCGCGACCTGCCGGGCATGCCGCTCCTCCTCGTCGCCGACACCGCTCCCGACGGGAGCGGCCGCCTCTACTTCACCCGCTCCTTCTAGCGCGGGTGCCGGCGGCCCTCGCGCCGGCGTCGCGCGCCGCCGCGGCAGGCTCCGCGCTCGCCGTCTCCATCGCGCTCGCCGTCTCCATCG
>JBLMWD010000036.1:0-21462 GCA_050257045.1 Bacteroidota bacterium | reverse complement strand
TTCGAGGCCATCATGAAGGACTATCACGAGCTGGTCGACTCGGGCCGGCGGGAGATCTACAAGATCGAGTCGTGACAGGGCGCGTTGGACGGAAGGGAATACGGGAGGGAAGCGTTGTACCTGGTCGCGGTGGGGCGCCGCCCCGCCGCGAGGAGGCCGTGCGGTGCAAGTATTTATTTCATAACGGAAAACAGGCTTTTGCTCGGGTAATTTCCAGAGGGCGTTCCCCCGAGGCACGGGCGATGCACGCCGGGTACCGAACCGTTGGCGCCTGAACCACCCCTGTGAAAGGAGGACGCCATGAAACCGGCAAAGCTCGTGGGCCACCACATCCATCCCATGTTGATCGTCTTTCCGCTGGGGTTGCTCGCGACCTCGGTGATCTTCGACGTCGTCTACCTGATCAATCAGAACTCAGCGTTCGTCCTGGTCTCGTACTGGACGATCCTGGCCGGAATCATCGGCGGGCTCGCCGCGGCCGTGTTCGGCTTCTGGGATTGGCTGACGATCCCCGGAGGCACGCGCGCGAAGCGGGTGGGGGGCTGGCACGGCGCCGTGAACGTCGTGGTGGTCGCGCTCTTCGCCGGGAGCTGGCTGCTGCGCCACGCGGATCCGGCGCTCATCCCGAGCCGAACGGCGCTCGTCCTGTCGTTCGCCGCGCTCGGGCTCGCGCTCATCAGCGGATGGCTCGGTGGCGAGCTGGTGGAGAAGCTCGCGATCGGCGTTGCCGCAAACGCGGGGCCGGACGCCCCGAACTCGCTCACCGATCACGTGCCCGATGTGCAGGACGACGCGCCCTTCGGCGCGCTCGGCCGACCCACGCCGTAGCAGAAGGAATGCGGAGGCCGCTACCGGCTCCGGTCGCGGTCTCCGCTGTCCCCCCGGTCCCGGGTCGAGCCCTTGCCGCCCCGGTCGCGATTCCCCTCGTCGCGCGGCCGCGGCTTTTCCTTCGGCGACTCCTGAGTCTTCGCGCGCTCGCGCGACTCGGGAGCCGGCCGCTCCTTCTCGACGCGGGGCTCGCTCCGCTCCGAACGCTGCCGCGCGCGGTACTCGCGCTCGAGGTTGCCGGGCGTGGAGCGCTCGCCCGAAGGCGTGCGGCGCTCCTCGACGCGCGAGCGCTCGCCCGACGGCGTACGGCGCTCCTCGACGCGCGGGCGCTCGCCCGACGGCGTGCGGCGTTCGACGGGAAGATCGACCGGCTGCGGCGCGGGTTTCTCCACCTGCGTGCCTTCGACCGGCTGCTCGACGGGGCGCATCGGTCGCTGCTGCGGCGGACGCTGCCGCTCCTCGGGCCGCGTCTCCGTTTTCTCGCCCGCCGGCACCGGCCGCTGCACGTTCGCGGGCTGACGGCTTCCGCCGGGCTGGATGACCGGACGCCCTTCGGGAAGATCGAACCGCGTGGTGTTCGGATCGGCCGGCAGGATCACCGGCCTCCACTCCGTTCCCTCACGCACCTGCCAGCGGCCGTTCGTGTCGCGGCGGTAGACCCGGCCGTCCTTTCCCGCGAAGACGTCGTCCACGGCGGGTCCGGGGCGGACGAACGAGCGCGCGATCGAGCGCGACCGGATGGTGCGCATCGCGTCCAGGTCGATGCGGGCGACGTTCTCCGGCCGGGTATAGATGTTCGTGGCCTGGCTGTCGGTCGCGCGCGTGCGGACCCGGTCACGCCGGCGCTCGCGGATCGGGGTCAGGTCCTGTGCGAGGAGGGGGCGTCGATAGCCGCCGGCGCCGAACCAGCGAGACCGGGACCGGCTCCGCGACGCCTTTGCGTCGGCGCTCACGCCGGAGCGCCAGCGCGTCCCCACGCGGAGGAAGCCGCTGTCATAGCTGAATCCGAAGCTCCAGCGGCTGAGCCACGGGTTGTAGCGCGCCTGGAAGCCCCAGGTGAAGTTGCGCGCGAAGTAGTGATGCCGGCTTCGCCACGGCCGGTAGTGGTATCCGGTTCCGTAGACGACCGTGCCGTAGTACGGGTACCAACCGAGGTAGCCGGGCAGGTAGCCGACGTAGACCACGTCGGGCGTCACGTCGTAGACGTAGACGTAGCGCGTGTCGTACACGGGGCAGCTCGGCGGGATGTCCTCGATGCCGAGCGGGCGCGTGTCGCTCACGATCCACGGGCCCTCGGGATCGTCGGCCACGTACCAGACTCCCTGGTCGCAGGCGTAGTAGCGGCCGTCGGCGAGGATCACTTCCGCGTCGGTGTTGGTGGCGTACGAGAGGTCGGTCCCGTCGATCCGCTCGAATTCCGGATCGCCGTCGTATGCCGTATCGAAGGTCCGGTCGACGCGCCGGATCGCGCTCGTCTGCGGGATCTCGGCGTCGGCCAGCGCGTCCTCCGCCTGTTCCGTCCCCGCGACGCTCGCGAGCACGTTTCCCTTGGGCGAGTCGGGCGGGATCGACTGGAAGCTCGACGGGAGCTGATCTCCGCGCACGTACGACCAGGGCCCGTCCTCTGACGGCGCCTGGAACCAGCGGCCGGAGAGGAGCACGTAGAGCTCCTGAGTGTCGACGTCCATGATCACGTCGCTCTCCGTGTTCGTCACGTAGAGGAGGGTGTCGGCGACGAGCGGCGCGTATCGCGGCCTTCCGTCGGTCGCGATCAGCTCCGTCGGCTCGGTCGCGGTCAGCACGTCGGGAGGCGGTCCCACGACCCGATCGGCGGACGACGTGTCCGGGGGAACGAGGTCGCGGATCTCGCCGGGCGGATCCGGGATGTTGCTCCACGGTCCGAGCGGGTCGCGCGACCGGTACCAGAGGTTCGCGCCCGCGAGGTAGTAGCGATTGGACCGCGGATCGAAGAGGACGGCGTAGGGGGTGTTTCCGACGCGCTCGACGTCCGTCCCTTCGACCGACTCGAGCTGCGGCTGGCCGTCGTAGACGACGAGGATGGCGCGCCGGTCGTGGAAGATGATCCGGGGCGGCGTGTTGTCGAGCCCCGCGGCGCTCGCGCGCTCCTTTTCCGCAGCGGCGAGGCCGGCCCGCAGCTCGTCGAGCGAGCCCGAGAGATCCCATCGGGTCGCTTCGGACTCGACGAGCCGCTCGTAGCGGCCCGCCTCCTCGGGCGTGATCCCGGGGAGTCGGACCTTGGTCACATCGAGGTCGCGCGCGTTCACCGTGCTGCTGTCGCGGTCGATCTGGATCGTCTCGGCGAACCAGAGCACCCCGAAGGTCGGGCTCTTCTGATCTTCCTTCTGGAGCGAGAAGGCGGCGCGGCCGGTGAGCACGTTCCCGTTCATCCCCTCGGGCTGCGGCTGGTAGATCACGAACGAGCCGCTCGGGGTGTCGAACTGGCGGGGCCAGCCGTCGTCTTCGGCACGCGCCGCGCCGGCCGTGAGCGACAGGACCGCGGCGAGCAGGACGGCGAGGCCGGCGGGCATGGGCCCGGGCCGCGGGGATGACCATCGGGGCGACGACATGGAACGCCTCCCGGAAAGGGTGTGACGCGGGCGCCTGATTCGGTTCATCAGTAACGATAAACCCCGGATGTGGCAGAAATGTGGCGGGTTTGCGGCGCTTTCCGGGGGAAGTGAACGGATCGGGCCGCGCCGCGAAGCCCCGTGCGGCCTACGGCTTGAAGTAGAGGAACCGGTTCGCGTAATCGAGGATCGCATCGTGTCGTTTCATCCAGTCGTATCCGAGCATTCCGAAGCTGTCCAGCTCCCGCTCCGGCACGTCCGCGTATTCGGCGAAATCCTCGAAGGAGGCGGGGCTCCGCATCGGGACGCCCGCGATCTCGAAATCGACCCGGTCGGCGGCGTACTCGTCGGGCGTGGTGCGGTTCGGGCTCCGGTCCGGCGAGGGCGCCCTGGTCATCGGCACCTTCCCGGCGAAGAGCGGCCGGTGGAGTGTGAGCGCGCTGGAGACGGTCGAGGGGGTGATCCGGAGCGCGCGCCCGAGAGCGGGAAAGCGAGCCTCGAGCGTCGCGCGGTTTTCAGCGTCGATCGAGAAGGGGACGCACCGGTAGCCGCGCACAAGGAGCGCCGGGTCGGGGTTCGTGCGCTTCGGGACGCCGAGAAGGAGCCGGTCCTCCGGGAAGTCGACCGCCGCCCGCGCCTGCACGAGGAACGGCACGCCGACCATTCCCTGGACCAGCGTCTCGGCCGAATCGGTGAAGTCGAAGACGGGCACCGGTGGGATCCGCGTGAAGCGCTCCCCGCCGAGCCGCATGCGGGCCACGCGCACGACGCCCCTTCCTTTGGCGCTGTAGCCGTATTCCTTCACCTTCGCGACGGGGCCGCCGTTCAGCTTCTCGCCGACCGCGTGGGTGAGCGACAGGAACATGCTCGAATTGCCGTGCACCATCAGCGGCACGGTCTCGCCGAGGCCGAAGTCGGCGCGCGCGACGTAGCGATGGCCGGAGAAGACGACGGTCGTGAGCGGGAGCGAGCGCTCGGCGGCGAGCGCGGGGGCGCGGACCGGTTCCCGGGAGCAGGAGGCGCCCGCCACGAGCAGGGCCAGGAGGCCCGCGCGCGCGATCCGCGCGCGGGCTCCCGAGGCGCTCCGCTTCACGACGCGATCCGTGGTCGGAGCGCTCCTATTTCGCCTCCGTCGCCTGCGCGTCGACGTTCCTGCCGTCGGTGTCGCGCACCGCGACCGGCCCGAGCCCGAGCGGCTCGAGCTGCGGCGCGATCTTCGCGCGGTCGCCAACCGCCACGATCAGCATCCGTTCCGGCACGAGGTACTTCCGCGCCATCGCCGTGAGGTCGTCGGCCGTGATCGCGCCGAGACGGCCCGGGAGCGACTGGAAGTAGTCGTCCGGGAGGCCGAACGCGAAGAGGCTGCCGACCTGCTCCGCGACCGAGCGCGACGTCTCGAACCGTCCCGGGAGCGCCTGGATGCGCGCGCCGCGCACGCGCTGGAGCTCCGCGTCGGTGACCGGCTGGTCTTTCATGCCGCGCACTTCCTTCAGGATCTCCCCGATCGCCGGCCCCGTCACGTCGGTGCGGATGCCGCCCGCGACCACGATCCGCCCCGGCCCCGCGTTCTCGGTCAGCGAGGAGTAGGTCCCGTACGTGTAGCCGTTCTTCTCCCGGAGATTCTGGTTGATGCGGCTCGTGAAGCCGCCGCCCATCACCGTGTTCATGAGGCTGAGCGCGTCGTAGTCCGGATCCTTGCGCGGCACCGCGAGCTGGCCGACCAGGAGGCGCGTCTGCGGCGTCCCCGGCTTGTCGACCAGGAGGACCCGGGAGCCGATCGTCCCGCCTGCGGTGAAGGCGCGCGGCGCCGTGGCCTCGCCCTTCCAGCTGCCGAAGAGATCCTGCGCGAGCTTCCGGACCTCGGCCTGGCGGATGTCGCCGACGACGACGAGCGCCGCGTTCGCCGGCGTGTGCTCCGCCGCGTGATAGCGGACGATGTCGTCGCGCCCGATCTTCTTCAACGCCTCCTCGGTGCCGAGGCTCGTGTGTCCGTAGGGATGGTCGGCTCCGTAGAGCGCGGCGAGGAAGACGCGCGTCGCGGTCTCGGGCGGGGAATCCTTCTCCTGAATCAGGGAGGCGAGCCGGTCCTGCCGCACGCGGTCGAGCTCGGCCTCCGGGAACGTGGGATGGAGGATCACGTCGGCGAGGAGCGAGAGGGCCGTCGGGGCGCTCGCGGAGAGGCACTCTGTGCCCCGTCCGTCGTGGTCCATGTCGAAGCTGGTCTCCCAGCTCGTTCCCAGCGCGTGGATGCGGCTCGCGATCCCGAGAGCGTCCGCGGTGGTCGTCCCCTCCTCGACCATGCCGGCCGTGAACGAGGCGAGCCCGGGAAGATCCGCCGGGTCAGCCGCGCTCCCGGAGCGGAAGACGACCTGGGCCGTGACGAGAGGCAGGTGGTGGTCCTCGACGTGATAGACCGTGAGCCCGTTCGGCAGGGTGAAGCGCGTCGGCTTGGGAAGCGCGAGCGCCGTCGTGGACGCGGGCGAGGGCGGCGTGTTCCGCCAGGATTCCTTGTCCTCGGGAGGCGGCGGCACCCCGGGGCTGGTCGGCGCGGGCGGCGTCGGCACGTTCGCGGAGAGCTTCTTCTCACCCGGCACCCCGTAGACCACCGCCCGCGAGCTTTTCCGGAGGTACTGGGTCACGAAGCGCTTCGCCGACTGCGGCGTGACGGCCGCGTAGCGGGCGAGGTCCTTGTCGAAGTAGTCCGGATTCTTGACGTAGTAGTTGTAGCTGTTCAGCCGGTCGGCGATGCCGTTGAACCAGCCGTTCCGCTCGAGGCTCGAGACGTCGGAGAGGTAGACCGACTGTCGCGCGGCTTCCACCTCCGCCTCCGTCGGCCCCTCGGCCGCGAGCTTCGCGACCTCCGCGTCGATCGCCTTCTCCAGCTCCTCGGCGGTGTGCCCCGGCTTGGCCGTCGCGCTGATCTGGAAGATCGATCCGAGCTGGAGCGGGTAGTACGACGAGGTCACGTCCTGGGCGATGCGCATCTCGTAGACGAGCTTCCGGTAGAGCCGGCTCGCCTTGGAGCTCCCGCGGCCGTAGTCGAAGTAATTCCCGGTGAGCACGTCCGAGACGATCGAGCCATCCGCGTCGCCGGCCGCGAACGCCTTCGGTCCGATCCAGGCGATGTAGACGCGGGGGAGTGAGACGTTGTCGGTCACCACGGCGCGCCGCTCGGACGTGATCGGCGGCGTGACGACGCGGATCGGCGGGACGGCCGCGCCGCGCGGGATCGAGCCGAAGTACTTCGCGACGAGCGCCTTGGTCCTGGCCACGTCGATGTCGCCGACAATCGCGAGGCTCGCGTTGTTGGGGCAGTAGTAGCGCTTGAAGAAGGCGCGGACGTCGTCGAGCTTCGCGGCCTGGATGTCCTCGTGCGAGCCGATCACGTCGGCGTAGTAGGGGTGGGCCTTGGGGAAGAGCTGGTGGATGAGCTCCTCCTCGGCCAGCCCGTACTCCACGTTCTCCGTGCTCTGCCGCCGCTCGTTCCGCACCACGTCCTGCTGGTTCGCGAGCTTGATCGCGTCGAGGCCGTCGAGGAGGAACCCCATCCGGTCGCTCTCGAGCCAGAGCGCGGTCTCGAGCTGGTTGGACGGGAGGTCCTCCAGGTAGTTCGTTCGGTCGAACTCGGTCGTGCCGTTCACCATCGTGGCGCCCGCAGTCTGGAGGTAGTTCCAGTGCTTGCCGTCGGGCACATGACGCGACCCCTTGAACATCATGTGCTCGAAGAGGTGCGCGAAGCCGGTGCGCCCCGGCTCCTCGTTCGCGGGACCCACGTGGTACCAGACGTTCACGCCGACGGTGGGGAGGCGATGGTTCTCGCAGAGGATCACGTCGAGCCCGTTCGGGAGCGTGTACTTCACCACGTCGAGCTTCACGTGCGGCGGCGCGGACGACTTGGCGAGCGCAGGCTCGGCACCCAGGGCGAGGGCCAGCGCGAGAGCGACGGCGGCGATGGCGAAGGGGCTTCGGAGTGGGAGCGGGCGGACGGGGATCATCGTCGTTCTCCTCTGAGGGATGGACGCCGCGGGGGGGCGGGGCGTCATGAGCGGGCCGTGGGGGCGGCGGCCATGCGGGTCAGGAAATCGGTGAGCACCGGCCCATTGTGCGCGAATCGCGGCCGATTCGGAAGGGGTGCAACGTGGTGCGCTTCCACCGGATCGGCTATCCTCTTCGGACTCGTTCCGATGCATCCCTGACCCAATCGCGTCCCGGGAATCCATCCGCCATGATCGGGAAGAAGCTGCGCGCCTACGAAATCACCGAAGAGATCGGCTCGGGAGGCATGGCCACCGTCTACCGCGCCTATCAGCCGAGCATGGACCGGCACGTGGCCATCAAGGTCATCCGGTCGAGCATCCTCCACGACCCGGCGCTCAAGGAGCGGTTCCAGCGCGAAGCGCGTCTCATCGCCCGTCTGGAGCACCCGCACCTCCTCCCGGTCTACGACTTCGACGGCGAGCACGATCCGCCGTACATCGTGATGCGCTACCTGGACGGCGGGACCCTGAAGCAGGTGCAGGAGCGCGGGCAGGTTCCGCGTGGCGAGTTCCTCTATCTCCTCCGCCAGCTCGCGGGAGCCCTCGACTACGCGCACCGGCAGGGCGTCGTGCACCGGGACCTGAAGCCCTCCAACGTGATGATCGACCGGGAGGGAAACGCCTTCCTCACCGATTTCGGCATCGCGCGCGCCGCGGGTGGCGACAAGGACCTCACGGGCACGGGACTCCTCATCGGAACGCCGGCCTACATGGCGCCGGAGCAGGCCCGCGGCGAGGGCACGGTGGACCGGGCGGCGGACATCTACTCGCTCGGCGTCATGGCCTTCGAGGTTCTGACCGGCTCGCCGCCGTATGAGAGCGAGAGCAGCTTCGACGTGATTCTCGCGCACATGAACAGCCCCGTTCCGCGCGCGAGCGAGCGCTGCCGCGATCTGCCGAAGGCCGTCGACGCGGTTCTCGCCCGCGCCCTCGCGAAGAATCCGCCCGAGCGGTTCGCCAGCGCGGCCGAGTTCGTCGAGTCGCTCACGCGCGCGCTCCGGATCCAGCCGAGCGCATCGCCGGCGGCGCTCCAGTCGATGAGCCAGACGATCTCGGTCGACCAGCTCGCCGCGAGGCAGAAGCAGACGGCCGCGGGCGCCGAGCCCCGCGTGGAGACGCCGTCGGACCAGCAGCGCCAGATGACCGTGGTCTCCGTGGACGTGAAGGACCTGGCCGAGATCCTCTACGAGACCGGGGCCGACGCCGAGCGCGTCCGCACCGCCATGGACGCGCTCTGGTCGGAGTGGGGGCGTATGGCGCACGCGCACGGCGGCGCGATCCACAGCCGGACCGGCGAGGCGGGGCTCATCCTCTGGGGACGCGATCGCGCCCGCGAGGATGATCCCGAGAATGCCATCCGGGCCGCCCTGGCCATGCGCGACCGCGTTTTCGTGGAGGCTCGCAAGGTGCTCGGAGCTTCCTGGGAGCCGAACGACGAGAACCCGCTCCCCTTCGCCGCGGGGATCACCACGGGGCCTGTGCTCCTGGAGCGGGAATCGGAGAGCGGGAGCTACACCGCGAGCGGGGCCACGATCACGCTCGCGGGCCGCCTCAAGGAGGCGGCGCCACCCGGCGGGATTCTCGTCGCCCACGAGACGTTCACCCTGGTCCGCGGCGTCTTCGTCTTCTCGCAGCGCGAGCCGCTCCGCATCCGCGGACGGAAGGACCCGGTCGAGGTCTATCTCGTCGCGCAGGCGAAGCCGCGCGCGTTCCGCCTGCGCGCGCGCGGGATCGAGGGCGTCGAGACGAAGATGATCGGGCGCGAGATCGAGCTGCGCCTGCTCCAGGAAGCTCTCACCCTGACGCTCGAGGACGGAGAAACACAGGTCGTGACGGTGGTCGGCGAAGCCGGTGTTGGGAAGTCCCGGCTCCTCTTCGAGTTCAGCAACTGGATCGACCTCCAGGAGCAGACCGTCTGGTTCTTCCAGGCCCGCGCGACGCAGCCCTCCATGCTCCAGCCGTACTCCCTCACCCGTGACCTCTTCTCGTTCCGCTTTCGCATCCTCGACTCCGATCCCCTCTCCGTCGTGCACGAGAAGTTCGTGCGGGGCGTGGAGGAGTTCCTGGGAAAGGGATCCGCCCGGAAGGCGCACTTCATCGGCCAGCTCGTGGGGTTCGATTTCACGAGCAAGCCCGACGTGGAGGCGGCCCTGAAGGACGGCGATGCCTTCCGCCGCGTGGCGCAGGGCTATCTGGGAGAGCTGTTCACGACCGCCTCGAAGGTCAATCCCGTCATGATCCACATCGAGGATATCCATTGGGCGGACGACCGCTCCCTCGACCTCATCAACAACCTCGTTCGCGATCACACGAACCTGCCGCTCTTCGTGCTCTGCATGGCGCGCCCGAGTCTCTACGAGCGCCGGCCGCAGTGGGGCGAAGGGCAGCGCTTTCACGAGCGCATCCAGCTCGAGCCGCTCTCCCAGCTCTCGAGCCGCCGCCTCGTCCGCGAGCTCCTGAAGCACGTGCCGGAGGTGCCGACGACGCTGCGCGACCTCGTGGTCGATCGCGCCGACGGCAATCCCTTCTACATCGAGGAGCTGATCAAGGCGCTGATCGACGACCGCGTGATCGTGAAAGGGGAGGAGTCGTGGTCGGTCGACACCAGCCGACTCTCCACGGTGCGGATCCCCGCAACGCTCACGGGCGTCCTCCAGGCCCGGCTCGACACACTCCCCGCGCCGCTCCATCAGCTCCTCCAGCGCGCGTCGGTCGTGGGCCGCATCTTCTGGGACGCCGCGGCGATCCACTTGAGCCATGGGGCTGCGGGTCTCGCGGTGGCCGAAGTGCAGGGGATGCTCGAGGACCTCCGTAATCGGGAGATGATCCTGCGACGCGAGGAGTCGGGGTTTGCCGGCACGGTGGAGTACGTCTTCCGGCACGCGATCCTGCGCGACGTGACGTACGAGACGGTGATCCCGCGGCAGCGCCGCGCGCTCCACAAGCTGGTCGGGGACTGGCTCGTCGAGATCGGCGGCGAGCGCGCCGGGGAGCATACCCTCCTCGTCGCCGAGCACTACGGCCGCGCCGGCGAGGCGTCCCTGGCCGCCGCGCACCTGGCCAAGGCCGGGGAACGTGCCATGCAGCTCGCCACGTGGGAGGAAGCCGGAGCCCTGTTCGAGCGCGCCCGCGAAACTCTGGCAGGCTCCGAGCACCTGGAGCAGCGGCTCGGCATCGATCAGCTTCGCGGCGAGCTGTGGAGCTACCGCGGCGATTTCCCCCGTGCGGTGGAGGTCCTGAAGCCCGCGCTCGAGGAAGCGCGCCGCGGCGGGTACCGGAAGCTCCAGGCCACCATGCTGGGACAGCTCGCGCGCATCGCGATGTGGCAGGGGGACGCCTCCGCCGCCCAACGCTATGTCGGGGAGGCGATGGAGATCGCACGCGCCGACGGCGACAAGGATGCGCTCGTGTTCAATCTCCGGCAGATGGGGAACATCGTCTCGAGGACCGATCCGCGTCGGGCCAAGCCCTATCACGAGGAGAGCGTGCAGCTGGCCCGCCAGATCGGGGATGCCAGGGGCGAGGCGAACGGACTCAATTCGCTCGGCATCGCGCACAATCTTCTCCTCGAGAGCGAGGAGGCGAAGGCGGCGTTCGAGCGGGCGCTGGAGATCTTCCGCCGGCTGGGCGACCGCGCGCAGCAGTCGATGGTGCTCGGCAATCTCGCTTCGCTCCACTCCTTCATCGGCGAGCCCGGCGTGGGAGAGCCCCTGGCGCGCGCGGCGATCGCGATCGCCAAGGACGTTGGCGCGCGCGGTCTCATCTCCTTCGGAGAGTCGGCCCTTGCCGAGATCTGCCTCCGGGCCGGCCGTGACGCGGAGGCCGCCGCATTGACCCGAAGCGCCTGTGCCGTGATGAGGGCGATGGGCATCCCGCCCTACCCGGGAGCCTTCCTCCACGGGATGCTCCGCTTGCGATCGGGCGACCGCCAGAAGGGCCTCGCCTGGATCGGGTTCGCGCGGGCCCACGATCCCTCCCAGCAGGAAGTCACGCAGGTCGTACGCTCCTACTGGGGCGAGATCCAGGCAGGCGAGTCCGAGGAGAAGGTCGAAGCGGCGCTGCGCGCGGGAGAGAGCCTGCAGCTGGACGATATTCTCGCCGAGGCGGAAGGGTCCTAGCGCCCTCCGGACCACGGCGCCGCGGCGCTTGCAGCGGCGCTGCCCCGGGCGCATGATGACGCCGATCCCGCCGGGCGAAGAGCGCGGCGGCCATCGGAGGCGTTCCCGTGTCGGTCGCGACGCGCGCCGGCGAGGAGATTTCCCACTACCAGCTCGACGAATTCCTCGGCTCGGGCGGCATGGGGGAGGTCTATCGCGCGACCGACCTCCGCCTCGGCCGGCGCGTCGCCCTGAAGTTCCTCCGCGCCAACGCCGACGCCGCACGGCGGCAGCGCATGATCCGCGAGGCCCAGGCGGCATCCCTCCTCGATCACCCGAACATCTGCACCATCTTCGAAGTCGACGAGACGCCCCGGGGCGAGGTCTTCATCGCCATGGCCTACTACGACGGGGAGACGCTCGACAAGATTCTCGCGCGCGGCCCGCTCCGGGTTGGACGCGCGCTCTCCATCGCCGTGCAGGCCGGGCGCGGTCTCGCCGCGGCCCACGACGAGCTGGTCGTGCACCGCGACGTCAAGCCGGCGAATCTGATGATCGCGCGCGGCGACACGGTGAAGATCCTCGATTTCGGGATCTCGAAGCGGATGGGGGACACCACGGCCACGAGCGACTCCTCGGTGGCCGGCACCTTCGCCTACATGTCGCCCGAGCAGCTGCGCGGTGACCCCGTGGACCACCGGACTGACATCTGGTCTCTCGGCGCCGTGCTCGCGGAGATGCTGGCCGGAGAGCCTCCGTTCGGGTCTTCGACCCTGGCCGGCGTCGTGGGCGCGATCCTCGATCCCGACCGGCCGGCCGCGCGCACGGGCATTCCGGCTCCGCTCCTCCCGATCCTCGACAAGGCGCTCGCGAAGAGCGTGCGGCTCCGCTACGAGCGGGTCGAGGCGATGGTCCAGGACCTGGTCGAGGCGCAGGCCGCGCTCGACACGGACGCCGTCGTGCGCCCCTCGCCCGCGGCCGCGGCGCGCTCCTCGATCGCCGTGCTTCCGTTCCAGGACATGACCGAAGCCCGGGATCAGGAGTTCCTCTGCGACGGCATCGCCGAGGAGGTCCTGCGCGCGCTGAGCCGCATCCCCGACCTCTACGTCGCCTCGCGGACGTCGGCGTTCCAGTACAAGCGCCGGATGGCGGACATCCGCGAGATCGGCGCGCGCCTGAACGTGGAGACAATTCTCGAGGGGAGCGTGCGCCGCGTGGCGGACCGCGTCCGCATCGCGGCGCAGCTGATCAGCGTGCGCGACGGTTATCGGCTCTGGAACGATCGCTACGACCTGGAGATGAAGGACATCTTCGCCGTGGAGGACGAGATCGCCGACCAGATCGCCCGGGCGCTCAAGGTCACGCTCGCTTCCACTGCCTCATCGGCGCGGGAGGCGCGGCCCGACGCGGCCGAGTACGAGCTGTACCTCCAGGGACGCCAGTTCTTCCACCAGCTGCGCCGGAAGGGATTCGAGAACGCGCTCCAGATCTTCTCGCAGGCGATCGAGCTGAACCCACGATACGCCCGGGCCTACGCCGGATTCGCCGACTGTCATTCGTTCCTGCACCTCTATTTCGGGAGCGGCGAAGAGGCGGTCGCTGCGGCCGACCGTGCGAGCTCGAAGGCGCTCGGCCTCGAGCCGGATCTCCCCGACGCCCACGTTTCGCGCGGCCTCGCCCTCTTCCTGCGCCGCGAGTTCGACGGGGCCGAGCGCCACCTCCGCCGCGCGATCGAGCTCGATCCCCGCCGCTACGATCCGCACTACATCTTCGGGCGGCTCTGCTTCGCCCAGGGCCGGATCGCCGAGGCCGCGGAACACTACCGCGAGGCGTGCTCGATCGTGCCGGAGGAATACGGGTCGTGGTACCTGCTCGGGATGTGCTACCGCAGGCTGGGCGAGGAGGGGAAGGCCCGGCGCGCGAATCTCGAGTGCATCGAGGCGGTGAAGCGGACCGTGCGCGTCCACCCCGACGACACGCGCGCATGGACGATGGGCGCCGCGGTGCTGGCCGACATGGGCGAGCCCGAGCGCGCGGCCCGGTGGGTGGAGCGGGCGCTCGTCGTCGACTCGGACGAGCCGATCATCGACTACAACGCCGCGTGCGTTTACGTGCGCCTGGGCCGGTTCGACGACGCGGTGCGATGCCTCGAGGCCTCGGTCGGACACGGCGGCCTCTCGCGCGACTGGGTCCGGAACGACCCGGACCTCGACCCTCTGCGCGGCGATCCTCGATTCCAGGCGCTGGTGAGTCAGCCGGGGAGCGGCGAGGCTGCGGGCGGCGGGAATGGTGACGCGGCGGGTGCGCCGCCTGCCGGGAGCGGCCCGGCGTCAGGGTGACGCCGTCTCGGAGGGGGCTTTCGAGACCTTCGTGAAGGCCTGGAACACGGGCCGGCCGTCGATGGGACGCGGCGGTGCAATCCCCAGGACGTAACAGAGCGTCGCGAACGTATCCTCGGTCCGGATCGTCAGTCCGCGGTCCGACGTGAGATCGAAATCCGGGCGCACGCCCGGCCCCGCCGCGATCCATGGGATGAACCGGCTCCGCGGATCGTTCGGCCCGTGGTTCCGTCCCGCTCCGCCATGATCCGACGTGACGAGGACGAGCGTGGAGTCGAGCACGCCGCGCTTCGCGAGCGCGTCGAGGAGGCGCCCGACGCACCGGTCCGCCCCCGCGATCGCGGCGAGCTGGGACGGCGACCCCCACCCGCCGCCGTGCCCGGCGCCGTCCACTTCGGGAAGGTGCACGAACAGGACCTGCGGCGCGAATCGTCCGATCCAGACCACGGCAGTATCGGTCACCGAGCGGTCGCTCACGTTCGATCCACCGGGCACGAACGACGCGGTGAGCGTTCCCGGCTTCGCGAGCGTCGAGAACTTGGGCTTTCCGGCAGCCATGGCGGTGGTGTAGCCGGCGTTCCGCGCGACCTCGAAGAGCGTCGGCCAGGCCGGGTACTGCGGCCGCTCCGAGCGCTGGACGTCGTTCCAGTCGACGCCGTGCTTCGAGGGAGGCACGCCGGTCAGCATCGACGTGTGGGAGGGGAGCGTCACCGCCATGTCGGTCGTCTGCGCCCAGAAGGTGTAGCTCCCGCGCTTCATGAGGCCACGGATCACAGGTGCATCCGCTCGCAGGAGCGCGTCCGGGCGCAGGCCGTCGATGCTGACGAGGAGGACGCGACCGATCTGCGGAGCGGGGCGGGCCGGGGCCGGCTCAGCGACCCGCGCCACCGCAAGCATGAACGAGAGAGTGAGCGCGAGGGAACGGATGGCGTACCGCATGGGAGGAGCGTACACCGAAGAGGTGAACTTCACGTCACGGGCGTGTCGCGCCGCCTATTTCTCCAGCAATCCGAGCCAGTCGAGCACGACGGTGGTCGGGCCGACCGCGTTCTGGCTGCCGACCGAGACGCACAGGAACTTCTGCCCGTCCCGTGAGACGTCGAAGCGGTTCCGGACGGCGGGATCGCTGCTCACGGGCGCCAGGAAGAGCTCGTGCGGCAGTGAAAAGTGAGGCGGACTGCCCGGCTCGACGGTGACGGCCATCATCTTCCGATCGGGGCTCAGGTAGTACAGCTCCTTCTGGTCCCCGCGCCACCGCGGTTCCCAGCCGCCGGCGGTGGAGATCCTCCACTTCCCGCCGGGGCCGGGGAAGGCCTGAACGTAGACTTCGGCCGTCCCCGATTCCATGGAGCCGTACGCGATCATCGTTCCATCGGGAGAGATTCGCGCCTGGTATTCCTGGAAAGGCGTCGCCACGACGGGGGTCGTTCGTGCCGAGTCCTTCATCGAGACAGCATACAGGTCCCACGTTGGAGAACCGGGCGACCGCCGCTGGTAGAAGAGCCAGCGCCCGTCCGGGGACCAGGAGCTCGCGATCTTGTTCTCGTCGGTGCGCAGGACGAGCGACTCGACGCCGTTCCCCCCGACTGGCTTCTGGTAGATGTCGTTGAACCCGCCGCGAAGGGCGCTGTAGCTGATTCGCGAGCCGTCGGGCGACCAGACCGGCTGAGTCGCGTCGTTGTCGCTGAACGTGAACCGCGAGCCCAGGTTCCGCGAGAGATCGAACGTCCAGATCGAGGCGGAGCCGCCCACGGGGCGGATGACGACGGCGAGCTGGCTGCCATCCGGGGAGAGCGCCGGCGCTCCGTACGTGCCCGGGGCGCCCACGTTCCCAATCTCCTTCCCGGCACGGTCGACCCACACGAGGCGCTGCCCGCCTCCCGCCTCGCGGCTGGACCGGTAGACCAGCGTTCCCTCGGACGAAGCGGAGAAACGTGCGGAGCCGGTTGGACCGGTCTCCACGTTCTGCGCCACCGGAAACGGGTCGCCGACCATCTTGCGAGAGCCCGCGTCGAACTTCTGCGCGAGGAGGACGCCGTCGCGCACCTGCAGCAGGTGCCCCGCGGCGAACTCGACGCGGGACGCGGCCTCGCCCAGCGATTCCGTCTTCTTCGAGTCGATGGAGCCGACCCGGAGCCTGCGGCCGGTCGCTCCCGATCCGTAAGCGATGTAGATGAAATGGCGCCCGTCGGGCAGGAACTGGGGCCACGCGGTGTACGTCTCCCCGGCGGCGCGGTCGATCCGCGTCGCGCCGGTCGGAATCCCGCCCGCGGCCGGGACGCTCTGCACCGAGTCCGCCGCCGTTCCGTCGAACAGGATGACCCCTCGTGTGCCCCACGATCCGTCCGCCCCGCGCGGCGCGTCGCACAGCGCGATCGGAGGTCCGCCGGAGACGTCGACCTTGTAGAGCTTTCCCCCCGAGAAGAAGGCGAGGAAGCGGCTGTCCGGGGACCAGAACGGCCGGGTCGCTCCCTCCGTGCCGGGGAGACGCTGCGCATCCAGGGAGTTCATCTGCCGCACCCAGATGCTCTGGACGCCGGACGAGTCGATCGCGTTGAAGGCGAGGCGGCGCCCGTCCGGGGAGATGCGGGGAAGATCCACACCCCGGACGAGGGACGGAGCGGTCAGCTCGAAGACGACCGGCTTGCTTGCCGGCTTCGGCCGGATCGCGGCGGCGGCAAGGAGCACGCATCCGATCGTAGCCACCCCCGCGGCGGTCCACGCCACACGCTCGCGGTTTCGCCGCCGCGCCGCGACGGGCGCCGCAACGCCGGCCTGCGATCCGCCCTCGGCGATCCATTGGAGCTGGAGCTTCACGTCGTGCGCCGTCTGGATCCGGTCCTCCGGGTCCTTGGCGATGCAGGCTTTGACGAGGCGATCGAGCGCGGGCGGCGTCAGGGGAACGAGCTGCGCGATCGGCGCGGGCTCCTTCGACATGATCGCCGAGATGAGCGAGGCCTGGCTCTTCCCCTCGAAGGCCCGCTTGCCGGTCGCCATCTCGTAGAGCACGCAGCCGAGCGCCCAGATGTCGGTGCGGGCGTCGGCCTCCTGCCCCTCGAGCTGCTCGGGCGCCATGTACTGGAACGTGCCGACGATCGTCCCCTCGGCGGTGAGGGGGCGGCTCATCGTGGGGGAGTGGGCGCCGGAGCCGGGCGCCTCCACCGGGCCGCCGCTTCGCGCGAGGCCGAAGTCGAGGAGCTTCGCGCCGCTCCGCGCGATCATGACGTTTCCCGGCTTCAGGTCGCGGTGCACGATGCCGGCGCGGTGCGCCTTGTCGAGGGCGTCGGCGATCTGGATGCCGAACCGGAGCACGTCCGTGGTGGGGAGCGGCCCCACCTGGATCCGGTCCGCCAGCGACTCCCCCTCGATCAGCTCCATGACCAGGTAGAAGTCGTCCCCCTCCTGGCCGACGTCGTGGACCGTGCAGATGTTCGGGTGGTTGAACGAGGAGATGAGCCGCGCCTCGCGCTCGAAGCGCGCGCGGATCTCGGGCGTGTTTGCGAGATCGCGGGGCAGGACCTTTACCGCGACCTCGCGGCCGAGCCGCAGGTCCTTCGCGCGGTAGACCTCGCCCATGCCTCCGGCGCCCAAAGGCGCGAGGATCTCGTAGGTGCCGAGCTTGGTGCCGGGTTGGAGCGACATGGATGCGGGATTCTAGGTCATGCGGGGCGCGCGCGAAAGGCATTGTGCGGTCCGCGCGGCAGGAGGACGGGCGGGTCGATGCAACATACGGACTGGGACACGCGTAGGGGCTTGGGATAGCATGCCCGGAACCCACCAGGAGGCACGCATGACCCGCACGACGAACGCTCGCGTCGCCGGCATCACGTTGCTCGCGATCTGGTTCCTGGTCAAGGACGCCGCTCCGGCGCGGAGGGTTGCGGCATGAGATCGATCCGTTCGAAGGCGCGGCTCGCGGGAATCCTCTACCTGGTCATGTCGATCCTCATGGTCTTCTCCTACATGTACGTCCCGTCCCAGTTCATCGTCACAGGGGATCCGGCCGCCACGGCGCAGAAGATCCTCGACGGCGCGTTCATGTACCGGGTCACGGTCCTGACCGGCCTGATCAGCCAGCTCCTCTTCATCGCCGTGGTCCTCCTTCTCTACGACCTTTTCCGGGAAGTCGGCCCGGTGCCCGCGCGGCTGATGGTGGCCCTCGTGTGTGCCGGAGCGGTCGGCGAGATCGTCGTCGTGGCCAACCGCCTCGCTCCGTTCCTGCTCCTGAGTGGCGACCGCTTCACGTCGGTCTTCACCCGGCCGCAGCTCGAAGCCTTCTCCTACGGCCTGCTTCGGTGGGGCGGCAACCTGAGCCGTCTCATTTCGTCCATCTGGGGCCTCTGGCTCATCCCCTTCGGCATCCTCGTGATCCGGTCCGGCTTCTTCCCGAAGCTCCTCGGCTATCTGCTGTTCGCCGCGGGCCTCGGATACATGGTCACGTGCGCCGCGTGGATCGTGGTGCCCGATCAGCTCGGAGCGATCTCCCGCGTCATGTCGCCGCTCTATTTCGGCGAGCTGCCGGTCGTTCTCTGGATGGCAATCCTTGGCGCCCGGACGCCCCGGAGCGTGTCCGCGTGAGTTGACGCCGCACCGCCGCGCCGCCTACCACCAAAGGACCATTTCTACCTCCTCCGCCGTTCTCTACCGTCGACACCGTCCGGCCGCCTAACCTCGAAGTGCATTTTGGAGATACCCGATGCTGGTCGATCCCTCGGGGCGGCTCATCGATCATTTCCGCATCTCGCTGACGGATCGCTGCAACTTCCGTTGCCGCTACTGCTATCCGCCGAGCGGCGGGGTCGAGCTCCGGACACGCCTCCTCGACCTCGACGAATTCACGCGGGTGGCCCGGATCGGGATCGGGCTCGGCATCCGCCGGATCAAGCTGACCGGTGGGGAGCCGCTCCTCTCGCCGCACGTGATCACCCTGGCCGGGCGCCTCGCCGCGATGCCCGGCCTCGACGACCTCTCCCTCACCACGAACGGGAGCCGGCTGCGTCTCCTCGCCGGGCCGCTCCACGACGCCGGCCTCCGCCGGATCAATCTCTCGGTCGACAGCCTGATCCCGGAGCGTTTCGCGGAGATCTGCCTGGGCGGCGATCTCCACGAGGTGCTCGCGGGATTCCGCGAGGCGCGTCGGGTCGGCCTCGAGGTGAAGATCAATACTGTGGCTCTTCGCGGATGGAATGCCGACGAGATCGGCGCCTTCGTCCGCTTCGCGGCCGAAGAACAGGTGGAGGTCCGGTTCATCGAGTTCATGCCGCTCTGCGGCCAGGGGTGGGATAAGGACCAGTTCGTGAGCGCGGGCGAGCTGCGGGAACGCCTCGAGCGGCACACGACGCTCGAGCCGCTGCCTTCCGACGGCGTGGCCCGACGCTTCCGGACGGGCACGGGCGCCCGCATCGGATTCATCCCGACGATGTCGGAGCCCTTCTGCGAGGGATGCCGGCGCATCCGCCTCACCGCGTGGGGAGCGCTCCGGTCGTGCCTCTTCTCCGAGCGGGAAGTGGATCTCCGCGGACTCCTGCGCGGCGGGGCCGACGACGAGGCCATCGCCGGGGAATTCCGGCGCGCGGTGCACGTCAAGCCGGCACGGAATCCGGTGCTCGACGGGGCCGATGGTTCGCGGCTCCTCATCCGGAGCGTGGGAGGGTGACATGATCGACGTCTCCTCCAAGCCCTCCACCCTCCGCTTCGCGAAGGCGCGCGCCGTGGTCGCGGCGCGCCCGGAGACGGTCGAGCGCGTGCGCGCCGGCAGCGTTCCGAAGGGAGACGCGCTCGAGATGGCTCGCGCCGCGGGGCTGCTCGCCGCGAAGCGCACGTCCGAGCTGATCCCGCTCTGCCATCCGATCCCGCTCGACCATGTGAGCGTGGAGTTCGAGACCGGCGCCGGCACGATCACCATCACCACGACGGCCACCGCGGTCTGGAAGACCGGCGTGGAGATGGAGGCGCTCGTCGCCGCCTCGACCGCGGCGCTCGTCCTCGTCGACATGCTGAAGCCGATCGATCGCGAGCTGGAGATCCGGTCGGTCCGCGTCCTCGAGAAGCGGGGCGGCCGGTCGGATGCCGCCGGGTCCCTCGCGCATCCCATCCGGGCCGCCGTGCTCGTGGCCTCGGACAGCGCCGCGGCGGGGGAGCGCGAGGATCGCTCCGGGCGCTCGATCGTGGAGGCGATGAAGCCCTATCCGGTGGAGGTCATCGAGTACGCGATCGTCCCCGACGAGCGCGGCGTCATCGAAGCGGCGCTGCGCCGCCTGAGCGACGAGGCCGCGTGCGATCTCGTGGTCACGACGGGCGGCACCGGACCCGGCCCGCGCGACGTGACCGTGGAGGCCGCGGCGGCGGTCCTCGACCGCGAGCTGCCGGGGGTGATGGAGGCGGCGCGCGCGTTCGGCCAGTCGCGCACGCCGACCGCGATGCTCTCGCGCGGAACGGCCGGCCTCCGGGGGCGCACGCTCATCGTGACGCTCCCCGGGAGCGTGAACGCCGTCGAGGAGTCCCTGGCCGCGCTCTTGCCGGGGCTGCTCCATGCCGTTCACGTGACGGGCGGGGGCGGGCACGACGCGGAGGGCGTCCGCGCCGCGCCGCACACGGGGCCGCGAGAGCCCGCAGGGAGGCGCGACGAGGTATGGTGACGGCGCCGCTCTGGCTCGTCGCGGTCGTCTGCGTGATCGCCGCGGTCTACGCCTCGGTGGGTCTCGGAGGCGCGACGTCGTACGCCGCCCTTTTCAGCCTGACCGCGATCCCGTACGCCCAGATCCCGGCGCTGGTGCTCACCCTGAACCTGCTCGCCTCGGGGTGCGCCTTCTGGGGACGGAGCCGCGCCCGCCTGATGCCGCCCGCGAGCCTGCGTCCCTTGATCCTCGGATCCGTGCCGGCGGCCTTCCTCGGCGGTCTCCTTCCGATTCGCGAGCGGGAGTTCGCCATCCTCCTCGCCGTCGTGCTCGGCCTCGCGGCGCTCCGCTTCCTGTTCGGCCGGACCATCGAGGCGCGTCCGGCCCGGGCCGCCGCGACCACCGGCCGTGGACGGACGTTCCGGCTGGTGCTCCTCGGCGTGGGGCTCGGCCTGCTCGCGGGCATGACCGGAATCGGCGGAGGCGTCTATCTCGGCCCGATCCTGATCCTGACCGGCTGGGGCGACCTGCGCACCACGCCCGGCGTCACGAGCGGGTTCGTCTTCCTGAACTCCCTCGCGGGGCTCGCCGCCCACATGCTCCGCCTCCATCCCGTCGCGGGGCTCTGGATCCCGCTCGCGGCGGCCGTGCTCGTGGGCGGAGTGGCGGGCACGATGCTCTCGCTGCGCCGTCCCTCGGCCGCGTGGACGCAGCGCGCGCTCGGGCTGGCACTCCTCGCCGTGGCCGTGCTGAACGGAGCGAAGGCGCTGTGATCTCGGCCCGGGCCGCCCGCGCGCACGTGCTGCGCTCCACCCACGCGCTTCCCGCGGTCCGCGTTCCGCTGCTCGAGGCGAACGGCCGCGTCCTCGCCGCTTCGATCCGGGCGCCCTTCCCGCTGCCGCGCTTCACGGATTCCGCGATGGACGGCTATGCGATCCGCGCCTCGGAGACGAGGG
>JBLMWD010000035.1:0-23893 GCA_050257045.1 Bacteroidota bacterium | reverse complement strand
CGCGCTACCGCGACGTCCCGCCGCCCGAGCCGCCCTCGGCTGCTGCCCCGGGGGCCGGGGCGCTGTCCGGCAACGCGATGCCGCCGATCTGCCGCATCCGCTCGAGCCGCTCGGGCTCGTCCCGCCGGAGCCACGGATCCTCGGACAGGATCTTCCACGCTTGCGCGAAGTAGGGCTTCGCGCCCGCCTCGTCGTGCCGCGTGAGGAGGCATTCGCCGATCTCCTCGTAGACGTAGCCGTCGGGAGCGTTGGCGGCCTCGTTCTCGCCGAGCAGCCGCCGCTGGATCGCGAGCGCCTCGTCGATGCGTCCGAGCGTGCGGAGCGCGCGCGCGACGCACCAGTGCGCGGTCCGGATCAGGTCGGGTTTCCCCTCGGTCTCGCGGGCGGCGAGCGCCTTCTGGAAGAGATCGAGCGCCGTCGCGGCGTCCTTCTTCTGGTCGTGATAGGTCCAGCCGAGGTTGTTGTAGAGCGACCCGAGCCAGCGCCGCGCCTTCGGGTCGTCCGACTCCTCCGCGTATGCGATGGCTTTCCGGTTCCACGCGATGGACGAATCGTCCGACTCGACGATCCCGAGCATGTGCGCCGCGTCCACGGCGAGGCGGTCGGCCCGGATCTTTCGGGCGAGGTCCCACGCTTCGAGGAAGTACGGCTTCGATTCCTCGCGGCGCTTCGAGGAGTTGAGGACGCGGCCGCGCTCGAGCAGGAGCCGGACGCGCGCGACCTTCGTCTCGTGCGTGAGCGTCTGCTCCGCCTCGTCGAGCGTCCTCGTCGCGTCGTCGAACCGCATCTGGAGCCCTTGGGTGCGCGCGATCTGCGTCAGGAGCTGCGCCAGGTAGTCACGGTCGCCCGAAGAGCGGGCCCCGGGCAGCAGGCGCTCGAACGCGGCCTGCGTGGAATCGGGATGGTCGTAGTCCCAGAGCGAATCGATGTCGGGAAGAGGCGTGGCGGCCGCCATGAAGACACCCCATGCGAGGAGGGAGAGCATCGCGTGAAGATAGGTTAACACGCCACGGAACGCCGCGATACCGATGCGAGCCCGTGCGATTCTCGCGTTCCCCTCGTTTTCCCTCTTAGGAGTCGGCGGCCGGGGCCCGCCGGCCCCGGGCGCGCGTGCCCATTCGCCTCGGGCATCAACAAGGGGGAGCCGATGCGAGTTCGAACCATATCCACGTTGTTCGCGCTGATGCTGTCGGCCGTCGTGTTCGCCTGGCCGGAAGGGGCGGCGGCTTCGCCGGACCTGGCCGCGACGCCCGCGTCGCGCGCTGCGGCCGTGAGCGGGTCGGCGCCCGTGTTCGACGTGCTGAACGACATGGCGGTCACGGCCGGGCAGACGCAGCAGCAGCTCCTTCACGCGACCGACGCCGATGGGGACCCGCTCTCGTTCTACAAGGTCTCGGGTCCGGCCTACGTTACGGTATCGACCACGGACGCCGGCTCGGGCAGCGCGACCGGATTGATCACACTCCAGCCGACGGAGTCCGACGTGGGCGCGGTCACGGTCTATGTCGGCGTCAGCGACGGCGCCCTGGTCGCCACCCGCAGCCTGCGCGTCACGGTCTCCAGCGGCAATGCCGCGCCGGTGCTGACACAGCCCAGCGCGATGAGCCTGACGGCGGGGCAGGTTGCCAATCAGGCCCTCTACGCATCCGACGCCAACGGAGACCCGGTCACGTTCGGCAAGGTCTCGGGTCCCTCGTTCATGACGGTGACGACCGTGAACGCCGGCGGGGGCAGCGCGACCGGGAACGTCAATCTCGCGCCCCAGACGGGGTTGTCGGGGTCGTACATCGGCACGGTGAGCGCGACCGATGGGACTCTGGCCGACTCCAAGTCGTTCGCGATCACGGTCCTCTCGGCCGGGCACCCGCCCTATCTGAGCTCGCTCTACAGCATGACCCTGCGCGCGGGATCGACGGCCGACCAGTCGCTGTACGCGACGGATACGGATGGCGACGCGGTGACCTTTTCGAAGTCCGCCGGCCCGGCATACATGACCGTCTCCACGTCCTCCCCGGGCAGCGGCTACGCCTACGGAAACCTCCACCTCGCTCCCGGGACGGGGAATGCCGGCACCACGACCGGAACCGTCCGCGCGACCGACGCCACCGGACTCTTCTACGAGCAGTCACTCGGGATCACCGTCACGCCCCCCGACCGTCCGCCGGTGCTCTCCCAGCCGGCCGACATGGATTTGATGGCCGGGGAGGTGAAGCAGCAGACCGTGACGGCGACGGATCCGGACGGCGACTACCTGAACATCGGCCGGAACAGCGGTCCGAGCTGGGTGAGCGTCTCCTACGGGAGCGGATCCGGGACCGCGACCTCCACGGTCTCAGTCGCTCCCGGGCCAACGGACGTGGGGGCGTTCCAGGTGACCCTCTATGCCTCGGCGAACTCCCTCTACGACTACAAGTCGTTCGCGATCACGGTGCGCGCGCCCGACCTGCCGGCTGCCTGCCCATCGGGATCGTTCAGCCGCGTCGCCACCCAGTTCGGATACGGCGTGATCGAGATCCAGACGGCCGATCTCAATGGCGACGGGATCCTCGACGTCGTCGCCGAGATGCCGAGCGCGGATCGGGCGACGATCGCCTTCGGAGTAGGTGACGGATCGTTCGCGTCGCCCATCGATCTCCAGGCCGGATACGACCCGGTCTCGGGGGCCATCGCGGACTACAACCGTGACGGCGCCCCCGACGTGGCGATCCTGGACAGCGACGGGAGTCGCATCTATGTCTTCCTCGGGGACGGGGCCGGCGGATTCGGGCCCCGAAAGGGATTCACCGTGCCGAGCTACACGCGGTACATGGTGACCGCCGACGTGAATCGGGACGGCAAGGCGGACCTTCTCGTCTCGTGCCCGGACGCGCGAAGCGTCGCGATCCTGCGCGGCAACGGTGACGGAACGTTCGGAACGGCGGTCTCGCTGAGCGCCGGATATGCGGCATGGGGGCTCGCGACGCCGGATCTGAACGGCGACGGCGCTCCCGACCTCGTCGTCGTGAACGCGGGCGACGATGACATCACGGTCTACCTGAACAACGGCTCGGGGAGCTTCCTCTCGCGCACCGACTATCCCGTCGGAGACGAGCCGTATCTCGCGAGCGCCGCCGATCTGGACGGCGACGGCGACCAGGACGTGGTGGTCTCGAACGGGACATCGAACAGCGTCACGGTGCTTTTCGGCCGCGGCGACGGGACCCTCGGGGGCGCGCGGTCGTTCTCCACCGGGACGGAGCCCCGTCAGATCGTGCTGGCCGACCTGAACGGCGACCAGCATCTCGACATCGCCGTTCCGAACCTGTACAGCAACACCGTCTCCATCCTGCTGGGCGACGGCACGGGCACGTTCGGCGCCCGCACCAACATCGCGGTGGGCGACGATCCGTACGGGCTGGTGACGGGCGACTTCAACGACGACCTTCGCCCCGACCTGGCGGTCGCCGAGTACTACGGCGGCTCCGTGTCCGTCCTGCTCAACAGTTGCGCGCCGGCGCGCGACCACCCTCCGGTGGCGCACGCGCCCAAGTCCGCGAGCGGCGGTGAGGGCGCGCCGATCGCCTTCATCGTGACGGCCACGGACCCGGACGGGCCCGCGATCACGAGCCTCACGGCCTCGTTCGCCGGGCTTCCCCTGGGGAACACGGCCTCGTTCACGGCCAATCCCGCCGAAGGGTCGGGCCAGTTCTCGTGGACGCCTTCGTACAACGACGCGCGGCCGACGGCGTACCCGGTAACGTTCACGGCGACGAACGTGCTCTCGGGCACGGCCACGACCCTGATCACCGTGACCAACACGAACCGGGCGCCGCTCTCCAACGCGGGCGGGCCCTATTCCGGGCTCGTGGGATACGCGCTGGCCCTGGACGGCTCCGCTTCCGCCGATCCCGACGGCGACGCGATGGCCTACAGCTGGCTCCTGGGCGACGGGACGACGGCCACCGGCGTGAAACCGGTCCACACGTACGCCGCCGCGGGGACCTACCCCATCGCGCTCACCGTCTCCGACGGAGCGCTGACCGGACTCTCCGTCACCACGGCGACGGTGGTCGACGTCCTCGAGGCGCGGCTCTTCTCGAACAGCCATTCGATCAAGCTCAGCGCGGGCAAGCCGGAGTGGAGCGTCAACCTCGAAGCGGTCGGCGGAAGCTTCACCGCCGCCGAGGTGGATCCCCACACGATCGTGATGAAATCGCCGGGGACGGGCACCGTGTCCGAGATCCACGCGGTCACGGACAAGACCCTCACGACCGTGGACAAGGACGGGAACGGGATTCCGGAGATCGTGGTTCCCTTTGCGAAGAGTGACCTGCGCCTGCTCTTCGCGAACCTGAGCGGGACGAGCACGGTGACGGTCACGGTCGAGGGGCGGCTCTTCTCGGGTGGGATCTTCCGGGGGCGGATCGACATCGAGGTGAACGCCTCGGGCGGGAAGCTCGCGGCCTCGATCTCGCCCAATCCGCTCAATCCGGAAGCCGTCCTCACGTTCCGGACCCGGCTCGCGGGGCCGGCGCGCGTGGCGCTCTTCGACGTGGCCGGCCGGCTGGTGGGGCGGCCGCTCGACGAGATCGCCCTCGCGGCGGGCTATCACGACGTCCGCATCAGCGGGAGGGGCTCCGGCGGTCAGTCGCTCCCGTCGGGACTCTACTTCTACCGGATCGAGACGGCGGAAGGGGTCGAGACGGGCCGGTTCACGATCCTCAAGTGAGCCGGCGGGGGAGGCGCGCCCTCAGTCCTCCGGGCGCGCCTCCCCGCGCAGCAGCGCGATCTTCTCGCGGAAGCTCGCGCGCGCCTCGATGAAGTCCTCGTGGGTGAGATCCAGCTCCTTCACGATGAGCCGGATCTCGCTCTCCTCGACGCTCGAGATCTCGTCGTCGGCGGCCGAGACGGCGAAGAGGCAATGGAGGAGCTCGCGCTTCTGCTCGGGCGTGCTCGCGCGGGCGTGGTCCCGCGTGATCGAGTAGCTGTCGGTCGAGCCGAAGAGCCGGTGCTGGGCTTTCGCGATCTCGACCACGAGCACCGCTTCCGCCTCGTCGAGCCCGCCGAGCGCCTTCACCTCACGCTCCATGGCCCTCGTCTCGGCGTCGCTCACGTCGAGATCGGCATCGGCCACGCGGCCCAGGATGTACGCGAACCGCGCGACATACCGCGCGCGCTCGGGGTCGAGCCCCTCGAGGCGGTCCACCACGTCGCGCATGGCCTCGGCCGACGAGGCGAACGCTTCGCCGCGGCCCTCTTCTTGCTGGCGTTCGATACCGAGGAATTTCCACAGGGACATCGGTTCTCCTCCTCGGGCGAGGGTAGCCGAACCCGGCCTCGGCGACCATAATGGATGGCGCGCGGAGGGAAGCGTCCGCGCTTCCGGCGCCCGGCCGTGAGGGCCGGCCGCCGGCTTACAGACGAGCCCGGAGTCGTATCCGGGAAGGAGAACCCATGGCCACACGAGCCCTGCGTCCGTCGCCAGCGACGGCCGCGCACCCGCTCGCGACCCCTACCGACCTCGGAGCCGATGAGGTGCGGGCGGTCGTCGCGGCGGTAAATCCGCTCATCGCGGATTCGTTCGCGCTCTACGTCAAGACGAAGAACTTCCACTGGCACCTGAGCGGCCCTCACTTCCGCGATTACCACCTGCTGTTCGACGAGCAGGCCGAGGCTGTGTTCGAGTCGATCGACGTCCTGGCCGAGCGCGTCCGCAAGCTCGGCGGGAGCACGATCCGGAGCATCGGGCACGTCTCGAATCTGCAGACGATCGGCGACGACGAGGACGAGTTCGTGCCGCCGCTCGAGATGGTGCGGCGCCTCCTCGAGGACAACCGCCACATGGCGGAGCACCAGCGGGCCGCGATCGAGGTCTGCGACCAGAACCGCGACAGCGCGACGGGAAACATCCTGCAGACGTTCCTCGACGAGACCGAGCGGCGCATCTGGTTCCTCTTCGAGGTGAGCCAGGCCGGCGAGCCGCCCGTCGCGGACCGGCGCCCGGTCACGGCCGAAGCGGTGCCCGCGCGAGGGAAGTCGTCTCCACGAAACCCTGTCCGGGGTCCCCGACGCCGGGGCTCCCGATCGGAGGAGTCATGAAGATCCGCATGCAATCGGCGGCGAGCCTCGGGCTGGCCCTGGCCCTGGTCATGGCCGGCGCTCCCGGATGCTCGTCCCTGAGCAAGGAGCAGAAGGGAGCGATCATCGGCGCTGCCGCCGGCGCCGCGGGAGGTGCTGCGGTCGGGAAGGCGACCGGCTCGACGGCGCGCGGCGCCATCATCGGCGCGGTGGTGGGCGGCACGGCCGGCGCCATCATCGGGCACAAGATGGACCAGCAGGCGCGGGAGCTGCAGCAGAACATCCCCGGCGCCATCGTCGAGCGGGTCGGCGAGGGGATCCAGATCACGTTCGAGTCCGGCCTCCTCTTCGATTTCGACTCCGACGTGATCCGCGGGACCGCGCGCCACAATCTGGACGAGCTGGCGCAAAGCCTCGAGAAGTACAACGAGACGAACCTGCTCATCGTGGGGCACACCGACGCGATCGGCACGGATTCCTACAACATGGACCTCTCCGAGCGGCGTGCAGAGTCGGCGGCGCGTTACCTCCGCCGGGAGGGGGTCGACCGAAACATCGAGACGGTGGGACGCGGCGAGCGGGAGCCGGTCGCCTCGAACGACACCGACGACGGGCGCGCGCGGAACCGCCGCGTGGAGGTGGCGATCTACGCGAACCAGGACATGATCGACCGGGCTCGGCGTCAGGCCTCGAACGATTAGGACGACGCGACGGGCGGCGTGAGCGAAGCGGGCACCGGCCGCACCAGGCCGGCGCATCGCTTCGCGCGCTCGCGCGCGTCCGCGACGTCGGGTCCCCACGCGAGCGCCACGCCCATCCGCCGGCGCGGGAAGGCGACCGGCTTTCCGAACAGGCGCACTTCCGTGCGCGGGATCGCGAGGGCCTCGTCGAGGCCCTCGTAGGCGATCCCTTCGGCGTCCATGGCGCCGTAGATCACCGCGCTCGCGCCGGCCGAGCGGAGCTCGGTGCTCACGGGAAGGCCGAGGATGGCGCGCGCGTGGAGCTCGAACTCGCTCTGCGCCTGCGTCGCCATGGTGACCATGCCGGTGTCGTGGGGACGCGGGCTCACCTCGCTGAACCAGACCTGGTCGCCGCGCACGAAGAGCTCGACGCCAAAGATGCCGCGGCCTCCCAGCGCGTCGGTGACGGCCCGCGCGATCTCCTGCGCGCCGGCGAGCGCGGCGGCGGTCATCGGCTGCGGCTGCCAGCTCTCCACGTAATCCCCCTTCACCTGCACGTGGCCGACCGGCTCGCAGAACGATGTCGCCGAGCCGCCTCCGATTGCGTTCGCGCGCACGGTGAGAAGGGTGATCTCGTAGTCGAAGTCGATCAGCTCCTCCACGATCACGCGCCCGTGCCGCACGCGCCCCGCGCGCTCGGCGTAGGCCCACGCCTCCCCGATGCCGGCGGCGTCGCGCACGACCGACTGTCCCTTGCCCGACGATGACATGACCGGTTTCACGACGACGGGATATCCGAGCTCGGCGGCGGCCGCCTCGATCTCCGCCGCGCTCGCGGCGAAGCGGTAGCGGGAGGTCGGGACGCCGAGCTCTTCGGCCGCGAGCCTCCGGATCCCCTCCCGGTTCATCGTGAGCCGCACCGCGCGCGCGGTGGGGATCACCGCGGCGACGCCGTCCGCCTCGACGCGCACGAGCTCGTCGGTGGCGAGCGCCTCGATCTCGGGGACGACGAGGTGCGGGCGCTCCCGCTCGATCACTGCGCGAAGCGCGGCGGAATCGGCCATGTCGATCACGTGATGGCGGTGCGCGAGGTGGTGCGCGGGGGCGTGGTCGTAGCGGTCGACCGCGATCACCTCGGCGCCGAGGCGCTGGAGCGCGATGACGACTTCCTTGCCCAGCTCGCCCGCGCCGAGGAGCATCACGCGCGTGGCGCCGGGCGTGAGCGGGGTTCCGATGCGCACGCGGCCTCCGAGGATGGGGGAATCGGTTTCGAGGGGCGGAACTCTACCGGGCGCCGCGCCGGCGTTCAAGCGTCCGGAGCCACTCCACCGCGCGCCTCCGGCCCGCGTGTGGGAACGATGCGGTACGTCACCCCCTGCGCTTCCAGAAAAGCTTTCGCCCCAGGGCCCTGGAGGTAGGCGAGCGTCGAGAGCGTGCCCGCCTCGAGGCAGGTGCGGGCGAGAACAGTCACCGACGCGGGAGGATCGGCCACCGGCCATCCGGTGCGCGGGTCGAGGATGTGCCCGAGCCGCTTTCCCTGATGGAGCACGAACCGGCGCGCGTCTCCGGTCGTGGCGAGACCCCCGGCCAAGAGCTCCACCTTGTAGAGCGCCGCGTTCCCGGTCCGTTCCGGGTCGTCCACGCCGACAATCCACGGGCGGCCGCCGCGGCGCGGAGCGCTCGCGAAGAGATCGCCGCCGAAGTTCACGAGGAAGGGGCTCCCGGTCCGCTCGGCGAGGAGCGCGGCCGCGCGGTCGACGGCGTATTCCTTGCCGATCCCGCCGAGGTCGATCTCCATCCCGGCCGGCATCGCGAATTCGGTGCCGTCCCAGCGGACCCGCGCCCATCCGACGTCGCGGAGCGCCTCCCGCACGGCTCCGGCGTCCGGGACCCGCCCGCTCCCGTCGAAGCGCCAGACGCGGCGGAGCGCGCCCGACGTGATGTCGAAGAGGCCGCCCGATTCCTCCCAGCAGGCGGCGGCGTAGTCGAGGAGCCGCGCGGTCTCCTCGTCCACGCGCGTGGGGCGTCCGCCCGCGCGGTTGATCCGACCCACGACGCTGTCGTCGCGATAGCGGCTGAACTTCGCCTCGACGCGGCGCGCCTCCTCGGCGGCCACGGAAACGAGCGAGCCCGCCGCGTCCCGGTCGTCGGTGTCGACCAGGACCTCGCACGGGCTCGCCATCGCGGTGAATCGTCCCACGCAATAGTCGGCCGCCCGCTCCACGACGGGAGCGGGCGGCCTGGTTTCGATGCGCGCCGGCTTCACGGCTCTCCTCAGAAGGGAATCGAGTAGCCGACCACGATGGAGCCGATGTCCACCGGCGGCGAGAGCGGGAACGACGACCCCGGAAGGGTGTCGCCGGTCTCGGGATCGATCGTCGCGGGGCCCTGCAGGACCGGCGACTTCGCCCACTGCCGGATGTACTCGGCCCGGATGCTCAGCTCGCCTTTCTTCCCCTCCGGGTGGAACCCGTAGGTGAGGCCGAGCGTGAGCGTCCGGAGATCCCCGAGGCGCAGGTCGCTCGTCGCGTACTGCGGGAGCGGCGCGCCCTGGGGCAGCCCGAATTCGAAGAAGTTCGCGCGCGACTGGAAGTAGTAGCGGACGTGCGGCTGGAGATAGCGCTGGTCCTCGAACTCGATCCGGTAGCGCGCGTCGGCGGTGTGCGACGTGACGCCCCAGTCGTCCCAGTAGTAGCGGTAGCTCGAGTAGAGGATGTTCTTGTCGAAGTGGTAGACCGAATTCGCGAGCACGTCATGGCGCGTTCGCGCGGAGGGGCGCGACTCGGTGAGCTGGCCGACCGGCGTCTCCGTCGAGTCGATGATGCTGATCACCTTGTAGGGGTCGGTCAGGTAGCCGTGCTCGGTCGTGCGGGAGCCGGTCACGCCGAAGAGCCAGCGCCGCGTCAGCACGCGGGAGATTCCGGCCGTGGCGCTCCGGACCCGCTTGGGGTTCGCGCTCGTCGTGAGGAGCACGCTGCCGTCGCTCAGGGGCACGCGCGTGCCGCCGACGGGATTAACCCGGTCCTCGTTGTAGCCCGCGCCGATCATCAGGGTCGTGAGCTTGTGCATCGTGGCGACCGAGAGCTTGGCCGTCCCGCCGAGCGACCGGTAGTCCTTCTCGATCGAGGCGTGCGTGCCGAGCTCCGGCGTGAGCCATCCACCGATCGGCATCGACCAGCCGAGGTCGAGGCCCGCGCGGCGGTCGCTGAAGGGGTGGACTGGGACGACGTTGGCCGTCGAGGTCTGCACCTGTCCCGACGGCCCCGTCGTGGTCTGCACGGTCGCGGTCGGGATGGCGCCGGTCGGTGAGGCGCCGGTGATCACGTCGAGTCCGAGCGTGGCGGAAAGGGTCTGGCCGTCGGCGAAGAGACGCGTGATGCGGGCCTGCGGCTCGACCACCTTGGCGCGGCCGGTTTCGCCGTAGAAGAGGCCGACGCCGTCGAACTGCCAGCGGAGCGGAATATCAATCGGCGCGGGAGTCGCGATCGGCGCGGCGGTCTGGACGGTATCGGGCGGAGCGAGCGACGTGGAGTCGCGCGGGGCCGCCGGGGTCTGGGCCGCCGCGCTCCGCGCGCCGGCCGTGATGAGGAGGCAGGCCGCCGCGCCGAGGCGCGCGCGCAGCGGACTCGTGCGCCTCGGGTCGGGCAGCGGTGTCACGCGGTGCGTCCTAGTTGCAGCCGCATCCGCCGCCCCCGACGCCCTGCCCGCCCATCGAACCTTCCTTGCTGAAATAGACGTGGTCGTCGACGGCGGTCTCGAGGGGGGACGGAGTGAAGCTCATCTGCTTCTGGGCGAGGAGGTCGCGATCCCACGGCTGCACCTTCATCGCGGCGCAGCCGCTCGAGGCGAGCGCCGCCGCGGCGAGGAGTGCCTTGACGAGGAAACGGGCGCGCGCGCTCATCGGGCGCACGCCTGCGCAATCATGGTTTCGACGTCCTTCGCGTGCTTCGGATCGAACCCGGAGCGCGAGAAGAGGATCTGGCGGCCGGGACCGATGAGATAGCTCGTCGGCATGCCCCAGACGCGGTACGCCTTGGCCGCCTTCCCGAGCGGATCGAAGGCGACCGTGAAGTTGGCGGGGTGCTTCGCGATGAAGTCCTCGGCCGAGCCGCGCGACTTGTCGACGTTGATCGCCACGATGGCGAGCCCCTTCTTGCCGTAACGCTCCTGCATCTCGTTCATCCACGGAAAGGAGCTCTTGCAGGGAACGCACCAGGACGCCCAGAAATCGACCAGGACGACCTTGCTGCGGAGCGAGTCGAGCGAGACCGAGCCGGCCGTCGTGGGGAGCGAGAACGAAGGAGCGGCGGCGCCCGAGGGTCCCGCGAAGGCGCCTGTGGCGCCTGGGAGTGCGAGGAATACGGCGGCGAGCAGTGCGAGCGCTGCGGGGATTCTCACATGTCGGTCCATGTTGGCGTTTCTCCGAGTGACTCGCAGCCCGCCGCCCAAGGTCAAGGGGGGGACCTTCAAACCTTGGATGCTTCCTCGAAGCGCCAGGTTTCCGGCGGCTTATGCGATTCGTACCCTGCTCCGCGCCGGCGGTTCCCGCCGGCGCGAGGCGAAGGGGCGTCCCCGGATCACTTCGGTTAGACTGCCACTCGTGTCCGCCATCTCGGTGACCCCGGTCACACTCGAAGGCGCGCGCGTGCGCCTCGAGCCGCTCTCGATGGAGCGGCACTTCGACGGCCTCGCCGCGATCGCCTTCGATCCCGACATCTGGCGGCTCGGCCTCTCCACCATGGAAACGCCCGACGATCTGCGTCGTTACATCTCGATCGCGCTCCGCGAGCAAGCGGAGGGACGCGCCCTGCCGTTCGCGACCATCGACACGGCGAGTGGTCGGATCGCCGGGTCGACCCGCTTCGGGAACCTCGATCCGCGGAACCGGAGAGCGGAGATCGGCTGGACCTGGCTCGCGCGACCCTTCCAGCGGACCCACGTGAACACCGAGGCCAAGTTCCTCATGCTCCGCCACGCGTTCGAGACGTGGGACTGCGTGCGCGTGGAGCTGAAGACCGACGTGCGGAACCGCCGCTCGCGCGACGCCATGCTCCGCATGGGCGCGCTGGAGGAGGGGATCCTCCGGAGCTATCAGATCAGTGAGCGCGGGGTCGTGCGCGACACGGTCTTCTACAGCGTGCTCGCGACGGAGTGGCCGGGGGTGAAGGAGCGGCTCCTCGCGAAGATGGCGCGCTAGCTCTCGTCGCTCTTCGGCGCGAATCCCAGCGACTTCATCTTCTTGTAGAGGTGGCTCCGTTCAAGGCCGAGCCGCGCGGCTGCGCGCGTCATGCTCCCGCCCTCGGCGGCGAGGGCCGTCTCGATCGTGCTCCGCTCGAAGTCGCGGACCGCATCGGCGAGGCGGCCGCCCGGGGCCGCCTCGCCGCCCGGCTCCGGCGCCCGCAGCATCGCCCGGACCGCGTCGGCCCCGATTTCGGCGCCAGGTGCTCCCGGCGTCATGATCAGAAGCCGCTCGACGATGTTCCGGAGCTCGCGCACGTTCCCGGGGAACGCATAGCGCGCGAGCGCCTCGAGCGCGGGCGCGGTGAACCGCCGGCGCTTCACGCCGGCCTCCGCGGCGACCTCGGCGGTGAAGCGCTCGACGAGGAGCGGCACGTCCTCGGCGCGCTCGCGAAGCGGCGGCACCGTGAGCGGGATCACCGCGAGACGGAAGTAGAGGTCCTCCCGGAAGCGTCCCGCGCGCACGAGCGCGGCAAGATCGTGGTTCGTCGCGGCGATCACGCGCACGTCGACCCGGATTGCACGGTTCCCGCCGACGCGGTTCAGCTCCCCTTCCTGGAGGACGCGGAGGAGCTTCGTCTGGGCACGCGCGCTCAGGTCGCCCACCTCGTCGAGGAAGAGCGTGCCGCGATGCGCCTCCTCGAAGCGCCCCTTTCGCGCCTGCGTGGCGCCGGTGAAGGCGCCGCGCTCGTGGCCGAAGAGCTCCGACTCGATCAGCTCCTCGGGAATCGCGGCGCAGTTCACCGCGACGAACGGCATCTCCCGCCGCGGGCCAGCCGCGTGGAGCGCGCGCGCGACGAGCTCCTTCCCGGTCCCGTTCTCCCCGTGAATCAGCACCCGCGCGGCCGTGGGCGCGGCGCGCTCCACCTCGGCGAGGAGCTTCCGGATCGCGGGAGAGCGGCCCACGATCGGCCCCGCCCAGCCGCGCGCAAGCCGCCGGTTCTCCGCCTTGAGCGCCGCCGCCGAGGCGGCGTTCCGGAGGAGCACGAGGAGGCGCTCGAGGGAGAGCGGCTTCTCCAGGAAGTCGAAGGCGCCGAGCCGCGTCGCCTGCACCGCGGCGTCGATCGTGGCGTGCCCCGACATCATGACCACGACCGATTCGGGATCGGCCGCGAGGGCCTCGCGCAGGAGATCGAGCCCGCTCCCGTCGGGGAGCCAGACGTCGACGAGCAGGTAGTCGAACGACTCGCGGAGCTTCGCCCGAGCCTCGGCCGCGGTCGCGGCGCACTCCACCTGGTACCCCTCGCGCGTCAGCGCGCCCGCGAGGCTCGAGCGGATGTTCGCTTCGTCGTCGACGACGAGAAGGGTGGGCATGGCTACGCCGGTCCCGCGGCGGGCTTCGGGTTTGGCAGGCGGATCCGGAACGTGGTCCCGCGGCCCGTCTCCGACGCCACTTCGATCGTCCCGTGGTGCTCGCTCACGATCCGCTCCACGATCGTGAGCCCGAGCCCGCTTCCGTGCGGCTTGGTCGTGAACCCCGGCGAAAAGAGTCGGGTCCTCTGCTCCGGCGAGAGCCCCGGTCCCGTGTCGGAAACGGTGAGCACCACGCTCGAGTCCTCCGCGGCCGCCCCCACGGTGACGCACCCGCGCTCGCCCGCGGCGTCCATGCCGTTCCCGATGAGGTTCACGAGCGCCTGGCGTATCTGCCCCGCGTCGGCCGCAAAGACGAGGCTGCGCGCCTCGGGCGAGACCGAAAGCCGCCCGGCCGCGATCTCCCGCCCATAAAGCGTCTCGAGGTCGGCCGCGAGCCCGGACCAGCGAACCGGCTCGATCCGGGGCGCGGGAAAGCGGCCGAAATCGGAGAATTCCTGGAGCATCTTCTTCAGCGCCTCCACCTCCTCGCCGATCGTGCGCACCGCCTGGTCCAGCACCTCGGGGAAGTCGGGGCGCCCGGCCTCGTAGCTCCGCTTCAGGTCGGCGACCGAGATCGCGATCGGCGTGAGCGGATTCTTGACCTCGTGCGCCACCTTGCGCGCCATCTCGCTCCAGGCGGCCTGGCGCTCGCTCACGACGAGTCGGTCGCGGTACGACCTGAGGTCGAGGCGCATGCGGTCGAGTGCCGCGACGAGCGTCTCCAGCTCGCGCACGCTGTGGAGCGCGATCGGCTCGTCCCATTCGCCACGCGCGAGCTGCGCGCTGTAGTCGGCGAGGCGCTTTACCGGCTTCGTGATCTGGCGCGACCACGCGATGCCGAGCGCGATCGCGATCGCGAGGGCCACGAGGCCGAGGACGGCCGACGCCTGCTGCAGCGAGGCGACCGTTCGCTCGGCCTCGTCCGTCTCCGTGAAGCCGACCAGCGTGGCGTACGGGGGATCGCCGATCGCGAGGGGGACCGACTCGTAGAGGTCCGCGCCCTGGGTCCCGATCCAGTGGTAGCGACTCCACTGTCCGACCTCCGGCGTCGCGCGCCCCGCGCCGCGCGGAGGGGTGCCGAGCGGGGTCGTCGCGATCACCGCGTGCCCCTGGGCGTCCCGTAGCGAGAGATCGACGCCGCTCCGGGAGCGCCATCGGTCGAGGAACTCGACGTCGAGCGCGAGACCTCCCTCGACCCTCCCGACCGTGGTCCCCTGGTACTGGATGGGCGCGCTCGACACGAGCGCGAGGCCCGAGTCGGGCTCGAGGGCGCGGATCGAGACGCCGCGCCGCCCCTCCAGCTTCGCGGGCGGGATCCGGAAGGCCGGGCGGGCCGGGTCCGAGGGGGCGATGGCGTCGGCCGCGTCGGCGCGCACCGCGCCGGACGGGTCGGCGACGCGCAGGATGTCGAGCCCGAGCAGGAAGCGCCGCTCCTCGAGGTAATCGGCGAGATCGCGCCCGCCCGCCGGCACGAGATAGAGCCGTCGCAGCTCCGGGTCGCGCGCGAGGATCTGCGTCTTCTCCACGGTCCTCCGCTCGTCTTCGGCGAGCTGCGTCGTGACCGCCCCGAGCGAAGCCGTGATGCGATCGGCCGCCTGCGTCCGCACCATTCCTTCGATCCGGTCCGTGAGAAGCACGATCGCGATCGCGAGCGGCACGAGCGCGACGAGCGCGAAGCCCGCGATGAGCCGGAAGCGGAGCGAGTTCATCGACACTGCACCATGCTCGCCAGAGCGTCCGCTCCCACCGCGTCCACCCAGCGCCGCATTGGCTCGGCGCAGAGCACGGGGCAGCGGAGGGCGAAGAGCGGCACGATTCCGGATCGCGCAGAGTCGGCAGACGAATCGACGAGCGCAAGATGTGGGTGCAGCGCTTCCTCGGCCGGGCTCGGCTTCTTCATCAAGGCAGTGCGCGTCATCCAGCCCCAGATGATCCCCGAGCCCGGCAATCCCGCGTCCGGCCGCACGATCCACGGGGCGCCGCGCCACGTGTAGTCGCTCGGTCCAAGCGCGGAAGGGAGCAGCTCTAGATCGTTCTGGAACAGCGCCGCATTGAACGCGCCCGCATGGATGCTGTCCGGCGCCGCGTGCGCGACGTCGCCCGGACCGGTCAGCGCGAGGACGCTCCCGGCGCGGACCCCGAGTGGAAAGCCCCGCCAGCGCGGATCGGTCCGTGCGCGACGCGATCCCTCGCCCGGCCAGAAGACCGCCACGTCCACCTCGCCCCGCTCGAGCGCGATCTCTTCGTCCGAAGCGTCGTCGAAAAGAACAATGTCTAGAGTATCCGACCATCCGTTCGAACTCGCGGCTTCCCCGGATCTCGTAAGACGAAGGTGCCGCGCGTCGAGCGTTTCGCTGCGGTACGGAGGCGCTTCGGCCGGCAGGTGTGGCGCGACGCCGCCGCAACGGACAAGGAGATTGCCGCGTCCGTTAGCGGGCAGCGCCACCCTCACGGAACCAAGGTGCGGCGTCGACTGCGGCATCACGGAAACGAGCAGGCGCTCGGGCCGAGCTGCCGCGCCCAGCGAGCCTGCCGTGATCGTGACGAGCGCCAGCTCGCCGTGGACGACGGACTCGACATGCCCCGCCGCCACCATCGTCCGCCCCTCGTCGAACCGGACGGAATCGCCTTCCGCGACCACGGCGCCGTCGTGCAGGGCCACGTACGCGCGGTCGTCACGCGACCAGAGGAGATGATCGCCGGCTCGGCCCACGGCGCGTGACCCCGCACAGCCGCCCAGAAGGAGCGTCAGTGACGCGAGCACCGCACACGTCGAGAACGTGGCGAGCGTCGCTTCTCTTACTCGGAACGGCACTGTGTCCATCCTGACACGCGCCTCGATTCCTCTGTCTCGATTGTGGTTCGGATCACCATCCAGCGTCGCGCCGCCTTCGGCGCGTGTCAAGCTTGACACGCAATCGAGGTATCGGCCCGAGGTCCCGGGACCTAAACCGCAGAATCCCTGCCACTTGCCGATACGGCACGGCGGTTGATCTATGGACATCGCGAGCGGCCGACGCGCTGCTCACGGTCCTGGCCCGGGGAGCCGCCCACGCCAGGCGATCGGGGAGCCGGCACCGGCGCCGGTCCCGCGAAATCGCCACTGCGCCGGACGGAGATCGGGACATGAACACGAAGCAGACGAAGACCCAGAGCACGTTTCGCCTCCGCGCCGCCACCGGCGCGGCGCTCGCGGCTCCGCTCCTTCTCGCGCTGGTCGCGCTGGGGTGCGGCGAGCAGAAGGAGAAGGCATCGGCCACGGTCGCCTCGACCGAGACCGCTCCGGCCCAGGCGCAGCCTGGGGCCGTTCCCGCGACGAAGACCGGAGCCGCCCTGACCGCGGAGACCGGCACGACCAGCGCGATGGCAACGGGTGAAGCGAAGGAAGACGCCGGGCTTCCGCCGGAGGTCGTGGCGGTTCCGCCGGAGGGAATCTCGGCTCCCGGCACGGTCGTGACGATCGCCGCCGTCGGCTCGACGGACGTGACGTCGGTGATGCTGACCGACCGGGTCGGTGCGAAGACCCCGTTCACGTTCGACTCCGCGGCCAACATGTGGAAGGTCTCGTACCGCGTGCCGCTCGACGTGAAAACCGATCGACTCGCGCTGTCGGTGACGGCGGGGACCGAAACGAACCGCTGGAAGCGCGTCTGGGTCTTCCTGCAGTTGCGGGAGGAAGCGAAGGAGGCCGCGACGGCTCCCGATTCGACCAAGTGATGGACGCGCGCCGCCGGCGCGGCGCGTATACCCAAAGGACCCCCGGGTCGCCCCGGGGGTCCTTGTTTCCGCTCCCACCTCTGTACGACTCCGGGCTATCCCGATACCACCTCGAGCCTCACTCGTGCCGTGCCGGAGCGGAGAAAACCGAGATCCTTCGCGGCGCGCCGCGACACGTCGATGACGCGCGCGCGCCGGTAGGGGCCGCGGTCCGTGACGGTGACCGTCACGTGGCGGCCGTTGTCGAGATTCGTGACGCGAACGCGCGTGCCGAAGGGTAGCGTGCGGTGCGCGGCGGTGAGGCGCCGGTCGTCGAACGTCGCGCCGCTGGCGGTGCGATGCCCATGGTGCTCCCGGCCGTAGTACGACGCCCAGCCCTCCTCCTCGAATGCGACGCGATCGTCCGTCACCGCCGCTCCCGAGACGGCCGCGGCCGGACGCGTCCCCGCGCACGCCGGGAGCAGGCCGAGCATCAAGGTCAGAAGAAGGATCGGGCGCATCCCTCTTCCATTCGGCAGGGGCCGATCGCCTCTGAACGACGGAGTCATGGCTCGATCCAGCCAGATTTCGGAACATTTCGCCGACGAAACATTCCGAAGCCGCGGGGAACGTTCCGGTTGAAATCCGCGCCGTGTAACGCGCGCTCCTCGCGTACGCGATGGAACGATTCAGGAGGCGCGACCAGCCAGGCGATGCGCTCGTTGCGTCACTTCCGCCGCTCCGCTTCGCTCGCCGCGCGCTGGCACAGACCGTGATCGTTCGCGCCCGCCCATGGAACGAACGAACCGACACGGCGCGAGAAGCGCGCTGTTCATCTCACTTCTCGTGCTCTCCGTCTCGCCGCGACCGGGTGCCGCCGCGTTGTCGGCGGGAGCCGGGGCCGACTACGCATCCGGCCCGGGGAAGCAGAGCGTCCGGGATCTCATCGGCTACGCACAGTCGGTGTGGACCGGCGGCGACGTCACCGTCGCAGGCGCGCGTTTCTCCAGCTCCCAGGTCGGCGCGGGCACGAGCGGCACGCTCGCGCTCTCCTGGAACGCATCCCCCAAGTGGTCCCTCCAGATGATCGGCGCGGCGTCGGCCGGCGAGCGCGGCTATGGCGCGTCGCGGTTTCAGGTCGGCCCCGTCGTCGCGATCGGAGGCGGACGGACGCTGGGGATCTACTACACGAGGGCGGAGGACACCATTTCGCCCTCGACGAAGGGAATCACGTCTGAGGTCGGCTTTCCCGCGAGCCCCACGGTTCTCGCGGTCGCGCGGGGCGCGCTCGCCTCGGTCGAGGGAGGCGGCACGAGCTTCCGCGGATCGGCGGGCCTGATCTGGGCCGCCGCGAAGCGCGTGATCGTCCTGGGCGAGCTCGGGATGGGTCGCGACGCGGCGGATCTCGGGACGGGCTCCGGCGCGGCCGGAGCGGGCCTGCTCGGCCAGCCGGGGAGTGGGCGCGGCTACGTCTCCGGTCCCTCGGGATCGGTCGGAGTTCGATATGTCATCCACTAGAACCGTCCCGGAACGGGGCGGCGGTACTCGGAGAGGAGAGGAGCCATGAAGCGAATCTGGATTCTCGCGGCGCTGACCCTGGCGGCGGCGCCGCCTTCGGCGTGGGCCCGGAGCGGCGGAACGACGTCGAGCACGACGAACACCATCCGCGGCGTCGAGACGCGGCTCGAGACGACCGTCTCGACGGTGAACAGCGACGCGACGCGCGTCGGCGGCGCGACGTTCACCGACCGTCTCGCCACCGACCTCGGCGTCACGGCCGACGTCCTCACGCAGGAGCGCACGCAGTTCAACGTGGGCTTCGGCGATCTCCTGGTCGCCTACTCGATCCAGAGCGCATCGAAGACGAGCGTCACGATCGACCAGATCATGCAGATGCGCGCGAGCGGCCAGAGCTGGACCGCGATCGCCCGCTCGCTCCAGATCGCGCCGGGCCGCCTGATGCGCTCGGTGACGATGCAGGCCTCCTCGCTCTCGAGCACGAGCTCGACGGGCGGTTCCGGCACGGGCACGACGTCACGGTCGACGTCCGGGTCGGGTTCGACCACACGGAACGCCACGTTCAGCGGCTCCGGGCGGACCGGCGCGATCACCGGCGTCGACCGGCAGATCGACACCCGGATCCAGAGCTTCGACGACGCGACCTCGCGGCTCGGCGACCCGACCATGGTCGAGACGCGCCTCGCGCAGGACCTCGGTGTGACCACCGACGTCCTCACGCAGCAGGAGACGCAGTACAACGCGACGCTCGGCGACCTCCTCGTCGCCTACACGATCCAGAGCGACGCGCGGACGAGCGTGACCCTCGACGAGATCTTCACGATGCGTTCGAGCGGAGAGACGTGGACCCAGATCGCCCGCGCGTTCCGGATTCCGCCGGGGACGCTCCTGCGCGGCATCCGCACCGAGACCCAGACGCTCTCGAGCGCCACGTCGGGCTCGGGCTCCACATCCGGAACGACGACCACGACCACGACGCGGACGCACGGAAAGGGCGCGACGGCGGCGTCGCAGATGCACGGGAAGGGCGGCACCGCCGCCGTGGGGACCACTCTCCGCGGACACGGGGGGGCCACGCTCTCGACCGGCACGACCACCCGTCTTTCCACCACCACGACGCTGCTCCATGGCCAGGGAGCCCTGATGCGGGCGAACGCGTCTGGCGCGCTCCGGGGAGGCGGCCACAAGTAGAAGTCGGACAGTCAGTTCGAGAGGGCAAGGGGGCCGCCGGCCGAGCGCCGGCGGCCCCTCGTTCATTTCTCGCCGCCAGGTCCCCCTCGCGGGGGGCCGTTGGGGGGCCTTTCGGGGTCACGAAAACGACCCCCCGGGAGCACCAAAGTAGTCGTTTTCCATGCTACTTACGGCCACCTTGCCGGTGCCGCGGGGAGGGCGAAAATGGGCGTGACGGGGTGCTGCGACGGGACCCGCCGCGGGCCCAGGTCGAAAGGGGATGAACGCCATGGCCGACGCGCTCTCGAGAGAGGCCCTCGAATATCACCGGGGCTCCCGCCCCGGGAAGATCGAAGTCATATCCACGAAGCCCTGCGCCACCCAGAAAGATCTCTCCCTCGCCTACACCCCCGGAGTCGCCGTCCCGTGTCTCGAGATCGAGAAGAACCCCGATCTCGCCTACGAATACACGGCCAAGGGGAACCTGGTCGCGGTCGTCACGAACGGCACCGCCGTGCTCGGGCTTGGCGCCATCGGCCCGCTCGCCGGGAAGCCGGTCATGGAGGGGAAGGGAGTCCTCTTCAAACGCTTTGCCGACGTCGACGTGTTCGACATCGAGATCCAGTCGAACGACCCCGACGAGATCGTCCGCACCTGCGTGCTCCTCGAGCCGACGTTCGGCGGCATCAACCTGGAGGACATCAAGGCTCCGGAGTGCTTCGAGATCGAGCAGAAGCTCCAGTCGCTCGTCTCCATCCCCGTCTTCCACGACGACCAGCACGGCACCGCCATCATCACGGGCGCGGCGCTGCTGAACGCGCTCGAGGTCACGGGGAAGAAGATGAAGGACATCCGCCTCGTGATCATCGGCGCCGGCGCCTCGGGCATCGCCTCCGCGCGGCTCTTCACCAAGCTCGGGCTCCGCAAGGACCAGATCACGATGTGCGACAGGAAAGGCGTGATCCACAAGGGACGCACCGACCTGAATCCGCACAAGGCGGAGTTCGCGGCCGACACCACGGCCCGAACCATCGCCGACGCGCTCCGAGGCGCCGACGCCTGCCTCGGGCTCTCCAGCGCCGGGCTCATCACGCAGGAGATGGTCCGCTCGATGGCCGCGCGGCCGATCCTCTTCGCGTGCGCGAATCCCGACCCGGAGATCAGCTATCCCGACGCCAAGGCGGCCCGCCCCGACGTGATCATGGCGACCGGCCGTTCCGACTATCCGAACCAGGTGAACAACGTCCTCGGCTTCCCGTTCCTCTTCCGCGGCGCGCTCGACGTGCGGGCGAAGCGGTTCAATGACGAGATGAAGCTCGCGGCGGTGAAGGCGCTCGCGGGCCTCGCGAAGCAGGACGTGCCCGACGCGGTCGCACGCGCGTACGGCGTCGAGACGCTCCGGTTCGGACCCGATTACCTGATCCCGAAGCCGTTCGACCCGCGGGTCCTCCTCTGGGTGGCGCCGGCCGTCGCCGGGGCCGCGATGGAGACCGGGGTGGCGCGGCTCCGCTTCGACCTCGACGAGTACCGCGAGCGGCTGGAGGCGCGGCTCGGCAAGTCGCGTGAGATCGCGCGCACGGTGATCCACCGGGCGCGGCGCGCGCCGAAGCGGATCGTCTTCCCCGAAGGGACCCACCCGCGGATCCTGCGCGTCGCGGCGCACCTCGTCCAGGAAGGGGTGGCGAAGCCGGTGCTCCTCGGCAAGCCGGAGGAGATCCAGCGGGTCGCCCGCCATCTCGACGTGCCGCTCGACGGGATCGAGCTCGTGCATCCGCGCCGCCATCCCAAGCGGGAGGCGTACGTGGAGGCGCTCTACCGGATGCGGCAGCGGAAGGGACTCACGGCGAAGGACGCCGACAACCTGCTCCGCAACCCGAACTACTTCGGCACGATGATGGTGCACGAAGGAGACGCCGACGGGCTCGTCTCCGGCGTGACGCAGCACTACCCCGACACCATCCGTCCGGCGCTCCAGATCATCGGGCTCCGTCCGGGGCTCACGCGGGTCTGCGGCGTCTACGGGATCATCGCCCGCCGGAAGCTCTACTTCTTCGCCGACACCACGGTGAACATCCAGCCCAGCGCCGACGAGCTGGCGGAGATCGCCATCCTCGCCTCGGGCGTGGCGCGCGAGTTCGGCTTCGAGCCGAAAGTCGCGATGCTCTCCTTCTCGAGCTTCGGCTCGGCGAAGCACCCGGTCGTGGACGTGGTGAAGGACGCCGTGAAGATCCTCGCGAAGCGGGCCCCCGACCTCGTCGTGGACGGGGAGATGCAGCTCGAGGTGGCCGTCGACCCCGACGCCGCGCGGGAGCACTTCCCGTTCAGCCGGATCCAGGGGGACGCGAACGTCCTCGTCTTCCCGGACCTCCATTCCGGCAACCTCGCGTACAAGCTGATGCAGCGCATCGGCGGCGCCGAGACGATCGGCCCGATCCTCACCGGGCTCGCGAAGCCGATCCACATCGTCGCGCCGACGTCCGACGACAACGAGATCATCCACATCGCCTCGATCGCCGTCGTCGAGGCCCAGATGCAGGAAGAAGAGAAGAAGCGCGCGACGCGGCCGGTGACGGTGCCGGTCGAGGAGCTCGTCTGACATGGAAATCGGCGTCCTCAAGGAGACCTACGCCGGCGAGACACGGGTGCCGCTCGTCCCGTTCGCCGCCGGCGAGCTGGTTCGGCAGGGAAACCGGGTCGTCATCGAGTCCGAGGCCGGCGTCGGCTCGGGATTCGACGACCAGGCGTATCGCGACGCGGGCTGCACGATCGTCTACTCCGCCGAAGAGGTGGTGGGGCGGTCCCGGCTCGTGCTCAAGGTGATCCCGCCCTCGATCGACGAAGTCCGCCGCCTCGAGGAGGGAAAGATCCTCTTCTCGTTCCTCCAGCTCTCGAACGCGCCCCGGGCCGTGGTGGAGCACCTGGTGCATCGCCGGGTGACCGCCATCGGCCTCGAGGCGATCGAAGAGGAGGGGGGCGACCGGCCGGTGCTGACCGCCATGAGCGAGATCGCGGGGAAGCTCGCGATCCCGATCGCGGCCCACTACCTCCAGTCGCGGCAGGGTGGCCGCGGCGTCATGCTCGACGGGATCCCGGGCGTTCCGCCCGGGATCGTCGTCGTCCTGGGCGCGGGGGTGGTCGGCGCGACGGCGGCGATCCGCGCCGCGTCGGTCGGAACCCAGGTGATCGTGCTGGACATGGACGTCGAGCGGCTCCGCCGCCTCGTGGCCCGTGCGCCGGCCATCATCACGGCGCTCGCCACGCCGTACAACGTGGAGCGGTTCGTTCCGATCGCCGACGTCTTGATCGGGGCCGTCCTGATCCAGATGGAGACGACGCCGCACATCCTGGACGACCGGCTCGTGCGCACGATGCGCCCGCGCTCGGTCTTCCTCGACATCTCGATCGACCAGGGGGGGTGCTCGACCACGTCGCGGCCGACGACCATCCTCGATCCGACGTACGTGAAGGAGGGGGTCGTCCACTTCTGCGTGCCGAACATCCCCGCTCTGGTGCCGCGCACGGCGACGGCGGCGCTCTCGAACATCATCCTGCCGTACCTGGAGGAGATCGCGCGGGTCGGGCCCGACCGCGTCCTCGAAGAGGATCCCGTGCTCGCGCGCGGGGTCTACACGCACGACGGCTTCTGCCTCAAGCGGAAGATCGCGTCGGTGCTCGACCTGCCGTACCGGAGCGCCGAGCGCGCGCGGAGCGTCGATGTCGCCCGCTAGCGTCGGCGCCTCGGCGCGCGAGGCCGCGGAGGGGACCGCGGCCGCCGGCTCGACCGGAGGATTCCCCGCATTCCACGAAAAGCTCGTCAGCGCGGCGGAAGCGCTGAAGCACGTCCGCTCGGGGGACACCGTCTACGTCCATCCCGGGTGCGCCGCGCCGCAGGGGCTGCTCGAGGCGCTCGTCGCCCGCAAGGACGAGCTCACCGGGGTGCGCGTGGTGCACCTCATGTCCCAGGGACGGGCCGATTACGCCCTGCCGGGCATGGAGCCGCACTTCCGCCACTTCGCCCTCTTCATCGGAAAGAACGTCCGCGAGGCGGTGAACGAGGGGCGGGCCGACTACCTGCCCGTCTTCCTCTCGGAGATCCCGCGCCTCTTCACCACCCGCACGGTCCCGATCGACGTGGCGCTGATCCACGTCTCTCCGCCCGACGAGCACGGCTTCTGCAGCTT
>JBLMWD010000034.1:0-4011 GCA_050257045.1 Bacteroidota bacterium | reverse complement strand
ACGTCGAGCACGTCGAGCGGCACGAGGACGCGGTCGAGGAAGCCCGATTCCTTGCCCTCGAAGTACTGTTCGTAGCGACGGTAGGCGCAGTCGTCGACTTCCTTCCGGTCGAGGCCGTACTTGCGCGCCGTCTTCCCGGCCGCCGCGATCATCGAATTGCCCGTGGCGGGGTCGAAGCCGAAGTTGTCCCAGACGTCGCTGATCGCCTGCGTCCGCTCGTGAGCGCGCCGCTCGGGGAAGATCCCCGCGGGCGAGTCGCTCGTGCGGTCGAACGTGACGACGCCCACCACGTCGCGGCCGGCCTGCACCTCCGCCCCTCCGAGGAGCACGGCCTGGAGCCCCGTCGCGCACGCCTGCTCGACGTGATAGCCCGGGATGCGGTGACCCATGCACGAGGCGACGAGCGGAGCGGTCCAGAACTTCCAGTGCCAGGGGATCGTCGAGCCGATCACGAGGAACTCGAGCTGGTCGGTCGGGACCTTCCGGAGCCCGTAGATCCGGTTCGCGGCCTCGCCGGCGAACTGCCCGATGTTCACCTCCGCCAGGGCCGACGTCTGCCAGGCGGGAAAGTAGCTGCTCCCCCAGGTGCCGTAGGGAATCCGGGCGCGGGGTAGCATTCCGTCAGGGGTCTTCATGGATGGTCCTCGTTTCGCGCCGCGGCGGGGGAGGCCGCGTGCAGGCGATCCAGAGCTTGGCAATGCCCATTGGGGGCGAAGCGGTCGGGCGGATTGTGACGCGGTTCCCCGGTGCGGTCCAGAGGGATGTGCGCGTGCGCGCATGGGCCTGGGGTAGCATGTGGGGAGGCCCGCCTGGGCCCGCGGACCCACATTGCGCGACCCGCACCGGAGATCCGTCATGCCCGAAGCCGTCGAACGAAATGCCGACACGACCACCTGGGCGAAGAGCATCGCCGCGATCACGCTGTTCGCCGAGGATCTCGAGACAACCAAGCGCTTCTATCGGGAGGTCTTCGATCTGCCGGTCGTGTTCGAGACCGAGGACTCGGCCGTCTTCAAGATCGGGAACACCCTGATCAACCTTCTCGCCGTGGCGTCGGCGCCGGAACTCATCGATCCGGCCAAGGTGGCCCGCCCCGAGTCGGGATCGCGGTTCCAGTTCACGGTCGACGTCGACGACGTGGACGCAATGTGCGAGCGGCTGACCCGCCGGGGGGTCAAGCTGTTGAACGGCCCGATGGATCGACCGTGGGGCGTTCGAACCGCGAGCTTCCGCGACCCTGCGGGGCACATCTGGGAGATCGCGCGTTAGGGGAGTCCGCCCGGCGGCGTAGAGCCGAGGATCGGGTCGAGTTTCAGAACCGAAGCGAGAGGCAGCTCAGCCCGCCATCCATCTTCTCGAACTCGGCCATCTCCAGGGCGATGACGTGGTATCCCAGGCGGCGCAGCTCCGACTCGAATCGCGGATGCCCCGCTGCGACGAGGATGCGGTCATTCACCCGGACGCAGTTCGCGGCGTAGGCTTCGGCGGGATTCACGGCAACGATCTCGTATCCACGGAGCGCGGGGTGGGACGCGAGCGATTCGATCGCCGCGACCCGGCCGTCGCCGAGGTACGCGATGCCGCTCTTCAGGTGGAGGATCCCCTGGATGTCCCGGATGTCGATGAACGCCGACGTGCGGCCCTCCTCGGCGAGGAGCGCCGCGAGCCCCCGGGCTCCTGCCTCGTTCGTGCGGCGGGAGATCCCGATGAGGAAGTGCCCGTCCGCCTCGCAGATGTCTCCTCCGTCGAGGGTGCCCGGGTCCTCGATCGACCGAACCTCCGCGAAATGGCGGGCGAGGTGCTCCCGCATCGATGCCACCTCCCCGCGGCGGCTCGGTGCCCCGGGCCGGGTCAGGACCACCCGGGTCGGGGTGAGGACGGCCGTGTCCTCGACGAACGTGGAGTCGGGATGCCGCAGGTCCGGGTCGAGACGGGTCACGCGGAGCCCGCAGCCCTCGAGCGCCTCGCAGTAGGCGGCGTGCTGGGCCAGGGCCCGGTCGTGGTCGGGCCGCCCCAGCCCCGCGGTCGTGAGGCCATCGGCGAAGTTGGGACCGGGGGGCCGGACCAGGGCATGGCGGAACATGTCGGTATACTTCCGGCCCGCTTCCCGCCTCGTCAACAGGATCCTAGTGTCTTCTCCATTCGCACCGGGTACGATAACCTCGCCCGTCGGCCGGATCCCATCCACGCAGGAGAGCCTCGTGAGCCCCGATACCGTCGCTACTGAAGAGCGGCGCAGAGCAGCGGCGCCGCCGTCACCATCCGAGCGACCGAAGACTCCCGAAGAGATCGAGCGGCACTGGTTCGAGAACGTCTACGCCGGCGACCGCATGCCGCAGCTCACGAAGCGGGCCCTCATCATGGGCATGATGCTCGGCATGATCATGGCCTGCTCGAACGTCTACGTGGGGATGAAGTCGGGATGGGGGATGGGCGTCGCGATCACGTCGTGCATCATGGCGTGGTCGATCTTCGCGTTCCTGCACCGGATGACCCCGAAGCTCTTCCCGAAGTACAGCATCCTCGAGAACAACGCGATGCAGTCGTGCGCCTCGGCGGCCGGCGCGATCACCGGCGCGGGCCTCGTGAACGCGATCCCGGCCCTCATGATGCTCAATCCCAACGTGCTGCCGGCCACGTTCGCGCAGCGCTGCTTCGTCCTGATTCCGTGGCTCGCCGTCGTGGCGTGGCTCGGCGTCTTCCTCGCCGTTCCCACGAAGCGCCAGCTCATCAACATCGAGCAGCTCAAGTTCCCGAGCGGCACCGCGGCGGCCGCGACGCTCAAGAGCCTGCACGGCGCGGGCGGGGAAGCGGCGCGCCAGGCGCGCGCGCTCTTCTCGGCGCTCGGGCTCGGCGCCCTCATCACGTGGATGCGCGACGCCGACGCCCCGTGGATGCAGGCGATCCCGTTCAAGGGCGTTCCCGACTGGGCTCCGATCAAGGGCCTGGTGTCCCTCAAGGCGGCCCCCTGGTTCCGCTATCCGCGCATCGAGTCGGTCTGGGGGACGAGCTGGATCAAGCTCGGCCAGTACAAGGACCAGCTCCTCGGGCTGAACCAGGTGACCATGTCCTTCGAGGGCTCGCTCCTCTTCATCGCGGCCGGCGCGATCATGTCGTTCCGAACCGCGTGGAGCCTCATGCTCGGCGCCGTCGTCAACTACGTCATCCTCGCGCCCATCTTCCTCGCGAACGGCGACATCACGAGCCCGAGCTTCAGGAACATCTCCCGCTGGAGCCTCTGGATCGGCGTCCCGATGATGGTCACCTCGGGTCTGCTCCTCTTCTTCATGAACTGGAAGAGCGTGGTGCGCGCCTTCAGCACGATCACGGCGATGTTCCGGAAGACGCAGACCGGCGGACCCGATCCGATGGACCGGATCGAGGTGCCGGGCTCATGGTTCATCGGCGGTTACGCACTGCTCGGAACCGCGGCGATCATCCTGGGCAACCGTTTCTTCGGGATCCACTGGTGGATGGGTCTCATCGCGGTGCTCGCGACGTTCCTCCTCGTCGTGGTGGCCGCGCGCGCGACCGGCGAGACCGACATCACCCCGGTCGGTCCGCTGAGCAAGATCACGCAGCTCACGTTCGGCGTGATCGCGCCGGGGAACGTGCCGACGAATCTCATGACCGCGAACATCACGGCGGGTGCGACCGGAAGCGCGGGCGACCTTCTCACCGATCTCAAGAGCGGTTACCTGCTCGGCGCCAACCCCCGCCAGCAGTTCTTCGCCCAGTTCTTCGGCGTGCTCGCCGGGGCGCTGGTCGTGATTCCCGTCTTCTTCATCCTCATCCCCGATCCTTCGCTCCTCGGCACGGAGAAGTGGCCCGCGCCGGCCGCGCTCGTCTGGCGCGGCGTGGCCGAGCTGCTCGCGAAGGGACCGGGAGCGCTCCCGGTTTCGGCGCGCTATGGGCTCGTGATCGGCGGCACGCTCGGAATCCTGCTCACGCTGATGGAGATGTGGCTGCCGAAGCAGAAGAAGTTCATCCCCTCGCCCACCGGGCTCGGGC
>JBLMWD010000033.1:0-88949 GCA_050257045.1 Bacteroidota bacterium | reverse complement strand
TGGGACGAGGTCTTCGAGGAGGCGGCGAAGCGCGGGGTGGCGATCGAGCTGGACGGCGACCCCTGGCGCCAGGATCTCGACTGGGCGCACGCGAAGCGCGCACTGGATGCGGGCTGTCTCTTTGCGGCCGACAGCGACGCGCACTCGGGCGCCCAGCTCGTCTACGCGGAGTATGCCCTCGCCCATGCGCGGCGCGCGGGAATCCCGCCCGAGCGGATGATCAACAGCTGGCCCGCGGAGAAGCTCCTCGACTGGGCAAAGCGGAAGACGGGATCCAGGCGGCGGAAGTAGTTCGGCGGGGGCCGAGGCACGAACCCGCGCCCGTCTGGACTTTCGCGGCGTTCGCTCCATACTTATCGGTCCGATGCGCGACCGACCGTCCATGCCGCCGACCCGTCGGCCCGAGCCGTCCGGACGACCCTGCGAGCCGCCCGCGGCCCGCACCGTCTTCCTCCTCTCGCCCGCGAACTGCGCGGGGAGGCGCGGCGCGATCCTCCTGAGCGAGCGCGCGGCCTTCCCGCTCGCGACACGGCTTCGGGATGGCGGGGCACCGCTCGGCGAGGTCTTCACCTTCCTGAGCGGGCTCTACTTCCGTGGAAAGATCGCGTACGGGCTCGCGTTCGGCCGCGCGGAGGAGGGCTCGGCGAGCGTCCTCGTGATCACGCCCGGACGGGGGCTCGTCGCGCCGGACACGATCGTGACAGGGGATGACCTTCGTGCCATCGCGGGCGTGGGGGTCGACCTGGAAGAGCCCCGCTTCCGCGAGCCGCTCGAGCGCGACGCGGGGGCGCTCGCCGCCACGCTCGCGGGCGAGGACCGCGTGGTCCTCCTCGGGAGCATCGCGACCGGCAAGTACGTCGACGTGATCGAGAGCCGCCTCGACGGCCGTCTCCGCTTCCCCGCCGCGTTCGTGGGACGCGGGGACATGAGCCGCGGCGGGCTGATGCTCCGCTGCGTGCTGCGGAACGAGGAGCTGGAGTACGTGCCGATCGCGGGCGCCGTGCGACACGGCAAGCGGCCGCCCAAGCTGGAGCCCATTCCATGAACCCGCGCGCGTCAGCGCGCGGGAAGGCGGCGCCGGTGAAACCGGGGCGTTCGAAGCCGGCGGCAGCGAAGAGGACGACGGCCAAGCGCCCGGCGCCGAAGACGGCTCCGGCGGACAAGAGCCGTCCTTCGGTGAAGGCGCCCGCGAAGCCCACGCCGGCGCCCACCGCGAAGCACGCGGGAGCGCTCGCGATCCCCGAAGGTGTCCGCGACGTCGAGCTCGACTTCGGGGAAGGCCGCGTCGTCAAGCTGACGAATCTCGACAAGCTCTTCTGGCCCGATCTCGAGATCACGAAGCGCGACCTCCTTCAGTACTACGCGCGCATAGCACCGGTCCTGCTCCCGCACCTGATCGACCGCGCCATGGTGATGAAGCGCTATCCAAACGGCGCCTACGGTGAGTTCTTCTTCATGAAGCGCGCCCCCTCGCCGCGCCCGGAGTGGATCGAGACGTGCCGGATCCCGCACGGCTCGGGGAACGTGATCGACTTCCCGATGGTCCAGGATCTCCCCTCGCTCCTCTGGGTGATCAACCTCGGCTGCATCGACCTGAACCCCTGGTACGCGCGGTGCGACAACACCGACCGCCCCGACTATCTCCATTTCGATCTCGATCCGGTGCCCGACGCCTCCTTCGACGAGGTCCGGGAGACGGCGCTCCTCGTGCGCCGGGGGCTGGAGGGGCTCGGGCTGCCCACCTACGCCAAGACGACCGGTTCGAAGGGCATCCATGTCTACATCCCGATCGAGCGCGGGCCCCTACAGAAGGAGGTCTGGGGATTCGCGAAGAGCTTCGCCTTCGTGCTCGCGGCCCAGGCGCCGAGCCTGGTCACGGCCGAATACCGCGTCGCCAAACGGCCGAAGGGGCGCGTCCTGGTCGACTACAACCAGAACGCGTGGGGACGCACGCTCGCCTCGATCTACTCCGTCCGGCCCCGGCCGCGGGCTCCCGTCTCGACCCCGGTCACGTGGGACGAGGTCGAGCGCGGCATCGCGATCGAGGACTTCCGGATCGACAACGTCCCCGAGCGCGTGGCGAAGCTCGGCGACCTCTGGAAGCCGCTCCTCGCCGCGCGCGGGCGCGTATCGCTCGCGCGTTTCCTGTGAGCCGCGCGCCATGACGCTGCCGCTCCGCCGCCCCTACCCGCCTATGGAGGCTCGGTCCGTCGACGCGATCCCCGTCGGGCCGGAGTGGCAGTACGAGCCGAAGTGGGACGGATTTCGCTGCCTCGCGTTCAAGGACGGCGACCAGGTGGCGCTCCAGTCCAAGGCGGGCGAGCCGCTCGAGCGCTACTTCCCCGAGATGGTCGCGGTGGTGGGCGCCGTGAAAGCGCCCCGTTTCGTCCTCGACGGCGAGATCGTCGTGCCGAAGGGAAAATCGCTCTCCTTCGACGACCTGCTGATGCGCATCCACCCCGCGGAGAGCCGGGTGCGGAAGCTCGCGGCGGAGACGCCGGCAATGCTGATCGTCTTCGACCTCCTCGTGGACGAGAAGGGAGCATCGCTCGTGGAGCGCCCGCTCGAGGAGCGACGTCCGCGGCTCGAGGCGTTCGCGGCGCGCTATCTCAAGGACAACCCGAGCATCCGCCTCTCCCCCGCTTCCGACGACCTCGCGGCGGCGAAGAAGTGGTTCGACGAGACCCGCGGCGCGCTCGACGGCGTGATCGCGAAGCGGAAAGACCTCCGCTACCGATCGGGAGACCGCACCGGGATGGTGAAGATCAAGCACCGCCGGACCGCCGACTGCGTGGCCGGCGGGTTCCGATATGCCTCCGCCGGGAAGAGCGCGATCGGTTCGCTCCTCCTCGGGCTCTACGACGAGGCCGGTCTCCTCCACCACGTCGGCTTCACGTCGAGCTTTTCCGCCGCCGACAAGAAGGCGCTCATCCCGAAGCTCGAGAAGCTCGTGAAGCCGCCCGGCTTCACGGGGAGCGCGCCAGGGGGTCCGAGCCGCTGGAGCACCGAGCGCTCGACCGAGTGGGAGCCGCTCCAACCCAAGCTCGTGGCCGAGGTGGAGTACGACCACGTGAGCGGCGGCCGTTTCCGCCACGGCACGAAGTTCCTTCGCTGGCGCCCCGACAAGGCGCCGCGGCAGTGCACGCTCGACCAGATCGCGATCCCGGAGGGATCGCTCCTCCAGCTCCTCCGCGCGCCCCGCGCGGTCAGATCTTCGTCGCGCGGGTCATGAGGTAGTCCTGCGCGATGACGTTGTCCCGGTAGTAATCCCCGAGGAGCGCGTCGAATTCGCGGCGGAACTGCGCGAGCCGCTCCGGATCGGACGCGCTCAGGTTTTCCACGAGGGTGTGCACCGGACCCGCGGTCCGCTCCGACAGGATCCGGTTGTGCTGCGGACTCAGCGCGGCGACGACCATCGTGCCGCGGCCGAAGACGATGTCCTTGACGGCCGCGCCCAGGCGCTCGCGCACGACGTGCGGATCGCCCCAGAGGGGCGGCGGCGGCATTTCGATCGGGGGCGCCGGGAGATAGCGGCTCGCGAGCGCGATCAGACGGCCGACCGCGAGCTCCGGCGGCCAGGTGGAGAAGGCGATCGTGCCGCCGGGCTTCAGGACCCGCAGCATCTCGCCGATCGCGACCGCCGGCCGAGGGGCGAACATGTGACCGAACTGGCTGGTCACCACGTCGAACGCGCCGCTCTCGAACGGCAGATCCTCGACGTCGCCACGATGCCACTCGACCGCCACCTCGGCGATCGCGGCATTCTCCCGGGCATGGTCGAGCAGCTCCGGCGTCAGGTCGAGCCCGGTCACCCGCGCGCCGGCCCGCGCCGCCGTGATCGCGACGACGCCCGTCCCGCACGCCACGTCGAGCACGCTCTGCCCCGCCCGGATTCCCGCGTGACGGACCAGCTGCGCGGCCGTCGGGGTGGTGATCGCCTCCAGCGGGGCGAAGTGCGCCCAGCTCTTTCGTTGCATCTCCTTGAATTGGGCTAAAGCGTCCATGTTCGAAGTGCTCTCCTCGTCCGTTCGTAACCGAAACGTCCCTCGGAAGCCCGAGACAATAGCAGACCCAACCGGTACCCTGTCGCCCGTGGCCCACGACATGCCGGTCCTCGAGACGCCGCGGCTCTCGCTCCGCCGCTTCACCCTGGACGACGCTTCGTTTGTCTTCGAGATGGTGAACGACCCCGCCTGGCTCGAGCACATCGGCGACCGCGGCGTGCGGACGCTCGACGACGCGCGCGCCTACATCCGCGACCGCACGCTCGCGATGTACGACCGGATGGGGTTCGGCATGTACGTCGTCACGCTGAAGGCCACGGGCGAGGCGGTGGGCGCCTGCGGCCTCGTGAAGCGCGACTCCCTCGACGACGTGGACATCGGCTTTGCCTTCCTGCCGCTCTATCGTGGGAAGGGCTATGCCGCCGAGGCGGCCGCCGCCGTCCTCGACTACGGCGTCCGCGCCTTCGGCCTCCGGCGGATCGTGGCGATCGTCTCCGCGGCGAACCACCGCTCGATCCGCGTCCTCGAGCGGATCGGGCTCCGGTTCGAGCGGATGATCACGCTGCCCGGAGAGGACGAGGAGATCCCGCTCTACGCCTGGGAGGACGGCGCGCGGCATGACCCTTCCGCGCCGCCGGCGCGCGGCCCCGGCGCGCGCTAGTACTCCACGTACGCCTCGTCGGGATAGCAGTAGAGCCAGCGCTCGCCCGGCTCGGCCGACGCCACCACGGGATGCCCCACTCCGCGCGCGTGCTGGCTCGCGTGCTTGTTCGGGGAGGAGTCGCAGCAGAGCGTGGCCCCGCACTGCTGGCAGGTGCGGAGGTGCACCCAGCGCGCCCCGATCGGGACACATTCGTCGCACTGCCGCTTCTTCGGGTGCTTCACGTCGTGGACTTGCTTCAGGTGGGCGCACGGCTGGTCCATCCCGCTACCTCCGTTCCAGATCGGCGCGGGGCCATCCGGCCAGCGTCGCGCCCGCTTCGTACGTGCTGTTCAGGAACGCGGCCAGGGTCCCCTCGGGGTCGCCCGAGGTCCGGACCGCGTCGTAGGGAAGGATGAATTCCGAGAAGTCCGTGTTGTAGGCCGCCGGCGCGGGCTCCACGCGGGCGGTCTTCAAGCCGGGCGGCTCGGGAACGGCGTAGGCATAGAAGGCGGCCTCCTGGATCGAGCCGCTCCCGGGCCAGAACCCATGGCTGATCACCTCGTGCGAGTACGATTCGCGCGTCATCGCGTCGGCGCCGGGACGCTCGGGCGCGCGGCGCCCCGAGAAGCGCGTCACCGCGAGGTCGAAGCTCCCCCAGAAGAAGTGCACGGGGCTGCACTTCCCCACGAAGTCGCACCGGAAGCCCTGGAGCACCGGCTGGATCGCGAGGAGCGAGCGCAGGAACGCGTTCGCCCATTCCGGATCGTAGGAGCGATGAACCGTGTCCTCGGTGAACCGGATGGGATCGGGGATCTCGACCGGCATGGTCCAGATGCGCACCTCGATTCCAAGCTCGCGCAGCGTCTCCATCAGCAGCCGGTAGAATTCCGCCACCGTGCGCGGCTCGAGCGCGATCGCGCGCACAGCGCCGTCCGACGTCTCGATGCGGAGCCTGTGCTCCACGAGATCGAAGATCATGCCGAACGTCCGATCTCCGGACGTGAGCAGAGGCGTCTCGAGCCCGCGCGGCGTGACCCGGAAGGCGATGTTCCAGAAATGATTCATCCGCGGCGTGAGCGCGAGGCAGATCTTCCCCACGATCTGCGTCCACATGTGAAGCGTCGCGTAGGTGTCCCGCCAGCGGTCGAGCGGGAGCGGGGGCCATTCGATGGTGGCTCGGGCCATGCGGTGACGATACACTGCCGCGCATGTCCGAAGGGAGCCGCAACGAGCGCATCGAGACCGTCGTCATCGGCGCGGGCCAGGCCGGGCTTTCGGCGAGCAGCCTGCTCGCCGGGCGCGGTCTCGAGCACGTGGTGCTCGAGCGCGGCAAGGTCGGCGAGAGCTGGCGCTCGCAGCGCTGGGACGGCTTCTACCTGAACACGCCCAACTGGACGTTCCAGCTCCCCGGCTTCGCCTACGACGGGCCGGATCCCGACGCGTTCGCCTCGCGCCTCGAGGTGATCGACCACCTCGAGCGCTACGCGCGGAGCTTCGGCGCGCCGCTGCGGGAAGAGACTCCCGTCGAGCGGGTGCGACGGAACGGCAGGGGGTTCGCCGTGGAGACGCCGCGCGGAACGATCGAGGCGCGGAACGTCGTGGTGGCGGCCGGCGCGTACCAGAAGCCGACGCCGACAGCGATGAGCCGCGGGGTCCCTGCCGACATCCTGCAGATCCATACGAGCGGGTATCGCCGGCCCTCCCAGCTCCCCGAGGGCTCGGTGCTGATCGTCGGGAGCGGCCAGTCCGGCTGCCAGGTCGCCGAGGAGCTGCTCGCTGCCGGACGCCGCGTCGTTCTCTCCGTGAGCCGTTGCACCTGGATTCCGCGCCGCTATCGCGGGCGCGACATGATGCGCTGGATGGCGGATGCCGGGATGTGGGAGCAGACGCCCGACGCGCTCCCCTCGCTCGACGCGCGCCTCGCCTGCAATCCGCCGGTCTCGGGGAATGACGGCGGCCACGACTGCAATCCGCGGACCCTCGCGCGCCAGGGCGCGGTCCTGATCGGGCGCCTCGAGGGGATCGAGGGGACGACGCTCCAGCTCGGGCGCGGGCTAGCGGAATCGCTCGCGGCCGGGGACGAGTTCGTCGCCACCTTCAAGCGGACCGCGGACGCGCTGGCTCGCGCCGCGCGTCTCGATCTTCCCGATCCCGAACCGGAGGAGACGGTGGCGCCCGTCCGGGACATCCCCACGTTCGACCTCCGGGATCAGCGGGTCACCTCGATCGTCTGGGCAAACGGGTTCCGTCCGGACCACTCCTGGATCGAGGGAGTCGCGACCGACGCGCTGGGCTGGCCGGTGCAGACGAGAGGCGCCGCTCCGGTGCCGGGCCTCTACTTCGTCGGGCTCCACTGGCTCACCAAGCGGAAGTCGGCGCTCTTCCTCGGCGTGGGGGAGGACGCGGCCCATGTCGCCCAGCACCTGGAAGGAGCCTCCCGCCGGGCGTGACCGACCCGGCGCCGTCGACCAAGCCGTTGCGCTAAGTAGAATTACTGATTCTCCGGTTACCTCCAGCTTGCCCCGCGCTCTATCCTTCCCCGGTTGGCCCGCTGCACCGGCCGCATTCCCCCCGACTATCCGCTCGGCAACATCTACGCGAACGCGCTCTGAGACCTACGATCCGGTCTCGAACCGCCTCACCCTCGAGAAGCGGAGCAACTGGACGCGTGTGAACGGCGCGACCATTCCGCTCCCCGCGAACGCGTCGGACCCGACGCCCTACGACCGCCACTCCTACGCCTGCCTGGTCTATGCGTCGGAGAAGAACGCGCTCTATCTCTGGTCGGGCGCGCACAACAGCGTCGCGACGAACCACGTCGGCGACACCCATCGCGGCGGACGCCCTCGGGCGTCTACTACGTTCGATTCACGTCCCAGGGCCGGGTGCTCACCCGGCGGGTCGTCATCGTGCGCTGATTCACGGCGCGGCCCCGCCCGGATCGGCGGGGTCGGTGGGCTGATCGGCCGGGATGAGCGCGAGGGGCGCGTGGACCTGGTCCAGCACGTCGGCGGGAAGGATGTCCGCGCGCGGCCGGGCGCGCTCGGCCGCCGCGCGCCGGGCGGCTTCCAGCGCCTCCTTCGCGTGTTCGGCGGGAATGACGAACTCCCGTCCCCCGCCCAGGAGGAAGATCGCGCAACCGTCGTCGAGGAGGGATTTCAGGTAGTTCATGCGGGTCGACCAGAGGTAGTTGTCCTCGGCGAAGGCGCGCTCCCGCGAGCTCATCTGGACGACTCGGCCGGTGCGCAGGAAGAGGCTCCGGTTGAATCCGATCCCCCAGTGGACGATGAAACGCCGGAGCCCCTGCTCGAACTGGAGCTGCACGGAACGGACGAAGGGATTCGACGACGCGACGGCCTTCATCCGATCCTCGGCGCCGCCCCAGTCGACGCCGGCCTTGACGAGGCTGTCGCGAAGCGCGACGAGCCGTGCCTCGAGGCTCCGCCTCGCCTCCAGCTCGGCGTTCGGAGCGGCCTGGCGCGCGGTCGGCCGGACGAGGTCCGGCAGCCGGTATCCGTTCAGCGTGAGCCGGTCCCGCCGGCGCGTGAACACGTAGGGAGGCCGGAGCTCGTGACCGCCCAGGAAGACGACGCCCTTCCCGGACGTCCACGACTCCTCGCGGATCGTGCGCACGATGGAGAGGAAGAGCTTCTGATCGGTGCTGTCGGGGCTCGTGAGGTCGAGGCCGTCGCTCAGGACGCCCTGCGCCCCGGGTCCCAGGACGGCGTGGATACCCAGCACCCGATAGAGGCTGTCCGAGGGATCGAATCCCGTGTCGAGGGCGAAGGCCCGGCCGGCCAGCGTATCGACGCACTCGAATCCGGCCGCGGCCTCCGCGATCGCCGGTTGCCCGTAGTCCGAGCGCAGGGTGATTCGCCGGTCGCCGTCCGCCCAGCGCGAGGTCCCGTGCTTCTCGATCTCCGTGGAATCGCGCCGGAAGGTGCCCGGGATGCGGCAGAAGAGACGCCGCTCGTCGCCGACGCCGATCCAGCGGATCGTCCGCCATCCGGTCGTATCCGCAGGTGGAGGAACGAAGCAGGCCGGGAGCACATTTCGGCTAAGCTCCGGCGCCGAAGCGCCCGAAAAGAGAAACAAGGCCGCGAGGAGGGCGGTACGGCGGATGTGGAGGCGCGTGGGGTTCGGTCGAGCCAGCGTGTCCTCGATGGTTCCCTTTCCGGTCACCCTAATCGTCCGGAAGTGGCGGGCCGCTGTCCACCGAGATCCTTACGTGCGCCGGCGCATCCGAATGTGGTAAAGGAGAAAAGCATGCAGGCCCGGTGTACCCTCTCGAAATGTCGCCCCTAAAGACCGCGCTCGCAGCCCTGGCGTCTTTCGGCCAGGAGGCGGTGCCGTCGCTGTTTGCCCCGCCCCGGCAGGATCCCGACCTCTACGGCGAGCCGCGCGGCGGAGCGGTCACGTTCTGGGGCCATGCCTGCGTCTACATCGACGTCGGCGGCCGCGGCATCGTGACCGACCCGGTATTCGGACGCCGCTACTCGCCGCTCAACGGGCGCCGGATCCCATCGCCGCCTCCGAGCGCCTACGAGCAGACCCGTGTGATCCTGATCTCCCACGCCCATCACGACCATCTCCAGCCCCGCACGCTGAGCCGCTTCCCGCGCCGGGCCGTCATCCTCTGCCCGTCCCCGTCGGCCCGGTACGTCCGCGGGCTCGGGCCGCGCGTCAAGATCATGCGGATCGGGGACGAGTACCGGTTCTCCGGCGGAACGATCGTTGCGGTGCCGGCCGACCATCCGGGGGGCCGTTATTCGCACACTTCCGAAGCGGACGGCCGCGCCCTGGGGTACGTGATCCGGACGGGCGGCGTCACGGTCTACTACAGCGGCGACACCGACTACTTCCCCGGGATCGAGGAGATCGGGAAACGGCACAAACCCGACCTGGCGCTCCTCAACGTGAACGCGCACCTGCGCCCCGTCGACGCACTCCGCGCCGCGGAAGCCCTCGGCTCGCCCCCGGTCGTGCCGCTCCACCTGGGGGCGTACGGCGGCCGGGCGCACCGCCGGGGCCGCCGGTTCCACCGCGACTTCCTCGACCTGGCGGGCCCGCTCGCGATGCCGCTCCGGGTGGGCGAGAGCGTCCTCCTCGACGGCTCGGCCACGCACCGGCACCCTCCCACGCACCCTTCGCTGAGCATCGTTCCCGACCCTTCCGGCTTCTGACGTACGACCTCGGTCTCAGTTGACGCCGCGCGCCCGTGCCCTCAGGGTGGTCGCCGAAATCCGGGTTCGCGGCGCCGCGGGCACTCCGCTCCGTCGCGCGAGCCCATCGAAGGGAGCGATCCGATGGCCTATACCGCCCGTGTTGTCGAGTACTTCTACGCGACCGTGGGCACGCCGACCGACGAGGCGTACGCCATGATCCACAGCCTCTCCGACCTGGGCGTGAACTTCCTCGCCTTGAACTCCGTCCCGCTGGGTCCCTCGACCACGCAGCTCACGCTCTTCCCCGAGGACCCGCGCCGCCTCCAGGCGACGGCCGCGGGCGCGAAGCTCCTGCTCGAGGGACCGCACTCGGCCGTGCTCGTCCAGGGCGACGACGAGATCGGCGCCCTCGCCCACATCCACGAACGGGTGCAGCGGCACGGGATCGAGGTCTACGCGACAACGGGGATCACGGACGGAAGGGGAGGCTACGGATACATCCTCTACGTCCGCGCGGGGCTCGCCGATCAGGCGGTGAAGGCGCTGGCCGGAGAGCGCTGAGCGCCCCGCGCCGCCGCGCGGCGCCGGCCGCGAAAATGACGCGGCGGGGAGCTGGCGCTCCCCGCCGTGGGTTGCCCATTCCGTGCCGCGGCCGGCCGGGCGTCGGCCCGAAGCGCGGCTACTTCGTCACCTTCACCCCTGCCCCTGTCGTCGCGCCCGTCGAGACGTTCGACGACGCGTTCACGCGGCCCGCGCGGGCGTGCGCGCCCGCAGCCGAGGCCACGCGCGTGTTCGACGCGATCTTCGCCGCCTTGCCGTGCGGCTTCACGGTGCCCCGCGCCACCAGCGTCTCGGTCTTCATCGCCGCCGCGACGCTCCCGACCCGAAGCCCCATCCCGTAGGCGATCTGTCCCCACCCCATCCCGTCCTGGTGCATCGTGTAGAGCTGGTCGATCGTCGTTCCGCTCGGCGCGTTCGCGAGCAGGGTGTGCGCGATCATGATCTCGCCCCAGCCGACGTTGTACTGGGTCCGCTCCGCGAGGAGCGCGTCCGAGGTCACGCCGAACTCCGCCGCGAAACGGTCCGCCACCGTGGCGTCGCCGTTCGTGACCGCCTCGACGTCGACATCCTTCGAATTGGTGTCGAGCTTCTTGTCGATCTCCTCTCGATCCTTGGCCGGCATCTTGGCCGCGCGGTCCCGGATCGCCTTGAGCCGGGCCTCGGCCTTGGCATTGTCCGGCGTGGTGGCCGAAGCCGACGTCTCATCGGTCGTGGTGGTCTGCGTGTTGGTCGTCGCCTGATCCTGCGTGCCGTCCGCCTTCACCGGCTGCGGCGCGGTCGTCGTCGCGCTCGCGCCCACCGACCCCTCTCTCCCGGCCTGGGTTCCATTCCCCTCGGCGGCGGCGACCGCCGTCAGGGCCAGGACCAGCATCGCGGTGATCGACGGAACGATGATTCGCCTCATCCATTCCTCCTCTCGTTGGCGCCCACGAGGGCGCCGTAGTCCGGGCGCTCCGTCCCCGACATCACGGAATCGTGAAGCGCACGCCCAGAAGACCCACGGTCTCCATCGAGGATTGCGTCGTCGTCTTGTCGCCGGGGCCGCCCGTGCCGAGCGCGGTGGCGGTGAGGTGCTGCAGCGGTCCGCCGCCCGACGTGGAGCTGGTCGAGCTGGCCACCCCGTGTCCCATGTCCAGCTCGCCGATGACCTGGACGTGGGAGAAGGCCGACCAGACGACACCGCACGAAGCCTGCGAGCTGTTCGTGCTCCCGTCGCGCCGGCCGACCATGCCGCCGACCTGCGTCGAGAGGGTCGGCACGATCGAGGTCCCGACCTCCGCGCCCACGGCGTTGAGCGTCGCGCCGGCGTTGTCCTCCTGATGGAGGCCGTAGGCGCTCAACGTGAGGAGGTGGATCGACCACTCTGGACCGGCTCGCAGCTTCCACGCGCGGTAGCCCGTGTCGCCCATCGAGCGGCTCCCGATCGCGCGGAGCTTGGCAAAGCCCGGGACCAGGAGCCCCGCGTTCGCGAAGACGGCGTTGCCGTACCCGGTCTGGGAGTCGTCGTAGCGGATCGCGGCGAGCGTGAGATCGGCGATCCCGGCCGACGCCGTGCCGAAGAGGAGCCCCGCGGTGTAGGTCTGCCCGCCCGGGCCCGCCTGCCGGTCGACCCCGGCGCCGCCGCTGATCGGAAGCGCCGAGCCGCGGCTCGGATGGGCCAGGAAGAGAAGCGCCGCGACGACGACAAGAGACCGGGAGCTGGTTGGCAGCGCGAGATGTCGCATCGTTGGTCCCGTGGATGGAGGCAGTGGAAGCCGCCGCGCGTTCCGGTCCGACCCCGGAGCCGCGCGATGCGGCACCCCGCTGTTATCGGCGGGAGGGGGGACGTTCTTGAGGGGAAACGGATGCCACCCCTGACGGAATGGCAGCGGACGGCACCGTGCGCGTGGCAGGGCCCGCGCGGAAGGGGTTGCGCCCCGCGAGGTTCCCGCGGCGTCTTCGATGGCACGCGGCATGCCCTGTGGAGCTTGCGAGCGACCTGTCCCAGGAAGGGGATCTCGCTATCCCCTGGCGAACGTCAATCTCACAGGAAGGGAGCTCCCATGAAACGTCTCCTCGCCGCCCTGGCACTCCTCGGCGGCTGCCTCGTGTTCGGAATCTCCGCGGCGGACACCGGAACGCCGTCCAACGTCGACCACCGGTCCGGCTACTTCCATCTTCTCCTGCTCGATCAGCGCGAGGCGATGGAACACGTGAAGGCATTGCATGAATACGCGGACCACCACGGTGACGTCCTGGATCCGCTCGTGCTCTGCCGCCACGTCGACGACCTCGGCCGGAACATCCAGGGGATGCAGGACGATCTCGTGATGATCGAGAAGGCGCCGGGAACCTCGGTCGCGAGCTGGACGAAGAAGATCCACGGGCAACAGGTCGAGGTGGCGAAGAGCTACGCCGCGCTCAAAGCGCAGTGCGAGGAGCCGGTGGTGAAGCCGGAGCGGGTGAAGTCGCTCGCCGTCGACCTCTACTTGAAGCTCCGGCCGATGTCGAAGCAGGACCACCGGATGATGATGCGGATGGCGGTGCTCGAGCCGATGTCGCCGGTGCGCTTCCCGTAGGACCGAAGACGCCGGGTCAGCCCTTGACGCAGATCATGGGGCGGAGCCTCGCCACCTTGCGCGAGAGCCCCGCCCCTTCGGCCGAGTTCACGCTTCGGCCGGTCGCTCCCGTCCGGGACGGCGCGTGTGCGGCACCGTCCCCCTGACTTCCACGTGCCGGCCGAGAGCGTGGCGCACCTCCTCGAGCTGCGTCTTCAAGTAGTCGATCCGGCGATGGGCCTCGCGGATCGCCTCCGCCATGTCGGCGCAGGCTTGGAGTTGCCGGCGGCGTCGCGGATCCTTCTCGCCTTCGGTGCTCTCCAGGAAACAGGCTCGCGCTTCGTCGATCTTGTCTTCGATGGACCGGATCATGTCGCGGACCTCCCTTCCCGATGAAACAGACGCGTTCATCCCTGGGTTCGGCCGGCTCCGTCGGTCGGACCGGCCGATGGTAACTCCGCGGGTCAGCTCTCGGTTCGATCGTTCTCGGGATTTGCTCCGGAACGGAGCTGCATCCCCCGTGCCACGCCGCGGCGGAGGCGGGCGCGGGCCGAAGCGCCGCCGCGAAACCGGCTAGCGCGCGGGAGCGCAACGAGGAGCGGGGCCCATCCCGCGCGCCGCCGCTCGGAGGCCTCGAAGTGGACGCACGTGTCCCTGACAAGGTGTCAGAGGACTCGGCCAAACTCGGCGGGCCGGAGAGCGCGGGCCCGGGACGCGCATCGAAGCGACGCCGGCGGCGCGCGGACTCATCTGCACCGCCGGCATCGGATTGGCGCGAGCGAATCGCCGCCGGGTCCGTCGTTCCTCCCGGGCTCGCTCTATGCAGACACGTCGCCGGGCAGCGGGCTGCCGGTGCGGCCCGAAAGGAAAGGAGACCGGCCGATGAAAGTGGAACAGCTGATGACGCGCGACGTCGATTGCGCGCGGCCCGAGGACACCCTGGCCGACGCGGCGATGATCATGTGGCGGCGCGACTGCGGCATCGTGCCCGTCGTCGATCGAACGGGAGGGCGTTTTCTCGGAGTGCTCACCGATCGCGATATCTGCATGGCGACCGCCACGAAGCATTGCGCCCCCGACGCGCTGCCCGTCGGCGACGTGATGAGCCGGAGGGCGCTGACGTGCCGGTCCTCCGACGACATCCGCGTGGCGATGCACCGCATGGCCGAGGGGCAGGTCCGCCGCGTCCCGGTGGTCGATGCGGCCGGGCACCTCGAGGGAATCGTCACGGTGAACGACCTCACGCTCGCCGCGGAGCGGAACGCGCAGCGCGGGGACGACGTCGTGAGCTATCCGGAGGCGATGGGCGTCCTGCGCGCGATCTCGCGGCACCGCCATGCAGCGAAGGTGCCGGCGCTCACGTAGGCCCGTTCAGCGCGGGCGAACGCCGTAGGCGTCGCGCAGCCGGTCCAGCATGGCGTGGTACGCCTCGTGCCGGCCCGGCCCGACCCGGTCCTTCTCCACGGCTTCGAACCGGACGCGGACGCGCTCCGCCTCCTCCGGCGTGACGACCTGGTCGGCGATCGGGAAGAGCACGTTCTCCTCCTTTTCGATGTGGGCGCGGAGGAGATCGCGGTAGGCGTCGGCCCCGCCGCGGATCTCCTCCATCCCGCGCGCGTCGCCGCGCTCGAGGCGCGCCAGCCCCTCCGCGATGCTCCGGATGTGCCGCCGGCCGGAGTCGTGCTCGGCGAGCATGACGGCGATCGGCCCGCCCTCGCGCGGCACGCCATGGCGCTCCAGCTCGGGAAAGAGGATCTCCTCCTCCTTCGCGTGGTGGCAGCGGTCAACGAATCCCCGGAAGAAATCGAGCAGCTCCGCCATGTGCTTCGGCGCCTCGGGCTCCTTCGCGGCGAGCGCGTCCTCCACCCGCTCCATGATCTCGAGCGCGACGAGAACGGCCCGGTGCTCGTCGCTCAGTTCCTGTGTGGGTCGCATGATGGGTCCCTCCCTCGGAGCGTGAAGCTACTCCCGCCGTGCGGGAGGATCAACCGGCGGGGCTGAGCGAGCCCGCTTCCAGGAGGACGCGCTTGATCTCGGGGAAGCGCTCCCGCAGGGCGCGGTCGAGGTCGCGCGCGGCGCGGCCGAGGGCGTGATCGGAGAGGTCGGCCCGGAACCCCAGGCTCACCGTGAGGAGGACCTCGTCGGGGCCGATCTGCATCGTGTTCACTTCCCTCACCTCCCGCACCGCCGGGTGCACGCGCAGGAGCTCCCGCGCGCCGGCCACGACGTCGGGGAGCGCGCGCTCCCCCACGATCAAGCCACGGCACTCGGCGCCGAGGATCACGGCGACCCCGGCCAGCATGAGACCGATCAGGAGCGACGCGGCCCCGTCGAAGACAGGGCGATGGAGGGTGGTCGAGAGGAAGACGCCGAGAAAGGCGATCAGGAGCCCGGCGAGCGCGGCGGAGTCCTCGAGCACGACCGTGATCATCGTCGGGTCCTTGGCCAGGTGCATCGTGCGGAAGAGCGAGGTGCCCGGGAGCCGGCGCCGGCGGTAGTCGAGCAGCGCCTTCAGCCCGATCACGAGCGAGATCGTCTCGAAGAGGGCGGCGGCCCCGAGGACGACGTAGCTCGCGGTCACGTGCCGCACCGGAGCAGGCGCGCGGAGGCGCAGGATCCCCTCGTAGGCCGTCACGCCGCCGCCCACGCCGAAGATCAGCATCGCCACGACGAAGGACCAGAAGAAGGCATCCCGCCCGTGCCCGAAGGGGTGCCGCTCGTCAGGTGGACGCGATGCGAGCCGCATCCCGAGGAGGAGGAGAATGGAGTCGCCCGTGTCCACGACGGAGTGGATCGCCTCGGCGAGCATCGCCGAGCTTCCCGTCGCGGCCGCGGCGACGAACTTCACGATCGCGATCGCGGCGTTGGCGAGGAGCGCCCCGATGACGGTTCGGATCGAGGATTGCCGCGGCATGCGGCGGGCGTCCGGGCGGTCCGGGCGGGCCGGGCCGGCTACCGCTCCACGGTGTAGAGCAGATCGACGCGGTTCTGGCGGGAGGTCTCGGCCTCGAGCGTGAAGATGCGGTTGAGGATGTAGCGGACGCGGAGCGTGGACGTCGACTGCATCACGTCCATGCCCGCGGTCACGTAGAGCTTCGGGGAGAGATGCGTCCCGAGGGACAGCGACGTGCTCTGGAGCGAGGAGCCGACGTCGATCTTGGCCTGCTCGATGCCGAGGCTCGAAGCGATCCCCTGCGCGAGGAGATTGGTGCCGGGGACGCCCATGGTCGTGGCCATGGTGCTCGCGACCTGGCCCTGCGAGAGGTTCGCCTGCTCGATCGACTTCCCGTACATGATGTACGAAAGCGCCTCGCTCTGCCCCATCGCCGGCTCGGAGAAGACCTGCACGATCGGCTTCATCGCGGTGCCGCTCACGAGGAATCCCGCCACGGTGCCGTCCGACGCGGTCCGGGTCGCGCGCGCGCTCACCCCCGGATTCGTGAGCGGGCCGCCCCCGAAGAGGAGGGTCCCCGTCTCGATGGCGAGGTCCTCGCCGTAGATCCGGTAGGTCCCGTCCTTCACGTCGAAGCGGCCGGTCCCGAGCGGAGGAAGGCCCGGCGCTTCGGTCACGATCACGCTCCCGGTCGGATGGACGTCCATGCCGAAGCCGGTCACCCGGACCTGGTCGCCGAGAACGAGTCGCACATGCGTATGGACCTCGCTCGGCCGTCCCGTGAGCGTATCGGCGCCGGTGAAGACCACGTCGGGGGAGTTCTTGACGAGACGCGGCTCGTCCGCGCGCCCGAGGTCGATGTGCCCCGACGGCACCGTGACGTCTCCCGTCACGTCGAGGCGCTTTCCGTCGAGCTGGAACTTCAGATCGGGAGAGGCGACGACCTGCATGTCCTTGGTGTTCAGCGCCTGGATCCGGTCGCCCTTCAGCGTCACGGTGGCGACCGGACGCGCGCCGCGCGCCACGGCCGCGGTGCCGTCGATGGCGAGCGTCCCGCTCCCCGACCGGACCGAGCCGTGGAGCGCGATCGCGCCGCCCGGACTGCCCCGCCCCTCGACGTTCATGTCGCGGAGCTCGAGGCCGTAGTGCGGCAGGTTCGCGGCGCCGTTCCGAAGCGTGAGCGGCCCGTAGAGGAAGGGGCTGTCGACCGTGCCCGCGATCGTGAGGTCGGCGTCGAGCGTTCCCGAGGTGGCGTCGACATCGGGCGTGAACCCCTGGGCGAGCGCGAGGTCGCGGAGGTGGAGCGCGAGCCGCCCGTCGATCGGGCGGGAGGTGCCCGCCGCGAACGAGCCGTAGGCGGGCCAGCCGAGCGAGCCCCGCACGGTGCCGACGTTCACGAGGTCCGCGGTCAGGGTCGATTGCACGCGCCGGCCGTCGGCGGTCGCCCGCAGGTGCGCGTTCTCGAAGCGGGTCGGCATCCATTGCCCCGCCGCGTTCTGATAGAGGATCGTTCCGGGCGCGGGCGCCACGTCGACGTCGGCGAAGACGCGCCCGTCCTGGGTCCCGTGCGCCGTGGCATGGCCGTCCATCGTGCCGTTCAGGCGGAGGCGCGGGGGCAGCTGGGGCTGGAGGAGCGCCAGGTTCACGGCCTCGAGCCTCGAGTCGAGGTGCCAGGGGCCGCGCCGGGTCCAATCGGCGGCGAGGTGGATCCGCGACGTGCCCGAGCCCCAGGTGAATCCGGAGAGGGCCACGCGCTCCTCCCCCGCCGTGAGGCGGGCGGGCCCGACCAGCGACCAGTTCCCCGAGCGGGGGTTCACGAGATCGAGCGTGGTGAGCTGGCCGGCCCAGCCGCCGTTCTCGAATCCACCGGCCAGCGCCACGACCATGCTGTCGGCGCGACCTCCCACCGAGGCGCGCCACTGGTTTCGCTCGCGCGTGCCGCGCGCGGTCACGAGCAGACGGTCGGTGACCTGGTCCCCCGCGCTCACCCGCGTCGCGATCACGTCCAGTCGGACAGGACCACCGGGTCGAAGATCGAGGTCACCGTCGGCGCGAAGCGTCGAGGCACGGGCGCGGGCCACGTAGAGCGAGTCGCCCGTGAGCGTGAACGAAAGATGCGGCCGGGTCCGCGTTCCGCGGATCGTGCCCTGCCCGCGGATCGAGCCGCTCGACTGGGCGAGGGCCGCTCCGAGCCTTTCAGCGTCGAGCTTCCAGGAAAGGTTCATGGCGCGCCCGAACTGTCCGCTCGCGTCGACGCGGTTCGGCCCCCACGTCGCGGTCGCGTTGGAGAGGGTGTACTGGCCGCGGCTCGCCGCGAGCGCGCCGCTCGCCGCGACCGGCTGTCCCCGGAGCGTTCCGGAGAGGCGGGTCACGAGGATTCGGCCGCTCGGGCCGGCGGGGCCATTGGTTCCTTCGCTGCGGCCGGTGAACGCGAGCGCCCCAGGGTATGCGGGCCAGATCGCGCCCGGGTTCACGCCGTTTCCGTCGAACGCGAGATTCCACCGGACCGTCGGCTGCCACCCGACGGATCCCCGCCCCACGATCCGTCCTCCGACGACATCCGCGATCACGGTCCGGATGGCGAGGCTCCTGCGCCCGCCGCGCCCCTCCAGCGTCCAGTGGCCCGGCGGGAGCTGGCGCCCCGAGAGGAGCGCCTGAAGCTGGATCCCGAAGTCGTCCGGCGTTCCCTGCACCCGGGCCGATCCCCGCTCGCTCGTCACGAGCGGCTCGCCGCGCAGCGGCCAGCCCATGGAGGCCCATTCGGCGGCGAGGTCGAAGCGCGCGTTCGCGGGAGCGCCGGAGAGGGTTCCGTGCGCGCTGAGGCGGCCCGGCGCGCCGGGACGGGTCAGCACGAGCTGGTCGATCGCGACGACACGGTTCGAGCCGCTCCGGACCCGGAAGTCGGCGCGCGTCGGACCCAGCGCCTCGGTGGTCCCGGAGACCGAGCCCGTCGCCGTCCCATTGCGCTCGTTCCCCTCGACGCCGACGCGGCCGGAAAAGGACCCGCCGGGCCAGGCCGGGTCGAAGTCGCGCGGCACGAACCGGGCGAATTCCAGGTCCCCCCGGTAACGCCGTTGCATCCGCAGCGGCCTGAAGAGACTCAGATCGACCCGCGCGTCGAACGGACCGGTGAGGTGCTGGCGGACCCGCAGCGTATCGAGCGAGCCGGATAGAGTGCCCTCGCCGTGTACCGGCGCGTGTCCCGGCGTGCGGTAGGTCCACCGCCCCGACAGCGCGAGCGGATAGCCGCCCCGCGGGAGCGCCGCGCCGGAGAAGTCGAGATCGACGAGCTTCGAACGCACCTCGAACGCGTTCACGCGCAGGCTGTCCCGGCGCGCGCTCCGGGCGTCGAGCCGCACGCGGTCGATCAGGAATCCCGAGTCGGGCTTCGCCGCGGTCGCGAGCGTCAGGCTGTCGATGCGCGCGTCGCGCAGGATCACGGTGACCGGCAGGTTCAGATCCGGGAGCCCCTGCAGCGAGTCGGCCGCCTCAGGGGTCGAGCCGGGCGCGCCGTAGATCACGTGCGCGCCGACCGCGTAGAGGCGGTGGATGTCGAGCCGACGCCGCCAGAGCTCGCGGAGCCGCCAGTCGATGTAGACGCTGTCCGCCGTGATCGCGAGGCGGTCGTTGCGGTAGGCGAAGTGGCGGACCACGAGCGGCCCGCGGAGCGGTCCGCTCAGGCCCGTCACGTCGAGCCGCCCGGGGAAGAAGGCTCCGAGCCGCGCGAACCCCCACTTGGCGCCCGGCTCGGTGTCGAAGACCCACCAGACGCCCGCGCCGGCGAGGATGACGAGCAGCCCGAGCGCCGCCGCGACGATGGTGAGACGGCGCGCGCGCGGCGTCACAGCTCCGACCCCATGGCGAGGTGGACCTGGAGCGGCGTTCCCCGCCGGTCGAGGCCCCACGCGAGATCGGCGCGGACGAGCCCCGCGGGCGAGAGGAAGCGGAGCCCGATCCCGGCGCCCCGCTTCACGGAGAGCCGCCACGAGTTCATCGCGTCCCCCGCATCCAGGAAGACCGCGGCGCCCCAGCGCGGGAGGAAGAACTGATTCATCTCGAGGCTGCCGGTGAGGAGGTAGCGCCCGCCGATGACGTGGTCCAGCTCGTCGCGTGAGCCGAGGCTGTTGTAGCTGTAGCCGCGCACGCTGTTCGTTCCTCCGGCGAAGAAGCGGAGCGTCGGGGGAAGGCGGCGGAACGCGCCGGTCTGGGTCGCGCCCGCTTCGATCCGCGCGAGCCCGCGCGTCCGGGAGCTGAACGAATGGATCAGCTTCGCGTCGCCGCGCGCCTGCAGGAAGGAGATGTCGGAGACGAGCCCCCGATTCGCGCCGCGCGCGTTCAGCATCAGCCGGTCGCCGTTCTTGGTGAAGACCGCGTCGTCGGCGCGAACGCGCGTCCAGGTCCCCTCGGGAACCAGCGTCCGCACGGTCCCGCTGTCGACGCCCACCTGGTAGTTCTCGCGCCGGTAGTTGAGCGCGGGGACGATACGCCACTTCCCGAGGAGCCGGCTCTCGCTGATCCCGCTCCGGAAGAGCTTGCTGTGGAACGTGGCCGTTCGCTGATCCTGGTATCCGGAGGCGAGCGTGAGGACGTCGGTGCGGGGATGCGGCCACGGAATGAAGTACTGGCCGATCGCGCGCTTGTCCCGGGACCCGTACTGGAGCTCGATCGAGGCGCGGTGTCCGGCCCGGTTCAGCCGCCGCATCTCGGTCAGCAGGCGGACGCGGGCGCCCTCGTCGGTGCCGTAGCCGACGCCCCCCGTGAACCGGAGCTTCTTCGCCGGCGCGAGGCTCACGTCGATCGGGACGACCCGGTGCTCGGAAGTCTCGGTGGACGGCGCGACGTCGACCTTGGTGAAGTAGCCGGTGCCGCTCAAGTCGGTCTGGAGCTGGAGCAGCTTCCGAAAATCGAAGACGTCGCCGGGATGGAAGTCGACAAAGTCGTGGAGCATGCGATCCTGGATCACGTCCGGCGCGAAGGAGACGCTGCCGAAATAGTGACGCGGGCCGGTGTCGTACCGGAGCACGATCGCCGCCGCGTAGCGTTGCAGATCGACGTCGATGCGGCTCGTGACGAACCGGGCGTCCAGGAATCCCCCTTCGGCCGCGGCCGACTGGAACGAGGTCTTGAGGGCCTCGTAGGCCGGCTGCAGGAGGACGGTCCCCTTGCGGAGCGGGAAATCGCGGACGATCGCCTGGTACTTTGGATCGGCCGCTCCTTCCCCGGTCACCTCGACCAGCACCGAGTCGAGCAGGATCGGCGGCCCGGGATCGATCTGGTAGTGCGCCGTCCACGACCCGTCGGTGAGGAGCTCGGCCTGGATGGTCGGCCGGTAGTAGCCGTAGGGCTGGAGCGCCCGATGGATCTCGTCGTCGGCGCGGGCGTGGAGGCGCCGCAGCTCCTCGTCGGTCGCGTTCTTCCGCCGCTTCTTGTCGGCGATGCTGAGCGAGAGAAGGACGTTCCGCTTCAGCGCGCCGCTCACCCCCAGGACCTCCACCTTCAACGAGCGCGTCGCGGCGCTTGCCGGCCGGGACGGGATCGTCGTCAACAGCGCGAGGATCAGGAGGGCGGCGGTTCGGAGCATGGTCCCTTTCGTGATTCAGTGGCGGCTCGTAAGAGCCGCTCCGGCGAAATGGCGTTCTAATAGCCAACACCGTGCCGATGCACCGCGAGGCAGGTGTTGGTTCGGACGGCGGCAGTTACGCGGCAGTTCCGGCGGGATGCCGGGGGCGTGTACCGCCTGGCGCAGGGCCGGTGTAGCTTTTACAGGGGCTTCGGAAGGCGCCGCCGGGGAATCTGCGTACGTCACGGGCACCGGCAACGGTCCGGGTCGCATCGAAACCCCAGCACGGGGCGGGAACCGACACAGAGGAGCCAGGGCCATGGTCAAGATCGGAATCGTCGTGGGAAGCACCCGCCCCGGCCGGAAGGCCGAAGCAGTGGGGCGATGGGTTTACGAGATCGCGCGCCAGCGGGGGGATGCCGAGTTCGAGCTGGTGGACATCCAGGAAGCGCACCTCCCGCTGCTCGACGAGCCGATCCCGCCCTCGCAGAACCGCTACACGCATCCGCACACGAAGCGCTGGGCCGAGCGGATCGCCCCCTTCGACGGGTTCGTCTTCGTCACCCCCGAGTATAACCACGGCATCTCGGGCGCCCTGAAGAACGCGATCGATTTCATCTACAAGGAGTGGAACAACAAGGCGGCCGGCTTTGTCGGCTACGGGAGCGCGGGCGGCGTGCGCGCGGTCGAGAGCCTGCGCCTCGTGATGGGTGAGCTCCAGGTCGCGGACGTGCGCGCGCAGGTCATGCTCTCGCTGACGGAGGACTTCGAGAACTACACCGTCTTCACGCCACGGCCCCACCACGGGAAGGCGGTGGAGACGATGCTGGGTCAGGTGATCGCGTGGAGCGGCGCGCTGCGGCCGCTGCGCGAGGGGGTGGCGTCGCGCGCATCGGCGTGATCTCGGACACGCACGGGCTCCTCCGCGCCGAGGCGCTCGACGCGCTCCGGGGAGCGGAGGCGATCGTGCACGCGGGGGATGTCGGCGATCCGGCCATCCTCGACGCGCTCCGGGAGATCGCCCCCGTGACCGCCGTACGTGGAAATGTCGACCGCGGCGCGCTCGCCCGGGACCTTCCGGCCGAGGCGATCCTCGAAGCGGCCGGTGTTTCGATCTACGTGCTCCACGACGCCGCGGCGATCGACCTCGATCCCAGGGCCGCGCGGTTGGGCGTCGTCGTGAGCGGCCACACCCACGCGCCGCTCATCCTCGAGAAGGACGGAATCCTCTGGTTGAACCCGGGCAGCGCGGGGCCGCGGCGGTTCCATCTGCCGGTCTCGGTCGCGGAGCTGATCGCGGGAGAAGGGCCACCCCGGGCCCGGATCATCACGCTGGCGGTCTGACGAGGAGATTGCCGGCGCCCGCGCGGGCGCCGGATGAGGGACTCAGGGCCGGACCAGGACCACCTTCGATCGAAGCTCCGTCGTCCCTGCCTGCAACCGGACGAAGTAGATCCCTGAAGCCACGTCTCCACCGCGGTCGTCGCGCCCGTCCCATGCCGCGGCGTGCGGACCCGCCCCGAGCGTGCCGTCGATGAGTGCGCGCACGCGCCGTCCCGCCGCGTCGTAGAGCACGAGCCGCGCGCGACCGGCCGCGGCGAGCGAGAAGCGGATCGCGCCCGAGCCCCGGATCGGGTTCGGGGCCGCGCCGGCCAGCGCGAGCGCGGAGACGGAAGCCCGTGCCGGCACCGCGGTCGGCGTCTGCGTGACGGCGCGGAACGCGTTCACCTTGGGGCCCACCGGCTCATCGAAGGCCACGTGGTCGCCGGTCGCGATGATCTGCTCCCGCACGAGCCCCGGCGTGAGCCCCGGATATTGCGCGCGCACCAGGCCGCAGATGCCCGCCGTGAGGGGACAGGCGAAGGACGTCCCATCGCCGTACATGTAGGGGTCCAGGCCGTCCCAGCCGAAGAGGACGATGTAATAGAGCTGGTCGAGATCGGTGAACGTGTAGTTCCGGGAGATCGTCGACCACATCGTGCTGCCGGGCGCGGCCACGTCGACCCACGAGCCGTAGTTCGAGAAGCTCGCGCGCGCGTTGGTCTCGTCGGTGGCGGCGACCGAGAGGACGCGGTCGCACGCGGCGGGATAGGTGCGCACGCTGTCGCCGTCGTTCCCCGCGGCCGCGACGCAGAGCGTCCCCGCGCCCTCCGCCATGTCGACGAGCGACTGGAAGAACTCCGGCACGCCCGGATCGCCGGGCCCGCCGAAGCTCATCGAGATGATCGAGGCGCCCTTGTCGACGGCGTAGGCCATCGCGCCCGCGACCGCCTCGGACGTGAGGCCGCTGTCGGGGTTCGCGGCCTTGAGCGGCATGATGCGGCAGTTCCATCCGGCCCCGGCGATGCCGTCGTCGTTGTTCGTGGCGGCGGCGGCGATCCCCGCGCAGAAGGTGCCGTGGAATCCCACGTCGATGCCCGACGGATCCATGAGGTACTCGGGGTTCGGGTCGTTGTCCCCCGTGCCGAAGTCCCATCCCTGCCAGTCGTCGACGAGCCCGTTCCCGTCGTCGTCCACGCCGTTCCCGGGGATCTCTCCGGGGTTGTGCCAGATCTTCGAAGCGAGGTCGGGGTGCCCCGTATCGACACCGGTGTCGATGATCGCGATCACGACCGACGTGTCCCCGCGCGCCGTGTCCCAGGCGTACGGGAGGCGCACGTCGCCGGAGCTCCCGTCGTCCACGTACCACTGGTACGGCAGCCAGAGATCGTTGGGCTGGGTGTAGAAGAGGGCGAACCGGTAGTTCGGGCTCGCGGCGCGAACCAGGCCGGTCGACTCGACCGCGCGCGAGGCCGCGACTGGATCGAAGCCGGGCCGGTCGCTCGCGAGCACCCAGATCCGCTGCGGGCGCGCGGCGGCGTGGCTCGGGCGCGGGTCGGCGCGTCGCGCCCGTGTGAGGCCGAGATCGGCGAGGACGCGGCCGAGCGCCGGTCCGCGCGCGAGCGGACGGCCGTCGGACGTCGCGTTGAGCGCCTCGCCATCCGCGATCACCACCACTTGTCCGGGAGCGAACTGGAGGTGCGCCGGCGTGCGCGTCGGCACGAAGTAGCCGTGCTGGCGGTGCGGCGGGACTCCGGGGCGCAGGGATGCGGCGTGCGCGGCGGCGGCGAGGAGGAGGATCGCCGCGAGCGTCGAGGCGGAGACCGAGATGGGGGAGATCCGGGTCACGAGCGCAATGTAGCGCAAACGAACCCGCGTGAGAACAGTCGCGAGTGGATTCGGCGCTCTCCACATGAGAAGGTTGCATCGTGCCCAGGAAATCATCCGAATCCGAGCGGGTCCTGCTCGTCGCCTCGAGCGCCTCCGCGCGGCTCGCGGCCGCTCGCGTTTGGATCGCCTCCCTGCCCCGCGACGGTGAGGCGCTCCTTCTCGCCGCGAACGGCCACGCGGCCGACGAGATCGCGCGCGCGGACGCGGCCGAGCACGGCGCGCGCTTCGGGCTCCGCCGCGCCACCATGGACCGGCTCGCCTTCCAGCTCGCCGCGCCGGCGCTCGCGGGACGCGGCGTCACGCCGGCGACGCCCCTCGCATTGACCGCGATCGTCGCGCGCGCCGTGCATCGCCTGCGCGAACGGGGCGCGGCGGGCCGGTTCGAAGAAATCTGCGGCCGGCCCGGATTCCCCCACGCCGCCGTGCGCACGGTCGAGGAGCTGCGCGGCGCCGGGATCGGAGCCGGCACGCTCCGGAGCGCGGTTCCCGAAGCCGAGGACCTGGCGTCGATCCTAGAGAGCACGGAGCGGGAGATGGAAGAGCTCCGCCTGGCCGATCGCGCCGGGGCCCTCGCCCTGGCCATTGAGGCGGTCGAAGCGGGGCGCGCCTTCGCGGCGCCGCTCCCCCTCCTCTTGCTCGACGTCGCCCCCGAAGCGGAACGGGAGTGGGCATTCCTCGAAGCGCTCGCGGCCGGCGCGCCGCGGGTGCTGGCGACGGCCCCGCTCGGGGACAAGGCCGCCATCGCGCGATGGGAGCGCCTGCTCGGAGTCGCGGCGTCGTCCGTGACGGAGGACGCGGGTTCCGGAGCCGAAACCTCCCTCGCGCTCCTGAAGACGCACCTCTTCGAACCAACGGGGCCTTCGGTCCGGAGCAAGGACGACACCGTGTCGATCGCTTCCTGGCCGGGCGAGGCGCGCGAGTGCGTCGAGATCGCGCGGCAGGTCCGGAACGCGGCTCGGGAGGGCGTTCCGTTCGACCGGATGGCGATCTTCCTGCGTGCACCCGGCGCGTACCGGTCCCATCTCGAAGAAGCGTTGCGGCGCGCCGAGATCCCGGCCTACTTCGCGCGCGGGGTGCCACGCCCCGATCCCGCCGGCCGGGCGCTCCTCGCGCTGCTCGCCTGCGCGGCCGAGGGACTTTCCGCGCGCCGTTTCGCCGAATATCTCTCGCTCGGCCAGGTGCCGGATCCCGAAGCGCCCGCCGACGAGGCCTGGGCGCCCCCCGACCACGAGTTCCTGCCCGACGCGGCGCGCGCCGCAGCGGGGAGCGAAGCGGCGGCGGCCATCTCCGCGTCAAGCGCTCCGCCGGAGGATCCCGAAGCCCCGATCCTCGAAGGGGCCCTCCGCGCACCCTGGCGCTGGGAGCGTCTCCTCGTCGACGCGGCGGTGATCGGCGGCCGGGACCGCTGGGCGCGGCGGCTCGACGGACTGGTGCGCGAGATCGAGCTCAAGCGCCGCGACCTGGAGGACGAGGACACGCGCGCCGCGGGCCTCGACCGGCTCGGGGCCGATCTCGCGCACCTCCGCGCGTTCGCGCTTCCGTTGATCGCGCGCCTCGACGGGCTCCCCAAGGCCGCGGCCTGGTCGGCCTGGCTGGAGCATCTGCGCGCGCTGGCCGCGGCGGCGCTCCGCCGTCCCCAGGGCGTGCTCGGCGTTCTGGCCGAGCTCGCGCCGCTGGGGCCGGTCGGCCCCGTGGACCTCGTGGTCGTGCAGCACGTGCTCGCGCCGCGGCTGCGCGAGCTCGCGATGCCGCCGTCCGCGCGCTCCGAAGGCGCGGTGTTCGTGGCGCCGATCGAGATGGCCCGGGGGCTCGAGTTCGAGATCGTGTTCGTGCCGGGGCTGGCCGAGAAGCTCTTCCCGCCCCGGATCCTCGAGGACCCGCTCCTTCCCGACGAGGAACGCCGCGCGCTCGGAGATCGGCTCGCGACACAGGAGCATCGCGTCCAGGCGCATCGCCTCGCCCTTCGTCTGGCCGTGGGCGCCGCCAAACGCCGCGCCGCGCTCTCCTGGCCGCGCGTGGACGTGGAGAGCGCACGCGCCCGCGTGCCCTCCTTCTACGGGCTCGAGGCGTTGCGCGCCATGGAAGGACGCCTTCCCGGCTTCGACGAGCTGCGCGGGCGCGCGGAGGCCGCCGGGACCTCCCGCCTGGGCTGGCCCGCCCCCGAGAACCCCACGGAGGCGATCGACGACACGGAGTACGACCTCGCGGTGCTCGCCCGGCTTCGCGATCTCGCTGACGGCTCGCACGCGGGGGCGGCCAGTTATCTCCTCGCGGCCAATCCCCACTTGAGGCGCGCGCTCCGCGCCCGGGGGCGGCGCTGGATCCGCAAGTGGACCTACGCCGACGGCCTGGTCGAGCCCGGCCCCGAGGCGCTCGCGGCCCTCGCGCGGCACCGCATGGGCGCCCGGGCCTATTCCCCGACGGCGCTCGAGAAGTTCGCGTCGTGTCCCTACCAGTTCCTGCTCCAGGCGGTGCATCGGATCCAGCCGCGTGAGGAGGCCGAGGCGCTCGAGACGATCGACCCGCTCACGCGCGGCGCGCTCTTCCACGAGATCCAGTTCGAGCTGCTCACCGCGCTCCGCGAGGCAAAGCGCCTGCCTCTGGATCCGGAGCACCTGGAAGAGGCCGAGCGGATGCTGGAGGAGGCGGCGACGCGCATCGCCGAGAAGTGGCGGGAGGAGGTGGCACCCGCGATCCCGCGGGTCTGGTCCGACGGGATCACGGCGATCCGGGGCGATCTTCGTGAGTGGCTGGTGCGCTCCACCGAGGGAGCGCGCGGCTGGGTGCCGCACCGCTTCGAGCTCTCGTTCGGATTGGCCGATCGGGAGCGGCCCACCGCCGACGCCTCCAGCGTGCCCGATCCGGTGACCGTGCTCGACGGCGTGCTCCTGCGCGGGTCGGTGGACCTCGTCGAGCGCCGCGCCGATGGCGCGCTGCGCGTCACCGATCACAAGACGGGAAAGGCGCGCGTCGAGGCCGGCGCGGTCGTCGGCGGCGGCAAGGCGCTCCAGCCGCTCCTGTACGCGCTCGCGGTCGAGAAGCTCCTCGACGCGCCGGTCGTGTCGGGGCGGCTCTACTACTGCACGGCGGACGGCGGCTTCACCGAGCGGGACATCGCGCTGGACGAGGACAACCGGGGCGTCATCGGGAGCGCGATCCGGGTCGTCGGACGGGCCCTCGAGAAGGGATTCCTGCCCGCGGTACCGGCGAAGTCCGACACCTGCCGCTGGTGCGACTACCGCCCGGTGTGCGGCCCCAACGAGCCGCACCGCACGGCGCGCAAGACCCGGGACGGCCTGGAAGATCTCGAATATCTGCGGGAGCTGCCGTGAAGCGCCGCTCGCAGCACGACACGGCGACGGGCGACCTCTTCGCCGCGCCGGAGCCGGATCTGTTCGCGGCGAGCGACGCAGGGCCTGTTCTCGCCGACCGCGACCAGCGCGACCAGATCCGCGCGGCTCTGGACGACACGCTGGTCGTCGAGGCCGCGGCCGGCACGGGCAAGACGACCGAGCTCGTGCGGCGCATGGTCGCCGTCCTGGAGGCGGGCAAGGCGGAGCTCGATCGCATGGTGGGGGTCACCTTCACGGACGCGGCGGCCGGTGAGCTGAAGCTGCGTCTCCGGGAGGAGATCGAGAGGGCGCGCCTGGACTCCGACCGGCCCCCCGCCGCCCGCGAACGCTTGGCGGCCGCGCTCCCGAAGCTGGAAGAAGCTCGCATCGGCACGATCCATTCGTTCTGCGCGGACCTCCTTCGGGAGCGTCCCGTCGAGGCCCGTGTGGATCCGCGCTTCGAGGTCGCGCCCGAGGACGCGGCGCGTCCCCTCTTCGAGCGTGTCTTCCAGCGCTGGTTCGAAGGACAGCTCGCGAACCCGTCTCCCGGCGTCACCCGGATCCTCTGCCGGTGGAAGCGCGAGCCTGCATTCCTCTACTGGGGCAAGGACGAGGGCCCTCGCGGGCTCCTGCGCCGGGCGGCCCGAAGCCTGATCGAGCGGCGCGACTTCCCCGCTCCCTGGCGCCACGCCGACGGATTCGACCGCGACCGGGCGATCGACGCGATCGTGGAGGAAATGGAGCAGCTCGCCGAGTGGGTGCGGCGCGGGAACGAGAGAGACTACTTCGTCCAGTCGCTGATCGCGATCGGGAGATACGTGGACGAGGTGCGGCGGATGGAGCGGGTGCGCGCCCGCAAGCGCGACTACGACGCCCTCGAGGCCAAGATCACCGATTGGACGAAGAGCTCGAAGGAGAAGCACTGGGGTTGGAAGGGGTGGGCGAAGCCCGACGGCGCCGATTTCCCCCAGAAGACCCTGCGCGAGCGGCGCGACGCGCTGAAGGCGGAGATGGACCGGTTCGTTCGCGAGGCGGGCGCCGATCTCGCCCCCAGGCTCCGCGACGAGCTCTGGCCGATCGTGAACGAGTACGAGCGCGCGAAAGAGGCGGCCGGCTGCCTCGACTTCGAGGATCTGCTCCTGCGCGCGCGCGACCTGGTCCGCGGAAATGCCGGCGTGCGCGCCGAGCTCCAGCGCCGATTCACCCACTACTTCGTGGACGAGTTCCAGGACACCGATCCGCTGCAGGCCGAAGTGCTGATGCTGCTCGCGGCCGACGATCCCTCCGAGACCGATTGGCGGAGGGCGCGGCCCGTGCCGGGCAAGCTCTTCCTCGTCGGCGATCCGAAACAGTCGATCTACCGGTTTCGCCGGGCGGACGTCGAGCTCTACCGCGCGGTGCAGCGGCAGCTCGTCGCGCAGGGCGCGCGCTCCGTGCACCTGACCGTGAGCTTCCGGTCGGTGCCGGACATCCAGGACGCCGTGAACGCCGCGTTCGAGTCTCCGCTCGGCGGCCCTCATGGCGGGGACTACGTCGCGCTGGAGGGCTTCCGTGAGAGCTACGACGGGCAGCCCCCGGTGGTGGCGCTCCCCGTTCCCGCCCCGTACACGCCGTGGAACAAGATCGCCAATTACCGGATCGACGAGTCGCTGCCCGACGTGGTCGCCGCGTGGATCCAGTGGCTGGTGGAGGAGAGCGGCTGGACCGTCACGGAGCGGGAGAAGCCGCACCAGCGCGTTCCGGTGGAGGCGCGGCACGTCTGCGTGCTCTTCCGGCGCTTCCGCTCGGGGCCGGTGGACGTGACCCGGCCCTACGTGACCGCGCTCGAGGCGCGGAGGCTCCCTCATCTTCTCGTCGGGGGAAGCTCCTTCCACGAGCGCGAGGAAGTGGAGGCGTTGCGGAACGCGCTCACCGCGATCGAACGGCCCGACGACGAGATGTCCGTCTTCGCCACGCTGCGCGGGCCGCTGTTCGCCTTGAGCGACGCGGCGCTGCTCACGTGGAAGGAGCGGGTCGGCGGGCTTCATCCGTTCCGCCGCCCGCCCGAGAGTGGCGCCACCGAGGCCCTTCGAGAGGTCGCCGATTCACTCGCCGTGCTGCGCGACCTGCACCGTACGCGCAACCTGCGCCCGGTCGCGGACACCATCTCGGCCCTGCTCGAGACCACGCGCGCGCACGCCGCGCTCGCGATCTGGCCGACGGGGATGCAGGCGCTCGCGAACGTGGGCCGCCTGATGGATCTCGCGCGGCGCGCGGAACAGCAGGGGCTCGGGTCCTTCCGCGCGTTCGTGGACCGCCTGGAGGAGGACGCGGAGCGCGGCGAGGCGGCCGAAGCCCCGCTCCTCGAAGAGGGGATCCAGGGCGTGCGCCTGATGACGGTCCACAAGGCCAAGGGCCTCGAATTCCCGATCGTGATCCTGGCCGACATGACCGCGAAGGAGACGTTCGAGGAGCCGGGGCGCTGGAGCGATCCGGCGCGCGGGCTCTTCGTCCAGAAGCTGGCGGGATGCTCCCCGCCCGAGCTGATCGAGCACGCCGCTGAGGAGATGCAGCGCGAGCGCGAGGAGGCGGTGCGGCTGGTCTACGTCGCGGCGACGCGCGCGCGCGACACCCTCGTCGTGCCGGTGATCGGTGACGAGAGGTTCGACGGCTGGCTCAAGGTGCTGAACTCCGTGGTCTACCCCGATGTATCCCGTTCCCGGCGTCCCGAGGCGAAGACCGCGCCCGGATGCCCGATCTTCGGCGACGACAGCGTGCCCGGCCGGCCCGAGGGAATGGACCCCCCGATGGCCAGTGTGGCCCCGGGGCTGCATTCCCCGTCCCTCGGCGCGCATCGGGTGGTCTGGTGGGATCCCGCGCTCCTCACTCTGAACGTCCGCCCGGAGCTGGGGCTGGCCCAGACCGAAATACTGAAGGTGGACGAAGAGAGCGAGCGCTCGCAGACCGCGCTCGCCGACTGGGAGGGCTGGCGCTGGGAGCGGGACGAAACCCTGGCCGAGGGGCGAAAGCCCACCCGCGTCGTGCAGGCAGCGACCGAATGGGTGCGCGCCGGCGATACCCGGGTCGAGGGCGCCGACATGATCGTGATCATGGAGTCGGCGGCAGCCGGAGCCCGCCCCAAGGGCCCTCGATTCGGAACCCTGGTCCACGCGCTCCTGTCGGTGGTGGATTTGGGAGACGCGACCGGCGTGGCGGGACACGCGACGGTGCAGGCCCGATTGCTGGGCGCCACCGACGAAGAGCGCGACGCGGCCGCCCGCGTCGTCGAGGCGGCGCTCGCGCATCCCCTGCTCCGCCGTGCGGCGACGGCCGCCTCGCGCGGCGAGTGCCGCCGCGAGACGCCGCTCCTGCTCCGGATCGACGACGGCACCCTGCTCGAATGCGTGGCCGACCTCGCGTTCCGTGAGGACGGGCGGTGGACGGTGGTCGACTTCAAGACCGATGCGGAGATCGGGGCGCAGGCGGAATCCTACCGGCGGCAGATCGCGCTGTACGCCCGCGGGATTTCGGAGGCCACGGGGACCGAAGCTCGAGGAGTCCTGCTGCGGGTCTAGAGTGCGGGAGCGGAAGCCCCGGCGCTTTGCTACAGCGGCTGTGTTTCGTTACAGAACCCGAGGAACTGGGTCGCGAGCCTCGGGCCCGTGCCCGCGTCCTCGTGTTTGAAGAAGACGTACGCCTCGCCCCAGGGCTGTTCCTTCACCCGCCGCGCCCATTCCGCCACGTCGCCCTCCGCGTATTCCACTCGCCGGAGGCGCAGATAGCCCCAGTCCGCCGTCGCGACGAACGGCGGGTCCCCTGCTTCTCCGGTGTCGGCCACGCACCAGGCCTGGTTGCACTCGCGCAGCGCGGCGTAGACGTCGTCCTCGAACCACGACGCGTGGCGGAACTCGAACGCCGCGCGCGCGCGGCCCAACAAAGGCAGGAAATCGCGCAGCCGCGGGAGGTCCTTCTTCATCGACGGCGGGAGCTGGACCAGGAACGGTCCGAGCTTCGCGCCGAGCGTGGCCGCGGTTCGGAGGAGGTACTCCACGGAATCGGCGACGTCGTTCAGCCGCTTGTCGTGGGTGATCCGCTTCGAGGCTTTCAGCACGAACGTGAAGTCGTCGGGGACCTCGGCGGCCCATCCCTCGAGCGTGGCGAGATTCGGCATGCGGTAGAACGTGTTGTTCACCTCGACGGTCGGGAAGTGCCCCGCGTAGTAGCGCAGCATGTCCTTGGCCGCGAGCTTCTCGGGGTAGAAGAACCCCTTCCACTCCTTGTACGACCAGCCGCTCGTGCCCGCACGAATGTTCATGGCCGCTCCTTCAGCGAGTCCGCCCATTGCGCCACGGTCGCGGCGAGCTCGTCGAGGGTATCGGCGAGGCTCCCGCCCGCGCGCTTCAGTTTCTCGAACGAATGATCCCCGCCTTCCACGAGGTGCAGGGTGGCCGCGGGCCCGGTCCGGTCCAGCACGGGACGGAGCAGCTCGAGGTCGGCGAGCTTGTCCCGCGTCCCCTGGAGAAAGAGCATCGGCACGGGAACGCGGCCGAGGTGGTCCGCGCGGGCGGATCCGGGCTGCCCGGCGGGATGGAGCGGAAAGCCGTAGAAGACGAGCCCGCGCACGTCCGGCAGTCCGCCTTCGGACGCCGCGGCCAGCGAGGTCATCCGGCCGCCCATCGATTTCCCGCCGGCGATGAGCGGCAGATCGGGCGCCGCCTCGCGCGCGGCCGCCACGGCCGAGCGCACCGTGGCGAGGAGGATCGGCTGCGGGTCGGGGCGGCGGCTCCCGTTCTCGAGATACGGGAACTGATACCGGAACGTCGCGATCCCCTGGCGCGCGAGCGCGTCGGCGGCGGCCTCCATGAACCGGTGGCGCATCCCCGCTCCCGCGCCGTGGCCGAAGACGTAGAGATGCCGCGCGCCCTCGGGGCGGACGAGGAGCGCCGAGACCTCGCCGGCCGAACGGCTGGCCGTAAAGCGCATCTCCGTCGCGTTGGTCATCGGGCCGCCACGCGGCACAGGAGCGTCACCGCTTGATCCCCCTCTGGATCGCCGTAATCGCCGCCGCCATGTCCACGCCGGCGCCGAGCACCGGCATGAGCGGATCTTCCATCGCCTCGAACCGCTTTGGAATGGTTCGGATCGTGAATCGCGTCGGATCGAGCTTTGGCGTCACCTCGTCCCAGCGGAGCGGACACGACGCGGGTGCGCCCGGGAGCGGGCGCACGGAATAGGGAGCGACGATCGTATTCCCGCGCCCGTTCTGTCCGAAGTCGACGTAGACCTTTCCATCCCTCCCGCCGATGGCGCGCGTGATCGTGGAGATCTCGGGGACCGCCTCCACGGTGAGCATCGCGAGGAGCCGGGCGAACGTCCGGACCTCCTCGTGCGTGTAGCGCGCACCCATCGGCACGAGCACGTGGAGCCCGCTCGCGCCCGACGTCTTGGGATACGAGGGAAGCTCCAGACGGTCGAGAATAGTATGGAGAGCGTGGGCCACCTGCACGACGTGCAGGAACGGCGCCTCCTTGGGATCGAGGTCGAGCACCATCCAGTCGGGCCGCTCGATCGAGGCGACGCGGGCGCTCCACGCGTGGATCGGGATCGTGCCGAGGTTCGCGACGTACCGGAGCGCCTCGAGGTCGTCGAGCACGAAGTAGCGGATGTCGCGCTCCTCCGCCGAGGAGATCGTCTCCGTTCGCACCCAGTCGGGAACGTAAACCGGCGCGTCCTTCTGAAAGAACGACTTCCCTTCGATGCCGTCGGGATAGCGCGTGAGGACCACGGGGCGATCGCGGAGATACGGCAGCAGCAGCGGCGCGACGGTTTCGTAGAACGCCACCAGATCGCCCTTCGTGGTCCCGTCGGGCCAGAAGACCTTTTTCGGATTGGTGACCTGGACGCGCTGTGCGTCAGAACGGTCGCTCGGCATTCTCGCTCTGGCCCGTACTGGCTCCGTTTCGATGGATGGCGGTTCGGCTGCAGAGTCGTCGTCCGCTCCCCCCGCCGACGCTTCGATCCGCGCCGGCTCCTCCCGCCGGCACTCCTCCGGCTTCTTGTCGTCGCGAAGCCCGAGGAAGAGCGGATGCCTGAGGCCGCCATCGCGCGTCCACTCGGTGAACCGCACTTCGCAGACGAGTCTCGGCTCGACCCAGTGGTGCCCCCGTCCCGTCGGGGAGCGCTCTTCGAACGGCGACGTGGCGCGGGCGAGCGGCGCCAGCTTCTGGATGATCGCCGCGATCGTCGCCACGTCGAAGCCGGTCCCCACCTTGGTGACGTAGACGAGCCGGCCGCCCTCGTAGACCCCGACATGCAGCGCTCCGAAACCCGTGCGCGCCCCTTCGGTGTAGCCGCCGATCACGAACTCCTGCCGGCGGTCGCACTTCACCTTGACCCAGTCGGGCGTGCGCCGGCCGGCGTAGCGGCTTTCGAGCCTTTTGGCGACGACCCCTTCCAGCCCCATCTCCGCCGCGGCCGCATAGAAGGCCTCGCCATGCCCGATGATGTGGGTCGAGCGCTGCGCCGCGCCCAGGGGCGGAAGCACGCGGGCGAGCAGCTCCTGGCGCGTCCGGAGCGGCAGGCCGCGGAGGTCGTGCCCTTCGAGACCGAGCACGTCGAAAAAGACCGCGCGCACGGGAACCTGCGGCATGGCCGCGGCGACGTCGCGCGGGCGCGTGAGGCCCATGCGCGCCTGGAGCCGCTGGAAGCTGGGCCGCCCATGCTCGTCCTCGGCGATGATCTCGCCGTCGACGAGAAACCGCGGCACGGCGAGCGCGCGGAGCGCCGCCGCGATCTCGGGGTAGCGCTTCGTCACGTCCTCGCCGCTCCGGCCGATGAGCACGACGTCGTCGTCCTGGCGCGAGGCGCGCACGCGCACGCCGTCGTACTTGATCTCGAACGACCAGTCGTCGCCGGGTGGAGGGCTCGCGGCCGGCGTCGCGAGCGTGAGCGGGACTTCGCGCGCCTCGAGCTCCCGCCGCGGCGCCTCGAGCGACCGGACGCGCTCCCACAAGGCCTCGAGCGTCCCCGGGACGTCGCGCATCTCCTCCACCGTGAGCCCCGAGATCACCGACTCGGGATAGCGCTCGATCGCCTCCGTCTTCGTGGCCGCGTCGTCGTCCTTTTTCAGTAACAGCCACTCCTTGTCCTTCTTGCCCATCCGCACGAGCGTCCAGCGCCCGCGCAGCTTGTAGCCGTGCAGCGTGAGCTCCATCTTCCCGCGCTCGTACTGCTCGTGCAGATCCTCCGGCTTGAACGAGCCGTACCAGCCGCGGTCCCAGACGATCACCGAGCCCGCGCCGTAGTTGCCCGACGGGATGGTCCCCTCGAAATCGGCGTACTCGAGCGGGTGGTCCTCCACGTGGACCGCGAGCCGTTTCTCCTCGACGTGGGTGGAAGGGCCCTTCGGGACCGCCCAGCTCTTCAGGGTGCCGTCCAGCTCGAGCCGGAAGTCGTAGTGGAGGGCTCGGGCCCAATGCTTCTGGACCACGAATCGGGGCCCGGGGAGGGCGGCATCCAAAGGAGACGCGGCCTCGGGCCCGAACGGCTCGGGCGTGCGGGCAGGATCGCGTTTCCGCCGATAGTCTTCCAGGGAGGAGCGGCCGCTCGGAGTCATGGAGTAGGCCTCAGGGCAAGCACTTGCGCCTCAAGCAAGCGCCCGGTGGAACCGATGCTTTCACTTGGAGTTGAGTATAGCAGAGGCGAATGTTAGCCTCGCTTAAACCCCGGAGGAAACCTGGTATGCCCCCACATTCCATCGGGTCGGGCACCCTCTCGTTCGGACTGGTGTCGATCCCGGTCAAGATGTTCACGGCCGCGTCCGCGGCCGGGGTTTCGTTCAACCAGCTGCACGAGAAGTGCGGCGGCCGGATCAAGCAGCAGATCTTCTGCCCTTCCTGCAACGAAACGGTGGACCGCACGACGCTCGTGAAGGGATACGAGTTCGCCAAGGATCAGTACGTCCGCTTCACGGAGGACGAGCTGAAGCAGCTCGAGGCCGAGTCGTCGCAGTCGATCGACATCACGGAGTTCGTTCCGCTCGAACAAGTCGACCCGATCTACTTCGAGAAGTCCTATTATCTGGGTCCCGACAAGGGAGGCGACAAGGCGTACCGGCTCCTCTGCGACGCGATGGAGCAGGCGGAGCGCGTCGCGCTCGCCAAGTACGTCATGCGCGGCAAGGAGAGCCTGGTCCTGATCCGCGCGAGCCAGGGCGGGCTGATGCTCCACGCCATGTACTTCGCGGACGAGATCCGGGATTTCTCGGAGATCGATAAGGGCTCGAACGCCTCGATCAAGCCGGGCGAGCTCGCGCTCGCGCAGCGGTTGATCGAAGAGCTCTCGAGCGCGGAGTTCAAGCCGGACCAGTACCACGACGAGTATCGCGGCCGCGTCCTCGCGATCGCGGAGCAGAAGATCGAAGGCAAGGAGATCACCGCGGCGGCGCCGCAGGCGCAGCGGACGCAGGTGATCGACCTCATGGAGGCGTTGAAGCAGAGCCTCGAGGCGCGGGCGGCGGCGGACGACGAGGCGCCGAAGGCGCGGAAGCCGGCCGCGAAGGCGAAGCGGGCCTCGGCGGCGGCGGCCACGCCGGTGAAGGCAGGAAAGCGGGCGGCACGGTAGGGTCGCGCGGCCGCTCCGCGTGGGAACGGAGCGGCCGGAAGTGATGTGAGGGGCGGGCGGGCATGGACGCGATGAGGCAGTTCTCCACGGAGGAAGCGGCCCGGATTCTCCATGCGTCCGAGCCCCGCGTCCGTACGTGGGCCCGCATGGGCGGCGTGGTTCCCCGCCCCGGCTCCGACGGGCGTCCCCAGTTCACGTTTCAGCAGCTGCTGCTCCTGCGCACCACGCGCGGTCTCCTCGAATCGGGAGTGTCTCCTCGGCGCATCCGCCGCATCTGGACCTCCCTGCGCCGCCAGCTCACCGACGATCGCCCCCTCACGAGCATTCGCATCCTCGCCAGCGGAAACCGCGCGGTGGCCTGGGATGGAACCGCGCCGTGGCAGCCCGATTCGGGTCAGTTCCTGCTCGATTTCGACGCGGAGAGCGTGAAGGGACATGCCGGGAGTGGTGAGGCGCCTCGCGCGGCGGAATCCCAGTCGAGCGACGCGACCATCGCCATGGTCCCCGATCGGCCGAAACGCGCAGCGCGCGTCGCGGAGGTCCTGCCGTTGCGGCCCGACGGCGTGCGAGGCGATGGGGCCACGTGGCAAGCCGCTGGACCGGAGCGCCTCGAGATCGACGCCGACCGTACGAATGAATCCGCCGACTCCAAGGCTGATGCAACGCTTTCAGCCGAGCAGTGGTTCCACCTTGGCTGCGAGCTCGAGAGCTCGTCCCCCCTCGAAGCCCGGCAGGCCTATCTCCAGGCGATCGACGCCGACCCCGAATACGCCGACGCGCACTTGAACCTGGGGCGCCTCGACCACAAGGCGGGCGCGCTCGGCAGCGCCGAAGCCCGCTATCGCCGCGCGATCGAATGCGACCCGCAGGACGCGACGGCGCACTTCAACCTCGGGGTGCTCCTCGAGGATCGCCAATGCCCCCAGGCCGCGGCCGACGCGTACGCCCGCGCCATCGAGTGCGATCCGGATTTCGCCGACGCGCACTACAACCTGGGACTCGTGCTGGACGAACTGGGCCGCCGCGCGGAGGCGATGCAGCACCTGATCGCCGCGCATCGGCTCTACACGCTGTAGATCGCGCAAATCGCAGGCGGCCCGTCGCCGCGTGCTCGCCGGGGCCGTCGCCCACTGTCTCCACACAGGCAGGACGATTCATCCCGCTGACGCAGATCCATGGGTGAATCGACGGCTGATATACCCCAGGGCGGCACGCATCCGTTCCTCGAGCGAAGCTCCTCCGAGGGTTTCGGTGAACTGGGCGGCTCGCCGAGCTTCATCCACTCGGCAGCCCAGGCCGCGAAGCCCTGCGAGCACATCCTGTGTCAGTTCCCGGATCACGGCCTGTGCCGCCTGCTCTTCGGCTACTGCACGCGTTCGTGCCCGAGCGCGATTCTGAGCAGCAGAGCGGTTGCCGGCTGAGGCGAGCCGGGCACCCTCACGCTTGCGCTCCATGAACCCTGCTCCGAAGACACGCTCCGCCTCGTACTGGTTATGCGCACGACAGCGCAGCCGGAGCCCGTTCACCGTCGACGTTCCACCCCGCGCGACCGGCTCGACATGATCGAACTCGAGAAACCGTCGCTCCCCGCAGCGATGGCCACTCTTGCTCACGAACGTGCATCGACCTCCGTCCCGCTCCCATACGGCACGGCGGATGTGGGCTGGGATGTGGCGATTTCGAAGGGCCGAACGGCCGAGCACGCTCATCGGGGCCCGTCGAGCGCCTCGGGCGCCTCCAGCTCCCAACTTCCGCTTCTCAAGCTGAGCGATGAGGGCGTCCAGGGCACGGCCCAGCACCAGAGCCAGGTCTCCGCTCCGAATCGAATGGCTGAGCAGCGACTGGGCATGGCGCAGCTTCTCGTAGGTGTCTTTATCGATCGTCATTTGGACGAGAAACCGCTCCGAGATCCCGGCCGCACGTTCGCTCGCAACATGCGCTGGCGCATGCTCGCCGCCTCCAACATGCCCTGGCGCATGCTCGCCACCACCAACATGCGCTGGCGCATGCTCGTCGCCATCCACGTAAGGCGACCCGCCATCGCCCATCGCGAGCAGGTCGCCCGATCCAACATGCGCTGGCGCATGTTGCCGAGGAAGGCTCGACGCCGATAGGACGCGGATCGACGCCGGCAGCTCCGGAACCGAGGGAGCCGGAAAGCGCCGGGCGAGCGAGACCTCGACATCGATCTTCCGCCGGTGGGTCGCTGCCTCGATCAGCTCGTCCACATTCTCGGCCGTGAGATGCGGAGCGAGGAGACAGACCGCGGTGAGGTGGAGTCTTCCCTCGGCCAGTGCCACGAGGAGGCCAGGGAACTTCCGCGCAGCTCGAGCCGCCTGGATCCGCTTCGCCGCGGCGTCCTCCGAGAGATGCAGCTCTCCGATACAGTAGGCGTGCATCGAGGAATAGCCCTCGGGGACGTACAGCTTGCGGGCGTCGAACTCGGCAATGTGGGCCAGGAGCTCGGCGGTGGTGATGCGGTCGCGCGCGACGGCGGCGATCAGTTCACGGCGGAGTACGGCATCGCTGAGATGGGCCAGAGTCTTCATCGAAACACCTGTCGCGGGAGGGTCTGGCGGGTCGACGGGAGCCGCTTTTCGGCCCGCCGTCGTGGGGTACTCTATTTATACCATGGGGGATCTCAGGAGCGAGGGAGGGCCCATGGGCGTTCGATTATTAGCGGGTCTTGGCTAGACCCTAGACGGACGCGGTCGCCCTCTAGGATGGCTGGAGAAGCCTTGGCGGGGTGCTACAGAATGGCGCTACGATATATGGCTGTTATCACCGGAGCGACATGTCAAGATAATTCTTCTGTCTTTCTAGACAACGGCTCATTTTCTTGAACCTGACGGACTCCAGTCCGGGGTGCGACGGGACCGGCTCACGCCCCGTCACAAACGCATCCGGCCATCTCAACTCCCCATCCCCACCTCCACCTTCACCACGATCGCCGTGAGATCATCCGACGGCCCCCGCTCTCCCTCGTACTCCTTGACCGCCGCGATCAGTGAATTCAGAACTCCCTCGGCGCGGCGTTCGCGGTTCAGGCGCAGCGTCGCCTCGATCCGCTCGTCGCCAAACAGCTCCTCGCCGGCTCCCTGCGCTTCGGTCACGCCATCCGTGAACAGCGCGAGGAGATCTCCCGGCGCGAGCGTCAAGCTCCCCGACTGGAACGACGCGGACGGGTCGATCCCGAGGATCAGGCCGCCCACCTCGAGCCGCTCCGTTCCGCCGGTCGCCCGCAGCAGCATCGGCGCCGGGTGTCCCGCGTTCACGTAGTCGAGCCGCAGCGTCGCGGGATCGAGCGTCGCGAGGAAGAACGTCACGAACCGGCCGGGCTCGATGCTCTGCTCCAACAACCGGTTCACGCGGGTGGTGAGCCGGTCCGGCGCGGTCTCCACCGCGGCACTCGAGACGAGCGCCGTCTTCACGCTGCTCATCAACAGCGCGGCGGCGACCCCTTTCCCCGCCACGTCGGCGATGCAGAAGCCGACCCGCCCGTCCTCGAGCGAGATGAAGTCGTAGTAGTCGCCCCCCACCTGCTGGCTCATCGCATTCGCCGCGGCGATGTCGAGCCGCGGCAGCGAGGGCGGCCCCAGGGGAAGCAAGCGGGACTGGATCCGTCGAGCCAGCTCGAGCTCGCGGCGCATCTGCTCCCGCTCGATGACCGCGCGCTGCCCTTCCTCGAGGCCCTCCGCCATCCGGTTGAACGAGGCGGCCAGATCGCCCAGCTCGTCCTCGGAAGGGACCGTCACCCGGGCCGAGAAGTCCCCCTTCCCGATCGAGGCCGCTGCGGCGCGCAAGCTCGCCGCGCCGCTCGTGATGTAGCGCGCGACGCGCGACCCCACGACGAGGGAAACGAGCTCCACCCCCAGGAAGAAGACGGCGATCACGATGAGCGCGATACGCGCCGCGGTCGTGATGGGCCCGAGATCGAGGCCCGAATAGCGGAACGACTCGGAAGCCGGAGAATGGACCAGGAGGAGGGCCTCTCCGCGGCGCCATCCCGCCCCGGTCCACATATAGCAGCGCGGCGTAGCGCCTCCGCTCGTGGGACCTCGGAAATCGGCCAATGCCTTGGCGCGCGTGTACGCGCCGCCCCCCACGACCGCGAGATCGCCCAGGCGCTCGAGGGAATCGATCGCGGCCGAATCGGAAAGCGCGTCGAGCTTCGACCGGCCCACCGTCAATCCGCCCCTCGTCGCCCGGACCCCCCTCACCTCGGCCACCTTCGGCGGCCCCACACTGATCGTGATGGTGGTGCCGCCCGAGGATATGGTGGACGACGTGACGAGGATCGCGTCGCAGCGGAGGATCCGCGCGAGCCGGCTCAGGCGAGTGGTGTCCACCGCCTCGAACGTCTGCAGCGCGAGCGTGTCGCCGCCGCGCGGCCAGAGCGCCGATTCGACCCACCAGAACCGTCCGCCCCGGCAGGCGAGCCCGCGCACCACCGCTCCCGAGTCCGACATCGGCGCGGCCGCGGGACGGAAGAGGGAGTCGGGGCCGAAGCGGCCCGCCTCCTGCCAGCCGTTCGCATCCCGCTCCCAGGCGATCGCCCAGAGCCCCCGGTCCTCGAGCACCGGCCGCTCGCGCTCGATCCGCGCGGCCAGGTCCCCGCCACTCCGCGGCGGCGCATCGCGCTGCGCCCGCTCGATCACGCCGCGCCCACCGGAGGCGGCTTCGAGCTGGCCGTCGATCACCGATGCGCGGAGGCTCCCCGCATGGAACCATCCTGCGATCACGGCGTAGGCGAATGCGAGGGCCGCGGGGGTGATCGCGAAGATGGCGAAGGCGACGAGGAGCTTCGTGCGGACGCGCGCGCGGCGGATCCATCGGCGCAGCAGCTCCCCCACCGCGCGGACCCCGGCGAGAAAGACCCAGGCCGTGACGAGGGTGTAGAGCGCGCGGTCGAGCCGGACGAGCGCCGACTCGCCCGCGGCCGCGGCGGTCGCCCGGGCGATCGATCCGGCGCCCTGAGCCACCACGGCGCCTCCGGCTCCCCAGTGGAAGAAGAAGGGGGCGATCCCCGCGAGCGCGAGCAGCGCGAGCCAGCCGGAGCGGCGCGCGCGCACCCACGGCGCAAGGGCTCGCTGAAGGAAGACGCCCAGGACGAGGGCGAGTCCGAAGACGCCTCCCGCCGGAGCGCCCGCGGCGGAGTCGGCCCACCCCGCGGCAAAGACGATCGCAGTCCAGGCGCCGGTCTTGAATCGGTCACGGCCGCGGCCGCTCTCCCAGAAGAGCGCGAACGCAGCCAGGGCGCAGCCGGCGACGCGGACGACGCGCGCCGCGGGAAGCGGTACGACCACGAGCGAGATCACGACCGCGACGGCGTAGGCGATCGACGCGGCCGGAACCAGCGGGCCGGGTCGGAGGTCGGGTGCGGGGAGCTCGGCCCGCGCGCGTTTCTTCACACGTAGCCGTTCAGGGATTCGCGGAGCGATGAAGGTGAACGAGGAGCCAGGCGCCCTCCCGGCGCCGCCAGACCCGCGTCTCCTCGAACCGCGCCGTGGCGGCCCCGCCCGTGCCGCGCGACTGGACCAGGCGCACGTACGTCACCACGGCGGCATCCGGCCCGAGCATCCGCACGCGCGGCCCGATGAGCGTGGTCTGCGCCCCATCGGCGGCGCGGCGCTCCACGAAATAGAAACGGTGGAAGTCGAGACCCTCGACCAGCTCTCCGCGCGCCTCCGGCTCGAAGCAGGTGACGGAGGGATCGCAGAGCGAACGGTAGCGATCCCAGTCGCCGGAGACGATCGCCTCCAGCAGCTCGCGATTCAGCCGGAGGAGCGTCGTGGCGTCGTCTTCCGCGAGGGCCGTCGCGGCTGGCGCGCCGGCCGCCCTCTCAGCGCGCGCACGTCGCGCGGCTCCTGCACCCGCATTCTTCTCACGACGCGGCATGCGCGGAGAGTACCACGCCCCGGCAGCGCTGGCAGAACGAGGCGCCCTTCAGCTCGATCTCCTCGGCATACGACGAGGCGCCCATCACGCAGCCGATCGCGGCGCAGTGCAGGAGCCCGTACGTGTGCCCCAGCTCGTGCACCGCCTCCTTGTGCAGCCGCTCGTACAACAGCCGGGGATCGGCGGGTAGACCGTACGCCTCACTCCGGAGCCGGTGACAGGAGACGACCGCCGCGCGGCCGCCGAGCTGCGCCTCGCCGAAGACGTAGGTGAGAACCGGCGTGAAGAGGTCCACGTTCGTCACGCCCAGCACCCGCTCGGCGCGGTCCGGCGAGGGATCGTCCAGAAGCGCCTTGAGCAACAGCGTCGCCCGATACTGGCCCCGCCCCGCGTCGAACGCAGCTTCTGGGTCGAACCAGGGATTCCGGTAGCGCACGGAGACCCGGAAGTCGCGCTCGAGCGCCGCGCCCAACCGGTGCAGGCTCTCGTCGCGCCCCGTGAAGTAGATCGGCACGAGGTCGATGCCGGGGACGGACATGGCGCGGGCCTACGAGCGGAGGCCGTACTTCTTGATCTTGTTGTAGAGCGTGACCCGGTCGATCTGGAGGATCTCCGCCGCGCGCGTGATGTTCCCTCCCGTGCGCTCGAGGATCAGCCGGATCTGCGCCTTCTCCACGTCGGCGAGCGAGTCTCCCGCGGGCGGGCCGGTCTTCTCGTTCAGCCGCATCGGCAGGTCCTCGGCGGCGACGAGCGGCCCCTTCCCGACCACCAGCGCGCGCTCCATTGCGTTCGCCAGCTCGCGCACGTTCCCCGGCCACTCGTACCGGACCATGAGGTCCATGGCCGCGGGGTCGAACCCCGTGAACGGGCGGTTCATCTCCTGCGCGTACTTGGTCAGGAGATGCTGCGCGAGGAGCGGGATGTCCTGCCGCCGCTCCCGGAGCGGCGGGAGCGAGACCGTCACGACGTTCAGCCGGAAGTAGAGGTCCTCGCGGAACGTCCCCTCCTTCACCTGGCGCTCGAGGTCCTGGTTGGTCGCGCAGATCACGCGGAAGTCGACCCGCACCGGCTTCGTCCCGCCGACGCGCGTGAACTCCTTGGTCTCGAGGACGCGCAGCAGGTTCACCTGCATCGGGAGGCTGATCGTCCCGATCTCGTCGAGGAAGAGCGTCCCGCCGTCGGCCATCTCGAGCTTCCCCTTGCGGCGGTACTGGGCGCCGGTGAAGGCCCCCTTCTCGTGCCCGAAGAGCTCGCTCTCGAGGAGCGACTCGGGCACGGCGCCGCAGTTCACGGGGACGATCGGGAAGTAGCGCCGGCGGCTGTTCGCGTGGATCGTCTGCGCGATCAGCTCCTTCCCCGTGCCGCTCTCGCCCCGGATCAGGACCGTCGTATCGGTCTGCGCGACCGAGGCGACCAGCTCGAGCACCTTCTGCATCGCGCCGCTCGCGCCGACGATCGTGGTGGGCGTGGAGAGCTGGTCGACGTTCCGCCGGAGCTGCGCGTTCTCGCGCTGCAGCCTCCGCCGCTCGATCGCCCGCCGCACGAGGTGGCTCAGCTCGTCGGGATCGATCGGCTTCGTGACGTAGTCGAAGGCGCCCTCCTTGAGCGCCTGCACCGCCGAATCGACGGAGGCGAAGGCGGTGATCATGATGATCGGGAGGTCCGGGTCGACCTCGCGGATCCGGCGCTGCAGCTCCAGGCCGTCCATCCCCGGCATCTTGATGTCGAGGAGCACCGTGTCCCAGTCCTGCTCCTCGAGGCGCTGGAGCGCCTCGCGCCCATCCTGGGCGCTCCCCGTCCGGTATCCGTCCTTCTCGAACCAGTGGACCAGGGAGTCCCGCATCGAGAACTCGTCGTCCACGATCAGGACGCTCCCCAGGTCCGGCGCCACCGGCACTTCTCGCTCGCGCACGGCCATCATTGAACTCCGCTCAACGCGGGAGCTCCCGCGCTCCGGGCTCCGTCGCCCGCGTCGTCGACTCCCGGTCCGGAGGGCCGGCGCGGGAGGATCAGGTGGAAGACGGTGCCACGCTGGACCTCGGATTCGACCTCGATCCGCCCGCCGTGGCGCTGCACGATCCCGTGCACGACGGCGAGCCCGAGGCCGACCCCCTCCTGACGGTCCTTCGTGGAGAAGAACGGCTCGAAGATGTGATCCCGGATCTCGGGCGGGATGCCGACGCCCGTGTCCGCGATCGAGATCCGGAGCTCGGCGGCCGTGCCCGTGATCCCGACGCGGAGCGTCCCGCCCTGCGGCATCGCCTCGACCGCGTTCACGAAGAGCGCGACCAGCGCCTGGTGGACCTGGTCGGCGTCGCAGACGAGGGAGTCGTCGCCGTCGAACGGCGCGACCTCGAGCCGGATCGACGAGATCTCGAGGTGGTGGCGCACCAGCATGAGGGCGCGCTCCACGATCGGCCGGAGCGTGTGCGGGCCCATGGGCGCGCCGCTCCGCCGCGCGAAGATGAGCAGGTTCCGCACGATCACGCCGCAGCGGTCGGCCTCCCGCTGGATGATCGTGAGATAGCCGTCCGCCTCGCGGCGGAGCGTCTCGTCCACGCTCCCCTCGCGGAGCGTCCGCGACGTGAGCTTCGCGTAGTTCAGGATCCCGCCGAGCGGGTTGTTGAGCTCGTGAGCCACCGTGGCCGCGAGGCGGCCGAGCGAGGCCGTCTTGTCCATGTGGGCCACCTCGCGCTGCGCGCGGGTGAGCTCCGTGGTGCGCTCCTGGAGCCGGGTCTCGAGCTGCCCCGACCAGTCGGTCAGCTCGCGCCGGGCGAGGCGAAGCTCACGGGTCATGTCGTTGAAGGCGCCGGCCAGCTCGGCGAGCTCCGAGCGCCCCTCGACCGGGATCTCCGCGTTCAGGTCGCCGGAGGCGACGCGGCGCGCTCCCTGGATGAGACGGCGCACGGGACGGCGCACCACGCGGAAGATGAAAAGGGCCGAGACGAGTCCCGCGGCGAGGGCCACGGCGAGCGCGCCCAGGAACGCGCGCCGGCGCGCCGACGCGAGCCGGGCGTCCTGCTTCGCGAGCGACATGCGGACGTCGAGCACGCCGAGGACGCTCTGTTTTTCGGGCGCGACGTGGCAGCCCGCGCGGGCGCACTGCGGCCGGTTCTCGATCGCGTTCACGACGCCCATGACGCGTCCGCCACTGTTCCGGAAGACGCGCACGCGGGCCCGGTCGGGCACGGAGCGGAGCGGCGTCCCCTGCCCGTGGCAGGTGACGCAGGCCTCGGCCGTGAGATCGACGCTTCGACCGATCTCGGTCGAGTCGGCCGAGAAGACGATCGCGCCGTTCTTGTCGTAGATCCGCACGCCCTCCATGTCGGGGGCCTGCGCGATCGCCTGGATGACGTGATGGACCTCGTCCTTCCGGTTCACGAGCATCCCGTACTCGGTCGACCGCTCGATCAGGTCGGAGAACCGGACCGCACCCTCGTAGAGGGCGCGCTCGTACTGGCGGGAGGCCGCGCGGACGCTGATCCAGGTGTAGACGATGAAGGCGGCGAAGATGACGGCAGTGAGGGATAGAAAAAGCCGGAGGCTCAGCGAGGAGAAGACCGCCTTCGCCCTGTGGGTCCAGCGGGAATCTGTCTGCAGCGTGGACAACACCACCTCCCCGCCGCCGCGTCTGGCTGTAGAAGAACTCTACACCCGCGCGGCCCCCGGCAGGATATGGGCCAAAAGTCGACCCCGCGGGCTTCCGTCGACCGGGCTTTCCTCAACGCAGCAGCGGAAATACGAGCCTGTGGTAGCGGTCCCGGCCGAGCATGCGCCGGAGGTCCGAGAGCCGCTGCCCTCCGTCCTGGGCGGTCGGCCCGACGCCGGGCTCGGCACGCAGATAGGCCATCGCGCCCCGATGGAGCCGCTGGACCTGGCGGGCGATCCTCGCCCGCCGCTCGGCCGCGCCCGCGATTCCCGGCTGGGCCGCGGCTCCGCCCCGGCACTCCATCTCGATCAGCCATCCCGCCCCGTACGGCTCGTGGATCACGAGCGCGGGGTCCCGCGAGAGCGCGGGGTTGGTCTTCGTCACCTTGCCCGAGACGGGGGAACGGAGCGGCACCAGCTCGCCGTCGTCCAGCACCCAGCAGGCCACGTTGCCGTGGGCCAGCTCGGCGCCGGCGGCGGGAAGGACGACCTCGGTCAGGTGGTCGAGGAGCCGGGCGGTGAACCCGTCGATCCCCCACCGGACCCGGCCCGGGCCGTCGTCGGCCACCCATCCGTAGACCGGGTGGTGGGCGATCCCCTCGCGGATCCCCCAGTCCGGCTGCGGCGACTCCTCATCGCTCGCCGGCGCCGGATGACCGCCGTGGATCGCGGCGTCGAGCGGGCAGTGCTCGCAGTCGAAGTCGCGATCGCAGAGCTTGTAGCTCAGGAACCCGGCCGCCATCCAGACGCACGGCTGCGCGTGCTCGGGGAACACTCGATACGTCCCTGGGTCTTCCGGGCGCCGATCCATCATCACACCTCATCGCACCTCGGAGCGCCCGCGCCGCGGGCGCTTCCAGGAAACGGGGCACGTCAACGGCGGGCGAGGAGCTCCCTCGCCAGCGACTCCCAACGTTCGTCGGACGACAGCGCGCGCGCGATTCCGGACACGGGCACGCCGCCGTCCTGCAGCACCGCCCCGACCTCGGGGCTCATGTGGGCCCGCAGCCCTTCCTCCGCGCGCGCGAGCCACCGCTCGGCCCGTGCCCCCTGGAGGAGCGAGCGCGCGCCCGATCTCCAGCGCGGCGCCTCGATCTCCAGGAGCCATCCCCGTCCGTACGGGTCGCCGTTGATGAGACCGGGATCGCGGAGCGCGGCCTCGTTCCGGGCGACCACGCGCCCGGCCACCGGAGCGGGCAGGTCGAACCGCGCACCCGCCACGTCCATCGTCCACCCCGGGCCGCCGCTCGCGATGCGCGCGCCGACGTCCGGCAGCGCGATGGCGACCGCGCCGCCGAGCACCTTCTGGGCGAAGTCGTCGACGCCGATGCGGAAGCGCCCCCCACCGGCCGGCATCGCCCAGGTGTGTCCCGGATGGAAGAGCGCTCCCTCGGGCAGCCGGAACCACCGGCTCGGCGCTCCGGCGCGGGCGAGCGCCCGCTCCGCGACGAGCCGCGGCGTGCCGTTCAGATACCGCCAGAAGAATGGCAGCACGCCGAGGAAGACCAGCACGACCAGGTACTCGATTCCCTTCGTGGCCAACGGATCGGCGACGATGATCGTTTTCATGTCGATGCCCCCCGCCTATGCCGCCTCGGGCCGGGCGCCGTTCGCGGCGGGCACTTCTTCCCGAGCCCACGCGGGCGGCGCGCTCAGCACCGGCATGCGATTGACGACCCAACGGAACATCCAGATCTCGGAGAAGACGACGCCGAGCGTCACGATCACCTCCCAGGCGGTCGGCACGTAGCGCACCGGCGCGGTCCACTGGAACCCGATGACCGAGACGTTGAGGCGATTCATCAGGATCCCCAGCAGCGCGAGCGCCGCCCCGGCCTTGCACAGAGCCTGGCTCCGCCACCGGACGGCCTCGGTGAAGAGGATCATCGGCACGAGGACGAGCCCGAGGATCTCGAGGAGGTACCACTGCCCCATCGGCGTGGTCAGAAGGTCGAGCTTCTGGCCGTGCACGAGATCGAGGACCTTGAGGAAGAGATAGGCGAACATGGTCCCGGCGCAGATTTTCGAGAGCCCGAGCACGATGTCGTCGTGCTGGGCGTGGTGCTCCTCGCTCATGCGCGTGGCGAACACCCGCCGGCTGATGGTCCCCTCGAAGATGACCAGCGAGAGGCCCGCGAAGATGCTCGAGACGAAGAAGTAGATCGGGATGAACTCCGAGTACCAGAGCGGATGGATCTTCCCCTTCGCCATGAGATAGAGCGCCCCGAGCCCCGACTGGTGGAGCATCGAGAGCGTGACGCCGAAGATCACGGCCCCCACGGTGAGCCGGCCGAGGATCTTCCGCAGCTTCCGGAAGCCGAGCCACTCCGCGACAGCGGGCGAGAACTCGATGAAGGCCGCCATCATGTAGAGCATGAAGTGCCAGGCGACCAGGAAGAGGACGGAGCTCACGCCGAACGAGTTGCCGATGATCGGGTTGATCACCTTCCAGGGCCGCCCCAGATCGAGGAGCAGCGCGCCGGCGTAGAAGACGTAGGCCAGGAACCCGTTCAGGACCGTGACCCGCACGATCGGGTGGTACTTCTCCCGGCCGAGGATGTAGACGAGGAACGTGATGACGTACGCGCCCCCCGCGAACGCGACGCCCGTGACGACGTCGAATCCGATCCAGAGGCCCCACGGGACGTCCTGCGAGAGGTTCGTCACCGAGGCAAGGCCCCGCGTGAAGCGGAACCAGAGGATCACGGCCGCCGCAAGGATGATCGGGACCGAGACCAGGTTGAAGGGCGTGAGCAGAGGGCCCTTCGGCTTGAGCTCCGAGAGGAGGAAGCGCACGACCTGACGCGCGCCGCCCGGCTCGCTCCCGGTGACCGACCGCGCTTCGTTCATGACCGCACCTCCTTGTCGGACCCGGCAGCGTTCGACCGAGCCGAGGCCTCGACGCCGTCGCCGTTCCCGTTCTCGTGGCCGTTGCCGTTCGCGTGTCCGTTCCCGTTTCCATTCCCGTTCCCGTGCCCGTTCCGGTCCGAACGGATCGCGCGGGAGACGCCGAGCATGAACGCCGGCGCGAGGGTGAGCACCGTCGGCACGCTGTAGAGGAACGACGTGGTGAGATTGGGGTAGGCCGTCTCCTCGACGTTGGTGGGAAGCCCGATCTGGTCGAAGGGAACGCCGGCCAGGTAGAGCCACGACGTCCCGCCCGCCTCCCGCTCGCCGTAGACGGCATCCACGTACTGCTCGGGATTCTTCACGATCCGCTGGTGCGCCTCGCGGAGCAGGTCGCTCCGCTTGCCGAACGTGAGCGCTCCCTCGGGGCAGTTCTCGACGCACGCCGGCTGCTGCCCTTTCTGGAGCCTCCCGGCGCACATGACGCACTTCCGGATGCGCGGGTTCGCGCTCGAGTACTCGAACTTCGGCACGCCGAACGGGCACGACACCATGCAGAACCGGCATCCCATGCACTTGTCCTCGCGCCAGACCACGGGTCCCGCCGCGGTCTTGTGCATCGCCTGCGTGAGGCAGGCCGCGCCGCACGCCGGAACCTGGCAGTGCATGCACTGATGCTTCGCGAACACCTCGCCCTTCGAGGTCTTGTAGCGTCCGATCGCCGTCCACTGCGTCGTGGTCGGCGTCGTCACGGCCTCGGGATCCTTCGGTTCCGGCAGCCCGTTCGCCTCCGCGCAGGCGGCGGTGCAGGTGTTGCACCCCACGCAGCGCGTCGTATCCACCAGGACGCCGTACGGCTCACCGCCGCCCGAGGGCTCCGCCGCCCCGGCGACCCGGGGACACACGACCGTGGCACCGGCCAGGCCGAGCGTCTTGAGAAAACTCCTGCGGTTCATACGCCCCCCAATCCCCTGATGCGCTAGTGAACGATGACGCCCTGTTGCGGCGGGAAGAGGCCCTCGCGCAGCTTCTGCCAGTCCGACTCGTCGAGGAGATCCCCGAAGTTTTCGAGCCAGACGCCGCCGTCGTTCGCCACGCGGCCGATGGCCGGCGCGAGCGCCGCGTTCATCCGGAGCGTCGCGGCCTCCTGCCACGCGTCGGCGAGCGATCCGCCGATCAGGTTCTGGATGTTCTCCGCGAGCCGGGCCGGCCGGATCGCGAGGATCCAGTCGCCCTTCCGCGGCGACGTGCCGGCGCGCCGGTCGGCGATCGCGCGGTTCACCGCGACGATCGTTCCGTCCAGCGGCATCGCCTGGGTCAGGCGCCGGTCCTTGCCCGAGACGAGGGTCCACGCCGGCTCTCCCTGGCGCAGCTCGGTCCCTTCCTCGGGAGCCTCGACGCGCGCGAGCGAGCCGACGAAGTTCGACGCGAACTCGGAAGCGCCGGCCATGGCGATCCCGTCGGGAGCGAGGCGCACCCAGACGTGGCCGGGATGCAGATACGAAGGCGCGCCGGAGAGCGACTCCGGCTCGGGAATCGGGGGCGCGCGAAGACCGGCATCGGCTTCGACGCCCTCCGTCGCGGTCACCCGGCCGAACGTCATGATCCAGGCCGCCGCGACGAGGATGATGAAGGTGAGCAGAACGAGGATCGCAACCATGACCGTCCTCCCTTCCAAGAGGCGAGGCACAAGCACTCGCGTGACGGAGGAACGCAATCGCGGTGCCACGCGCGCGCGGAGCGCCCGGTCGCGCACGCCAACGCGCGGCGCGCGGCGGAATTGCGGGCGACGATTTCGCGCCGCGTGTGGAAATCGGCAACGCCCTGCGCGCGGGCGATCGTTGAGATGCTCTACGCCGGAGCGCGCGCGGAGCGGCGGAACGTGAGCTTTACCCGACGCGGGAGGCGACCCTTGCGGCGGATGTGGAGAAATTCAGCGGTGGTGTTGTGAGATTCAACGGCGGGACCGGATCATCGGGCTGGTCCCAACGGAAACGGGCGCGGCCCGTGATGGACCGCGCCCGGGTATCGTGCGGACGGCGCCGCGTTACTTCGCGGCGGCCTCCTTCTCCCCCTTCGCCGGCGTCTTCAGCGAAGCGAGCCAGTCCGAGAGGGTCGTCAGCTCCTCCGGCGTCCCCTTGAACTTGGTGGAGGGGTGGAGCTTGTTGTCCAGCTTCTCCTCTTTGGAGACGTACTTGGAGATCCAGGCCGCGTCTTTCTTGGCGCCGATCCCCGAGAGATCCGGCTTCTTCTTGGCCGTCGCGCTCGCCGCGGCCGCCGCCGAAGCCTTGCGCTCGATCTTCTCCGCCTCGACCGAATGGCAGCTATTGCATTTCTGTGCCGTGAACAGCGCCTTTCCGTCGGGCGCCTTCTCCTTCGCGGCCGGCGCGGCGGCCGCCGCGCATGCGGCGAGCAGAGCGGCCGCGGCCAAAGCCGACACCACGCTCCACCGAGTCTTCATCGTCGTCCTCCTTGGTCAGGTACCGGGGGGACCGGAGACGGCACGCGAGCCCCGAATGGCGCGCGAGACCCGTCCAAAGGGGACGATAGGCACGGCCTGGAACCGCCGCCATGCTCCCAAGGTCTCCCTTGCCGCCGCTGGAAAACGCGACACACGATGGCGGGAAACACATCTCCGGGCCGCGCGGACGACGGCTTTCCCTGCCGGCGGTCGCGCCGGGAATCGTCATCGCCCGTGCGCTCGGCCCGGAACCGTCGTTGTACCGAGTGGCGGCCCGAGCCTCGGGCGCGTTCGCTCACCGCAGCGGAAAAGGGGGGTCCCATGTTTCGACGCTTCGTACGACTCTTTGTCGTGTCCGCGGCTTCCGCGGCGGCGCTCCACGGGCCGCCCCCGGTCGCGGCCCAATCGATCTGGATTCCGCGGGACCGCGACCTGTCGGTCACGTTGGAGGCCGTGAAGCCGAACATCGAGAATGCGAATGAGGCCGCATTCTCGCCGGTCATGGCGCTCACGGCCCGCGTTCCCGTCGCCTCGCGGCTCTGGTTCGTGGGTGAGGTTCCGTACGCCCGCATCGGAGCGGGCACGCCCGACACCGACCCTTACGTCTACAACTACACCCCGAACGAAGGCAGCACGATCGGAAATCCCTACATCGGCCTCGAATTCCACTCCGCCGGACCCATCTTCGGGGAGCTCGGCGTCCGTCCGCCGCTCACCTCCTCGAAGCACGAGACGGCCGACGCGGTGGAGCTTGGCATGATCTCGGACTTCACCAATCGCTTCGAGGCGTTCTATCCCAAACTCTTCTCCGTGCATGCGGCGGTAAACCTCCGGGAGACGACCGGGTCGCACATCGCCTATCGCCTCCGGCTCGCGCCGGCGCTCGCCATCCCGACGGAGGGTGAGGCCGATGCGGAGCTGTTCGCGATCTACTCCTGGCAGGTCGGCTACGAAGGAACGGACGCGCGGATCGGTTCCGCCATTTCCGGGCGCACGCTGCTGACGGAGGACTACGGGAACGTCGGCGAGCGAACCGTGACGCAGCTCGAGCTCCACGGCGACTTCGGCGCGTGGCCGGTCCGGCCCGGAATGAGCCTGCGCATCCCGCTCGGGGAGATGGGGCACGACGTCTCGGCGATCTGGGGGTTCACGGTCAGCTACGCGAGGTAGAGAAACGCACCGGGTCGCGCGCTGCTGTGTCGCGCGACCCGGTGCGATGCGCCGTGCTCGGAGGCTACTCGGAAGCGACCGGCGCCCTGGCCGTACCCTCATCGTGGGATTCGGTCTCTCCCCCCACACGCGCGCGAAGTCGTTTCCACGTACGGCGGATTCCGCGCCGCACTTCGTGCAGCGTGGCCTCGTCGTGCGCGAACCTCCCCTGGCGTCCGATGAAGGCCTCGAGCGCTTCCGGCGCGAACGTGGGCTCCACGTTCACAGTCCACTCGTCGCCGTCCACGACCTCCACGATCGGATAGAGGCCCGACTGCACCGCGAGGCGGATCAGGGCGATGCCATCGGCCGGCTCCGACTTCCAGCCGGTCGGGCAGGGGGAGAGGATGTGGAGGAAGCGGAACCCGCGCGCGTCCAGCGCGCGGCGCATCTTCCGCATCAGGTCCTCGGGATGGGCGAGCGAGACGGACGCGGCGTAGGGCGCGCGGTGCGCCGCCATGATCGCGAGCATGTCCTTCTTCTCGACGTGCTTCCCCGCGGGGGTCGTCGACGTGGCGGCTCCGAGCGGCGTGGCCGACGAGCGCTGCCCGCCGGTGTTGCCGTAGATCTCGTTGTCGTAGCAGATGTAGAGGATGTCCTCGTTGCGCTCGGCCGCGGCGGAGAGGGTGGCGATGCCGATGTCGTAGGTGCCGCCGTCGCCGGCGAAGCAGAGGACCCGCGTCGGCTCGCCGCACGACTCCGCGACGCGCGCGAGTCCGGTCGCGACGGCGGCCGCGGCCGCGAACGTCGAGGCCACGACGGGGGCGCCGTAGGCGCTCAGGGGGAACGGCCCCGCCGTGACGATGCCGCAGCAGGCGGGGATCACGATCTGCACGGGCCGCGTCGCGATGGCGCGGCTCACCATGTTGAGCGCGATCGACATGCCGCACCCGCCGCAGTTGGTGTTCCCCGGGCGGAGGAGCGGCGTGCTCCGGTCGGCTTCGGTGTGCACCATGCCGTCGAAGATCGGCTCGGCCCGAGGTCCCGCCACCTTCGCGCTCATATTCCGGTCTCCACGAGCATCGGCTCCCCGGCCGCATCGCGCGCGAGGGCGTCCCGCGCGATGCGGACGATGTGCTCGCGGCGGATGTCGCCGCCGCCGACGCCGACCATGTAGCTTTGCGCGACGGTCAAAGACCCGAGGCATCCGCGCACTTCGCTCCAGAGGATGCCGCCGAGCCCCGGGCAGGTGTCGCGATCGAGCACGGCCACGCGCGCGATCCCATGGAGCCGCTCGCGCAGCATCGCCTCGGGGAGCGGGCGGAACATGCGGACCCGGAGCGCGCCCGCGCGGACCCCGTTCTCGCGCAGGTGGTCGACCGCGGCGCGGGCGGTGCTCGCCGTGGTCCCCATCGAGACGATCGCCACCTCGGCATCGTCCATCCGGTACGGCACGACCATATCGGCGGGACGCCGGCCGAAGCGCTCCTCGAACTCGTCCTGCACCTGGGCGTAGACGCCGGGGACGCGCCGCATCGCCTCGAGGTGCTGCTTCCGGTGCTCCTCGGTCTGGTGCGGGAAGTCGAGCCCGCCCACCACGCGCGGCTTTCCGGTCAGGCGGTGCGGCAGCTCGAGCGCCGGGAGGAAGGCGTCGACCGCCTCCTGGCTCGCGATGTCGGTCATCATCATCGTGTGGGAGAGGACGAACGCGTCCTGGCAGACCATCACCGGGAGGAGGACGTCCGGGTGCTCGGCGAGGCGGAAGGCGAGGAGGAGCGAATCGAAGACCTCCTGGTTGTCCTCGCAGTAGAGCTGGATCCACCCCGCGTCGCGGAGCATGAGCGTGTCGCCGTGGTCCACCCAGATGTTCCAGGGCGGTCCGAGCGTCCGGTTCACCGCCATCATGACGATCGGGAGCCGGTAGAAGCCGGCCGCGAAGACGTTCTCGGCCATGTAGGCGAGGCCGTTGGAGGAGGAGGCCGTGAACGAGCGCGCGCCCGCGAGCGAGGCGCCGATGCAGACCCCCATCGCGCTGTGCTCGCTCTCGACGCGTACGACGGAGCCCTTCTCGATCTCCTGCTCGCAGAGGCGCTCGATGCACTCGGTCTGCGGCGTGATCGGGTAGACGCCGCCGCAGAAGCCGCGCGCCGTGCGGTTCGCCCGCGCGGCGAGAGTCACGGCCGCCGCCGAGGCGTGGTTCGCGCTGATCAGCTGGAGGCTCATACCGGCTCCATCTCCATGGCGTGGCGCGGGCACTCCGTCACGCAGATGCCGCACCCCTTGCAGTAGTCGAGGAGGACCTCGTACCCGGCCCCGCGGCGCTCGATGATCCCCTCCGGGCAGTACGCCATGCAGGTGTCGCAGCGCGTGCAGCGGCCGCAGGAGAAGCAGCGCCCGGCTTCGCGCGGATCGGAGAGGCCGAGGTTCGTCTCGTCGAACGACGCGGCGCGCCCGGCGAGCGGGATCTCGATCGTCTGCGATGCGGCGGTCACCGGGAAGTGCTCGAAGCGGATGAGTTCGCTGGAGAGGGCGCGCGCGCGATCCGGAGGCACCGGGAACGTAGCCGGCTCCCCCAGCGCGGCGAGCACCCGGGAGGCCGCGCGGCGCCCATCTCCAATGGCGTGTGCCACCGTCCCCTCGCCCGTGGCGAAGTCGCCGGCGACGAAGAGGCTCGTCGGACCGGAGCCGGTGTGCACGCGCCCGTCCCGCACCTCGGCACCCTCGGGCAGGAGGCCCTTGTCGGCCGACTGCCCCAGGGCGAGGAGCGCGAAGTCGCACTCGAATCGCGCCGTTCGCCCGGTCACGACGGGACGGCGGCGTCCGCTCGCGTCGGGCTCGCCCATCTGCACCTCGGCGAGCTCCACCTCCGTGAGCCGCCGGCGTCCGTGGAACGCCACGGGCTGGCGCTGGTAGAGGAACGAGATCCCTTCCCGCTCGGCCTCGACGATCTCGTCCTTGATCGCGGGCATCTCGGTCCGCGTGCGGCGATAGGCCACGGTGACCATCGAGGCGCCCGACCGGAGCGCGCTTCGCGCGCAGTCGATCGCGGTGTTGCCGCCGCCGAGCACCATGACGTGCCCGTGGAGCGCGGCGCCGCCCTCGAGGTTCACGCGGTGCAGGAAGCGAGTCCCCTGCTCCACGCCCGGGAGATCCATGCCCGGCGCGTCGAGGTCCACCGGATGCGCGAGCCCCGAGGCGACGATCACGGCGTCATGGCGCTTCTGGAGGTCGGCGAGCCCGGCCGTGTCCAGGAATTCGCCGCAGCGGGTCTCGATGCCGAGCGCCAGGATGGACTCGATCTCCCGGTCCAGCGCCTCGCGCGGGAGCCGGTAGGCCGGGATCCCGGTGCGGAGCACGCCGCCCAGCTCCTTCTCGCCTTCGTAGACGCGGACGACGTGCCCCGCACGGGCGAGCTCGCACGCGGCGGCGAGTCCGGCGGGGCCGCTTCCCACGACGGCCACGCTCCGGCGGTCGCGGCGGGTCGGGACGTCGTCCCGGACCACCACCGCGTGGTCGCCGATCCACCGCTCCAACCCGCGAATGTTCACCGATCCGTCGTACGCGCGGCGGTTGCAGACCTCCATGCACGGCGCGGGACAGACCCGGCCGCAGACCGAGGCGAACGGCTGCGTCCTGGCGAGGATCGCGGCGGCCTCTGCCTCGCCTTCCTGGTAGACCGCCTGGATGAAGCCGACCACGTCATTGCCCGCAGGGCACCAGCCGTTGCACGGAGGGAGCTGCTCGACGTACCGCGGCATCTGCGTCCGCCACGAGCCCGTCTTCAAGCCGGCGGTGGTCGGGCCTTCGACGTGCTCGGTCAGCGGCAGCACCGGGGCGCCCGCCGTCGCGGCGAGCGGAGCCTCGGCCGCGGGCTTCGCGCCGGCCTTCGACACCGAAGCCGCCGTGGCCGCGGAAACCGCGGGCGCCGGCGTCCCGGCGCCGTCACCGGCGCCGTTCAGGACGGCGTCGTACGCCTCGCGCGCCGCGCCGATGTCGCGGCTCAGATGGAGATCCTGGTACGCGTTCTCGAGAGCTTCGAAGGGAATCCCCGCCGCGCGGGCGTAGGCGCCCGCGATCGTCGTGTTCACGATGACCACCGAGCGCGTGCCGATCCCCCGCCGCCGGGCGATCGCGGTGGCGTCGATGGTGGAGATCTGGAACGAGCCGATCCGGGCCGCCAGCGCGGCGGGCGCCTCCGTCGTGTTCACGAGGAGGAGACCCGTCTTCGGGAGGCCCGAGACGGCGTCCTTGTCGAGGAGGGTCGGGTCGAGGACGAGGACGTGGTCAGGCTCGTAGATCTTGTTGCGGTTCGCGATTGGCTGGTCGGAGACGCGGGTGTAGGCGCGGACGGGGGCGCCCGACCGCTCGCCGGCATAGTCGCCGAAGGTCTGGACGCTCTTCCCGAGGCGGGCATAGGTCGCCGCCAGGATCTTGGCGCATGTGACGCCGCCCTGCCCGCCGCGACCGTGTAGGCGAATCTCCAAGGACATGCCGCCCTTCTTCCTCCGTCCGTGGTGGCCCCTGCAGTATCGGACGGTTGGAGAACTGATCGTAGGCGGCCCGTGGGAGGGCGAATAGGTAGCCGAAGGTACCCTCGGAGTCGGTCGAGGCGACCCCCGGCCCTGTCATGGTCCTTTGGTCCAATGGCATCGGGGGCGCGACACGACGATAGTAATTTTGGGCCGTATTTCGCCCCTGGCCCGCCTCGCGTCCCCACCCGGGAGGTGTCGCGTGAATGTCGTGCAGATCCACCTGATGATGAACCACGTGCCGGTCGTCGCGCCGGTCGTGGCCGGACTTCTCCTCCTGATCGGCATCGCGGTGAAGAGCCAGCCGGTGATGCGCACCGGGCTCCTCACCCTGATCGCCGCCGCGCTCTTCGCGCTTCCCGTCTACTTCACGGGAGAGCCGGTGGAGGAGGTCGCGGAAAAGCTCCCCGGAGTGACCAAGTCCTCCATCGAGACGCACGAGTCTTCGGCCAAGGCGACCGTCGTGCTCCTCGGCGTGCTGGGCGCGGCATCGATCGCCGTCCTGTTCGCCTACCGGCGGCGCGCGTTCCCGCTGGGCGTCGGCGGAGCGATGCTCGCCCTCTGCCTCGTCGCGGCCGGACAGGTCGCGTGGACCGCGCATCTCGGCGGCCAGATCCGCCACACCGAGCTCACGAACGGTGCGGCCTCCGGAGGAGGCGCAGCGGAGGGCAGCGGCGAAGCCGGCGAACGCGGCGGAGAGGACGACGACTGACGCGCGTCGCCCGCGCCCCTACGATGCCGGCGTCTCGTCGACCGTCTCGGGAACGAACGTGAGCGGGATCCCGCCCATCAGGCGGGCGAGGCCGTTGTAGAGGGCGGCCCCGATCACGCCGACCACGAAGCCGATCACCGCGTAGATGAATGGCATGGCGAAACCCAGCGTGAGCCCGACCGTCCGGTCGAAGGAGTTCGACTGCGGAGCGAGGAGTGATGCGACCATCATGATCGGCATGACCACGAGTCCGATCACGAGATAGAGCACGGCCAGTGTCCTTCCGGTCGGCCACGGAGCAATCTTCGTGAGCACCAGTCTGGTCATGATTGCCTCCTCGGGGTGGGTGCGCGCGCATCGGCGCTCGTCCATGGGAAGCTAGCACGCTCCCGAGCCGCCCACGAGGGGTCTGGCGCGTCCGCCGGGGCTCTTCTATGGTAGGCACGCATCCCCGAACGGATCGAAGCACGCCTCGCGCGGATCGGAGAAGAGCGGCATGCCCTCGTACCTGATCGCGATCGTGTTGATCTGCAGCCTCATCCCCTGGCTCGCGCTCGTGCTCGTGGCGATCCTCTGGCGCGACCACGCCGCGCTCCGCCGGCGCATCGAGCAGCTGGAGGGGAGCGCGATACCTGCGCCCTCGCCCGTGCCGCCGCCCTCCGCGGTCCCGGCCCCTTCGCCGGTGCCCGGACCGTCAACGCTGCCGAGGCCCTCCCTGACGCCGCCGCCCTCGCCCGTACCCGGGCCGGCGGGGCTGCCGGCAGCCTCCCCCGTGCCGGCGCCTTCGCCGGTGCCGCCGCCCGAGTCGTTGCCGCCGCCCGAGTCGTTGCCGCCGCCCTCGCGCGTTCCGGCGCCCTCACCCGTACCGACACCCTCACCCGTACCGACGCCGTCGCCCGTTCCAGAGCCCTCTCCCGTGCCCGCGGCCGCCCACGCCGCGCGCGACCGGAGCCGCCTGGAAGAGCAGGTCGGCGGCATCTGGATGCAGAACATCGGGTCGGTCCTCCTCCTGCTCGGCGCCTTCTTCCTCATCGTCTGGGGCTACGCGAACGGCCGGATCGGCCCCGGAGCGCTGGTCGTCGCCGGCGTCGCGCTCGGCGCCGTGGTCGCATGGCGCGGCCAGGTGATCGGCCGCACGCTCGTTGCCCTCGGGAACGCCTTCATCGGCGTCGGGCTCGGCGTCGTCTACATGACGCTCTACCTGGGCCACTTCCGGATGGGCGTCCTCTCGGGAGCCGCGGCGTTCGCGCTCCTCACCCTCGCGTCGCTCCTCACGGTGGCGATCGGGCTGCGGCGCCGGGAGCCGATCATCGCGACCCTGGGCGTGATCGCGGCCTACCTTCCCCAGCTTCTCGCGGTCTGGGTGCCCCTGCAGGGCTTCCGTCTGGCGCTGCCCGCCCTGCTCGGCTACTTCGCGATCGTGAACGTCGTCGTCTTCGTCCTCGCCGCGTCGGTCGGCTGGAGCGGCCTCGTGCTCCTCTCGCTCGTCCTCACGACGGGAACGTGGAGCGCCAATGCCGGGCTCGCACCCTGGGGTCTCGCGACCGAGATCGGGCTGGCCGCGCTCTACGCCGCGCTCGGCCTCGCGCCGGTGATCCGGCTGTCGCGCCACGCGACGAGGATCCGCGCGATCGATCTCGCCGTGGTCGCCGCCGCGCCGATGCTCCTGCTCCTCGCTTCGTGGCCGTTCCTCTCCGCGCCGGACCGGGTGGTCGCGTCCCTCGTCCTCACGGCGCTCGCCGGGCTCTACGCCGCGATCGCGATCGGACTCGAGCGGCTCCGCGAGGAGCGAGACCTCTGGCGGCCCGTCACGGCCGCCGCGTCCGTTTTCCTCGCGGCCGCGATGGAGCGCGGGCTCCTCCCCGAATATCTCGCCCTCGCCTGGTGCGCGGAAGGGCTCGCGCTCCTCTGGCTCGGGCTGCGTCCGCGGGGCGCCTGGCTGCGCGTGCTCGGGTACGCGATCCTGGCCGTGGCGGCGGTGCGGCTCTTCCTCGTCCTCTTCATGAAGGTGGCGCCCGAGGTCCCGACGCTCCTCGAGCCCTCGCTGATGCGCGATCTCCTCGCCGTTCTGGCATTCCTGCTCGCATCCCATCTTCTCGGCCGCAGCCGTGACCGGCTCCCGTCGGAGGAGTGTCTCCTGCCAGGCGTCTCGGTGTTCGTCGCCAACGCGTTCCTCATGATGTGGATCTCCTATGAGGTGGCCCAACTCCGGCTGTTCCTCCCCCAGATCTCGGGCGAGGACAGCGGCCCGACCGTGGTGACGCTGACCGGGGCTGCATGGATGATCCAGGGGTTCGTGCTCTTCCTGCTCTCCCTGCGGCGCGACGCGCCGGCGCTTCGCTACACGGGCTACTTCGTCGCGGGGGTCGCCGTGCTCTCGCTCGTGGGCGGGCACGGCGCGAAGGATCCGTGGACGGCGGCGTACCTCCCGCTCCTCAACACCGCCGCCGTGATCGTGGCGCTCGGCGCCACGATCCTGATCCTGGCCGCGGAGCTCCTCTGGCGCCACCGCGACCGGCTCGCGGCGTCGGAGCGCCGCATGCCGGAGGTGGCTACCGGGGTGGCAAACCTCCTGCTGCTCCTCTGGTGGGCGCGGGAGGCGGGACACCTCGGGACGGTGGTCGCGTCCGCGAACGCGAACGACCTCGCGGCCCGCACCCTCGGCGCCGTCTTCACGAGCGCCGCCTGGACCCTCCAGGCCGTGGTCCTCTTTGCGCTCGGATGGGTGCGCGGATCGGCATTCCTGCGCTGGAGCGGCCTCGTCCTGTTCGGACTCACCGTGCTCAAGTTCCTGGTCGTCGACCTCGACCGCGTCGATGCCTTCTGGCGCTTCGTGAGCGCGCTCGGCATCGGCGCCGCGCTCCTCGTCGTCTCGTTCCTCTACCAGCGGAAAGCGCGGCGCGCGGCCGCGCCGCATGGGAGCGCGGGAGCCGCCTGACCGGTTACTCCCATTGGCTACCTGTACGTTCCCGCCGGCGGGCGCGATTTTCTTGCGGCGGGTCCGGGAGCGTGGCATCTTCCCCGGCGACCTGCTCCCGATCGAGCATGACGCACCGGCAGCGGAGGTGAACCGCATGGAGCACCCGGCGAAGCCCGGCATCACTCGCCGCTCGTTCCTCGACAAGGTTCTCGGCATCGGCGCCCTCGCCTGGGTCGGCTCGGTCGTCTACCCCATCTTCGAATATCTCAAGACGCCGCCTCAGGGCGAGGCGGAGGTCACGACCGTCGTCGCGGCGAAGGTCAAGGACATCAAGCCGAACACCGGGACCGTGTTCCGCTTCGGCCGCGATCCCGCGATCCTCGTGAGCGGCCCCGACGGGAAGCTGCGCGCGCTCTCCGCGGTCTGCACGCATCTCCAGTGCACGGTCCAGTACCGGCCCGACATGCAGCGGATCTGGTGCGCCTGCCACAACGGGACGTACGACCTCACCGGACGCAACATCTCGGGCCCGCCCCCGCGGCCGCTCACGGAGTACGTGGTCACGGTGAAGGGCGACGACATCGTCGTGTCCAAGGCCTAGGGGAGGGAGCGCATGCCGCTGCAGCGGGTACGGCGGTGGATCGGAGAGCGGCTCAACATCGAGCCGCTGATCGAGTTCGCGTCGCACAAGAGCGTCCCGTCCTGGAGCGGCTCCTTCTGGTACTACTTCGGCGGCGTCAGCCTCTTCCTCTTCATCGTCCAGGTCACGACCGGCATCCTCCTCCTCATGTACTACCAGCCGGGCGACAAGACGGCCTACGAGAGCGTCCGGTTCATCGTCACGAAGGTGAAGTTCGGCTGGCTCATCCGCTCGATCCACTCGTGGGCGGCGAACCTCTTCATCCTCTCGGTCTTCATCCACATGTTCTCGGTCTACTTCACGAAGGCGTTCCGCCGGCCGCGCGAGCTGACCTGGTACTCGGGATTCCTCCTCCTCGGGCTCGCGTTCGCGTTCGGCTTCAGCGGCTACCTGCTCCCGTGGAACACGCTCGCCTACTTCGCGACCAAGGTCGGCACCACGATCACCTCGGTCCTGCCGGTGCTGGGCGAGCCGATGATGGAGCTCCTGCGCGCGGGCAAGGACGTCTCCACCGCCACGCTCACGCGTTTCTACGGCCTCCACGTGGCGATCTTCCCCGCCCTCTTCACGGTGATCCTCGGCATCCACCTCATGCTGATCCAGACGCAGGGGATGCACGCGCCCGAGTCGTGGGAGACGTTGCCCGAGGGGAAGCGCCGCTCGATGCCCTTCTTCCCGAATTTCGTCCTGCGCGATCTCCTGCTCTGGCTCATCGTGCTGAACGTCCTCGCGATCCTGGCGGTCTGGTTCCCGTGGGAGCTGGGCAAGAAGGCCGAGCCGTTCGGGGCCGCGCCGGGCGGGATCAAGCCGGAGTGGTACTTCCTCTTCATGTATCAGGGCCTGAAGTACTTCCCCGCGAAGATCTTCGCGGTGGACGGGGAGGTGGTCGGCATCATCCTCTTCGGAATCGCCGGTCTCCTCTGGTTCCTCGTCCCGCTCTGGGACGCGCGCACGCCGCGCGGCATTCGCAATCGCGCGAACACGTACATCGGCGTCCTCGTCATCGTCGGCATGATCGTGCTGACCGCGCTGGGGGTGAAATGAGCGCGGCGCGCGTGGCGCGCGCCGCGGCGGCCGCGGCGCTCCTGCTTGCGGTCCTCGCGGGGAGCGCGTGGGCGGCTGGTGCCGACTCGATATCGGCCACGCCGGCGAAGCCGGCTCCGGCCGAGGCGAAGGCCTCGGCCGCGGCGAAGACATCGACGGAAGCGAAGACCGCGTCACCCGCGATCAAGCCTGGTGCTTCCGCCGCGCAGAGCGCGGCGGTTGATCAATGCTTCGCCTGCCACTCCGATCAGGACACGCCCGCCGCCGTCGCCTACAAGAACGACGTCCATCACTCGGTCGGCGTGAGCTGCGCCGGATGCCACGGCGGCGATCCGACGAGCGACGACCAGGACGCCGCCATGAGCAAGGCGAAGGGGTTCATCGGCGTCCCCAAGAAGGATCAGATCCCGCAAGTCTGCGGAAAGTGCCACGGCCCGGGCCAGAGCGCGTTCAAGACCCAGTACAAGCTCGACAACGTCTACGCCGAATTCAGCGAGAGCGCCCACGGGCACGCGCTGGCCGGGAACGCGAAGGGGCCGCAGTGCGTCTCCTGCCACGGCATCCACGACATCGCGCGCGTCCACGACCCGCGCTCGCCCGTGAGCCCGCTCAAGGTCGTCGACACCTGCGCGAAGTGCCACGGCGACGCGGCCTACATGCGCGACTTCGCGCCGACGCTCCCCGTGGACCAGAAGGAGAAGTACCTGACGAGCGTGCACGGGCAGCGGCACGCCAAGGGGGACCCGAAGGTCGCGACGTGCGTGAGCTGCCATTCGAACCACCGAATCCTCCAGACCAAGGATCCGCGCGCGCCGGTCTACCCCACCAACGTGCCGAAGACCTGCGCCCATTGCCATGGAGACGCGAAGTACATGGCCGGGTACGGCATCCCGACGAGCCAGTACGCCGACTACACGCAGAGCGTCCATGGGAAGGCGCTGCTCGGCAAGGGCGACCTGAACGCGCCGGCGTGCAACTCGTGTCACGGAAACCACGGCGCCGCGCCTCCGGGCGCCGCCTCGGTGATCGCGGTCTGCGGCCGCTGCCACGCCATGAACCAGGAGCTGTACGAGAGGAGCACGCACCGGGCGAACTTCGAGGCGAAGAAGCTTCCGGGATGCGTGGTCTGCCACGGCAACCACAAGATCGAAACCGCGAGCGACCGGATCGTCTCGTTCGATCCGTCCTCCGCCTGCGGGAAGTGTCACCGGAACGTTCCCTCGGACCGGTGCGCGCCCGCGATCATCACGATCCGGGCGATCCTCGACAGCTTGAACGTCGGCCAGAGCGACGCGATCGCGAAGCTCGACGAGGCCGAGAACCTCGGAATGGACGTCGCGGACGCGCGCTACTCGCTCAAGGACGTGAACCAGTCGGCGGTGCAGACGCGGGTCTCGGTCCACAGCTTCAAGCTGAAGGAGATCGAGGACGCCGCGCGTCCCGGCATCCAGATCATCGCCCAGGCGCGCAAGGCGGGGACGGAGGCGATCCACGAGTACAGCTTCCGGCGCCAGGGGCTCGCGGTCTCGACCCTCATCGTGACCATCCTCGTCGTTCTCCTCTGGCTCAAGATCCGCAGCATGGAAGCACGGCAGAAGGACAAGAACCCCTAGGGTCGTCCGACGCGGTCCGTCTCCGGCAATGGATACGGACCGGGAGGAATCATGAACGCCTATCCCGACCACAGGCAGCTCTACCGCCTCCCCTGGAGCCTCGCGGACAACCCGATCGCGTGGCTCGAGCCGACGGAGGCGTGCAATCTCTACTGCGAGGGGTGCTACCGCGCGAACCAGTACCAGGGGCACAAGAGCCTCGCCGCCATCGAGGAGGACCTCAAGACCTTCGCGCGATTCCGTAACTTCGACGGCGTCTCGATCGCGGGAGGCGACCCCCTCACGCATCCCGAGGTCGTCGGCATCGTGGCCCTGGCGCGGTCGATGGGCTACAAGCCGATCCTGAACACGAACGGCCTGGCGCTCACCGACGACCTGCTCCGGGAGCTCAAGGAGGCGGGGCTCGTCGGGTTCACGTTCCACATCGACAGCAAGCAGGCGCGGCCGGGGTGGAAGGGAAAGACGGAAGTGGAGCTGAACGAGCTGCGCCTCGATTTCGCGGAGCGCGTGGCGCGCGTCGGCGGCATCTCGGTCGCGTTCAACGCGACGGTCTACGAGGACACTCTCCCCTACGCCCCCGAGATCGTGGCGTGGGCCCGCCGGCACATCGACAAGGTGCACGTCGTGGTCTTCATCGCTTTCCGGCAGGCATCGGGAGAGTTCGGCGACGAGATGGACTTCTGGGTCGGCGACAAGAAGGTGCCGATGAACGACCTCGTCTACAGCCGTCCCACCGGCGCGGCGCGCCTCGACATCTCCTCGCGGGACGTGGTCGCCGAGATCCGGAAGCGCTACCCCGACTTCGCCCCCTGCGCCTATCTGAACGGGACGGAGAAGGCCGATTCCTTGAAGTGGCTCCTCACGACGTACATGGGAACGAAGGACGAGGTGGTGGGCTACGCGGGACCGCGCTTCATGGAGGCGACGCAGACGCTCCATCACTGGCGCAAGGGTCGCTTCCTCGCCTACGCGCCCCCTTCGACGCTCCGGCACGGCCGCTCGATCGCGGCCGCCGGCGCCCTGTTCGACTCGGGGATGCGCGAGGGGTTCGCGCGCTATCTCGGCGGGGCGATCCGGCGCCCGTTCCGGCCGCTCCCGCGCCTCTGGCTCCAGTCGGTGATGATCATCCAGCCGATCGACGTCCTCGGGGACGGCCGGATGAACATGTGCGACGCCTGCCCCGACATGACGGTTCACGAAGGGGAGCTGGTCTGGTCGTGCCGGCTGGAGGAGCGGAAGGCGTACGGCGGATTCGCGCGGGGGGTGCGGCGGACGGACGCGGCGAAGCGCGAGGAGAGCGCGGCCCCGGTTTCGTAGCGGGAATTACGGCCGGCGCGCTTCGGCGGTGGCGACCGGCGCCTTCGCGCCCGCGGAGGCCTGGCGCTGGGCGCGCTCGGGGAGCCAGTTCCCGATCGGCGTCCGCATGTGCTCCTGGGAGAAGTCGCCGGGCTTCAACTCCGGATCGTAGGACGCGTCCTGGAAGACGACGCGCGTCCACCGCCCCGAGGTGAGCGTCCGCATCGTCCGGTCCATGACCGTCGGGTACAGGACGGCGGGATTCTTCTCGCTCGCCACCCGCTCGATCCGCCCGCCGGTGAAGACCCGCGCGAGCTTCCCGCGGATGTCGTAGTACTCCTGCTTCAACGGGAGCGACGTCTCCCGATCCACCCACGTCACGTACCGCGTGAAGTCGGCCGGCTTCTTCGGCACGCTCTCCACCACCCAGCAGTCGCGCCCGTCGAGCTTCTCCTGGCGCAGCACGGTGTGGTTGTCGGCGTCGACGTCCCGCCCCGAGAGGTCCTCGCGCATGAAGTCCGAGCCGATGAAGCTCGACCGCTCCGGCGCGAGCACCTTGACGACCTGCCCCGTGATCGGCACGAACATCCAGCGCTCGTCGGGCAGGTCGACGTGCTTCCAGACCATGCACGACATCCGCCGCACGTCCCCCGGCTTGTGGAAGTAGAGGAGATATTTCTGCTCTCCCGCGTCCCCCACGTTGATCCGGAGCATGCTCATGACCCGCTCGCGGCCGGCGGTGCCGGGGCCGCCCATGGTCATGAGCACGGTGGTCCGGAAGCTCGTGCCCGGGTAGTAATAGGCTTGGTTCATCCTCGTCATGATGTCGACTGCCGGCTCCGCGCCGAAGGCGCGGAGGCCGGGGAGAACCGAGGCGACCAAGCAGAGGGCTACGCCGAACGAGGCGAGCGGGATGCGGTGGGAAACGATCGAAGACGGAGCTCTCACGGGCGGACTCCAAAGATGTCGGCGCACAAGGAGTTACTGATTTGGAGACCTACCGCGGGGCGATCCGCGGTAACTCCCAACGATTCTATCGCGAAACCGCTCCCCGGGCCAAGCTTCCCGGAAAGATCCGGATCAGGGCCGGCACGAGGAGGAGCGTGAGGAGGGCGCTCAGGAGCATCATCGCGACGATGAAGGCTCCCACCGTGACATAGGGAGTAAGCGGCGCGAAGAGCATCACCGAGAACGCCGCCGCGAAGAGGATCGCGTTCCGGACGATGCCGCGCCCCGGCCGCTCCGCGGTCCAGAGGAGCGCCTCCGCGGTCGCGTCCGGGCCCGACCGTCCCGCGCCCGCAGGCTCCCCGCCCATCTCCGTCCGCCGCTGCTGGAACCGCCCGATGAAGTGGATCGAGAAGTCGACCGCCATGCCGAGCGAGAGGCAGGAGAGGACCGCGATCGGCATGTCGAACTGCTTCCCCGTCCAGCCGACGACGCCGTAGATCACGACGATGGTGACGAGGAGGGGCATGGACCCGACGACCGCCCACCGGATCGACCGGAAGTTCAGGGCGAGAATGAGGAAGACCGCGACGAGCGCGAGCGCGAAGCCGCGGATCATGTCGCCGAGGACCACGTCGTTCCAGACGAGGTTGAAGTAGGCGATGCCCGCGGGGAAGAACGAGATCCAGGGCGGCGCCGTCCGGCGAAAGTCGTCGACGGCGCGGAGGACCTCGCTCATCGCGCTCGCGTCCCAGGTCTTGAGCTGAATCTGGACGTTCGCCTTCTGGTAGGTGTCGTCGATGATGTTCGCGAGGTCGGTCGAGCGCGCCGAGGAGCTGAAGAGGAAGAGGCACTGCCCCACCGCCTCGGGATCGTCCGGGATCGTCTCCATGCGCGGGTCGTCGTTGTGGAGCTCGCGGTTGATCCGCTTCACGTAGTCGGCGACCGAGACCGTCTTCCCCACCACCGGCAGCCGCGACAGGCGCGCCTGGAGCCGCTCGAGCGCGTGCAGCGCCTCGGGCGACTTGAACGCCTCGGGGCGGTCGGAGGTGGCGACGATGTAGGCGACCGACGTCCCCCCGAGCGCCGCGTTCACGGCGCGGTCGGCCTGCCGGAGCTCGCTCGAGGGCTTGAACCAGCCGATCATGTTGTTGTTCACGACGATCTTCGTCATGCCGATCGCCGCGACAACGATGACGGCCAGGACGGCGGCGATCGTCGCGCGCGGGTGGCGCGTTCCCGCGCCGGCGAGCGCGCGGAGAATGCGGCCGAGCATGCCGGTTCTCTCACCGGCCCTGCGTTCCTCCGAGTCCCGCGCCGCTCCCGCGGCGCGATCATCAGGCAGGAGCATCAGCACGGCGGGGATGAAGCTGAAGGAGAGGAGCCGGAGCACGAGGGTGCCGAGGACGATCACGCCGCCGAAGATCCGTACCGGCACGATCGACATGAAGAGGAGGACCGCGAAGCCCGCCGCGGTCGCGAGCGCCGTGTAGCGGACCGGACGGCTCACCGCGTCCATCGTGGCGAGCACCGCCTCGCGCCGGCCGGACGCCTCCCGTCTCCGGAACGAGAACTCGTTGAAGATGTGGATGCTGTCGGTCGCGATCGCCATGAGGAAGACCGGGCTCATCGAGGCCATGATGTGGACCGGGAATCCGAGCGCGACGAGCGCGCCGATGCTCCAGAGGATCGCCACCATGGCGACCGCGAGCATCGCGCCGGCGAGGCGGAAGCTCCGGAACATGAGGTAGATCGCGAGGAACATCACGAGCGCCGCGATCGGCGAGAAGACCGCCATGAGGCGGAACATCTCCGCGCCGAACGTGTCGCGCGCCACGGGATCGCCCGCGACGTAGAAGCGCTCCGTTCCCCGCTCGCCGCGCAGGATCGAGCGGATCTGGTCGGCGATCACCTTCCCGTTCGCGCCCGTCTCGAGCGGGACGTAGATCGCGGTCATCTTCCCGTCGCGCGAGACGATCCGGTCGAGGAGGAGCGGGTTCGTGAAGAGCTTGGCGCGGAGCGCCGCGATCTCGGACGGCGATGTGGGCGGCTCGGGCATGAGCGGCTCGACGTGGACCGTCCCCGCCTCCGTCGCCACGTTCGTGATCGTGACGAAGCTCGTCACGTCCTGGGAGACGACGCCCGGGAGGCGGAGGATCGCCTCGGTGATCCGGTAGATCTTGCCGAGCGTCCCCGCGTTCAGGATCCCCGCCTCGTTCCGGATCCCGACGACGATCATGTCCTCCTCGAGCACGAACGTCCGCTCCACCTCGGCGTTCCGCACGCGGACGGGTGCTTCGGGCGGGAGCATGTTCTTGGGGTTCGTGTCGGTGCGGATGCGCGGGAGCGGGATGAGCGCGAGGAGCGTGACGAGAGCCGTCACGAGGAGGACGGTCTTCGGGTGGTCGACGGACCAGCGGACGAGGGAAAAACGCGGCGGCGCGGGGCTCGCCGGAGATGGGTTCGGCACCGCGCTCAGGAGTCGGCGCGTCCGCCGGCCGCCGGCTCCCGGTCCCGGAACTCCTCGAGGAACTGGAGGAACCGGAAGACGTCGGCGAAGTTGGTCGCGATCCCGAGCGAGACCCGCACGGCGCCGACCTCCTCACCCCAGCGCTCGCGCACCTCGCGCCGCATGCCGTCGAACGTGAGGTTCGGAATCCGGAAGAGATCCTCGACCTGCTCCGCCGTGAGCCCGTAGATCACCTCGCCGACGCCGGGGTTGCAGAAGCAGCCGACCCGGAGCGAGATGCCGGCGCGCGCCGCGAGCGATTCGACCTGCGCGATGTCGACCGCGACGCCGGCGGCGTCGAGGACGTTGAAGGCGATCGTGGCGCCTCGGGCGTCCGTGCCGGCGGGGCCGTGCAGGCGGATCACCGGCCGGCCGTTCCGGTGCGCGAGCGACTTCATCCCCTCGAGCAGGAATCCGGTGAGGCACCGGACCCGCTCGTGGATCTTGTCGATGCCGACCCCCTCCACGTGGTCGAGGCCGATCGTCACCGCGGGGATGTTCAGGTAGTCGACGGTGCCGTCCTCGAACGCGGTGGCGTCGTCGGGGCGGAGCACGGCGCCCGCGAGGACGCTCGCGATCCGGACCGCGCCGCCGGCGAACCAGGGGCGGCGGAGCTTCGCGAACTTGTCCCGCCGCAGGAGAAGGCAGCCCGATCCGGTCGGGTAGCCGAACATCTTGTAGAAGGAGACCGCGACGAAATCGGGGCGCCAGCGCGCGAGGTCGAAGGCGTTCGTCGGCACGTACGCCGCCGCGTCGAGGAGGACGTCCCAGCCCGCCGCGCGCGCCTCCTCGACCAGCTCGAGCGGGTGCTGCACGCCGGAGAAGTTGGACTGCGCCGGGTAGGCGAAGAGGTTCGCAGCGCCCGGCTCCCCCTGGGCGAGCAGGGCTCTCAGCGCCGGTCGATCGATCCGGAGGTCGGGCATCCGGATCGGCGCGTACGTGACGTCCGCGCCGCGCGCCCGCGCGAACTCGCGGATTCCGTTCACGGAGTTGTGATTGTCGACCGTGAGGACGTAGCGGCCCCCGGGCGCGAAGGGGTACGACTCCCCCACCAGCTTGAGCGCCCCGCTCGCGTTGGCGGTGAAGACGACGAGATAGTCGTCGGGCGTGGCGTGGAAGAAGCGGAGGACGCGGGCACGGGCCGCCTCGACCCGATCGGTCGCGGCCGAGGAGGGGCCGCTGGTCGAGTGGGGATTGCCGAAAACGGATCCGTTCAGGAGATCGAGGTGGGCGCGGAGCTGCGAGGCGGCGTACTGGCTGCCGCCGGTGTAGTCCAGGTAGACCTGACGACATCGATCGAGGCGCTCGTATTCGCGGGCGCGGAGCCCGTCGAGGGCCGCCGTCGTGGCGTAGGTCGGATAGGCTCGGAGGAACGACGCGAACGCGAGCTCGCTTCGTGAGCCCTCGGTCGCATGGCTCATGGGTATCACCCCGGGTGGTCGCGGCGCCGGAATCCGCTCCATGATACCACAGCGGCCCGGAGGGCGGGCGCGGCCCGGTCCGGGGACCCGCCCCGCGCGGCGCTCTAGGCCTGGCGGAACCCCGCCTTCTTGAGCAGCGTCATCATCGGGCACCAGTGCGAGAACGCGGACTGGAGCAGGTTGAGTCCCACGAACGCCGTGAAGGCGAAGAACCAGGGACTGACCCAGACCCCGAGCGCCACCGAGAGCAGGATGAAGACACCAGCCACCATGCGAAGCCCTTCGTTGACCGTCATGACTCCTCCGAGCGCGTCAGGCCTGGCGCGCGACCGGGATGAGAAAGAGGCGGCTCACGCGGTCGTCCGCCGCGTCCCGCCGCCGGACGAGGTCGTCGAAGACAGCCTCGGCCGATTCCTCGGGCACCACCGTGAAGACGGCGACCAGTCCGCCCGGATGGACCCGGTCGCCCGCGTGCGTTCCGCTCGTCCCCGCCCCCTCGATCACGGGAAAGGCGCTGTACCCCGGCACCTGGAGCTCGTGCAGCCAATCCCGGACCTCGGGCCAGCGGGCCGCGTCGGCCATGACGAGGATCATCTTCATGGCCGCGCGCTCTTGAGCCGGTAGTAGAGGACCGGGACCGCCACGCGCGAGAGGACGGTCGAGGCGACCTCGCCGCCGATTAGGGAGAGCGCGAGCCCCTGGAAGATCGGGTCGAAGAGGATCACCGCGCCCCCCACGGACACCGCGGCCGCGGTGAGCACCATCGGGCGGAACCGGACCGCGCCCGCGTCGACGACGGCTTCCTTGAGCGAGAGCCCCTGGCGCCGGCGCAGCTCGATGAAGTCGACGAGAATGATCGAGTTCCGGACCGTGATCCCCGCCCCGGCGATGAAGCCGATCATCGAGGTCGCCGTGAAGAAGGCGCCGAGGAGCGCGTGCGCGGGGAGGATCCCGACGAGACTCAGCGGGATCGGGAGCATGATCACGAAGGGCGTCGTGAACGAACGGAACCACCCGACCGTCAGGATATAGATCAGGACGAGCACCACCGCGAAGGCGGCGCCCATGTCCCGGAAGACCTCGAGCGTGATGTGCCACTCGCCGTCCCACTTGAGCGAATAGGACTCCGTGGACGTGGGGAGCGTGGTCGCGAGCTGCCGGACCGCGCCGCCGTCGGGAGCGCGGAGGGAGTCGACGCGCGACCCGAGCTTCGCGATGGCGTAGACCGGGCTCTCTTCGCGTCCGGCCACGTCCCCGAGGACGTAGACCGTCCGGCGCTGGTTCTTGTGGTAGATCTCCGCGGGGGCGTCCTCGCGCGTGGAATGGACGAGCTCGGAGAGCGGTGTTCCCTCGCCGCCTCCCACGCGGATCGCGGCGAGCGCCGACTCGTCGGACCGGTCGGCCGAGGAGAGCCGGACCTGCACGGGCACCGGATCGATCTCCTCGGGAGCCTGGAGCACCCCGACCGTCCGGCCGGCGTAGAGCCCCGCCGCCGTGCTCGCCACCGCCTCGGCCGGCACGCCGGCGAGCGCCGCGCGGTCGCGGTCCACGTGGAGCGCGATGCGCGGCTGCCCCTCGGTCTCGAGGAGATCGGTATCGACCACGCCGGGCGTCGTCTGGAAGACGCCCCAGACCTGGCGCGCCAGGTCGCGGATCCCCTGGAGGTCGGGACCGTAGACCTCGGCCACGAGCGTGGAGAGGACCGGCGGGCCGGGCGGCACCTCCACCACCTTGAGCCGGGCGCCATAGCGGGCCGCCACGTCTTCCAGCGCCGGGCGGACGCGGCGCGCGATGGCGTGGCTCTGGGCGCGCCGCTTCCCCGCCTCGACCAGCTTCACCTCGATCGAGGCGAGGCGCGGATCGGAACGGAGGTCGTAGTGGCGGACGAGGCCGTTGAACGTGACCGGCGCGCCGACGCCGGTGTAGATCTGGTAGGCCTCCACCTCGGGCTCGCGCGCGGCGCGCGCCGCCGTCTCCTCCGCCGCCGCGAGGGTCCGCTCGAGCGGCGTCCCCGGCGGGAGATCGAGAAGGATCTCGAACTCGCTCTTGTTGTCGAACGGCAGCATCTTCACCGTGACGACGTGAAAAGCGATCAGGGAGAGCGACGCGACGAAGAGGACGCCCATGATGCCGAAGAAGAAGCGCCGGGGCTTCGTATCCGAAAGGAGCCGATTCATGACCCGGCGATACAGGCGATCGAGCTTCCCCTCGCCCTCGTGGGATTCGGACGGGTGCGAAGCGTGCTTTCCCGCAAGGAGCCGGCGCGCCGCCCAGGGCGAGACCACGAACGCGACCCCGAGCGAGAAGAGCATCGCCAGCGAGGCGCCGATCGGGATCGGCTTCATGTACGGGCCCATGAGCCCGCCGACGAACGCGAGCGGGAGGATCGCGGCGATCACGGTGACCGTCGCGAGCACCGTGGGGTTCCCCACCTCGTCCACGGCCTCGACCACGCGCTGATCGGTCCCGCGCCCGTCCTTGAGCCGCAGGTGGCGCGCGATGTTCTCGACCACCACGATCGCGTCGTCCACCAGGATCCCGATCGAGAAGATGAGGGCGAAGAGGGTGACGCGGTTCAGCGTGTAGCCGAGGAATCGGTAGATGAAGAGGGTAAGCGCGAGGGTGACCGGGATCGCGACCGCCACGACCAGCGCCTCCCGCCGCCCCAGCGCCAGCGCGATGAGGAGGACGACCGACATCGTGGCGAGGAGCAGGTGGAACATCAGGTCGTCCGACTTGTGGCGCGCGGTCTCGCCGTAGTCGCGCATTGTCGTGACCTCGAGGCGGTGCCCGATCAGATGGGGACGCAGCGTCTCGACCTGCGCGTGGAGGCGCCGCGTGAGCTCCATGGCGTTCACGCCGGGGAGCTTCGTCACCTCCACGGTCACGGCGGAGTAGCGCGCGCCCGAGCGCTGCCCGAAGACCACGTAGTGGGTCGGCTCGCCGCCGCCGTCCTTCACCGACGCCACCTCCGAGAGGCGGACCGATCTCCCGTCGCGCGCCGCCACCGTCAGGTCGCGGATCTCGGCGGCCGACGTGAACGGCGACTCGGCCCGGAGGTCGATCCACCCCTCGGTGCGCACCGCGCCGCCCGAAGGGAACGAGAGGCCGGACGAGGCGAGGCTGCCCACGAGCTGGTCGAGCGTGAGGCGCGCCGCCGCCATGCGGCCGGGATCGGGCTCGACCCGGATCGTGCGCGGCTCGCCGCCGAGCACGCGGATGCGCGCGACGCCCTCCACCTTCTTCAGCTCGAGCGCCATCTCGGAGGCCACGCGGCGGATGTCGCTCGGGTCGGCGTCGGGATGCGCGGGGTCCCAGAGCGTGAGCGCGAGCACCGGGACGTCATCGATGGAGCGGGGCGACACCTCGGCGACGCGCGCGCCCGCGGGGAGCGTGGCCGCGATCTCGTCGAGGCGCGAGCGGAGCCGGCTCCACGCCTCGTCGGGGTTCGAGCCGACCTGGAAGCGCGCGATCACGAGCGCACCGTCGTCGCGGGACGTGGAGTAGAGGTACTCGAGCTTCGGGATCAGGGAGAGCCGCCGCTCCACGGGGGTGACGAGCTGGCGCTCCACCTGTTCGACGGGCGCCCCCGGCCAGGCGAGCGTCACGTCGATCATCGGCACCTGGATCTGCGGCTCCTCCTCGCGCGGGAGGGTGAGGAGCGCCAGGAGCCCGAGGAGCACCGACGCCGCGACGGCGAGGAGCGTGAGCTTCGAGTCGAGGAAGGCGCGGGCGATCCGCCCGGCCGGTCCGACGGGGTGGCTCACCGCCGCACCGTGACCGCCTGGGCGTCGGCCAGCTTCGCCGGCTCGAGGGCGATCTCCTCGCCGGGATTCAAGCCGGCGAGCGCCTCGACGGAAGCGCCGTCATCGCGCCCGAGACGGATCCACCGGAGCCAGGCCTTCCCGTCCTGGATCACGTAGACGCCCGCGAGGGAGCCCCGACGGATCACCGCGGCTGAGGGGACCCGGAGCGCGCCGGAAGGCGCCGGGGTCTCCAGCGCCGATCCGGCCGGACGCACCGAGGGCCCTTCCAGACGGATCTCTGCGAAATCTCCCGGCTCCGGCACGGGTCCGCCCGTGCCTTCGAAACGGTACCGGGCCGTGCGCGTGCGCGTCGTGTAGTCGGTCATCCCGTCCACGCGAAGCAGCGACGCGGGGTGCCACGGCCCAGCTCCCAAACGCACCGAGGCGCGCACGCGGGCGAGGTCGTCGCTCCACGCCTCGGGGACCGCCGCGACGATCTCTCCCGCGCCGCGCGACCGCACGTCGAGCACAGCGTCTCCGGGCCCGAGCGTGGCGCCGGCGTCGACGTGGTGGCGCACGACGACGCCCGAAAACGGCGCGCGCACCTCGGTGCCCGAGGCGAGCCCGGCCTGCGCGGCGTTGGCCGCGGCGTAGGCCGCTTCCGCCGTCTCGCGCTCCTGGCGGACCAGCTCCAGCTCGCGCAGCGCGGCCACGCGGTCGGCGTAGAGCGACTCGATGCGCGCCTCCTGCTTCCGCGCGAGGTCCAGCCGCGCCGAGGCCGCTGAGAGCCCGGAGCGGGCCGCGGCGAGCGCCGCCTTCGCTTCGGCCGCGTCGAACCGCGCGAGCACCGCTCCCTCCGGGAACGACGCCCCCTCCTGGAACGGAAGCGCGCTCAATCGCGCCGCGATCGTGGCGCGGATCGTGACCTCCTCGCGCGCCGCCACCCGCGCCGGGAGGAGGAGCGTGGCCTGGTCGCCGGACGAGCCGATGCGCTGGACGGCCACCTCGACCGGCGGCGTGTCGGCGCGAGCCGGCGCGGGCTCCTGCCGCGCGCCGCATCCGGCCGCGAGGACCGCCGCGACCAGGGCGGCGATGAGTGGGATCGATGCCTGGCGCGTCTTCATTCGAGAACCCCCCGTGCGTGCATGAGGCGGATCTGGGCGAGAACGGACTCCGACTCGGCCTCGACGCGGCTGAGCCGCGCGCGGGCGGCCTCGGCGTCGACGGCGAGGAGGTCCGATTGTGGGAGCAGCCCCGCGCGATAACGGGCCTGCGCGAGGCGGAGCGCTTCCTCGGCGGAGGCTGCGGCGAGGAGGGCCGTGTCGCGGCGCTCCATCGCCTCGTCGGCCGCGAGCGCGCTCTCGACCGACGCGGTCTTCAGGGAGCGGAGGATCTGCTCGGCCCGGGCCGCCGCCTCCCGGGCGCGCGCCTTCGCGGCGCGCCGTTCCTCGATCCGGCGGAGTCCGTCCCAGATCGGGAGCGAGGCGGTGAGGCCGACGAAGAAGCGCCGCTCGCCGCCGCCGGTCTCCGGATCCTCGTAGCGGCGGACGTCGGCGCGGGCGTTGATCGAGGGAAACAGGGCGAGCGAGGCGCGCGTCGCCTCGATGCCCCGGGCGCTCGCCTCCTCGCGCGCGGCCTCGACCTCGCCGCGCCGCGCCGCGTCAGGACCCGCGGTAGCGGCGGCGCCGTGGAGGGCGGCCGCATCGGGGAGGGCGCCGAGCGTCTCCGCCGGGACCCGCTCGCCGACCACGTCGCCAAGCCGCGCGAGCGCCACCGTAAGCCTTTGGCCCGAGGCGAGCCGCGCCACGCGCGCCTCCGCCCAGTGCGTGGTCGCGCGCAGCGTGTCGAGCTCAGGCACCTGACCCCGCTGGAAACGCTCCGCGGCGGCGCGCCGCCCCTCCTCGGCCGCGGCCAGCGCCGCGGAATCGGCCGCGAGCGCGTCGCGCGCGCGGACGGCCTCGACGTAGACCCCCGCGACTTCGAGGAGCCGGTCCGCGGCCGCGGCGCGCGCGGCGGCACGGGCCGCGCGGCTTTGGTGCGCGACCAGCGCCGGCGTCGTGACCTCGGCGCCCGCGTTCCAGAGCGGCTGCTCCGCGGTCACCCCCCAGTTCCAGGCGTTCCGTGGAGCCGGGTCGTTGAGCGCGGGGAGTGCAAAATCGGAGGCCGTGAAGCGCCCCTGCCAGAGCTTCTGGGAGAAGAGGAGGGCCGGGTCGTCACTGCGAGTGAAGCCGGCGTCCACGCCGATCCGTGGCGACAGCGCGGACCAGCGCGTGGCCGCCTCGGCGGTCCCGGCTTCGCCGGCGGCTCGCGCGGCGGCCATCCCGGGGTCCGACCGGCGGGCCGCCTCGAGCACGCGATCGAGCGTCCAGGTCTGGGCCCGGGCGGGAGCCGCGGCGGCTAGGAGCCCGAGCGCGAGGCAACGGAGCAGGATCCGGACGCTGCGCAAGCTGGACCGGAACCGTGGTTCATGGTCGAATGGGGTCGGGAATGGCATTCCGGGGTGAGAGGCACGATGACGGAAAAAGGATTCGCGGAAAACGGACGGAACGGCGCCAGGGCGAGCGGCCAGGCCGGGGTGAACGGACGGGGCTTCTCCCGCGATGAGGAGCGAAAGCTCCTCCTGGAGGCCCGGGAGGGGGATCCGCGCGCCCTCCGGCGCCTCCTGGAGCGGCTCTCCCCGCCCATCTACCGATTCGGCAGGAGCTTCTGCCGGGACTCAGACGACGCCGAGGACGTGATGCAGGAGGTGCTCGTCTCCCTCGTCCGGTCGATCCCCACGATCCGGGGCGGCTCGTCCCTGACCACCTGGGCCTACACCGTGGCCCGGCGCGCCTGCCATCGGCAGCGCCGGAGGGCCGGGCGGGCCGGACCGGCCGCGCCGGCGCCCGAGCTTCCCGAGCCGGAATCGCCCGCTCCCGATCCGGGCGCGGAGATGGAGCGCCGCGAGCTCGAGACCGCGCTCCGGGACGCAATCCGGACCCTTCCGCCGGCCTACCGCGAGGCGGTGGTCCTTCGCGACCTGGAGGGGCTTCCCGCGCGCGAGGCGGCACGCATTCTGGGGGTGAGCGAGCGGGCGCTCAAGTCGCGCCTCCACCGCGCCCGGATCGCTCTGCGCGACCGGCTCGCCCCGCGGTTCGGCTCGCGGCCCGAGGCGGCACACCGGCCTGGGTGCGCCGAGGCGGGAAGGCTGCTCAACCGCTACCTGGACGGCGAGCTCGACCGGAGGGCGTGCGCCGCCATGCAGGTACACGTGGATGCATGCCCCTCCTGCGGCGCGGCGTGCCGGGCGCTGCGCGACGCGCTCGCCTTCTGCAAGCGTCCCGGCGCCCGCCGGCTCCCGCCCGGCGCGCGGGAGTCGCTGCGGCGCGCGATCCGGGGCGCCCTCGACGAGATCGCCGCGACCGCTTGAAACGACGAGGGCGGCGCCGCCGCAGCGCGCCGCCCCCGCTCGATGCTCTGACGTTCCGCGATCAGCCCTTCGCCGTCGCCTCCGAGATCCGCATCCGGTAGAAGGACCGCCAGACGAACGTCATCGAAACGAGGAAGAAGAGCGCGGCGAGCACGCTCGTCAGCACGTGCCCGTTCTGCCGCGCGAGCGAGACCGCGAGCTCCACCGCGAGGAGCCCGAAGAGCGTCGTGAACTTGATCACCGGGTTCATGGCGACCGACGAGGTGTCCTTGAAGGGGTCGCCCACGGTGTCCCCCACGACGGTCGCGTCGTGGAGCTCGGTTCCCTTCTCCTTGAGGACGACCTCCACCACCTTCTTCGCGTTGTCCCAGGCGCCGCCGCCGTTGGCCATGAAGATGGCCTGGAAGAGGCCGAAGAGCGCGATCGAGATGAGATAGCCCACGAAGAAGAACGGCTCCACGAAGGCAAACGCGAGGGTGCCGAAGAAGACGGCGAGGAAGATGTTGAACATGCCCTTCTGCGCGTACTGGGTGCAGATCGCCACGACCTTCTTGGAGTCGGCGACCGAGGCCTTGGTGGCCCCCTCGAGCTTGATGTTCCGCTTGATGAACTCCACCGCCCGGTAGGCCCCGGCCGTCACCGCCTGCGTGGAGGCGCCGGTGAACCAGTAGATCATGGCGCCCCCCGTGATCAGGCCGAGCAGGAAGGGGGCGTGGACGAGCGAGAGGTTGGCGATGTACTCGGGCTTCAGCCCCTCGGTCAGCCCGACGATGATCGAGAAGATCATCGTGGTCGCCCCGACCACGGCGGTCCCGATGAGCACCGGCTTGGCCGTCGCCTTGAACGTGTTCCCCGCCCCGTCGTTCTCCTCGAGGTTGTCCTTCGCCTTCGCGAAATCGACGTCGAAGCCGTACTGGGAGCGGAGCTGCTCCTTGATGCCGGGGGTGCTCTCGATCAGCGAGAGCTCGTAGATCGACTGGGCGTTGTCGGTGACCGGGCCGTAGGAGTCGACCGCGATCGTGACCGGCCCCATCCCGAGGAACCCGAACGCGACGAGGCCGAACGCGAAGACCGCCGGAGCGATCATGATCGACGCGAGCCCGGTCGTGCTCACCAGGTAGGCGATCGACATGAGTACCAGGATCGCGATCCCGAGCCAGTAGGCGCTGAAGTTTCCGGCCACGAACCCGGAGAGGATGTTGAGCGACGCGCCGCCCTCCCGCGATGCCGTGACGATCTCGGCGACGTGCTTCGAATTCATGGAGGTGAAGACCTTGACCAGCTCCGGGATCACCGCGCCCGCGAGCGTGCCGCAGGTGATCACCGTCGAGAGCTTCCACCACAGAGTGCCGTCGCCGAGCCCTCGGATCAGCACGAACGAGGCGAGGTAGGTGAGCGCGATCGAGACGAACGAGGTGAGCCAGACGAGGCGGGTGAGCGGCGCCTCGAAGTCCATGCGGTCGACGTTCTGGTACTGCGCCTTGCTCCAGACCTCGTTGATGAGATAGGAGGCGCCGCTCGCCACGATCATCATCACGCGCATCACGAAGATCCAGACCAGGAGCTGCACCTGCACGACCGGGTTGGTGATGGCGAGGAGGATGAAGGTGATGAGCGCCACGCCCGTGACGCCGTAGGTCTCGAAACCGTCGGCCGAGGGACCGACCGAATCGCCGGCGTTGTCGCCGGTGCAGTCCGCGATGACGCCCGGGTTCCGCGCGTCGTCCTCCTTGATCTTGAAGACGATCTTCATGAGGTCGGAGCCGATGTCCGCGATCTTCGTGAAGATCCCGCCGGCGATCCGGAGCGCGGCCGCGCCCAGCGACTCGCCGATCGCAAAGCCGATGAAGCACGGCCCCGCCATGTTCCCCGGGATGAAGAGGAGGATGATGAGCATGATGAGGAGCTCGACCGAGATCAGCGCCATGCCGATGCTCATCCCCGCCTTGAGCGGGATCGAGTAGCAGGGGAAGGGCTTTCCGCGCAGGGAGGCGAAGGCCGTCCGCGAGTTGGCGAAGGTGTTGATGCGGATCCCGAACCAGGCGACCGAGTAGCTGCCGGCCATCCCGACCAGGCTGAAGAAGAGGATCACCGCCACCTTGAACGGCGGGAAGCCCCGGATGATGTTCCCGGCCGCGTCCACGCCGGTCACGGCGAGCCAGCCGAAGTAGACGAGCACGATCAGCGAGATGAAGATCCAGAGCAGGATCAGGAATTTCCCCTGCTGGGTCAGGTACGTCTTGCAGGTCTCGTAGATCAGCTCCGACATCTCCCGCATCGACTGGTGGACGGGGAGGTTCTTGAGCTGGCCGTAGGTCATGATGCCGAAGAGGAGCCCCAGGGCGCAGATGATCAGACCGAAGAGGAGCAGGGTGTGCCCGTTCAGGCCGCCGACGAACGTGACCGTGGTGAGATCCGGCAGTTGGAGGTTGGCCTCGCCGCCTCCGTGATGCTCCCCGGCTCCCTGTGCCATCGCCGGCGGCACCATCACCGCGAGGGTCAAGGCGCAGAGGGCCGCGAGCAGCAGCGCCGTGAACGCGCCGCGCACTCCCTTCGTCTTCCACTTCATCATGTCTACCTCACCTCATGTTGTGGCTTGGGTGGGGTTGGCCGCCTGGGGGGCTGGCAGACGCTTCATCGCCCAAAGGAAGGAACGAAAACCCCCGAGAAGTCGAAGATGTATAGCAGGTTGCCTGCGCGGTGTCGAGAGGCGTCGGCTCGGCGCGCCGCGGGGCCGGCCGACTACTACTTCCGGCCACCTGACGTCGGCGCCCTCCGGTCCGTAGTTTCAGGGGTCACATGTGCCGCAGATTAGGTACGTGAGGCCGATTCCCATTCCACATACGGCAGGTTCCGGCGCGGGCGCGCGTCGGCGCCGTAATGCTTTGCTCTTTTTCGGCTTGGCGCTCGTGCTGGGATTCTCCGCCGCGCCGCGCGCGTGGGCGCAGAATGGCGCGGGGAGCCCTCCGCCCGCGAAAGCGGCCGGGACGGCGGCACCCACCGCGTCCGCCGCGTCCGCCGCACCCGCCGCTCCGGCCGCCGCCGCCGCTCCCGCGAAGCTCGAGCCACCCGACGCCGACTGCTTCGAGTGCCACTCCGACGCGACCGCGACCGGCGCGAAGAACGGCAAGAAGATCTCGGTCTACGTCGACGAGAAGAAATTCCGGGCGTTCGCCCACGGCTCGGTGCCGTGCGTCGGATGCCACGCCGACCTCCGCGGCAAGGACCTCCCGCACGACGAGGAGCTTGCTCCGGTCCAGTGCGGCATCTGCCATGCGACCGAGGCCGCCCAGCACGCGAAGTCGCTCCACGGCCAGGCGGTCGCGCGCGGCGACCCGCTCGCCCCGCGCTGCCAGAACTGCCACGGGCCCGCGCACGAGATCCTGCCGCGGCGCGACATGCGCTCCCCGGTCTCGCCCCTTCAAGTTCCCTACACCTGCGGCAAGTGCCACCAGGAGGGGGCGCCGGTCCAGCGGCAGCGGACGATCCACGAAGACCACATCATCGAGAACTTCTCGGAGAGCATCCACGGCGAGGCGCTCCTCCGGAAGGGGCTCGTCGTGGCGCCGAACTGCGCCTCCTGCCACACGGCGCACTCCATCCTGCCGCACACGAACGCCGAGTCGTCGATCGCGCGGCGGAACATCGCGAAGACCTGCACCCAGTGCCACGCCGAGATCGAGGTGGTCCACCGCAAGGTGATCCGCGGCGAGCTCTGGGAGAAGCAGGCGCACGTCCTCCCCGCCTGCGTCGACTGCCACCAGCCGCACAAGATCCGGAAGGTCTTCTACGACCAGGGCATGGCCGACGCCGACTGTATGCGCTGCCACTCCAATCGCGCGCTCCAGGCGGGCAAGGACAAGCGGTCGCTCTTCGTCGACACCGGGCACCTCTCCGTCTCGAAGCACGCGAAGATCTCGTGCAGCCAGTGCCACTCCGACGTGACGGCGTCGCATCTGCGACCCTGCGAGACGATCAAGCAGAAGGTCGACTGCTCGTCGTGCCACGCCGAGGTCGGCCGGCAGTACGTGGACAGCGTCCACGGGCGCCTCTTCGCGAAGAACGACCCCAACGCGCCGACCTGCAAGGAGTGCCACGGCACGCACGGCGTCCTCGGGAAGGCCGATCCCGATTCCCCGACCTATCCGACGAGCGTCCCGGCGCTCTGCGCGCGCTGCCACCGCGAGGGGGAGAAGGCGGCGGTCCGCTACAAGGGGACGCAGCACGACATCGTGAAGCACTACACGGAGAGCATCCACGGGAAGGGGCTCATGAAGAGCGGGCTCACCGTGACGGCCACCTGCACGAGCTGCCACACCGCGCACGGCGAGCTCCCGAAAACCGATCCCGTCTCGAGCGTGAACCGCGCGAACATCCCCCACACGTGCGGGCGCTGCCACCACGGCATCGAGGAGCAGTTCGCGCAGAGCATCCACGCGACCCAGGTGGGGCACACGAAGAAGGAGCTGCCGGTCTGCAGCGACTGCCACACGGCGCACACCATCAGCCGCACCGACGTGACCGGCTTCAAGCTCGACATCATGACGAAGTGCGGCCGCTGCCACGAAGACATCGCGAAGTCGTACTGGGACACCTATCACGGCAAGGTCTCCCAGCTCGGCTACACCAAGACGGCCAAGTGCTACGACTGCCACGGCGCGCACGACATCCTGCCCCCCGACGACCCGCATTCGCACCTGAGCCGGCAGAACGTGGTCGAGACGTGCCGGAAGTGCCACGCCGGCGCCACGCGACGCTTCGCGGGCTATCTCACGCACGCGACCCACCACGACCCCAAGAAGTACCCGTTCCTCTTCTGGACGTTCTGGGGCATGACCTCCCTCCTGATCGGCACGTTCACGGTCGGCGGGATCCACACGCTGCTCTGGCTGCCGCGAGCGCTCAAGGAGCGGAGGAAGCGAGCTTCCGCGCGGCCCGAAGGGCCCGCGGAGGGGACCAGGGGTGGAGACTCTCGTGAAAGCTGAAGAGACTGGACCTCAGCCGGCGGAGCCCGCTCCGGGCGGAGCCGCGACCGGAGCCGCGTCGCCCTCGCCGGCCGCGCCGGAGCGCGGCACGGCGATTCATCCCTTCCCGCGCCCGGAGGTGCAGTACCAGCGCTTCACCCGGCTCAACCGCGCGCTCCACGTGGTCATGATCGTCAGCTTCATCAGCCTCGCGACCACAGGCCTCACGCTCAAGTTCTCGTTCACCGGATGGGCGCGCGTCGTCTCGCGACTCCTCGGCGGCTTCGAGACGGCGGGCTACGTCCACCGCTTCGCGGCATTCCTCATGATGGGCACGTTCGTCACGCACCTCGTCGACCTCTTCCGGCGGAAGCGGCACGAGTACGGCTCGTGGAAGAAGCTGATCTTCGGGCCCGACACGATGCTCCTCACCCAGCGCGACATGCGCGAGTTCGGCGGCAGCATCCGCTGGTTCCTCGGCAAGGGGCCGCGTCCCAAGTACGGGCGCTGGACCTACTGGGAGAAGTTCGACTACTTCGCGGTCTTCTGGGGGATGACGATCATCGGATCGACGGGGCTCATGCTCTGGTTCCCCGAGTTCTTCACGCTGATCCTCCCGGGATGGGTCATCAACGTCGCCACGATCATCCACAGCGACGAGGCGCTGCTCGCGGTCGGCTTCATCTTCACCGTGCACTTCTTCAACACGCACCTCCGCCCCGAGAAATTCCCGATGGATATCGTGATCTTCACGGGGCGGATGCCGCTGGAGGAGTTCCGGGAGGACAAGCCGGCGGAGTACGAGGAGCTGGTGCGGACGGGCCGCCTCGAGGAGCACCTGGTCGAAGCCTACCCGCCGATCGTGGTCCGCACCGTGCGCGCCTTCGGCTGGACCGCGCTGACCCTCGGCTTCGCCATCGTGCTCTGGATCATCTACGCGATGGTGTTTGCGTATCGCTGAACCATGTACCGCCGACCGAAGGTCGGCGGAAAGCAGCGTTGACTCTCGGCACCAGGTCGCCACGCCACCCGACGCACCCCTGAGCCTTTAAGTCTCCGTCGCCGTCATCTCCTCGACCGTCTGCCTCCGCCGCACCAGCCGTAACGACCCATCCCGCTCCCGCAGCACCTCCGGCGCCATCGGATACGAGTTGTAGTTGATCGTCGACATGGCCGCGCAGTAGGCGCCCGCGCCCCCCACGAGCACGAGATCGCCGATCTCGGGCCGCGGCACCTCCCGCGGGGCGAGCCGCGTCGTGTCGCCCGGCGCGGGCGTGAGCGTATCGCCGGTCTCGCAGCAGCGCCCCACGAAGACCACTTCGGCACGCGGCCGACCGTCGGGTACGGCCACCCCGATCGGGTGCTGCGCGCCATAGAGCGAGGCCCGCATCACCTCGGTCATTCCGGTGTCGAGCTTCGCGAACAGAAACCCCTTCTTCCCGGTATCCACCACGTCGACGCAGGTGGCCACGACGACGCCCGCGTTGGCCACGAGATACGTGCCCGGCTCGATCTCGAGCTCGAGCTCGCGCCCGGTTCGCCGGTGGAAGTCGAGCACCGCGTGGCGCGCCGATTCGCCGACCGTCCGGAGATCGGTCTCCGGCTCCCCCGGGATCCGCGCCACCTTGAATCCGCCCCCGAGGCTCACCGTCGTCACGTCCGGGAGCTGGAGCGCGATCTCGAGCACGAGGTGGGCGACGCGCGTCCAGACGGCGGGATCGCTCCCCGAGCCGATGTGCGTGTGGAGGCCGCGGATCGTGACGCCGTGCCGCGCCGCTAGCTTCTTCGCCTCGTCCAGGTGCTCGTGCCAGATCCCGAAGCTCGACGTGGGGCCGCCGGTGTTCACGCGGTGGGTCGCGCCGCTCCCCTGCCCGGGGTTCACGCGGATCGTGACGTCGCGGCTGGGGAAGGCGAGTCCGTAGCGGTCGAGCTGGTGAAGGGAGCAGGCGTTGTAGAGCACCCCCGCGCGCACGAGCTCTTCGAGCCGCGGCGAGGGGACCTGCGAGGTGAGCATGATGCGCCCCGGAGTGAATCCGGCGCGGCGCGCGCGCTCCACCTCGAAGTCGCTCGAGGCGTCGACGTCGAGCCCCTTCTCGCGGAAGATCTCGAGGAGTGCGCGGGCGGGGTTCGCCTTCATGGCGTAACGGACGGTGAGGCCGAAAGCGTTCGGGAAGGCGAGGGCGCGGTCCGCGGCTTCCTCCGCGGACGCGCGATCGTAGACGTAGCAGGGAGTGCCGAACCGGTCGCGGACTTCGGCGGCTTCGGCCGCGGTCAGGAACAGTTCGCCACCTCCGTGTGCCGGCGTCCGGCGGGTCGCCGCGCCCCCGCAGTCCCCGCGCGCGGCGCCGCGGCCTACAGTCCGACCGCCTCCGTGGAGCGAAGGTTGGCGTGCCGGCGCACGTTCTCATCGCGCCCCGATCCGACGGAGACGAGGCGGATCGGAACGCCGGCGAGCGTTTCGAGGCGGTCGAGATAGCGACGCGCTTCGCGCGGGAGATCGTCCCACTGCCGCGCCGAGCCGGTCGGCGCGCGCCATCCGGGGAATGTCTCGAGGACCGGCGCGGCATCCTCCAGGTCGGCGAGCGATTCGGGCATCTCGACCACGCGCCGGCCGCCCACGGTGTACGCGGTCACGACCGAGAGCTCCTCGAGCCGGTCGAGCACGTCGAGCTTCGTGATCACGAGCTGCGTGAGCCCGTTCACCCGCACCGCGTGCCGGATCGCCACCGCGTCGAACCAGCCGCAGCGGCGTGGTCGCCCGGTGGTCGCGCCGTACTCGTTCCCCTCCTCGCGCAGGAGATCGGCCAGGCCGCCGCTCAGCTCCGAGGGGAAGGGGCCGTTCCCCACGCGCGTCGCGTAGGCCTTCGCCACGCCGATGACCTCGTCGATCAGCGTCGGTCCGATCCCGACGCCCGTGCAGGCGCCGCCCGCGACCGCGCTGGAGGAGGTGACGTAGGGGTACGTTCCGTGGTCGAGGTCGAGGTGCGTCCCCTGCGCTCCCTCGAGGAGGATCCGCTTCCCCGCGGCGACGGCCTCCGCGATCGCGAGCGAGACGTTCACCACCATCGGCCGGAGCCGCTCCGCGTCAGACTCGAGCCGCTCGAGGATTTTGTCGAGCGGCTCGGTCGAGGCACCGGGCCCGATCAGACGGAGCGTACGTTCGCGGAGCATGCGGACGCGCTGCTCCCGGATCGCGGGATCGAGCAGGTCGGCCACGCGCAGTCCGACACGCGCCGCCTTGTCGGTATACGCGGGGCCGATGCCGCGGCCGGTCGTGCCGATCGCCGGACCGGAGACGCCGGACTCGTTGTGCCGCTCGGCGAGGCGATGATCCGGGAGGATCACGTGCGCGGAGCCGGAGACGAAGAGGCGGCCCTCGGTCGAGATCCCCTGCTTCTCGAGGGCGCTCCGCTCGGCATCCAGGGCGTCCAGATCGACCACGACGCCGTTCCCGATGTAGCAGGTCGTCGTGGGACGGAGGATGCCGGAGGGGATCAGGTGGAGGATGAACGTCTGGCCGCCGTGACAGACGGTATGGCCGGCGTTCGGGCCGCCCTGGTAACGCGCGACCACGTCGGCCTCCTCGCTGAGGAGATCGACGATCTTTCCCTTCCCCTCGTCGCCCCACTGGGCGCCGACGATGACGCGCACCGACACCGCTCTCGACCCCTCCCTCGAAAGGCTCCGAAACGAAAATACCGCGAGCGCGAGGCGCCGCGGCGGCTCGAATTTGGCCCGGAGCACCCTACCAGAGCGTGCGGGCGGAATCAAGGCGCCGCGACATGCGAATCGTCGAAGTCGTCGTCCCGCTCCGAGGCTCTTTGTGGTTGCCGCACTGCGAGTTGTGTGATATAATCCGTGGGTTCTGCTCCAAAACCGGGGTCGCACGCGGTACTCGTCCCTGCGTCCGACGGCGAGCGGTCGGTTCCCGATCCTTTCCGCCGGGCGCGACCGTTCCCCACCTCCCCCGCAGGAGGAAAACCCCCCATGATGCGTCCGTCCCGTCGTTCCCTGTTCCTCCTCTCGGTCGTCGTCGTGGCTGCCGCCGCGCTCTGGCTCACCGGCTGCAGCAACAACGGCGGACCGACGCTCGCTCCGAAGCTCGGCGCGTCCTATTCGAGCGGATCCGCTGCCGGCGTGATCCGCATGGACAACCCGGGCATCCAGGCGGCGATCGCCGCGCAGAACCGCGCGACGCCGGGCCTCCTCGGCAACGGCATCATCGGCACGGGCGTCTCGGCCGACGCGCACGGCAAGGCCGTGATCGTGGTCTACACCGAGCGCGATGGCATCCACGTCCCCGCCCAGATCGAAGGCATCGCGACCCGCACGCTCGTGACCGGACAGGTCGTCGCCTACGCCAGGCCGGGCGGCGGCACGCTCCAGATGGGCACCTCGACCGGCAACGACAACGAATGCGCCTCCGGTACGCTGGGCTGCGTGGTCACCAAGGGCGGCGCCGACTACTTCCTCTCGAACAACCACGTCTTCGCGCGTGAGAACGCCGCCTCGGTCGGCGAGCGGATCGACGCGCCGGGCCGCTACGACGGCAAGCCGAAGTGCGCGCAGACGCCGCAGATCGGAAACCTCGCGGCGTTCCAGCGAATCAACTTCGGCGGCACGAACACGGTCGACTGTGCCATCGCGGGACCGATCTCGGGTCTCAGCTACACGAACGCGGAAGCGGGCGGCTACACGCCGTCGCAGACGACCGTCGCCCCGGCGGTCGGCCTCGCGGTGAAGAAGACGGGCCGCACCTCCGGCCTCACGCACGACACGATCCAGGCGATCAACGTGACGATCACGGTCGGCTACCAGAGCGGCACGGCGACCTTCACGGGACAGATCCAGACGGGCGGCAGCTTCATCCGCTCCGGCGACTCCGGCTCGCTGGAAGTCACCGAGACCGGCAACAACCCGGTGGGGCTCTGCTTCGCCGGCTCGTCCCAGGCTTCGTTCGCGAATCCGATCGGCCCGGTGCTCCAGGCGCTCGCGATCGCGATCAAGTAAGTACCGCAACAAGAGGTACCGCACGACCCCGGTTCGGGCGGGACGCTTCGGCGTTCCGCCCGGTATTATTTTCGGGTCGAATCTGCCCGCGCGACCGCACGGATCGCGCGCCGCGCATTCGGGCGCCCGCGGCTCCCCGCCGCCCGCCTTCACATAGACGAGGTGGACCATGATCCGTACATCCGCCCTGCCGCTCGTGGTGCTGGCCCTGCTGGGAGCCACCTCGTGCGGGCAGCGCATGCGCGATTTGAACGACCACAGTCGCACGATCGCGCCGGGAGACACCATGTCCCAGAACCTGAGCTTCCAGGACGTCCTCCGGAGAGAGACGACGTCGCTCATGACCATCAAGGGAGTGACCGGCACCGGCGAGGGCCGGAAGGACGGCAAGCCGGTGATCATCGTCTACACGTCGCACATCACAAAGGAGGCCCGGATCGCGATCCCGGCCACGATCGAGGGCTACAAGGTCGAGGTGCGGGAGATCGGGGACGTCACGGCGCCGCCGCGTTGAGCCGCATGGCCGCGAGCCCGGAATCGGAGCAAAAAGAGTGAGGGAGGCTTGTGAGGCCTCCCTCGAAACTCCGGTGGTCTGTTTGGATTCGCCAGTCAGACCGGTCCGACTGAGACGAAACGGGTGCGACTAGCTACAGCCACCTCCGCTGATCCTACTGCCGATACCATCGTGCACTGGACCACCTCCTTTCCGCGTTGAGAAAATTTTCGCGCGAGGCGCGGTGGGGTGTCAACGGAAAACCCGCTCCATCTTCGCGAGAAGGAGCCGGACGATTTCCTCCCCGACCGCCTCCTGGGCCTCGACGGTGGCTGCCCCGATATGCGGGGTGAGGACCACGTTCGGCAGCGCGAGCAGGGGCGAGTCGCGGGGGGGCTCCTCCGCGTAGACGTCGAGCGCGGCGCCCGAGAGCTGCCCGCTCCGAAGCGCCTCGACGAGCGCGGCCTCGTCCACGAGCCCGCCACGCGCGGCGTTCACCAGCACGGCGCCCGCCGGCATCCGGGCGATCTGCGCCGCCCCCACCATGCCTTGGGTCTCGGGGAGCATCGGCGCGTGCAGCGTGAGGACCTCGGCACGCGGGAAGAGATCGTCGAACGCGACCGGCTCGACGCCAAGGTCGCGGATCGCCCCCGCGGAGACCATCGGGTCGAACCCGACGCACTCCATCTCGAACGCGCGCGCCCGGTGCGCGACGGCGCTCCCGATCTTACCCAGGCCGAGAATCGCGAGCGTCTTCCCGCGGAGCTCCCGTCCCTGGGCGCGACTCTTCTCCCACTCGCCGCGGCGCAGGGCGGCGTCGGCGGCGGGGATCCTACGGAAGAGGGCGAGGAGGAGCCCGAAGACCAGCTCGGCCACGGCAACGGCGTTCGCGCCGGGGACGTTGAGGACGCCGATCCCCCGCTCCGAGGCGGCCGCCGTGTCGATGTTGTCGAGACCGGCGCCCGCGCGCGCGATCCACTGGAGCTGCGGCGCCGCGTCGATGAGGCGCCGGGTCACTTTGGTCGCGCCGCGCACGATCCAGGCGTCGATCGTCGCGACCAGGGGGAGGAGCTCCTCTTCCGTCTTGCCGCGGACTTCCTCCACGAGGAAACCGGGCGCAGAGCGGAGCATGGCGACAGCGCGCGGGGAGAGCGGGTCGCTGACGAGAACGCGGCGCTGTTTCACGGCG
>JBLMWD010000032.1:0-11674 GCA_050257045.1 Bacteroidota bacterium | reverse complement strand
CGAAGGGACACGGCGCCGGCAAGCGCATCGAGGGCCCGTTCCGTCCCGGCCTCCCCGTCGCGATCGTCGACGACGTGATCACGAAGGGCGGCTCGGCGTTGAACGCGTTCGAAGCGGCGCGGGAATCGGGCGGCGACGTGAAGCTGGTCGCGTGCGTGGTGGATCGGTGCGAAGGCGGCGCCGAGGAGTTCGCGGCGCGCGGCGTGCCGTTCCATTCGCTGTTCTCGATTCGGGAGTTCCTGGAGCAGGCGTAGCGTCCCTGCGGGGCGATCCTCCAGGGACCTGGTTCAGCGCCCCTGCGGCGACTCCGGCAGATCCTTCTGGTCCGGCCCCTGCGGATTCACCGGCGGCTCCTGGTCGTTCTGATCCGACGGCTCCGGCTCCTGTCCCGGGTCGTACCGCTCGTCCGGCGTGCGCTGGTCGCGCTGCTCCAGGTCGGTGCCGTGATCGAAGACGCCGGTCGAATCGCTCCCGGTGAAGAGCGACGGGGCGTGGAACGCCGGGCAGACGGTGCGCGGCTCGGTCCCGGCGGCGAAGGCGACGCGCATCACGCGCGGACAGTCGGGGCCGGCGCGGTAGCCGGTCTGCGCGTCGATCCAGACCTCGGTCACGCCGGGCGGCGGCGCGAAATCGAGCACCGGGAGATGCCGGTGCACCGCCTCCATGAACTTCACCCAGATCGGGACCGCGGCCTGCGTCCCGGTCAGGCCGAGCTTCCGGTTGTGGTCGCAGCCGACCCAGACCCCCGCCACGAGCTGCGGCGTGTAGCCGAGGAACCACGCGTCGTTCTCGTCGTCGGTGGTGCCGGTCTTCCCGGCGGAGGGGCGCGTGAATCCGTACTGGGAGCGGATCCCCGCGGCGGTGCCGTAGATCACGGGCCCCTCGAGCAGGATCGTCGCCATGTAGGCGGTCTCCGGACGGAGCACGCGGCGGGTCTCCTTCTTCGGTGACCAGACCTCGTCCCCCGCGCGGTCGAGGACGGCGCGCACCGCCATCGGACGGATCCAGACGCCGCCGTTCGCGATCGCCGCGTAGGCGTTGGTCAGCTCGAGGGGCGTCACCTCGCTCGTCCCCAGCGAGAGCGAAGGAACCTCGCGCAGGCGGCTCTGGACGCCGAGGACGTGCGCCATCCGCGCCACGTTCGGAATTCCCACCATCTCGGCGAGGTGCGCCGTCGCCACGTTGAGCGACCGGGCAAGCGCGCGCGCCGCCGTCACGTGCCCCTCGTACGAATTCTCGTAGTTCCGCGGCGCCCAGGGCCCCTGCGCGGTCTGGAACGTGTCGGGCATGTCGTCGAGCATCGTCGCCGCGGTGATGGGCGGCCTCCGCCCCTCGTACGGCGAGTCGAGCGCCGCCACGTAGACGAACGGCTTGAACGCCGATCCCGGCTGGCGCCGCGAGTCGACGGCGCGGTCGAAGGGCGACTCGGCGTAGTTCCGCCCGCCGACGAGGGCCCGGATGTAGCCGCTCGAGGGCTCGATCGCGACCAGCGACGCCTGCGCGGGATCTCGGTCGGCGCCGCCGCGGCCCGACCGCCAGTCGGCGTCCTTCGCCCCATCGCGCACCTCGCGCTCCGCCTCGTCCTGCATCTCGGGATCGAGCGTGGTGAAGATCGAGTAGCCGCGCGCGCTCAGATCGAGAGGCGCGATGTCCTTGGAGAGGATCTCGCGCACGTAGTCGACGAAGTACGGCGCCTTCGTGGTCGGGGCCGGATTGGCGCCGAAGTGCATCGGCATCCGGCGGTAGCGCCGCGCGTCCGACTTCGAGATCCAGCCGCAGTCGACCATGTCGGAAAGGACCTGGTCGCGCCGGGCGAGCGCCGCTCCGCGATCGCGGTACGGCGAGAAGCGGTTCGGCGCCGGGATGATCCCGGCGAGCATCGCCGCCTCCGGGACCGTCAGATCCTTCGCGTGCTTGTTGAAATAGTAGAGCGACGCCTCCTCGATGCCGCAGACGCTCCAGCTCCCCCGCTGCCCGAGGTAGATCTGGTTCAGATAGAGCTCGAGGATCTGCTCCTTCGAATAGCGCATCTCGATCAGGAGCGCGAGCACCGCCTCGTGGAACTTCCGGAAGATGTTGCGCTCCTGCGAGAGGAAGAGGTTCTTCGCGAGCTGCTGGTTGATCGTGCTCCCCCCTTCCACGACCGAGCCGGCGCGCATGTTGCGGACCGTGGCGCGGAAGACGCCGATCAGATCGAGTCCCCAGTGCCGGAAGAAGCGCCGGTCCTCCCCCGCCACCACGGCGAGCACGACGTGGCGGGGGATCTCCTGGATCGGGACATAGCTCCGGCGCTCGCGCGAGGCGTTCGAGAACTCGCCGAGGAGCTGCGGATCGATGCGCAGGAGACCGCGCTCCTTCGGCTCGCGGAACCCCTCGGCGAGCGACGCGAGGCGCCCGTTCCGGACGTCGGCCATGACCTCGGTTCCCGTCTCTTCGTGGTCGGGATAGCGGAAGGGATGGAGCCGGATCTCGAAGAAGGTGCCGCGGATCCGGTACTGCCCGAAGTCGTTCGGCCGGTCGTAGACGCGCCGGTAGCGCGCCCGGTCGAGCGCGTCCTGGAGCGTGGGCGCGTCCAGCGCGTCGCCGACCCGGTACTCCTTCCAGTCGGCATAGACGTGGGTCGGGAAGCTCCACCCTTTGCCGGTGTACTGCGCGTTGGCGATCGCCGAGAGACGGAACCAGTCGTAGGCGAGGAAGCCGAGCACCACGAGAACGAGGAAGATGAGCCAGCGGGCATGCCCGCGCGGGAGCCACGCCGGGCGATGCATGCGCGGCATCCACGAGGGGCGCTGGAAGCGGGGCCACCACGAAGGGCGCTGCAGCCACGCGGGCCGCTTCAACACGGGGGACCGGAACGACCATCCGGCAGGGCGACGACGCCACCAGGGTTCCACGACCTACGAGCCTACGGGCGCGGCTCTCGGCCCGTCAATCGGGCCGGTCTCCGAGGACGCGCGGAAATCCTCGGAACGCGCGATGGGAGACCGCGTTCAGTGGAAATGGTCAGTGCGATTCGGTGAGGGCGTCTTCGAGCTGGCGCATGCGCGCGACGGTGCGCGCGTCGGCGCCGCCCGCGGGAGCGTTGAGGACGTAGTCGCGGTAGGCGGCGAGCGCTTCCTTCTGGTCCGACGTCTTGGACGTCAGCGTCTGGATGGCCCAGAGACAATCGGCCAGCTCGCGCTTCGCGCGGGCGCGGTCGGGCCCGAGGCTCGTCTTGAGGAAGCCGTGCCACGTGTCGCGCATCTTCCGAAGCCCCGGGAGATCCGCGTTCTGCTCCGCGGCGAGCGTGGCGAGGTGGATCCGGTCGATCGGGCGCTCCACGCTCTCCTCCGGCGAGGAGGTCCCGGCCGGCGTGCCGGCGGCGTCGGGAGCCGGCGCGGCGGTCTTCGCCGTCGCGTCGGGCTCGGTCTTCCCGCTCTCGGGGCTGCTCGTCCCGTCCGACGCGGGCGATTCGACCGGAGGCGACGTCTCGGCTTGCGGCTGGGACGCGCTCTCGGTCGACTTCGGGGCCGCCGAAACGGTCGTGGACCGGTTGTCGGCGCGCGGGGCCGGCGCCCTGGCCGAGGCGTTGCCGCCCGCCTTCGCGGTCCTGGCGCGCGCCCCGTCCTTCCCGATCGTGTCGGCTCTCGCGAGCGCCTCGCTCTTGCTCATGGTCTTCGTGATCGCCGTTCCGTGCCCGCCGTGGCCCGCGCTCGTTCCAGTCTTCGCGACCGGAGTCCTGGCCGCGGCGCGGACATGCGCCGGCGCTTCCTGGTCCGTCATGGACGCGGGCGACACGGCCCGCGCGGCGGATTCCTGCGCCGTCGCCGGTCCCGTGGATGAGGGAGCGGCCGCCGACGCGCCCGGCGTCGTCGCCGGCGTCGCCGGCGCGGTCAGTGGCGCGGTGGCGGATGGCGCCGCGGGAGCGCTTGCCGCGGAAGCCGAGGCGGGCCCCGCGCCCGCCGCCGCGGTCGAGTCGACGGGCGCGACGGGAGGGGCCGCCGGCGTTCCCGGCTCGCCCACCTGCGCCAGGCCGTCCGTGCGCTCCGATCGCGTGCCGTGCACGGCGGGCGGAAGCGGCGGGTGCATGGTGAGCGCGATCCAGATCGAAGCCGCGAGAAGGCCGACGCCGAGGACTCCGCCGCCGGCCCAGAGCGCGAGACGCGCCGCGGGCGATCCCTTCTTGCGCGGCGTCCCCCGGGCAAGCGCTTCCTTGGCGAAGAAGAGGCTCCCCTCGGGGGGCTTGGCCTTCCCGTTCGACTCCACCGGCTCGAAGTCCCAGCTCGGCGCGTCCGAAGGCGGCGCCTCGTCGGACTTCTTCGGAGGCGCGGGGGTGAGGAGCGGCGGAAGCGCCTCGTCCGCGCTGGTCGCGAAGACCGGCACGGGCCGGCTCGGAGGCTCCGGCTCGACCGGGGCCGGCTCGACCGGGGCCGGCCCGACCGGGGATTGTGTCGCGGGACGCGCGCCGGCGGCCGGCTTCACGTCGAGACCGAGGCTCTCCTTGGGCGACACGGTCTGCGGGGGCTCGGGGATGCCGGATTCTGCGCTGGGCTCTGCGCCAGACTCCTCGCCGGACTCCGCGAACACCGGCGGGACGCCGGGTCCCTTCGTCGAGCCGCCCGAGCCGAAGATCGAGTCGAGCGTCCAGCTCTCCCCGCCAGGGGTCGTCGCGCGAGCCGTCGCGCCCGATGCCTCGCCCGCGGCGCCGTCCTCCGCCGGAGTCCCGGCCGCATCCGACCCACCCGGGTCCATCGGCTCGACCAGGGCCGGAGGCGTCTCGGGGGCCGGATCGGGCGGCGTGTTGCGGGACGCGCGGGTCAGCTCGACGTCGAGCCGGCACTCGGCGCAGGCGCCGAGATGCTCCTCCAGCGCCGACTTCGCGTCGGCCGGGATCTCACCCGCGACGTAAGGCTCGATCTGTAACTTGGCCTCGGCGCAGTCCATGCGAACGCGTCTCCGGTGAGAGCGGGCGGGATGCAGCGCCGCCCCAAACGCGGAGCGCGCGCGGTCTTAGGTATCGGACCGATCGCGGTTCATCTTGAGGCGAATGGAGATGCGCGAAACGAGCCAGGAGCGCCCGGCGGGGCTGGCCGGGAGACGACGTGCCTTGGGGTCAGTCGGGAAGGATGGCCCCTTCGACGGGACAGGCTTCGAGGCAGGCGTTGCAGCTCACGCAGTCTTCGGCGACCACGAAATACCACTTCGTCTTCTTCTCGTTCTCCCCCTCCCCCTGCTTGATGCAGTCGACCGGGCAGACGTCGACGCAGCTGCTCTCCCCTTCGCAGATATCCTTGACGATCACGTACGCCACGTCGGTTCCTCCAACGGTTTCAGGTGACCTGGAGCATCCGGTCGAGCGCGACCTTGGCCCACGTCCGCGTCGGCTCCGGAACCCGGATCGGATTCACGACTTCCCCGTCCACGAGCCGCTCCAGGGCCCAGAGAAGATTTTGCGGTGAGATCCGGTACATCGTAGCGCAGATGCAGAACTCTTTCGACAGGATGACGATCTTCTTGTCGGACATCTGGCGCGCGAGCCGGTTCACGAGATTGAACTCGGTGCCGACCGCCCAGCGGCTCCCGGCGGGAGCTTCGCGCAGCGTGCGGATGATGCTCTCGGTCGAGCCGACCGCGTCCGCCACCTCCACGAGCTCGTGCGGCACCTCGGGATGGACGAGGATCTTCATCCCCGGATCCTCGGCGCGCCGCTCGTCGGCGTGGCGGCGCTGGAACTTCGTGTGCACCGAGCAGCATCCCTTCCAGAGGATCGCCTTCGCGTTTTCGATCTGGGCCTCGGTGAGGCCGCCCCGCTCCTTCATCGGATCCCACAGCGCGATCCGATCGGCGGGAATTCCCATCGCCATCGCGGTGTTCCGGCCGAGGTGCTCGTCCGGGAGGAAGAAGACCTTGTCGCGCCGCCGGAACGCCCACTCGAAGACGGCCCGCGCGTTCGACGACGTGCAGACCGCGCCGCCGCGTTCGCCGCAGAACGCCTTGATCTCGGCGGTGGAGTTCATGTAGGTGACGGGGGTCACGTCGGTGACGCCGAGGCGCTCGAGCGCGGCGCCGGCCTCCAGCACGTCGTCGGTGGCGGCCATGTCGGCCATCGAGCAGCCGGCGTTCAGGTCGGGCAGGATCACCGTCTGGTGCGGCGCCCGGAGGATGTCGGCGCTCTCGGCCATGAAGTGAACGCCGCAGAAGACGACGTACTGCGCGTCGGTCCGCTCGGCGCCGAGACGGGCCAGCTTGAACGAGTCGCCCGTGATGTCGGCGTGCCGGATCACGTCGTCCCGCTGATAGTGGTGGCCCAGGATGACGAGCCGGGAGCCGAGGGCGCGCTTCGCCTCGACGATCCGATCGGCGATCGCCCCGTCGTCCAGTGTCAGGTACGGCTCGGGCAGGGTCTGGCGGCTCATGATCCCATTCTTGACGGCGGCCCGGCGGGGGTCAAGGTGCAATCCCCCCGGCGGCGCCGGCCGAATCGCGGAGCGGGTGCTCCGCGTCCAAATACTATTCGCGTCGTGAGTTCGGGCTGCCCGGATGCGCCTTGACCGGCTCACGCGGGCATCCGAGAATGAGATGCTTCGAAGGGCCCTCCCGACGCTGCCAATCGACCGAAAGGGGACGCTCGTTGCCGAACGCCTCGCCGAACCGCGTCAACGACTGCAACATCCACCTGGCCACCGTGAACGGCTCGGGGAGCCAGACCGCCAACAACACCCTCCTCCGGGCCATCTTCCAGATGGGGGTGCCGGTCTCGGGCAAGAACCTCTTCCCCTCGAACATCGCCGGCCTCCCCACCTGGTTCACGATCCGGGTGAACGAGCGGGGGATGCTCGCGCGGGAGACCCGGAACGACGTCCTGGTCGCCATGAACCCCGAGACCTCCGTCGGCGACATCGCCGCGATGGGACCGGGGAGCGTGATCGTGATGAACCAGGGGGTCCCGGCGCCCAAGGCCCCGGAGGGGGCGGTCGTCCACGTCGTCCCCTTCGACGCCATGGCGCAGCCGCTCGTCCCGGACGCCAAGCTCCGGCGGCTCGTCGTGAACATGATCTACGTCGGCGTCATCGCGCAGCTCCTCGGGATCGAGAAGGAGGAGGTCGAGCGCGCGCTGGAGGCGCAGCTCGGGAAGAAGCCGAAGGCGCTCGCCATGAACCGCGCCGCCGTCGACGCGGGGTTCGAGTACGCGGCCGCCAAGCTCCCGCCCGCGCCGTTCCGCGTGGAGCGCCGGAACCTCACCGCGGGGAAGATCCTCATCGAGGGGAACCAGGCCGCCGCGCTCGGCGCCATGTTCGGGGGCGTCACGTTCGTCTCGTGGTATCCCATCACGCCGTCGTCGAGCCTCGCCGAGGCGCTCTCGGGCTACCTCGAGCGCTACCGGCGCGACCCGAAGACCCGCCAGGCGACCTACGCGATCGTCCAGGCGGAGGACGAGATCTCGGCGATCGGCATGGTGCTCGGCGCGTCGTGGGCCGGCGCGCGCGCGATGACGACGACGTCGGGCCCCGGCCTCTCCCTCATGACCGAGTTCACCGGCTACGGCTACTACGCCGAGATCCCGGCCGTGATCTGGGACATCCAGCGGATCGGGCCGAGCACCGGGCTCCCCACGCGCACGTCGCAGGGGGACCTCCTGAGCGTGGCCTTCCTCTCGCACGGCGACACGAAACACGTGATCGTCTTTCCTTCTTCGGCCGAGGAGTGTTTCGACTACGGCATGCGCGCGTTCGATCTGGCCGAGCGGCTTCAGACCCCTGTCTTCGTTCTCTCCGATCTCGATATCGCGATGAACGTCTGGATGTCCGACCCCTTCCCCTATCCCGAGAAGCCGTGGGACCGCGGGAAGGTGCTCGGCGCCGAGGAGCTCGAGCGGATCGGGAAATTCGAGCGCTATCGCGACGTCGACGGCGACGGGATCCCCTATCGCACGCTCCCGGGCACGAACAGCCCCCTGGCCGCCTACTTCACGCGCGGGTCGGGTCACGACGAAGCCGCGCGCTATACCGAGTCCTCGGACGTCTACCCCCGCGTGATGGACCGGTTGAATCGAAAGTGGGAGACGGCGCGCCGCTTGGTTCCGAAGCCGGTCGTGGACGAGGTGAAGGGCGCGGACGTCGGCATCGTCGCGTACGGTTCGTCGCGGTGGGCGGTGGAGGAGGCGCGCGAGCGGCTCCGCGCCGACGGGATCGCGACCTCCTCGCTGCGCGTGCAGGCGTACCCCTTCACGCCGGAGGTCGAGTCGTTCCTCTCGCGGCACGACCGGATCTACGTCGTGGAGCAGAACCGGGACGCGCAGATGGCCGCGCTCCTCAAGATGGAGTATCCGGAGCGCGCCCCGCGCATCCGGTCGGTGCTCCACTACGACGGGCTCCCGCTCGCGGCGAGCACGGTCGTGGACGGCGTGAAGAGCGGCGAGCGGGAGGAGGTGGCGGTCCGATGAGCGGCGGAAACGGAGGACCGGTGGCTCCGCGGAACCGGATCGGCCTCACGGCCGCCGACTACAAGGGCTCCAAGTCGACGCTCTGCCCCGGCTGCGGGCACGACGCGATCACGGGGAGCATCATCCAGGCCGCCTTCGAGCTGGGGCTCGAGCCGCACCGCGTCGCGAAGCTCTCGGGCATCGGCTGCTCGAGCAAGACCCCGGCCTACTTCATCGGCCGCTCGCACTCGTTCAACGCGGTGCACGGCCGGATGCCGTCGATCGCGACCGGCGTCTTCCTCGCGAACCGCGAGCTGACGCTGCTCGGCGTGTCGGGGGACGGGGACACGGCCTCGATCGGCCTGGGCCAGTTCTGTCATCTCGTGCGGCGGAACGTGCCGGTCGCCTACATCATCGAGAACAACGGCGTCTACGGCCTCACCAAGGGGCAGTTCTCGGCCACCGCGGACGTCGGGAGCAAGGCGAAATCGGGCGCGGTGAACGAGCTCATGCCGATCGACCTCTGCGCCATCGCGATCCAGCTCGGCTGCGGCTTCGTGGCGCGCTCCTTCTCGGGCGACCCGAAGCAGCTCCGGCCGATCCTGAAAGCCGCCTTGAGCCACCACGGCACCGCCGTGGTCGACGTGATCTCCCCGTGCGTCACGTTCAACGCCCACGAGGGCTCGACCCGCTCCTACACCGCGGTGAAGGAGCACGACGCGCCGCTCCATGACGTGAGCTACGTCCCCTTCTTCGAGAACATCGAGGTGGACTACGAGCCGGGCGAGTCGCGCGAGGTAAAGCTCCACGACGGCTCGCGCGTGGTGCTGAAGAAGCTCGGCGAGGACTACGATCCGTACGATCCCTTCCAGGCGCTCGGCGTGTTGCACCGCGGGCGCGAGGAAGGCAAGTTCGTGACCGGGCTCCTCTACGTGAACGCGAGCGAGGGCGCGATCGACAAGGACCTCCATCTCGTCGACCAGCCGCTCGCGTCGCTCACGCTGGATCAGGTGCGCCCGCCCAAGGCGGCGCTCGACGAGGTGATGGCGGCGCTCCGGTCCGGGCGTTCGTAGGCAGGGTTCTTCGAGGTCGGCGTCCCCTCGGAGCGGCGGGCGGCGCCGCCGGGCTACTCCTCGTTCTCCTCGTTCTCCTCGTCCCGGCCGCGCGTCTCCTTGTAGTAGACCTTGAACTTCTTGCGGAGCTGCCGCTGGCGGCGCCGCTCGCGCCAGGCGCGAAACGACGGCAGCCGGAACGAGAGCCTTCGGTCCCCCCACCCGTGGCGGATGTAGAGCCACCCGAAGAGCATCCCGCCGAGGTGCGCCACGTGCGCCACGCCGGTCCCCGACGCGGTCACGGCCATGTAGAACTCCATGAGGCCGTACAGGATCATCATGTACTTCGCCTGGATCGGGATGATGAAGAAGAGAAGGATGATCCGGTCCGGGAAGAGGAGGCCGTAGGCGGCGAGGAGCCCGTAGATCGCGCCCGAGGCGCCGATGGTCGGGATCAGTGAGTTCCACTGCACGAGGGTCGAGCAGATCGCCGCGCCGATGCCGGTGATGAAGTAGAAGCGCGTGAAGCGGTTCGTCCCCCAGAGGTATTCCAGCTCGGTCCCGAACATCCAGAGCGCGAGCATGTTGAATCCGATGTGCATCAGCCCGCCGTGCAGGAACATGTACGTGACGAGCTGCCAGAGGAAGAGGTGGTGCGTCACCTCGTACGGCACGAGGCCGAAGAGGCGCTCGAGACTCACCTGCGCGAGCGTCCGGGCGAGCATCTGGAAGAGGAAGACCGCGACGTTCGCGATCAGGAGCGCCTTCACCGCGGGGGTGAGCGGCCCTCCGAGCGCGAACGGCCGCGGCTCCCGCCAGCGTCCGCTCATCGGGGCGCGCTCCCGGACGCGCGGGCCGCGCCGGCCGGCCGGACCGGGGCCGGCGCCGCCGCATCGAGGAAGAGGGCGCGGTCCTCGCGCGTGTCGTCGAACGCCTGCCGGATGCGGGAATCGAGCGGCACCATGAGCTCCACCTGCCGGCGCTCCATCGCGCGGACGGCGGTGTCGATCATCGCATCGACCCGGTGCTCGACGAACCGGCCCGTCTCGCCCCAGACGAAGGACGCGACGTACGTCGGCATCAGCGCCGTCCCATAGACGTTGCATCCGACGCCGACGACGGCGCCGGTCGGGAACGTCGCGCCGATCCCGGTCTTGGTGAAATCGCCGACCGTGAGGCCGAGGAGGCGCTGACCCGAGTCCTCGCCGCGTCCGTCGCGCCAGGCGGACGCGGAGCGGAACGTGCGGACGTTCGAGTAGTTGTTCTTGAGGTCGCTCGTGATCGTTCCGGCGCCGAGGTTCACCCACTCTCCCACGAACGAGTGGCCGACGAAGCCGTCGTGCTGCTTGTTCGCATATCCCTGGAACACCGACCCCTCGACTTCCCCTCCGATCTTGCAGACGGGCCCGATGGACGTGCCGCCCCGGATCTGCGCCCCCGCCTTGACGAGCGACTTCTCGCCGATCACGGCCGGCCCCTCGACGTAGGCGAGCGGCTCGACGACGGCGTGCTCGCGGATGAGGATCGGCCCGCCCTCGGCGTTCAGCACGGCGCCGGCCATCACCCGCGCGCCGCGCGCCACGTGGATCGCGCGCGGCTCCAGCACGCGCGCCCCCTCCTCGATCGTTCCGCGCACCGTCTCGGGCTGGAAGGCGTAGCGGAAGTCCTGGACGATCTGGCGCGGGCTCCAGCGGATCAGGTCGGCCGTGGAGCGCGCGAGGAACGCGTTCACCTCGGCCGGCATCCGGATCTCCTCGAACGCGCGCTCGGGCTCGCCGGCGCGGAGGTATCGCGCCGCGTGGGCCACGCGTTTCGCCGACACTTTCGCCGCGAAGAGGGTGTTCCCGGCCATGTACGAGGCCTCGGAGGGCGACGCGGCGAGGAAGTGCAGCACCTCGTCGTCGGTCATGCAGAGCCGCCCGTTCACGAAGAGCGTCTCCTCGGCCGGCGGCTCCCCCACGTGCGCCGTGGGATAGAGCGCGCGCGCCAGGTCCTCGAGCTCCGGGCGGACCATGAGATGGAGGGGCGCCTCGGGAAAGGCGCGGACGAGCTTCTCGATGAGGGTGAAGGCGCCGCAGCGGAGCGCGAAGACGGGACGTAGGAGGACGTGCGGGCCGAAGGAGCGCACCTCGGGATCTTCGTAGAGGCAGAGATTCACCCGGGCAGAGTACGGACCGCCCGCGGGGCCGTCAAGGAATGGCGGCTGGTCCGGAGCGCGGGT
>JBLMWD010000031.1:0-37026 GCA_050257045.1 Bacteroidota bacterium | reverse complement strand
TCAGCGCTCCGCGACCTCGACGGAGGCCCGGAACGACATGCGCGTGAGCGAAGCCGCCATGTCGTCGGCGTTCGACTTCGAGCGGAGCGTGGTGAGCCGGATCTGGTAGCTCGAGCCGCTCTCCGCCTTCTCCACCTGGGCGTCCTTGATCTTGAATCCGAGGAGCTCGAGCGCCTTGAGCTCGGCTTGGGCGCTCTCCTTCGTCCAGTAGCCCGGCAGGATGACGGCGTACTCGACGCTCCGCGGCTTGGCCGGCTTCGCGGCAGCGGCCGGCGCGGTCTTCGGCTCGGCCGGCGGAGCGGCCTGAGCCACCGCCGGCGTAGCCGGCGGGGTCTTGGCGACCGAAGCAGGAGCGCTCGGCGCTGAGTTCGCCGTGGACTTCACGGTCGCCTTCGCGGGCGCGCCCGCTCCCGGTGCCGGCGGCGTCGGGCCCTGCGCGATCACCTTCGGGCCGGTCGGCGCGGGCGGCGGCGGCGGCGGCTCGGGCTTCGGCTGCTCCGGCTTCCTCTCCTCGACGCCGCCGCCGAAGCTGTAGCCGAACGAGAGCCGGTGCACGTCGTCGAACTGGTTGCTCGGCGTCATCGCGTAGTCGAGCTCGATCTGATGGAAGTGCAGCCCGATGCCGTAGGACATCCCGTTCGCCGGATCCTCGGGCGTTCCGAACTCGTGGCGGTAACCGACGCGCAGGGAGACGATCGGATGCGCCTTGATCTCGGTGCCGACCCGCAGGTCGTTGAAGTAGGCGCGCGGCATGTTGTAGTCGGCCGCGAACTGGACCCGGTCGTTCAGGAACGAGCGCCCCGCGCCGAACTTGATCACGCGCGGGAGCGGATACGGCGATCCGTCGAAGGAGAGGCTCGGCCCGAGATTCTGCACGGCGGCGGCGAGGCTCGTCCCGGCGAGGACGTAGCGCGCGCCGAAATCGACGGCGGGCGCGGAGGCCGACACGGTGCCGAGACTCTGGCGGATCATCTTCGCGTTCGCGCCCACCGAGAACCCCGGGGCGAACGAGCGCGCGAGACCCGCCGTGATCGCCACGTCGTAGACGCGAAAGTCGCCGATCGGGTTGTCGAACGCGTCGACGGCCTGAAGGCTCGGCATGTGGAAGTAAGCGATGCTTAACGAGCCGACCCCGATCCCGCCCATCGGCCGCGCCATGCCGAGCCACTCGTAGCTCAGATCCTGGAGCCAGTTCGCGTGCATGGCGCCGACCTGCGACTGCACCATCGTCGCGGGCCCCGCGGGGTTCCAGTACTGGGACGTGACGCCGGTCGCGACCGCCGTGTTCGCCCCCGCCATTCCGGCCGGCCTGCCGCCCACCTCGAACGAGAGGAAGTCCCCCGCCGTGGCTCCGACCGCTACCTGCGCGAACGCCGGGCGTACCGAGAGGTACGGATGAAGGAGCGCGGCCAGGAAGGCGACGAGGACGGCGATGCGCGGTGTCGTAGCTACGGAGGCGGCGCGATGCGGCCTGGACATTCGAGTTTCCCCCGTTGATGTCGAAAGCTGTCGGGCCGCCGTTCGCCGAGTTTCGCGAGGCAGGCATTGAGGATGTGTCGGTGAGTTGTCAACTTGCAGGGAACATGCCAGTAACGCGGCGCATTACGCCCGGCCCAAAAGCACGATTTTGAGGGGGCAATCGATGAGGTATCGCGGGGACGTGCAAAACGCAATCAGGCGGAGGGGGCTCGAGCCCGCGTTCCGCAACGGCCGCGTCGCAAATGGGGGCGCGCCCGCTGGCGCGCGCGTCAGTAGCGGTAGGTGATCGCGAGTCCCGCGCCGGCCTTGTCGAAGAGCGGGACCGCGGAGACGCGCGGAGGCGTCTTCGCCGGCGGCGGTCCGATGGAGAGGACCAAGGCGTCGACGACGTTCGCCACGTAGATCGCGAGCGCGCCGTAGCCGAATCCGCGGCGTACGTCCTGCGCGCTCTTGACGTCGTTCTGGAGGACCTCGCCCCGCTGGATGAGCGTGAGCCGCTCGGTCGGTCCCGCGGAATCGATGAGGGCCGCGTTCACCTCGAGGTCGGCGCGCTTGTGCTCCACGACCCATTCAGACGCGGCGTAGCCGGCCCCTGCCGCGAGGAGCCCGGCGAGCCAGAGCGAGCCGCGCGAGGCGTGGTTCGCGAACTCCTGCCCCGCCCCCGGGATGATGACAGAGCGGACGACGACCTCCTGCCGGCTGAGGGTGGGGACCACGAGCGACAGCCGCGACGGGGTCGCCTCCTGCACCGTGAACCGCGGGCGGATCCAGTAGTCGATCGCGCTCACGCCCCAGACCGATCCGCTGTAGAGGAGCCACGTGTTGCGGATGCGGCGCTCGTGCCGCGCGCGGATCCCCGGAACGAGGCCGGGGTCGTTGAGATAGTCGCGGTACTTCAACTGGGCGCGCAGGGCCTCGATGAGACCACCGGTCTCGGCGATCATCATCGGGAATCCGCGCGTCCCCCGGCGCACGGTCAGCGCGGGGACGCCCGGATAGTTCAGCGAGCGGATGAGGAGGCCCGCGCTCATCCCCGGCGGCTCGGAGAGGCAGTAGGGCGCATCGCCCCGCGGACTGAAGGCGAAGACGCCTTGCGTGCGCGCGACGCCGCCTCCCTCCGCGAGCACCGAGAAGCGCCCCACCACCGAGGACGGGAGGTCCATCGGCGTGCGTCCGTAGACCTCGGCGGGGCCGTGGAGCGAGAGCGACACGTTGGGCGGGCTCGTGAGGACGGTGAGGATCGGCGGGCCCGCCTCGGCCGACGGTGCCGACGTCGACGGCGGCGTGGGCGGCTCACCGAGGGGTTGCGCGATCCCCGACCCGGGGAACGACGGCGCCGCGGCCGCGAGCGCGAGCGCGCAGCCGGCGAGAAGAGGCGCGATGAGGCGGTGTTTCGCCATAGCCGACGACCTTAGGTGCCGCGTCCGGGCGCTGTCAAGGACCGACCGCGCGCCGCCCCCGCGCGCGGACGCTTCGCGGGCGCTCAGACGCGCCGCCCCGAGTCCATCGTCTCCCGCTGGAAGCGCTCGAGCCGCTCGGCGTAGTCGCGGGAGGCGAAGTTCAGGAGGACGAGCTCCTCTCCGTGCGCCTGGCGCGCGCCGCGCGCGCCGCAGAGGAGGAACGCGATCAGCCCTTCGTCCCCCAGGATCGGGACCGCGCAGACCGCCGAGCAGGCCGCGATCTGGTCCGCGTTCTCGACGTAGATTCCGACGTACTCGAGATCGTCGGAGCGGCCGGTCAGCCGGATCGGCCGCCGGGCGCGCCGGAGCTCCATGGGGAGCGGCTCGCGGTCGGGGATCGTCACCGCCGGCTCGGGCTGGATCGTGCTCCCCACCGCGCGGAAGCAGCGCTCGGCGGGGTCGGCGATGAAGAGCGTGACCGGGTCGACGTCCGCCACGGTGCGCGCGTTCTCCGGGATGAGACGGCAGAGGTCGGCCATCGTGGCCGCCGCGTCCAGCCCCGCCGTCCCCTTCCCCGACGCCATGCGGCGCGCCGCCCGCGGCTCGAACCAGACGGGATCGAGGAAGAGGTCGAGCTTGCGGCGGAGCCGGTTCGAGATCGCCAGCGCGGCGATCGCGACGGTGATCCCGCCGATCGTGATCCAGAGGAGGCCCTCCGCGAGCCCCATTCCGGCGGAGCGCGTGAGCCAGAGGAGCACCGCGGTCCACGCCACGTAGCCGACCGCGATCAGGAGCGATGTCGTGGCCGTGGCGGGGAGCCGGTCCTCGGGCGGGTGCGCCTCGCCGATCCGCCCGCGGATCAAGGAGACGGCGAGCAGGAACGAGAGGAGCGAGGCCGGGGCGGCGCTCGCGCCGATGTCGTTCACGTCGACGCGGCCGGTCGCGAGCATCGAGAAGACGAGATAGGAGAGGAGCCCCGAGCATCCGAGCACGCCGAGGAGCGCGGGGCGGAACGTCTCGCGGCGCCGCGGCGGGAGCGAGAGGTGCGTCGCCTCGAACTTCGCGGCCATGAGGATCACGTTGAGGAGGATCGCCGCCACGATCACCCACTCGAGGCCGCGCAGGTGGAAGACGGCCGAGCCCGACGGCTCGGGCAGGCGTCGCTGGAGGAAGAGCGCGTACGCGCCCGCGCCGATCGAGAGGAGCGCCTGGAAGAGGAGGTACCAGCGCCAGGCGCCGATGCCGCGCGACCCGCGCGTGCGCCCGAGCATGACCGAGAGGAGCACCCAGAGCGTGGAGACCGGGAGCGACAGCGCGAGCGCGTTCCCGAACCACTCGGTGCCCCCGGTGACCCCGAGATCGAAGATCGCGCGCGCGAACGAGAACTCGAGCACGCCGAGCATGGCCAGCGCGGCTGCCGCGATGAGGGCCACGAAGCCGCCGGGGCTCAGGATCGCGACGATCCCCGCGGCGATGAGCGCGATGAGCCCGCCCGTGCCGAGGAGGAGGAGGTTGCCGCTCATCGCGCGACTCCGACCGGCGCCGCCGGGAGGAGGCCGAGCTCGCGGAGCCGGGTGGCCGCCGCGCGGAAGGGGCCGTGCCGGAGCGCGTCGCGCAGCACCCCCTCCGTTTTCCGGAGTCCCGTGTAGTGCGTCCAAACCCGCCGCCGGGAGGGTCCCACGGTCGGCTGATCCGGATCGACCTCCCAGGGATGAACGTTCAGGATGACCGGAAGGCGGCGCGCGATGTGCCAGTCCAGGGCGCGCGCGGAAACCCACGCCGGCAGGAGCCGGAGGTAGGCGCCCGCCAGGACCGGCAGACGCATAGGGCCCACGGGAAGCGTGGGGAGCGGGAACTCGACGATGCTCGCGCCGTCCGATTCGATCCGCGCCGGAAGGGTCGGCCCCTCGGGGTAGCCGTAGCGGCGCCGGCGGATCGGATAGACGCTCGAGTCGTACGCGTAGCCGGCCTCGGCCAGCACGCCGATCGCCCAGAGGGTTCCCTTCCCCACGCTGTAGCTCGGCGCGCGGAACCCGAGCACCGGGGCCTGCGCGAGATCCTCGAGGAGCGCGCGCGACTCGCGCGCCTGCGCGAGGAGATCCGCGGGACGGAGCTCGGTCAGCATCCGGTGATCCATGCCGTGCGAAGCCACCTCGTGGCCGCGCGCCGCGATCTCCCGCACGAGATCGGGCTCCGCGCGCGCCACCCATCCGAGCACGAAGAAGGTCCCCTTCGCGCCCGACTCGTCGAAGAGATCGAGCAGCCGGCGCGTGTTCCGTACCACGCGCGACGGAAAGGTGGACCAGGCCTCCCGCGGCACGATGTGCGCGAAGGCCTGCACCTGGTAGTAGTCCTCGACGTCGACGCTCAGCGCGAGCGGGGGCTCGGCTGCGCCTCCGCCCGTGGGCGGCTCTCGCATGGGATGGTTCCTCGTGGGGCTCGTGCGCGCGACCGGAGAAGGATACGGAACGAGGGCGGTCCGGCGAAAGGGCGAAGCGCGGTACGGGCGGAGCCCGTCAGGGAACGACGGCGATGCGCGTCACGGTCCGGCCCTCCGGCCCGTCGAGGATGGCGTTGTAGATCCCCGGCGCGACCTGCATTCCGCGGTTGGAGCGGAGTCCCCACTCGATCGCCTGCTCGCCCGCCGGCAGCTCCCGGTCGACGAGGTCGCAGACCTTGTGGCCGGTGAGGTCGAAGATCACGATCTTCACGCGCTCCGGCGGGCCGCCGGGGGCGCCGAGGGCGAACCGGAGGGTCACCTTCCCGCGCGCGGGATTGGGATAGCCGTGGAGTCCGCGCTTCGCGTTCGCGAGCCGGTCGCTCGGCACGCTGATCGAGACGATCGCGGGGGCGCCCTCCCCCGTGCCCTGGAACGTCGCCAGCTTGTACTCGTAGGCGACGCCGCCGGAGGCCGTCGTGTCGCACCAGGCGGTCGCGCCCACGGCGAGGCTCGTGAGGAGCGTATCGGAGCCGGCGCCCGTGCCCCGGTAGATGTGATAGCCGCTCCCCGATCCCGACGTCGGCTCGGTCCAGGAGAGGTCGACGCCGCCGCTGATGAGGTTGGCCGAGAACCCGCTCGGGGTGGCGAGCACGCCCGCCGTTCCCGCCTGCCGCGGATCGACGTTCGAGAAGCCCGACCAGTTCCCCGCGTCGTCGGCGACGCGCAGGACGAAGTAGTACGTCGATCCGGTCGTGAGCCCCGACATCGTGTAGCTCTCGCGCGTCCCCGACGTCGCGGGCGGCGGGAGCGTGCCGGCGGTCGAAGCACTGCTCCACCAGCTCACCGTGTCGGCGTTCACGACCGGCTGCTCCGAGAAGCGTAGCTCGTAGGTCTTCGCTCGACCCACCGTGCCGTCGTCGCCGGTCGCGGTCCAGGTGAGCGTGACCGAGTCGGCGAGCGCCGGGGCCGGCACGAGCGCGGCCCCGAATGCCATGAGGACGGCGGGCGCCGCCGCACCACGGACGGCGCGGCGGACCCGCGAAAGGAAGAGCGAAGGGATCACCGATGGTCCCCCGCATCGCCCGGCTCGGCGTAGGCCAGCATCTCCGGAGACGGTTCGAACGCGTTGTAGGAGAGGTTGCGCACGGGCGCCGGCGGCACGGTGTCGGCGGTCGTTCCGTTCACCACGTTCGAGAGCAGCGAGACGTTCCCCGCGTCGTCGGTCGTCTTGATCGCGACGTAGTAGGTCTGGCTGCCGCCCAGGCCGGGCAGAGTGAACGTCTGCACGGTTCCCGCCACGGCGGGAGCCGGTTCGCCGGTCGCCTGGAGCGCCGAGCCCCAGTTCGACGAGGTGATCGCCGTCGTGGAATAGCGGATGTCGTAGGTCGTGGCGGTGCCGGTGGTGCCGTTGTCGCCCGGCGCCGTCCAGCGCAGCGAGATCGATGTGCCGGTCGTTCCGGTCACGCTCAGATCGGCGATGGCGGCGGGCGCGGTCACGTCCCCCGTCGTCGTCTTGACCGCCACGTTGGAGTAGCCCGACCAGTTCGGCACCTCGTCGGCGGTCCGGATCATGAAGTAGTACGTCGTGAGCGGCGTGAGACTCCGGACCCGCATCGAGTCGGTCGCGCCGGCGGCGCTCGGCGTCGGCTCTCCGGTCAGCTGCGTCGCGGAGTTCCACCACGTGGTCGTGTCGGTGCCGGAGATGGCCACGGTCCGGTAGCGGATGTCGTACGTCGTGGCGCGTCCGATGGTGCCGTCGTCGCCCGGCGCCGTCCAGTTGAGCAGCACCGTGGAGTCGGCGGCGGTCTGCGCGTGTGCCGCAGCCGGTCGGAGCGCCCCGATCAGGGCGAGTCCGGCGAGGAACACGACGACCAGGATCCAGAGCGGGATCCTCGACCCTTGCGAGATGCTCCCATCGGTCGTCGGATTGGTGTCAGGCATGCGCGCTCTCCCCTCCTCGACGGCCCCGCGCCGCAACGCGTGACCGCCATGATCCGCTTCGGATCCATGGCGGCCCGGCCGGCATCGGTCGCGTGAAGTCGGTACGGCGCGAACGTAAGCCCCGCGGCTCTGCGTCCCGCCCTTTCGGACGGTTTGCTCTGAGCATGGATGGACGATGGATTCCCCCCGCGTCCCAACCGGTCGAGCAGGTTCAGTGCCAGTACGCACCGTGCGAAACGCGGGGTCGAGGGGGAGCGGCACTGCCGCCGTTTGGACGCGAGGCGCGATGCGGAAACGGCGCCGCCGTGCAGGATGCATCCCGGCTTTTGCACCCGCGCGCGTGTCAGGATGCACGCGGAGGCGGGCGGTCTTAGGGCGTGGCGGCGGTGCGGAGCGCGCGGTGGATCTGCGGGAGCATCGCGCGCGTGAAGTCGGCGAGCCGCGCGCGAGCGCGGGCCGGGCTTCCGGCGAAGGGAGCGGAGAGGATCACGACGGCCGCGTTGTCGCGGTGGTAGAGGAGCCGCGAGCGCGCCTGGAGCAGCTTTGCCCGCGTGCGGCTGCCGGTGAACTCGTCGGGAAGCCAGTACCAGTGCCAGACGCAGTAGCCGAGCGCGGGCGAGCGCACCATCGTCTCATGGATCGGGAGCGCGCCGCCCGGAACCGGCAGCGTCGTGTCGCTCTCGGACACGGTCCGCCAGCGCGACTGGTCGCGCGGCGTGATCACGTTCGCGTAGTGGATGAGCTCCTTCCCCTGCGCCTGGGTGCGGTAGAAGCCGATGTAGCAGTCGACGCGGTCCCCGTTCCGGTCGTACGTCGTGCGCACGGAGGCGTCGGTGCCATGGTAGGCGGGAGCCCAGAGCGAGGGAGGCACGCGCAGCGGAACCCACCCGTCCGCCGCCCCGGGGCTGCTCAGGGAGATCGGCGCGCCCGAATCGGCGGGCCGCACCCACGTCGCGTAGGCCGCCGGCGCCAGCGTGAGCGCGATCGCGACGGCGGCGGCGGCCGCGAAGCGGGCGTTGCCGCGCGCGCGCGCCGGGGCCGGCGTGCCCTCCTCCGGAGCGGGCGGGTCGACGGTCGCGGGCTCCTCGCGCCAGCGGCTCCCCATGAAGAAGAAGAGCGCCATCACGATCGCGAAGACCGTCCATCCGATGGCGAAGTGGTCGAAGCCCACGCCGATCTCGCGCCGGCTCAGGTACCCGGTGAGGACCATCACGTAGGCGCGGAGCCCGTTCGCCAGGACGGGAGCGATCAGGGAGAGGATCGCGAAGAGGATCCGGTTTCTCGCGCGCCGGAAGTGGAGGTAGGCGAAGAGGCAGCCGAGCGTGAACATCGAGATGAGGAAGCGCAGCCCGCTGCACGCCTCCACCACCTGCCAGTGCCCCGTCGGCGTCGTGAGGTACAGCCCTTCCACCGCGACCGGGACGCCCGTGAGTCGGAGGCCGAAGACGGCGGCGTGCGCCGTGAAGCTCATGAGCGCGGGGTGGAGCACCTCACCGAAGGGAACGGCGAAGAGGAGAAAGGCGAGCGGGAACGTGAGGATCCGCGCGACGTGGATGCCGAACAGAGTGATCACGAGCGAGATCACCAGCACCGCGAGCGCGAGCTGCTCGTAGAAGAGGACCCCCGCCGCCTGGGCGACGAGCCAGACCGCGCCGGAGCCCGCCGTCAGGAAGAGCCCCGGCCAGAACGGCTCGGGCGTCACGCGGGCCAGGTCGTGGCGGCGGCGCCAGACCAGGTAGGCGACGATCGGAATGACGAAGAAGCAGTGCGTGTACGTGTCGGAGCCGCGCCAGACGGTGACGAACGACTGGAGGGTGGAGCGATACCCCGCGGCCATCGCGGCGAGTCCGAGCGCGAAGAGCGCGGCGGCCGACCCCCAGCGCCGCGACGGCAGTGCGATTTCCACCTAGGGTAGCAGCACCAGTCGTTCCCGCACGCGGCTCGTCCCGATCGTTCCGAGGATCTCGTAGTACCCCGGCGCGAGCCGGAGGCCGGTTCGTCCCGAGCGGTCCCACGTGAGGAGGCTCCGCCCCGGCGGATACGTCCCCTCGGCCACCGTCCCGAGCCAGTGCCCGTTCAGATCGTAGACGCGGAGGCGCGCGGGGATCGAGGTCGGGGCCGTCACGTCGAGCGCGACGTTCACGCGGTCGGTGGCGGGATTCGGGTAGACGTGCACCTTCCCCGTCCCGGTCACCGCGGCCGCTCCCGACCGCGATGGCGTCGTGACGACCGCCTGCGCCGAGTAGGGTCCCTCGCACGTGACGCCCTGGATGTCGGGACCGGCGAGCGTGGCGCGGTAGCGGTACGTGGTGGCCGGCGCCGCCTGCCCGTCCTGCCAGCTCGTGGCGGTTGGCGCGAGCGAGCCCACGAGCGACCACGTCAGCGAGGAGCCGGTCGCGCGATAGACGTGCACCGAGAGCGCCGCGGGATCGGTCGTCGCGTCCCACGTGACGAGCACTCCGGGAGAGTCGACCTCGGCGGTGAAGGACGAGGGCGAGCTGGTCGGAGCGCCGCACGATCGCGTCGCGCCGGTGGCCACGTTGGAGAAGCCGGAGCTGTTGGCGGCCTCGTCGCGCGCCACGATCACGAAGTAATAGGTGGTGCCCTGCGTGAGGCCCACCACGTGGGTCGAATCGGTCTGACCCGCGGAGGCGAGCGGCGGGATCAGGCTCAGCCGCTGCGAGAACGGCACCGCGTTCCACCAGGCGGTGGTGTCGGGCCCGGGCGGCTTGGTGTCGTAGTAGAGCTCGTAGGCGGTCACCGTGCCGACGTTGCCGTCGTCGCCGGGAGCGGTCCAGAAGGCGGTCAGCGAGTTGTACGGGTTCGGGGTCTGGGCGGATGCCCCGCCCGCGCCGAGCCCGAGCGCCATGGCCGCGAGGGCGAGCGTCCCCGCGAGCGGGCCGCGCCGCGGCCGAGCCGGCATTCGATCGGGTCCGGAACGCATTCGTCTGTCCTCCTCGCCCAGGTCCGCGACCGCCCCGAGCGGACCCCCATCGCTGCGAACCATGATCCATCGGAACACGAAACGGACATTATGAGGCAAATCGCACCGCGCGTTCCACGTCGCCAGCGTCCCGGCGCGGCGCGGACGTGTACGGAAATCGCACGCTCGCGTGCCGGAGAAGCGTCCCTGCCCGGGTGGTCGGGAGCGGCCATCCGCGCCGCCGCGCGCTCGCGTCTCGCATGCGAGCCGTGCACGATGGCTGCGCGTAGGATGGCCCGGTGCTTGCACTTTGCCGGGCTCCTTCGAGTCCATCCGGGGCGGCCGCAATTGAATGCGCGCGCGCCGCGAGCCTCCGCCGCCTCTACACGCCTCCATGGTACGATAACTGCTTGTTCGTCAGAGGCGCTTTCCGGGGGGAAACGCCGTCTCGACAGATCATCTCAAGAATCGACATCGGTGCCGGCCCGGGCATCGGGACGGACTCGGAGGGTGAACTCGTGCACGTTTGCCTCAGGCGTACGCCTGTCGCGCTGGTCGCGGCTGCACTCCTCGGGACTGCTGCGCCGGCCGGCGCCGCGCTCTCGATTCCCGCCAACACATGGGTGAAGCAGCCGACGCCGACGCAAGTCCTGCTCAGCGGATTCCCGGGCACCTTCCAGGCGCGCGGCTGGAATCACATGCTCTTCGACCCCGTCGGAAAGCGAATGATCCTGTACGACGGCTATCTCGACGCGAGCCGCCCCTACAACATCTACGCGAACGCTCTCTGGACGTACAACGTGCTCACGAACCAGCTGTCGCTCGAGACGGTGAGCAACTGGGTCTGGTCGAACGGATACACGGTGCCGCTCGCGGCGAACACGACGAACCCCACCCCGTTCGACCGGCATTCCTACGCGTGCATCCAGTTCGTGCCCGAGCTGAATCGCCTCTACATCTGGGGTGGCGCGAACGCCAGCGTCAGCACGGATTGGATCGGCGATACGTGGGTCTACGATTTCACGAAGAAGGCGTGGCACGACGCCACCGGGACGACACATCCCTTCAACGTGCTCCAGCAGGCCGCCTCGTACGACCCCAACGTGCATCGGATGGTCATCTTCGGCGGGGCGAGCGCCGGCTACGGGACGGGCGATACCGCGTGGCTGTTCGACGTGACGACCGAGCTGTGGGAGCCCGCGACGACGGCCAGCTCCCCGCCGGCCCGGATGGGCCAATCCATGGTGTTCGATCCGCTGCGTCGGGTCACCTACATGTTCGGTGGTGGTTCCCCGTTCCCGACGCCTGGAAACGAGATGTGGGCATTCGATGCGTCCGCGCGCGTCTGGCAGCAGCTGATTCCCCAGAACACGCCGCCGCCGGTTCGGCAGACGGGCGCGCTGGCCTATGATTCGAAGCACGACATCGTGATGCTCTGGGGCGGCAGGGTCGACAACACCACCGTCCTGAATGACACCTGGATCTACCTTCCGTCGACCCGGCAATGGCAGAAGCTGCTCCCCCCCACGTCCCCGCCCGCCACGGTCTCGAACAACGAGGATCTGGCCTACGACGTCGATAATGACGTCTTCATCCTGCACGACGCGGGCGACTTCTGGCTCTTTCGCTACGCGCCTTCCGGCGATTCCACCGCACCCGCCGACGTGCAGGATCTGAGAATTCGATAGAGATGCCGAGCGGAACGCCTACGCGCCCCACCCGTCCCAGCTTCTGGAGAGGAGTCGTCGCGGCATTCGTGGTCGCCATCTCGGCGCAGAGTCCTGCGGCAGCCCTGGCCGCCCTGCCCGTTCCGATCACGGTCGGGGAGACGCTCCTCCCCAATGTGACCGGGCTCGCACGCACGGCGGGGCCGGTCAGCGTCGGGATTCCACTGGAGGAGTCGCAGGGGATCACGAGCGTCTCCCAGCTCGGCCTGTCGGGCGCTTCCGCCGGACAATTCCGGGAGCTGGCGCGATGGCCGAGCGGAGCGATCAAATGGGTTCTCGTGGACTTCCAGAAGGACCTCCCCGCGAATGGACTGGACGCGTCGGTTTCCCTCACCTCGGGTGCCGGGAACTTCGGCGGTCCCGACCTCGCCTTGGACCAGGGGACGTCCATCCTCGTCTCCACCGGCACGGCCGCGTTCACCATCCGGAAATCGCCGTTCCGCGTATTCGACCAGGTGACGGTTGGTTCCTCGTCCCTGGTCACCGCGGGCGGTGAGGGGGTCGCCGTGGTCGACTCCGCGGGAACGCGCTACACGTCGGCGTACGATACCGGCGCCACGGTGGGCATCGAGGAGAACGGGCCCGTGCGCGCTGTGGTCCGGGCCTCGGGGACGCTCAAGAGCTCCTCGGGAGTGCGCCTGTGCGAATACCTCGTACGGCTCCATTTCTATCGCGGGAAGTCCTACGTCCGTGCGTGGGTCTCGCTGCGAAACGCGCACGAGACCGCCGTGACGACCTTCTCGTTCCGGAACGCGGAGGTCGTGATCCCGATGGCATCCGGTCCGAACCTTCGATTCAGCACGGAGACATCGCGAGGATCGGTGAGCGACGCGCTCCTCTCCGGCGAGACCGCCTACCTGTACCAGGCCTACTCCACCCAGAACGGCTCCGCGGAGAACACCTATACGCTCGCCCCGATGGCCATCTCGGGTACGACGTTTGCCCAGAACGGCGTCGAAGTGAGGAAGGTGGGCGGCACGATCTATCAGTCCCTTACCGGCAACCCCGCGGACTACGCCCTGGGCTGGGCCGCGCTCGAGGACGGGACCGGACGCGGGCTGACGGTCGGCATTCGATGGATGAGCACGATGTGGCCGGCCGGACTGGAGTTCTCCGGCGACGGCACCGCGCGCGTCGAGCTGTTCAGCAAGCGGAACAGCAAGACGTCGATCAAGTTCGCCTGGGGCGCTTACGAGACCCGCGAGCTCTTCTTCGACTTCCACGCCACGGCTCCGGCCGACCGGAACACCGCGCTCTACGAGATGCAGTATCCGCTCGCGGGTCGCGCGCCCCTCACGCAGTACGCGGCGGCCGGAGCGGTCTACGGAGAGACGAGTCTCGTCTCGGCCAACGATCAGATCCGCTGGTTCACCGCGCACGGCGCGACCAGCCCGTCCCTGGGCAACATCACGCCGCAGATCCTCCGCTATCACGCATGGAGCACGGGTGGCGGCGGGAACCAGATGGACTTTGCCCTCGCGGATCTGCTCGATTTCCTCCGCACCGGGAACGGTGGATTCCTCGTCCAGGGTGAGCAGAACACGAAGTACAAGGCCGACACCGCGGTGCACCACTCCGACGGCTTCGACTGGACCAACGATCAGATCGTCACGGGCGACGAACTGGGAGGGCTCAACCAGGGCTCCTTCAACGGCGAGATCTTCGATTTCGAGCACGCCCATTGGATCAGCCTCCCCATCGCCTACTTCATGACGGGCAACGAGCTGTATCGCGAGGCAGCGGTCGACTTCGGGGAGTGGAGACACGGGATGGGCGATGGATCGCCGCCCAACTTCTACCTGCCCCTCACGCTCTTCGGCGACGGCGGAGAGCGCGTGTGGTCCCGCTATTACCGCGATTTCGCGCTGCTCTGGGATCTCACGAGGGACACGCGCTACTGGTCCGACATGGACCAGATGACGACCGCGCTCCTCGCTTCACGCGATACCCCGGGGAGCGCCCTGCCGGCCGGCCGGAACATGGACCGCGGCTACCTGTGGCAGTCCTGGAATGGGTATCAGCTCCCGCGGGTCATCTCCGACTTCATGACGGTGCAGATTCACTTCGAGGCGATCTGGGAAGGGGTTCGCCTCCTGCGGGAGGCCAAGGATCCGCGTGTGGAGGCGCTCGAGGACTACCTGCTCGGTCTGGCCGATTTCATGTACAACGAGTTCTACTTCGAGACGGGATCCAGTCAGGGGCAGTACGGGTACGTCTATGCCTACTATCTCGACCAGACGAACGACGCGACGAATCCGTACTGGGCCGAGGGCTTCCGCCCCATCTCGAGCTGCCGAGCCCTCACCTTCGCGTTCCTCATGACCGGCGATTCGAAGTACCTGACGCGCGCGGGTAAGCTCCTGATCGGCGACGTCGGCATGGTGACGACCCGCACTTCCACGGATCCCGCGAGCCAAGACTTCATGCAGACGGACCTCTATCGCCCCGTGACCGGGTGGTTCACCGTCCCGGGCGTCACCACCCAGAGCCTGGGCAACGGCTCCTACCAGCTCACCTGGACCGTCCCCTCCGGAACCACGGGGTACCGAATCAAGGCCTCCGACCGGACCATCGTGCCGTGGCTCGGGTTCAATCAGGCGACGCGCGCCTATCAGTTCCCGCCGAGCGGCAACGTGGCGTGGTTCGCGGCGGGCGATGTCTCGGGAGAACCGGCTCCCCTCGCGCCAGGCTCCACCCAGAGCGTGACGCTGAGCGGCTTCGATCCGGCGAAGACTTGGCACTTCGCGGTGCGCTACACGACCAATGTGGTCGACAACATCCCTCCCGCGAGAGTCACGAACCTGATCGCGCGCTGATTCCCGGATGGACTAAGATGGCCGCGCTCTGACCATCTGGCCCATCCCAACATCGGAGGGAGTCGAACGTGACGATCCACCATCCGGCCGGAAGCCCGCGCCCGGCCGACGCCATGCTCCCGCCGCGCCCTCTCCCCTATAGGAACAGCGCCACGCGCTCCTCGTGACGGACTCGTCGAACAAACCGCCCGGCACCTCCTTCACGAGCGTGCTCAAGCACGCGGGCATCTACGGCCTGGGGAGCATCGGCATCCGCGTTGCGGGGCTGCTCCTGGTTCCGCTCTACACGTACAACCTCTCGCCGGCGGAATACGGCGTGATCGAGTACCTCGACCTGACCGCCGTCGCGATTCTGATGCTCTTCAGCTTCGGGCTCGGGAATGCGATCTACCGCTTCTACTACGAAGCGGTCGTCGGCGCGGAGCGGCGACGCGTGGTCTCCACGGCGCTCCTTCCGGTCCTACTCGCGTCGTTTGCGATCTCGGCTGCCCTGGTCCTGCTCGCTCCGGCGCTCGCGTCGTCGGTGTTCCACGACCCGCGCTTCGCCGGCTACCTCCGGATTCTCTTCTTCGGCTTCGCCTTCAACATGGTGGCCGAGTTCGGAATGTCGTACCTCGCCGTGCTCCAGCGCTCGACGGTGTTCAGCGTCATCACGGTCGCGAAGTTCGTCGTGGGGACGCTCCTCAACATCGTCCTCCTGGTCGGGTTGCGCTGGGGGGTCGCGGGGATTCTCGTGAGCAACCTGATCACGAACGTGATCCTGGGGACCGCCATGCTCGCCTACGTCGTGCGGTCCTGTGGGCTCGGCTTCGACGCCGCCCTGCTCCGCCGCATGGTGGGGTACGGCTACCCGCTCGTGCTGGTGCAGGTCAGTCTCTTCGGGATCAACTTCGCGGATCGATTCTTCCTCCAGGCCTACTCCGGATTCTCACAGGTCGGCACGTATGCGCTCGCGTACAAGTTCGGCATCATGCTCAACACCCTCGTGGTCGCGAGCTTCTTCCAGGTGTGGAACGCGAGGTCATTCGAAGTGGCCGCGGATCCCGAGGCCCCTGCGTTTTACGCCCGCGTTTTCAGCTACTTCACCCTGGGACTGGTCACAGCCGGGCTGGGTATGTCGCTCGTCATCCGGGACGTGATCGGCATCGTGGCGCCGCCGAGCTACGCGGCAGCCGCCGGCCTCGTGCCGCTTGTCGTGCTCGCGTACGTGCTCAACGGCATTGGCACCTATTTCGAGCTTGGACTCAAGCTCAGGAATCGAACCCCGCTCCTCGGCGCCATCTTCGCGGGCACCTGCGTGCTCTGCCTCGGGCTCTATTGGCTCCTCATTCCCCGATACGGGATGTTCGGCGCGGTCCTGGCGACGATCCTCGCGTTCGCCGTCAAGGCCGTCTGGGTCTATCGGGCGGGTTCGCGCGCCTATCCGATCCGATTCGAATTCGGCCGGCTCATCCCCGCGTCGCTCCTGGGCGCGGCGGTATGGGTCGCGCGGGATCTCGTGCCCTCGATGCCGCGGGCCGCCTCGATCCTCACCGATCTCGCATTCTTCGCCGCGTTTATCGTGATGTTGTGGCTGTTCGGATGGATCCGGCCGCTCGAGCGCGAGGCGCTCGTTGCGACGTTTCGAAGATGGGTTCGTTGGGGTGCGGGCGGAAAAGCCATGAACGCACCCTAGCCGCGAGTCCTTCGAGGCCTTACCTTATCCGTGGCGAACGACCGTACGAGTCCGTCATCGGCCAGAGGTTTCGGATCAGAAAATGGACCAGATCGAAGACCGGCTACGACGGTTGTTCGAGGCCAAGTATGGGTCGTCCGTCGGTCAGATGTCGTGGAGTCCCCGCCTCCGCCATAGGTTCGGCTACTTTACTCCCGACGACTACTACGAAGCGGTGGTCGAGGGCCTCGTCGAAAGCGGCACGGAGTGGCTCGATGTCGGCGGCGGCTCGTCGATATTCCCCAACAATCCCAAACTGGCTCGAATCCTGGCAGACCGCTGCAAGCGCCTCGTCGCCATCGACCCATCCGCCAACGTCAATGAAAACCCCTTCGCCCACGAGCGCTGCCAAATGTTCCTAGAAGATTTTCAAGGTACGAGGCAATTCTCCCTGGCGACCGCGCGGATGGTGGTCGAACATGTCGCGCGCCCAGAGTCGTTCGTCGCAAAACTCGGCCAGTTGATCCGTCCTGGAGGCAGAGCCGTCGTCTACACGGTCAGCCGCTGGGCGCCCATGACGATTCTGTCCCATGGCACTCCCATCGGGATTCACAATCTCTTCAAGAGAGTGCTATGGGGGGCCGAGGAGAAGGATACGTTTCCGGTGGTCTATCGCATGAACACTCGCCGACGTCTGCAGGAACTCTTCGCGTCGGGTGGTTTTCGAGAGGTCCAGTTCTTCCGCTTGGATGACTGCCGCACGCTCGCCAAGTGGAAGGTCACGTCCCTGTTCGAGCTGTCGACTTGGAGGGTGCTCCGGTCCGCCGGAATCGGTTATCCCGAGTCCTGTCTGCTCGGGGTCTATGAGCGAGTGGGACCCTAGCGGCGCGGCACGTACATGCCGTCTTGCTGTGTCGGCTGGGCGTCGCCCGCGGACGGGTTCGTGAGTCCCACGTCCAGGCCGACCGAGCGCTTCGCCTTGTCCAGCCAGGCCCTGGCGGTCAGGAGATTCGGGTCCATTCGTAGCGCCTGCTCGAGCTGCAGGATTCCCTGGGTGGTCTCACCGATCTCGACCAGATAGGCACCGTACTCCCCGTGCGTGTACGCACGATCGGGAAAGAGGCGGAGCGCTTTCTCGTAGTAGGCGATCGGTATGTACGGTTGCTTCGTCTCACGCGCCAGCATCCCGAGCAGGTGGAGCGCCCGGGGATGGTTGGGATACATCCAGAGGACATAGTTCAGCTCGTGCATTGCCTGATCGAGCCGTCCCTCGAGATATCGGGGCCAGAAGCCGCGTGGATTGTTCTTGGGGCCGAGATGGGCGTTCTCCACGATCTGTATGAGGTTGATGCCCTTGTTGTTCACCGGGATGGCGAAATAGTCGTTTGTGGCCCAGGGCTGGGGCGTGTTCTTGGGGACGTAGGGGTCGGTCGGGTTCAGGTTGTAGGCATCCCGGGGTGCGACGCGGGGATCCTTCTTCGTCACCGTTCCCGGCAGGATCGAGTCCTGCTCCGGCGCGACCGGCACGAACGCGCCCTGGGCCCGGGCTTCGTCCCGGCTGGAGAGTCCGAGCAGCCAAATCGTCCCGATCAGGGCCAGCAAGAGCCACGCGCGCATACGATCCATGCCGTAATGATACCATGCCAGGCCATCCTTGTTTCAAGCGGTCGGCACCGGCTCGGGGCCGCCGGGCCAGGCGGCTGCCCGCGAAGGCATTGCAGCCGGCCGGGCGGCGGTCTTCGCTTCTCGCTCCGCGATGTATTCGAGAAGGATGGCGCTTACGATCATGTAGTAAGGCAGATCGAAATAGGCGAGACCCAGGAACGCCCCGCCGAGCATGTAGCCCAGCAGGGAGAACTGGAGCATCTCGGAGAGGTCGCGCACCCATCGCTGCGAAGGAATCCGGGACGACGATCTCCGGAGCCGCTCCAGCTTCCAGAGCGCCCCGATCAGGATGGCGAGGAAGATGGCGAGGCCCGGGAAGCCCTGCTCGGCCATGGCCTCGAAGTAGATGCTGTGCGAGTCATGCACGAGCACCGAGCCGCGGTAGGTATACATCTCAGCTGACTGATCCGGCGCGTACTGGATGAACATGTCCCGAGTGAAGGTCCGGAATCCGGCGCCGAACAGGTGCGTCTTCGCGATGTTGTAGGCAAACCCCCAGGAATTGAGGCGCTGCATCGCCGACTGGTCGCCTTCGTAGTGTTGGAGCGTGTACATGCGGTCTTTCCACTGCTGCGGCGCGAAGGCCACCATGATCCCCCCCAGCGCGACCACGATGACGAATGCCTGGAACCGATAACGGGACCGCAGCATGAGGATGGAGGCGACCCCGGCGAGGGCGACGAGGGCGCCTCGCGAGTAGGAGAAGATGATGGAGAATACGGTCAGGAGGACGGCGCCGACGTAGGCCAGGCGCTGCCACGACTTCGAGGCCCTTCGCATGAAGTAGAGCATGAGCGGCAGGACCATGAGCTCGGCGAGAGCCAGCTCGTTGTTCCCTTCGATGAACGAGCCCATGGGGCCCCAGACACGATACTGCCCCCGTGTCAGGATGGAGAAAAGGCCGCCCTTCACGCCGTAGAACGCGATCGACGCCATCGCGACCCACACGTACCGTTCGAGCCGCTTCCGTTCCTGGAGCAGCATCAACGCCACGAAGCACATGAACATGATCCGCGAAAAGCGATTCCACTCCACCCAGGCCAGAGGGGAGAGAGCTCCGATGGTCGTCACCGTCGTGTAGAGTGTCCAGACAATGAGAAGCACACTGAGGGCGCTCATCGGGATCCGGCGGATCTCTCCCCGGATCACCGTGCCGATGAGGGTCGCCGCCGCGATCACCACCCCCACCGGGATCGCCTGGAGGCGCCAGGAGAGTCGGTGCGGGTTCATGAGCCCGATCCAGATGTAGACGAGCATCCCGATGTCGGGACGGATCAGGCAGAAGGGGACGCTTCCAAAGATCGCCAGGCCGATGACGATGTCGCGCATCTACTCGTGTTCTCGCTTCACACCGCTGTCGTACGCCGCTTCGTCCGGCATCGACGGCGAGACGGCCCCGACGCCGCGGAGCCGGTAGTAGGCGATCTGGAGCGCGAAGCCGAGGTCATCCGGCATCCACGCCGAGGCGCGCCGGCAGCGGAGCGGATCCTCTCCGGACTCGTTAACGCCGAAAATCGTCGTGACGGCGCCGCCGTAGCCGGCCGCTCGCAGCGCCGCCACGGTGCGCTCGCTGAAATCTCCAGGGCGCCCGTTGGGATAGGCGAAGAGCGTGATCTCCTCCCCCAGCTCCCTCTCGAGCGTGTGCTTGGAGTCGATCAACTCCTCACGCTCGCGCTCGGGTGTGACGCGGCTGAGGATGGGGTGGGTCACGGTGTGGGAGCCGAAGTCGACGCCGGCGCGGCGCATGGCGCGGACTCGGTCCCAGTCAAGCATCAGGGAGGCGGAGATCGCGGAGTCGCCCCTCCCCAACTCCTCCTGAAGCGCGCGAATCCGCGCGAGGCGCTCCCCCTCCGGAAGCGGCTTCAGCTCCGCGAGCGCGATGAAGGCCGCGCGGTGGCGCTCGGCTTCGGTCCGGAGCGGGAGGGCCGGCGCCTCGGGCGGCGCGCCGGCGAGTCGGATCTCGCACCGATCCGAGCCCGCGAAAGCGAGAAGGACCTCGTCGTGCCACAGGATTCGCCCCGTCCCGATGCAGCCAGTCGCGAGGAAGATCGTGGCCGGAATGCGATGGCGCGCCAGGATGGGAAGCGCATGATCGGCGTTGTCGGCATAGCCGTCATCGAACGTCACGGCGACGGCACCCTTGGGGACCGTCCCCTCTCGGCTCCTCTGGAGAAGCTCGGGCAGCGGCAGCGGCCGGTAGGCGCGGGCCAGGTGACGCATCTGCCGCTCGAACCGATCGGGCGGAATTGGGTCGATCATGAACGGCGTGGGACTCGGGTGAACACGGTGGTACATGAGGATTAGGAACGGAGGGTTGTGGCGCCGGCGAAGTCGCAATCCCCCAGGCCCGGAATCGATCGACCAGTGATCGCCGGCGGCGCGTACCAGGTTCTCCCCGCCCGCGACCTGGAATGCCGCGGCCGCCGCTCTTCCCCACCTCGATCTCAGGGGGTGAGCCATATTCCGCGTCAATCGACCCGGCTGTCGAGCACCCGCCGGTGCCACAGCTCGAGGACCATGAGATTCCAGAGGACGGTGCCGTAGAACGGAGTGCCGTCCACATCGTGGCGGCGGACCACCTCCTCCAGTGCGTCGCGGCGGAAGTAGCCGCGGCCGACGCTGCGCGGCGAGAGGACCAGGTCGCGCATCATGTCGTGGAGGCCGGGATCGCTCTTGAGCCAGCCCGAGATGGGGAGGCCGAATCCGTGCTTCGTCTTCGCGCGCGTCTCCTCGGGAAGCAGCTCGCGGTAGGTGTCCTTGAAGAAGGTTCGGAGCTCCCCTCCCCGCATCTTGAGACGCGCGGGGACGCGCGTCGCCACGCCGACGACGCGCTCGTCGAGGAACGGAAAGCGCACGGCCACCCCGGCGCGCTCGCACATGCGCGTCACCTTGAGGACGTCGTTGTCGCTGATCGTGATCTTGAGGTCGAGGTAGAGCTGGCGGTCGAGCTCCGTCTTTGCGCGCGCGCGCTCGTGATGGCGGATCGCCATCGCGGAGGGGCGGTAGTCCCCGGCCGCGGCCATCAGATCCGACGTCGCGAAGGCGGCGGGCGGGATGTCGTTCCAGAAGTCGTACGAGACGAAGCGTTCGGCGGGCGGCAGGCTCGCACGCCGGACGTACTTCCCCGCCTTCACGAAGAGCGGGTGCGGCACGATCCGCCCCGCCGCCACGATGGCCGGCGTGAGGATCGGGTCGCGGAACCAGCGCGGCACTCGGTCGTACGGCTCGAACACCCGGTTCGTGGCGTAGCGCTCGTTCCCCGCGAAGAGCTCGTCCCCCGCGTCCCCCGCGTACATCGTCTCGATGCCGTGCTCCCGCGCGAGCCGCGCGCAGTAGTAGGTCGGCACCGCGGAGGCGTTCGCGAACGGCTCGTCGAAGGCTTCGGCGATCGCTTCGACGGCGTCGGCCGTGTCGCGCGGCGTCACGAGGTACTCGGTGTGCCGCGAGGCGAACGCCTTGGCCGCGACGCGCGCGTAGTGGAGCTCGTTGAAGCGCTCCTCGGAGAAGCCGATCGAGAAGGTCGGCACCGCTCCGCCCGACTCGCGCGTGAGGAGGCCCGTGACCGTGCTGCTGTCGATCCCTCCGCTCAGGAAGGCGCCGTAGGGGCCCAGCGGCGCGTCGACGCGCAGCCGGTCGGCGACGGCCGCGCCGAGCGCCTCGCGCGTGTCGTGGGCGAGCCGCTCGGGTGAATCCGAGTTCCCCTGCGTGAAGTCGATGTCCCAGTACGGCTCGACCGACGAGCGTCCCCCCCGCCGGTCGAGGCGGCAACCGGGCGGGAGCTTCTCCACGCCGCGGAAGATGGTGCGCGGCGTCGCGATGATCGACGAGGAGACGACGTCGAGGACCGAGGCCGGCTCGACCGCCGGCAGGAACGGCACGGGCGAGGCGAGGAGGGCCGCCATGCGCGAGCCGAAGAGGAACTGGCCGGGAGCGTCGGCAAAGACGAGCGACTGGATCCGGAACCGGTCGGTCGCGAGGTGGAGCGAGCGGTCGCGGCCGTCGTAGGCGGCGATCACGAACTCCCCGCGCAGGCCTGCGATGCAGGCCGGGCCGTACTCGGCCCAGAGCGAGAGCAGGACTGGCACGGGCGAAGCGCTCCGTCCCGGACCGGCATCGTCCATCGTCACCCCGGGCGGCGGAACGGGCGCCGGCACGAGGCGGCCGTGGAAGGCGATCGCCACGGTCGCCTCGCCGAGCCGCCGGCTCGCGAGTCCCGTGTCGTAGCCGTGCACGCGTCGCGCGACCAGCGCAATGCGCCCGCCCTCGAGCAGGATGGGGGGACCCGCTTCCTCCCCGCCCAAGGCGCGCGTCATCGAGTCGAGGTCGGACGCTCCGAGGGGACGCGCGCCCGGCGGGAGGACGATGCCGGCGATGCCGCTCATCGCGCCCTCTCCAGATTCGGCTCGGCCGGGAGCGTCCCTTCGGCGCGCGCAGCCGCGGCCGCGCGATAGATCGCGACTTGCTCCTCGGCGACGCTCTGCCAGCTCCGCCGCCCGTGTGCGGCGATCGCCTCCGCGCTCCAGGAGGCGCCGAGGGCGCGGGCGAGGAGCGTCGCCGCGTGCGCCGGGTCGCGGTCTCGGATCAGGAAACCGTTCCGCCCCTCCTCGATCAGGTCGGGCACTCCGCCCACGGCCGTGGCGACGACCGGGCGCCCGCAGGCGAGCGCCTCGGTGACCACGTTCGGGCATCCCTCGCTGTGGCTCGCGAGGCAGACCACGTCGGCCGCGGCGTACCAGAGCGGGAGCGCCTCGGGAGGCTGGGTGCCGCGGAGCGAAACCGCCCCGCCGAGCTGGAGTCGGTGGATGGCCGCCTCGAGCGTGCGGCGCTCGGGGCCGTCGCCGACCAGCTCGAGCCGCGCCGCGGTCCCCTCGGTGCGGGCGCGGAACGCCGCGAACGCCTCGAGGAGAAAGTCGAGACCCTTGATCGGATCGAGCCGTCCGACGGCGAGGAGGACCGGCTTGTCGGGGTCGAGCCCGAGGCCCTGCCGCGCCTCCGCGCGGTCGAGCGGGCGGAAGCGCGCGGTGTCGACGCCGTTCGGGACGACGTGGACGCGGGCGGGCTCCGCGCCCAGCTCGATCGCGCGCCGCTCGAGCGAGCGGGAGACCGCGACGACCGCGGCGGCGCTCCGGAGCGTGCGCTCGATCTCGGGGCGCTGCGCGCCGTCCCGGGCGAGCACCTCGAGATCGGACCCGCGCACCGTGAGGACGAAGGGGACGCCGAGGTCGCGCGCGAGCCGGAGCGCGGCCGCTCCGTCGGGATAGGCGTAGTGCGCGTCGACCAGGTCGGGCGGCGGGCCGACCAGGGCGTGGCGGATCTGAGGAAGCGTCTCGCTGTAGAGGAACGAGGCGTCCCATCCCTTGAGCACGCCCGGGAGCACGGCGAAGCGCGGATGGAGCACCTCGAAGCCGGCGGGATCGCGCCGTCGGAGCGGGGTGCGCAGCACGCGCGGATTCCGCCCCGCGTTCACCGGCGCGATCACGAGGAGGTCGGCGTGCGTCGCGACGCCGGCGAGGCGGTTCCGCACGAAGATCCCGCGCGTCGGCTCGGCCGGGTTCGGAAAGAGCGTCGTGAAGGAGAGGATCCGGAGCCGCGCGCTCATGCCGCCGTCACCGTCGTCGGGGCGAAGCGCCGCCCCCAGTGCTCCAGCGTGAGCAGGGCCCAGAGCGGATAGCTCCGGTCGCGAACCCCTTTCTGGTGCTCGTCCCAGAGGCTCCGCACGGCTGCCGGCTCGAAGAGCGATTCGGTGAACGACCCGGGCGCGAGCACGCGCTCCTCGAACGGTGCGCGAAGCTCGCCCCGGAACCAGAGGTCGAGCGGGACCGAGAAGCCCATCTTCCGCCGCGTGAGCACCTCGTCCGGGACGAGCCCCTCGAGGGCGCGCTTGAAGATGTACTTCCCGCTCCCGTTCCGGAGCTTCAGGTCGGCCGGGATTCCCGCGACGTGCTCCACGAACTGGTGGTCGAGGAGCGGCACGCGCACCTCGAGCGAGTGGGCCATGCTGGCCCGGTCGACCTTGGCCAGGATGTCGTCGGGGAGATACGTCTTGAAGTCGACGTACTGGATGCGCGAGAGCGGGTGCCATCCCTCCGACCGGCGGAAGAACTCCTCCTGAACCTGGAAGGCGTCGTGGTCCCCCACCGAGGCGCGGAGCGACGGGCGATAGAGCCGCGCCTTCATGGCCGGCGTGAACCAGCGCATGGTGTTGTGGTAGGCGCGCTCCGGCGTGAGCGTCAGGTTCGTGAGGAGCGTCTTTCCGCGGAAGACCTGTGGCAGGCGGTCGGCCTTGGGATAGGCGGCCGCGACCGGCGCGAGCACCCCGCGGCGCACCCAGCGCGGGATGCGCGAGCGGATCCGGTTCTCGAGGTAGTCGAAGCGCATGCGGCGGTACCCGGCGAAGTTCTCGTCGCCGCCGTCGCCCGAGAGGCAGACGATCACGCGCTCGCGCGCCACCTGCGAGACATAGTAGGTGGGGACCATCGAGGAATCGGCGAACGGCTCGTCGTAGTGCCACGCGAGCTTCTCGAGGATGTCGGCCGCGTGCGCCTCGACCACCCGTTCGTAGGCATCGGCGCCGAAGGCGGCGGCCACGCGCCGCGCCACGGGAAGCTCGTCGTAGTCGTCCTCGCGGAAGCCGATCGAGGCGGTCTGGACCGGGCGGTCGGTGAGACGCGCCATCGTTCCGACGACCGCGCTCGAGTCGATCCCGCCCGAGAGGAAGGCGCCGAGCGGCACCTCGCTCATGAGGTGCGAGGCCACCGCGTCGTCGAGCGCGGAGCGCAGGCCTTCCACCACCTCCCCTTCGGATCGCGCGGAACCGGGGCGGATCGCGAGGTCCCAGTACTCCCGTTCCTCGAGGCCGCGCGCGGTCACCGTGAGCGAGTGTCCCGGGCGGAGCTTCCGCACCTCCCGGTAGATCGAGCGCGGGGCCGGGACGTAGAGGTAGGTGAGGTATTCGTCGAGCGCGAGGGGATCGAGCGTCGGCCGGAACGAGGCGTCCTGGACGATCGCCTTGATCTCCGATCCGAACCGGAGCGTGCGGCCGTCCCAGGCGTAGTAGAGTGGCTTGATGCCGAGTCGGTCGCGCGCGAGGAAGAGGGCGCGCTCGGCCTCGTCCCAGATCGCGTAGGCGAACATCCCGCGCAGCCGGCGCACCGAGTCGGCGCCCCACTCGCGGTAGGCGAGGAGGATCACCTCGGTGTCGGACTCGGTGCGGAACCGGTGGCCGAGCGACTCCAACTCCTTCTTGAGGGGCCGGTAGTTGTAGATCTCCCCGTTGAAGACGATCGCGAGCCGGCGGTCCTCGGTGAAGATCGGCTGGTGGCCGGTCGCGACACCGATGATCGAGAGGCGCCGGTGTCCGAGGCCGATCGGGCCCGCGACGTGGAAGCCGTCGTCGTCGGGGCCGCGATGCGCGATCGAGGCCGTCATCCGCTCGACGACCGCGCGGTCCACGCTCCCGCCCGGGCCCGCCGCGAAGATCCCGCAGATGCCGCACATGTCAGCGCCCCCCCACCCTAGATCCGCCTCGTCCCCGGGTCGAGGAACGCCCGGTGCCACTCCTCGAGGACGAGGAGGCACCAGATCCAATCGCTGTAGTCCCTGCGGCCTGCCTCGTGTTGTTCGAGTATTTCGCGAACCGCTTCGGGCCGGAAGTAGCCGCGTCCGAGCGTGAGCGGGTCGAGGAGCCGCTCCCGCGCGAGCGAGCGGAGGTCCCGGCGGAACCACTCCCCCTTCGGGACGGCGAACCCCTGCTTCTTCTTGGTGAAGACCGACTCCGGCAGGTGCTTGGCGAGGAGGCGCTTGAAGAGGTACTTGGAGACGCCCCCCCGGAGCTTGAGCCCGGAGGGCACCCGCGCCATGAAGTCGACCATCGTGTAGTCGAGGAGCGGCGCCCGCACTTCGAGGGAATGCGCCATGCTCGCCCGGTCGACCTTGGTGAGGATGTCGTCGGGGAGATAGGCGACGGTGTCGATCCACTGGAGGCGGCTCACCAGGTCGAGCGGTTCCAGCTCGGCGAGCCCGATCCCGGCCGGGATCGCCTTCCCGCCGTTGCCGCCGCCGTTACCCACCTCCGCGCGCATCGGCGGGGCGTAGAGCCAGGACTTGATGTAGGGATAGATGCCGAGGTCGTAACCGCTCGTGAGCGCCGAGTGATGCGCGGCCGCGTACAACCGGTTTCGAGCCGGAGCGCCGACCGGGAGCGCGTCGGCGATCGGGGCGAGGACGCCCCGCCGGAGCGCCCCCGGGATCCAGTCCATGCCCCGGTCGTCGAGCGCCTTCCGATACCGCGTGTAGCCCGCGAAGAGCTCGTCGCCGCCGTCGCCGGAGAGGGCCACCGTGACGTCCCGGCGGGCCATGCGGCAGACGTACCAGGTCGGGACCATGGACGAATCGCCGAATGGCTCGTCGTAGTGCCAGACGAGATCCGGGAGGATCGAGATCGCGTCGGGACGGACCATCTCCTCGTGGTGGTCCGTGCCGAGGTGGCGCGCCACGAGGCGCGCGTCCTCGATCTCCGAGTACCCGGCCTCGTCGAATCCCACCGTGAAGGTCTTCACGCGCCCGCCCGCGGCCGCCATCATGGCGACCACGGCGCTCGAGTCGACGCCCCCCGAGAGGAAGGCGCCGAGCGGGACGTCGCTGATGAGACGGCGGCGCACCGACTCGCCGAAGAGGGCCTCGAGCTCCTCGAGGTATTCCTCCTCGCGTCGCGGCGGATCGTCGGGCTGGAAGACCGGGCGCCAGTACCGGCCGGTCGTCACCCTGCCGCCTTCGAGCGTGAGCCAGTGGGCCGGCGGGAGCTTGGCTACACCGCGCAGGATCGTGCGCGCGCCCCCGACGTAGTAGCGGGAGAGGAACTCGTCGACCGCCGCGGGGTCGACGTCCCGCGGAATGCCCGGAGCGGCGAGGACCGCCTTGAGCTCCGATCCGAAGGCGAAGCGGTCGGGGGTGAGCGCGTAGTAGAACGGCTTCTTTCCGAGCCGGTCGCGCGCGGCGAAGAGGCGCCGGCGGGGAGCGTCCCACAGCGCGAAGGCGAACATCCCGTTCAGCCGCGACAGGCAGTCGACTCCCCAGGCCGCGTAGGCCTTGAGGATCACCTCGGTATCGGAGCGGGTCGTGAACGAGTGCCCCGCCGCCTCGAGCTCCTTCCGGACCTCGAGGAAGTTGTAGATCTCCCCGTTGAAGACGATAGTGAAGTCGCCGCCGCGCTCGTCCATCGGCTGGTGGCCGCCCGAGAGGTCGATGATCGAGAGCCGCCGGTGGACGAGCCCCGCTTCCCCGAGCACCGCGAAGCCCTGGTCGTCCGGGCCGCGATGGCGGAGGAGCGACGCCATGCGCTCGAGCGCTCCCCGGTCGGGGGGCGCTCCGGTCTTCAACTCGACGATTCCGGCGATGCCGCACATGCGCTCAGGGTTCCTCTCGGACGTCGGCGCCGCGTCGGACGGCGCGTCTCATGATACCGCTTCCCGGCGCCTCGGCTTCCGGCCGCGGGCGGCGAGCCCTTCGAGGAGCGCCTCGAGCGCGGCGCCGAGGTCGGCCCAGCGGTGGTGCGCCTCGACGTAGGCGCGGGCGCGGCGTCCGGCCTCGATCCGGCGAGCGGGGTCGCGCAGCAACGCGATGACCCGATCGGCGAAGGCGCGCGGATCGTCGGCCACCTCGATCCCCACGCCCTGGGGCGCGTTCAGGCCCTCGAACGCAGGCGTCGTCGCCACCACGGGAAGCTCCATGGCCATCGCCTCCAGCATCTTGCTCTGGAGTCCGCGCGAGACGCGGAGCGGAACGACCGCCACGTCGGCCGACGCGAGATACGGACGAACGTCGGGGACCGCGCCGGTGACCTCGACGCCCGCATGCCCGGCGAGCCGGCGCACGGCGGCCGCGGGACGCCGTCCCACGATCGTGAAGCGCGCCTCGGGGACGGCGGCGCGCACGATCGGCAGGACCTCCTCGGCAAAGAAGCACACGCCGTCCACGTTCGGGAAGTAGTCCATCATGCCCGTGAACACGAGGCTCGGTCCGGCTGTGCGGTCCCCTGGCGCGCCGTTCCCCGCCCCGTTCCCCGCGTGGCGGGGTGGCCGCGTGAAAACGCCGAGATCGACGCCCATCCCGATCACGCTGACGGGCACCCCCGGCGCGCGCTCGCGCAGCACGCGCGCCTCGCGCTCGGAGACGAAGAGCGAGTGGTCCCAGGCGCGCGCCGCGTCGGCCTCGAAGCGCCCGAGCCGTTCCGCCTCGCGCCCGTAGATCCACGAGCCGGGCCAGCGGCTCCGCGACGCGTAGAGGCGCCACTTCTCCGAGTCGGCGTCGACGAAGTCGATCACCCGCGGCGTGCCGTCCGCCTCGGGCACGTACTGCGCCATGACCGAGGAGAAGGCGACCACGGCGTCCGCGTCCCGGAGGCGCCGGTGCGCGATGCGGCGGACCGCGCCGCCGTCGAACGCGGCGACCGAGATCGCGCGCCCGTCCAGCAGCCCGCGGAGCCCGAGCAGCCGGGCCGCGCGCGGCGAGCGGTAGACCACGTCGACCGAGGCGCAGAACTCCCGGAGCACGTCGGCATGGGCGAGATCCCGGCGCTCGTCGGCGAAGCAGATGAGCTGGATCCGATGCCGCGCCGAAAGGAACCGGAGCTGGTGATAGGAGCGGATCTTGTCCCCCTTGTCCGGCGGATAGGGGATGCGGTGCGCCAGGTAGAGGATGTTCACGGGAAATAGCGGACGATCGCGGGGCCGATCCGTTCCGCGATCGGGAGCGGCATGACCTTCCAGAGCTGGATGGCGACGGAGAAGCGCGGATTGCGCGGGCTCAGATCGGGCACGGCGCGGTCGCGCACGAGGTCGTACTGATAGGCGAGGGGCGTCGGCTCGAGCCCCCAGTGGCGCTTGTAGTGGTAGGCCCCGCTCTCCACCTTGCTGCGCCCGAAGTCGAAGACGGTGCAGCCGCGGTCGGCGGCGAGGCACATGAGGCTCCAGTACATGTAGTCGCTCGCCGAGTAGCGATATGCCGAATGCAGGGTCCCGGCGTAGTACGGCAGCACGTGGCCGGCGTCGAACAACGACAGGACGGCCGCCACCACCTTCCCCTCGGCCTCGACGAGGAGGATCCCGCTCGCCTCGCCGGGATGCTCCTCCATGACATGGCGGAAGAGGCGCTTCGGGTAGACCGGCGTCCCGAGGTTGCGGACGCTGTGCGAATAGATCGGGTAGAAGCGGTCGATCAGCTCGGCGCCGCCGGCCCGGTGCGTGAGGCCGCGCTTTTGGGCCGCGCGGATGCTGGTCCGCTGCTTGCCGCGGATCTGGGCGAAGTTGGCGTCGTGGTCGGGCCCGATGGGACGGCGGAACGTGACGTAGAGGTCCTTGGCCGGGAGCCCCGCGAAGCGCATCCCGTCGCGGAGCTCGACGTAGTGGGCGCCGAGCCGCTCTCCCATGTCGTGGGCGGCATGGAGCAGCGCCGCGCCCGCGGCGGAGTCCTCCGCGACCACGCCGCCATAGACCGCGAGGGGCGTCGAGATGAGCGAGGTCCCCATCGGAAAGCCCGGCACCTGGAAGAGCGGGAGCGCGCCGGCCGGCCGCCCGTCGCGGAGGGCGAGCAGGCCGCGGAAGCGGTAGCCGAACGTCCGCGCGGCCGCGCGCTGCCACGGCATGCGGTGAAAGAGCGTGGCCTCGGGACGACCCTGGAGAAAGGCGTCCCAGCGCGGGTCGTCGAGGGCCACCTCCTCGATCTGGAGCGACCCTGTGGGCGTTCGCGGAGCGGTCGTCTCGGGCGATTCAATCGGCACGCCGGAAGTACTCCACCGTGCGCGCGAGGCCGTCCTCGAACCCGACCGTCGGCTTGAAGCCGAAGAGCTTCTGGGCCTGGTCGATCGCGGCCTGGGAATGCCGGACGTCGCCGGCGCGCGGCGGCAGGTACTCCGGATCGGCTTTCGTGCCGAGGATCTTCTCGAGGCAGCGCAGGAGGTCGTTCAGGGTGTAGCGCTCGCCGCAGGCCACGTTGACCGCCTCGCCGCGTCCCGGTCCGCGCTCGCACGCGGCCAGGTTCACCTGCACGACGTTGTCCACGTACGTGAAGTCGCGGCTCTGCTCCCCGTCGCCGAAGACGGTGGGGCGCTTCCCCTCGAAGAGGGCGCGGATGAAACGCGGGATCACGGCGGCGTACTGCGAATCGGGATCCTGCCGGGGGCCGAAGACGTTGAAGTAGCGGAGCGAGACGACCGGCAGGTCCATCGTGGTGGCGAAGACGCGGGCGAACTCCTCGTCCGCGAGCTTCCCCGCCGCGTAGGGCGAGCGGGGCGAGAGCGGCATCGCCTCGTGCTTCGGCAGGGTCGGCGTGTCGCCGTAGACCGACGACGACGAGGCCCAGACGACGCGGCGCACGCCCGCCTCGCGCGCCGCCTGGAAGAGGTTCACGGTTCCCACGACGTTCACGGCGGTAGTCTCGCCGGGACGCTCCACGGAGCGCGGCACCGAGCCGAGGGCCGCCTCGTGGAAGACGTACTCGACGTCCGCGCAGGCACGGCGGCAGGCGGCCAGGTCGCGCACGTCCTCTTCCAGCCATTCGAGGCGGCCCGGTCCCGCGGGCCGGATCGCCTCCACGTTCTCGCGCTTCCCGGTGGCCAGGTTGTCCAGGAGGCGCACCTCATGTCCGTCGCGGAGGAGCCGTTCGGCGATGTGGGAGCCGATGAAGCCGGCTCCTCCGGTGACGAGATAGCGACCCATCGCGCGCCCTAGAGCTTGAAGACGCCGCGAGTGCGGCGGCCTCGGAGCGCGTTCCGGGAGTCGACGATCGTGCGCGCGTGCTTCGCGATCATCGCGTAGTCGACGCTCTTGTGCGCGGTCGCGATCACCACGCAATCGGCGGCGCGGATGGCCCCCGGCGTGAGCGGTCGCGCGCGCATCATCGACCCGTTGTGGCGGACCTGCGGGACGTAGGGATCGGCGTACGTGATCTTCGCGCCGTCCTTCTCGAGCAGCTCCATGATGTCGAGCGAAGGGGACTCACGGACGTCGTCGATGTCGGCCTTGTACGCCACGCCGACCACGAGCACCTTCGAGCCCTTGAGCGGCTTCCGGACCGAGTTGAGCGCCTCCGCCACCCGCTTGGTCACGTGGCGCGGCATGTCGCCGTTCACGCTCCCGGCGAGCTCGATGAAGCGCGCCTCGAAGCCGCTCTCGCGGGCCTTCCACGAGAGATAGAAGGGGTCGATCGGGATGCAGTGACCGCCGAGGCCGGGTCCCGGGTAGAACGGCATGAAGCCGAACGGCTTCGTCTTCGCCGCCTCGATCACCTCCCAGACGTCGATTCCCATGCGGTCGCACATCAGCGCGAGCTCGTTCACGAGGCCGATGTTGACGCTCCGGAACGTGTTTTCGAGGAGCTTCACCATCTCGGCCACGCGCGTCGACCCGACCGTGACGATCTGGTCCATCACCGCGCCGTAGAACTGCGCCACGAGCTTCGTGCACGCCGGCGTCACACCGCCGACCACCTTCGGAATGTTCTTCGTCTGATACTTCTCGTTGCCGGGATCGACGCGCTCCGGCGAAAAGGCGAGGAAGTAGTCCTTCCCCACCACGAAGCCTCCCTCCTCCAGCATCGGACGCAGGAGCTCGTCGGTGGTGCCGGGATACGTGGTGCTCTCGAGGACCACGAGCTGCCCCCGCTTCAGCCGCGGCACGATCGACTGGACCGCCGCCACGATGTACGACACGTCCGGATCCTTCGTCTTCCGGAGGGGCGTGGGCACGCAGATGTCGATGACGTCCATCTCCTTCAGCTCGTCGAAGTCGAGCGTCGCACGGAGCATCCCCTCGCGAACGAGGCCGCGCACGTCGCCGGTCGGCACGTCCTGGATGTACGAGATCCCTCGGTTCAGCGTCGCGGCGCGCTTCCCGTCGATTTCGAATCCCGTGACCTTGTATCCCACCTTGGCGAATTCGACCGCCAGGGGCAGCCCGACATAGCCGAGACCGATGACGCCGATCCTGGCCCTGCGGTTCTCGAGGCGCGCGGAGAGACGGGCAGCGGCCGGATGAGGCCGTTTCCGGGGTGACATGACAGTTACTCCTTGGGCTCGGGTTCAGCGGCGCGCGCGGAACGCGCGGAGGGAACCGCCGCGTGGGGCGGTGCGGCTCCATCGCCGGGCGGCGGTCCGCCGGCGCCCGGCGCAGTCGGAACCCCCACCTTCTTCCGATCACGCCGGGACAGGAGCGGTTTGTATCCGTAGTAGCTGTAGTCGTAATAGTACGGCAGACCTTCGGTGGCATTGTTCACGATCGCGCCGGCTACCTTGGCCGCCACCGGGGCCAGGATGCCGCGCATCCGCCGAATCATCGTGATCGGCGTGCGGCCGGCCATCGCGACGAGAAGGATTCCGTCCGCGTGCTCGGCCATCATGATCGGCTCGACCACCGGCACGATCGGCGCCGCGTCGACGAAGATGAGGTCGTAGCTGGGCCGGACTGACTGGAGGAGCTTCTCGAACGCCGCGTCGTCGTAGGAGTCGCTCACGTGCGGACCCGGCTTGCCGCTCGGGATCGCGTGCAACAGCGGTAGCGACGTCGGGCGGCGGACCAGGTCGAGGGTGGTCTCCCCGTGCATCAGCTCGTAGAGCCCGGGCTTCTGCGACACGTCGAGGAGGTGGTGCATCGTCGGCCGCCGCAGGTCGGCGTCGATGACGAGCGTGTGCCGGTGGAAGATGCGCGCGGCGACGATCCCGAGCAGCGCGCAGATCGTGCTCTTCCCCTCGCCGCGGCTCGCGCTCGAGATCATGTAGACCCGGCACGCCGGGCCGCGGTGCTGGCGCATGAGCGACTGCATCAGGCGCCGCGCCTCGGTGACGTACGGGGCGTCGGTGCTGAACTCGGTGAAGAGGCTGCGCGGCGAGGAATCCTTGGCGGCGGCCATTCCCGTTACCGCCTCCGCTCGCCGGCCGTCGGAGCGCCCTTGCCGCTCGACGAGACGGAGCTGTGGACGCCGGCCACGAGGGCCGTCACGAGCAGGATCGCGAGGATCGAGAGCGGAGCCCAGTTGTTCTGGAGGAACGAGCCCGGGCGCGACCACCCCTCGATGCGCGGGATGGTGCCGATCACCTTCGTCCCCATCTCCTCCTCGGCCTGCTCCACGGTGCGGAGGATCGCGCCGACGCGCTCGGTGCCGATGATGATCCCCACCGAGAAGAGCGGACCCAGGAGGAGCGCCCCCACGAGCACCTTCAGGCGGTCGGGCCAGACCGGCTTCAAGGGGAGCTGCGGAGCCTCCACCACTTCGATCCGCTGCGCGAGCTGGCTCGTCTCCATCGCCTCGCTGAGGCGCGAGGAAGCGGCCTCCTTCTCGAGCATCGCAAGCAGGTCCTCGCGCTTCTGCACCTCGCCCTTCAGCTGGTCGAGCTGCATCTGCTGGGCGGGCGTGCTGCGCACCTCGCTCACGAACGAGCCGACCATGCCCTGAAGGCGGCTCTTCCGCGACTGGAGGGAGCGGAGGATCGCGCGGTCGAGCGCGATCCCCGCGACGACCTGGCGCGCGTCGTCGGGGAGGTTCCCCGGGAGCGCCGAGGCCGCCGTGGTGTACTCGTCGAGCAGCTCCTGGCGCGCCCCGGCGATCTGCTGGAGGAGCGGCTGGCCCGCCCCGCCGGCGGCATTGTTCCCGGTGCTCCGGACGGCCGCCACCCCGTAGCTCTGCTCGAGCCCCTGGAGGCGCGCCTCGAGCTCTCTCGAATGGGCCGTCTGGAGATCGGGGATCTTCGCGCCCCCGACCCGCTGCGCCCAGGTCTCCTGGTCGTCGCGGATCCGCTCGCGGACCTGGTCGGCTTCCTTGTCGGACGCGTCGGCGAGCTGCCGCACGGTCTCGACGTTGTTCTGGTCGACGGGACCGGTGTTGATCGTGCGGCCGACGATCGATTCCTGGTAGCTGCGGTAGGCGTCCTCGGCGCGGCGCAGCTCCTCGCGCGCCACCGCGATCTGGTCCTGGCTGAATTCCCCGCGAGCCTGGGTCTGCTCGAGCTCGGACTTGCGCGTCTCCTCGATCAGGCCCTCCCCCATCGCGGTCGCGAGGCGGCGGGCCTGCTCCGGCGTCGGGTCCTTCACGGAGATCCGGATGTAGGTCGACCCGAGCGGAACGACGGCGGTGCGCTTGGCCAACGTGGAGACCGCGAGCCGCGTGGCGTAGTCCTCCGGTGTGATCCCGACGTACTTCTTCGCCGCGGCCTGACCCATCGAGAGGAGCTTCGGGTCACGCCCGAGGCCGAGCCGGTCGCTGATCGCGGTGAGGAACGTCCGGTTCATGATGCGGCTCCGCACCCGCGCCGCCTTCGCGACCATGTCCTCCTGCTGCTCGCTCGGCGCGACCATCCGCTGCATCGCCTCGGAGACGCGCGCCTGGTCCTCCAGCGAGATGATGACGCCCGATTCGTACTCGCTGGGGGCGACGTTCAGGTAGAGGAACGCGGCGCAGAGGGTGCCCACGATCGGGAGGAGGGCGATCCACTTGTAGCGTTTCGCCTTCCAGATCAGCTCGCGGGTGTCGACGACCGGCCCGGATTCCTGCGCAGGCTGCGCGGTGCTCATGGGGCGCTCAGTGGGTTCGGGAGATCGCGATCAGCGACGTGACCAGCGAGATCACGGAGCTCATTTGCGCCACCCGCGACCAGATGGAGGTGCTGTCCTTGCGCGGGATGAAGACGGTGTCGCCCGGCTCGAGCTTGGGGTTGGACGACATGTCGCCGCGCTCGAAGTACTTGTTCAGGTTCACGCGGATCCGCATCGTGCGGGCGCCCGAGGTGCGGATCACCTGCACCTCGTCCTGGTTGGCGTCGGGAGCGACGCCCCCACTCCGCACCACGGCTGTCACGAGGTCGGGCGCCTGGTCGTACGGCAGCGGCCCGGGGCGCGCCACGGCGCCCGTGAGGAGCACGCTCGTCGCGTTCTGCCCGCGCGGCACGCGAACCGTGTCTCCCGCGCGGAGCTTGGGCAGCGTCTCCGTGCGGCTCTCGCGGATCGCGCTCGCGATGTCGAGCACCTCCGTCTTGCGGCCCCCTTCGGTGTCGCCGGGGATCAACTCGACCGCGTTCAGGTTCGCGTCGTCGAGCGGCCCGCCGGCTTCCGCGATGGCGTCCCAGGCGTTCGGCATCTCCTGGAACGCATAGATCCCGGGAAGGAGCACCGCGCCGAGCACGAAGATCTTCCGGCTCTTGAACTCCGCGACGGTCACGATGACGTTGGGCGAGCTGCGGTCGAATAGGGAGATGCGGCGCGACAGGTCGCTCCGGATCTCGTTCGCCGTGCGGCCCTGCACGCGGATGTTCCCGACGGTGGGAATGGTCACAGTCCCGTCGTCGGCGACCGTAAAGGCGCCGCCCAGGTCGGTGCGGCCCGCCACGTCGACGCGAATGACGTCGCCCTTGCCGACGCGGTAGGGCTCGTTCGTGTTGCTCGGGGCGGTGTTCCCCGACGAGCGGGATTGGGCATAGGCCGATCCGGAACCGCCCGCGAGAAGCAGCGCGACGGCCAGGACGGCCGGCAATCCTCGAAGCCAACGGCGGATGCCGGTCATGGGCGTTCCTTTCGGTCAAGCGGCAGCGCCTGCCATTCAGGCAACTGCAGTCCAGCCTTCAATTTTACGTGGTCGGAGCCGTCCCTGTCAAACCGGCGCGGGCGCCCGTTTCTTACCATGCTCGACCCTTTCGTTCGCGCGCGCCGCGCGTGCCGTGATGGCCGCGATCCGCTCCCCCGCCCGGCCGTCCCAGAGCGCCGGCGCGCGGGGCGCCGCGGGCTCGGAGGCCAGGATCTCGTTGGCATACGGCAGGATCGCCGCCGGGTCGCTTCCGATGAGCCGGTTGGTTCCTTCGCTGATCGTGATCGGGCGCTCCGTGTTGTCGCGAAAGGTGAGGCACGGGATTCCGAGTGCGGTGGTCTCCTCCTGGATCCCGCCGCTGTCCGTGAGCACGAGCCGTGCCGCGTCGAGGAGGCCGAGGAAGTCGAGATAGCCGAGCGGCTCGACGACGGTGAGACCTTCTGTTTCACCAAGCTCCCCGAGCGCCTCGAGGCGTGCCGCCGTGCGCGGGTGCGCGGGGAAGATCACCGGGAGGCGCGCGGCGAGCGCGCGCAGGGCGTCGACGAGTCGCGTAAGCCGCTCCGGATCGTCCACGTTGCTCGGGCGGTGGAGCGTCGCCACCGCGTACGGCTTCCCTTCCACGCCGAAGGCAGCCGGCGCGCGGCGCAGCCGCGCGGCGGGGAGATGGCGCCGCAGCGAGTCGATCATCGAGTTCCCGACCAGGTGGATTTTCTCCGGCGGGATCCCTTCCCCTCCCAGGTTATCCACGGCATCCGGAGAGGTCGCGAAGAGCAGATCCGATAGATGATCGGTGAGGATCCGGTTCAGCTCCTCGGGCATCGTCCGGTCGCGGCTCCGGAGCCCCGACTCCACGTGGCCGACCGGAATCGTCCGCTTCGCCGCCGCGAGCGCGCAGGCGAGGGTCGAGTTCACGTCGCCGGCGACGAGCACGAAGTCCGGCCGCGCATCCTCGAGCCAGCCGTCGAACCGCTCGAGCACGCGCGCCGTCTGCGCGGCGTGCGTGCCCGACCCGACCTCGAGGTTCACGTCGGGGGCCGGCATGCCGAGCTCCTCGAAGAAGACGCGCGACATGGCGTCGTCGTAGTGCTGCCCCGTGTGGACGAGCGTCGCCCGCACGCCCTCGCGCGCCCGGAGCGCTTCGACCACAGGCGCCATCTTCATGAAGTTGGGCCGCGCTCCGACGACGCAGGCGATCGTGACGCTCATGAGTCCCTCGTTGTCCTTGCCCGATGCCTTCATCGCCGCGCCCGGGTCACCCGCCGCTTCCCACGGCGGCGAGGCAGCATCCCGCCGCGGCCGCGAGCGCCGAAAGGAAGAGGTTCCGCGCGAGCGCGCCGGCGCGCCTTCCGGCGGCGGTTCCCGCGGCCGCGCTCTCGACGAGCGTCGCGGCGAATCCCACGGCGCCCGCCGCATAGG
>JBLMWD010000030.1:0-23899 GCA_050257045.1 Bacteroidota bacterium | reverse complement strand
GTTCACGGCGGGCGCCGGCAACACGAGCGGCACCTTCTCGTGGACCCCGAACTTCACGCAGGCCGGCAGCTACTCCGTGACGTTCACGGCGACGAACACGCTGTCGGGTTCGGCGTCGACGAGCATCACGGTGAACAACGTCGACCGGGCTCCTGTCGTTACGGCTCCGGCGACGGCCACCGGTGCGGAAGGCGCGCTGCTCACGGTCAACGTGACGGCGACCGATCCGGACGGTGACACGATCACGACGCTGACGGCTTCGGGCACGGCCATCACGGCGGGCGCGACGTTCTCGGCGAACGCTTCGAACACCTCGGGCACGTTGAGCTGGACGCCGAGCTTCACGCAGGCGGGCAGCTACAGCGTGACCTTCACCGCGACGAACGCCCTCACGGGTACGGCCACCACTGCGATCACGATCACCAACACCGATCGTGCTCCGGTCGTGACGGCCCCGGCGAACGTCTCGGGCAATTCGGGCACGCTGATCACCTTCACGGTGACGGCGGCGGATCCGGATGGCGACGCGATTACGTCGCTGACGGGCGCTCCGCTTCCGACGGGCGCGACGTTCACGGCGGGCGCCGGCAACACGAGCGGCACCTTCAACTGGACGCCGACGCTTGCTCAGGTCAGCGCGACTCCGTACAACGTGACCTTCACGGCGTCGAACGCCCTGTCGGGTTCGGCGACGACGGCCATTCTGGTCACGAACGGCGATCGTCCGCCGGTGGTTACGGCTCCGGCGACGGCTTCCGGTAACGAGAACACGCTGATCACCTTCACGGTGACGGCGTCGGATCCGGACGGCCAGGCGATCACCTCGCTGACGGCTTCGGGAACGGCCATCACGGCGGGTGGGACGTTCACGGCGAACGCCGGCAACACGAGCGGCACGTTCGCGTGGACCCCGACCTTCTCGCAGTCGGGCAGCTATGCGGTGACGTTCACGGCGACGAACACGCTGTCGGGTTCGGCGTCGACGACCATCACGGTGAACAACGTCGACCGGGCTCCTGTCGTTACGGCCCCGGCGACGGCCACCGGTGCGGAAGGCTCGCTGCTGACGGTCAACGTCTCGGCGTCCGATCCGGACGGTGACGCGATCACCTCGCTCACGGCGTCGGGCACGGCCATCACGGCGGGCGCGACGTTCACGGCGGGTTCCGGCAACACCACGGGCACGCTGAGCTGGACGCCGAGCTTCACGCAGGCGGGCAGCTACAGCGCGACCTTCACCGCGTCGAACGCCCTCACGGGTACGGCCACCACCGCGATCACGATCACCAACACCGATCGTGCTCCGGTCGTGACGGCCCCGGCGACGGCTTCGGGCGCGTCGAACACGCTGATCACCTTCACGGTGACGGCGGCGGATCCGGACGGTGACGCGATCGCTTCGCTCACGGCCGCTCCGCTTCCGACGGGCGCGACGTTCACGGCGGGCGCCGGCAACACGAGCGGCACCTTCAGCTGGACGCCGACCAACGCCCAGGTCAGCGCGACTCCGTACAACGTGACGTTCACGGCGTCGAACGCCCTCACGGGTTCGGCGACGACGGCGATCACGGTCAACAACGGCGACCACGCTCCTGTGGTCACGGCTCCTGCCACGGCTTCCGGCGCCGAGAACACGCTGATCACCTTCACGGTGACGGCGAGCGATCCGGACGGCGATGTGATCACCAGCTTGACCGGTGCTCCGCTGCCGACGGGCGCCTCGTTCACGACGAACGCGGCCCATACCTCGGGCACGTTCACCTGGACGCCGAGCTTCAGCCAGGCCGGCAGCTACAGCGTGACGTTCACGGCGTCGAACGCCCTCTCGGGTTCGGCGACGACGGCGATCACGGTCACCAACGTCGACCGGGCTCCGGTGGTTACGGCTCCGGCGACGGCCTCGGTCAACGAGGGTGCGCTCCTCACGGTCAACGTGACGGCGGCGGATCCCGATGGTGACGCCATCACCTCGCTCACGGCGACGGGCACGGCCATCACGGCGGGCGCGACGTTCACGGCGGGTGCGGGCAACACCAGTGGCACGCTCTCCTGGACGCCGGGCTTCACCCAGGCGGGCAGCTACTCCGTGACGTTCACGGCGTCGAACACGATGACCGGTTCGGCGACGACGGCGATCACGGTGAACAACGTCGATCGGGCGCCGGTGGTCACGGCTCCGGCGACGGCCGCCGGCAACGAGAACACGCTGATCACCTTCACGGTGACGGCGAGTGATCCTGACGGCGACGTCATTGCTTCGCTCACGGCCGCTCCGCTTCCGTTGGGCGCGACGTTCACGGCGAACGCCTCGAACACCTCGGGGACGTTCAACTGGACGCCGTCCTTCTCGCAGGCGGGCAGCTACAACGTGACGTTCACGGCGTCGAACGCGATGAGCGGCTCGGCGACGACGGCGATCACGGTGAACAACGTCGACCGTGCTCCGGTGGTCACTGCACCGGCCTCCGAGACGGTCAACGAAGGCGTGATGCTCACGTTCGGCGTGACGGCGACGGATCCTGACGGTGATCATGTAACGCTCACCGCCATCGGAACCCCGTCGGGCGCTGTCTTCACGGATAACGGAGACAACACCGGCACGTTCACCTGGACGCCGAGCTTCACCCAGTCGGGCAGCTACCCCGTGACGTTCCATGGCACCGACGGCACGCTGTCGGCGAACGCGACGACGACGATCACGGTCAACAACGTGGATCAGCCGCCGGTCGCGAACGCGGGCGGTCCGTACACCGGTGTCACGGGCATCGCGGTGAACTTCAACGGGTCCGCCTCGTCGGATCCGGATGGTCAGACGCTCACCTACGCGTGGGATTTCGGTGACGCCACGACGGGTACGGGTGCGACGGTGTCGCACGCCTACGCCGCGGCCGGAACCTACAATGTCACGCTCACGGTGACCGAGACGACGGCCGACTTCCTGTCGGCTTCGCAGACCACGACGGCTACGATCGTGGACACGTTCCCGGCGACCGCCTTCACGGTGGGTGGCAACAAGACCACCTCACTCGGCGCGGGCAAGCCGTACACGTGCATCCAGATCCAGCCGGTCAACGGTGACTACCTGAACACCGACGTGAATCTGTCGACGATCCGGATGATTTACCCCGTCGGATCGACGAACCAGATTTTCGCGGATCCGACCAAGACGGCCATCGATGGTGACAAGAACGCCGACGGGATCACGGAGATCGCCGCATGCTTCAAGAAGACCGACATGCGCGTGCTCTTCACGGGTCTCCCGGCTGGTTCGAACACCGTCACGGTCGAGCTCAAGGGCGACCTCGTCACCGGCGGCTCGTTCGACGCGCAGCTGACGATGGTCGTGAAGTCCAACGGCTCGTTCTTGGCGGCCACGATCGCGCCGAACCCGCTCAACCCGCAGGCCAAGCTCACGTTCTCGACGACGAAGCCCGGCGCCATCCGCGTCCAGATGTTCGACGCGCAGGGCCGCCTGGTGAAGACGATCGCGGACGAGTCCTCGGTCCAGGCCGGGTACCATGACTTCACCGTGGATGGACACTCGTCGACCGGCTCGCAGCTGGCGTCGGGCGTCTACTTCGTGAAGGTGTGGTCGCAGTTCGACGGATCGGAAGTGAAGAGCGTCACGATCCTCAAGTAGTCGCTGTCCGGACTGCCTGAGATCGGCATCGAGAATCGGGGCCGCGGCCGTACGCCGCGGCCCCGTTCTTTTTCCCCGGAGCGTGCTAGATTGCCGTCCATGGGGGTCTACCGGCGGTTCGGGAAGCGCGCGCTCGATCTCATCGTCGGCTCGCTCCTCCTGCTCGCGGCGCTCCCGGTGATCGCGGCGGCCGCGATCCTCGTGAAGCTCGACTCGCCGGGCCCCGTCTTCCACCGCGCCGTGCGCGTGGGGCGCGGCGGGCGCAAGTTCACCTTCCTGAAGCTCCGCTCGATGCAGCGGAACGCCGAGGAGCTCCGGGCGCTCCTCCTGCACCGGAACGAGGCGCAGGGGCCCGCCTTCAAGCTGACGAACGACCCGCGCGTCACCCGCATCGGGCGGATCCTCCGGAAGACGTCGCTCGACGAGCTGCCGCAGCTCCTCCACGTCGTGCAGGGACACATGAGCCTCGTGGGGCCGCGCCCCCCCTTTCCCGAGGAGGTCGAGCGCTACGAGCCGTGGATGCTTCGGCGCCTCGCGGTGCGGCCCGGGCTCACCTGCCTCTGGCAGATCTCGGGCCGGAGCGACCTCTCGTTCGACGAGTGGATGCGGCTCGACCTCGAGTACGTCGACCGACTCTCGTTCGGACTCGACATGAAGATCCTCTTCCTCACGCCGGCCGCGGTGATCTCGGGGCGCGGCGCCTACTGAGTCCCGTTGCCCCGCGCGGCGGGGTGTGATACCGCTCCCTCATGCGCCTCCATCCGGTGATCCTCGCGGGCGGCCGCGGCGAGCGCTTCTGGCCGCTCTCGCGGCGCGCGCGCCCGAAGCAGCTCCTGCCGCTCCTCTCCGACCGCCCGATGCTCGCGGACACGGTCGCGCGCCTCCGCGGCGCGGCCTCGCCGAGCGACACGTTCGTGATCACCGCGGGCGACCTCGCCGGCGCCGTCCGCAACGCGGTGCCCGAGATCCCGCGCCATCACATCGTGGCCGAGCCGGTGGGCAAGAACACCGCGCCCGCGGTGGCCCTCGCGGCGTGGTGGCTGAAGGACGCGGGGGAGGACGCGGTCGTCGCGATCCTCCCGTCCGATCATCGCGTGGAGCCGGCCGCGCGCTTCCGCGAGGAGCTGATCGCGGCGGGGGAGGCGGCGCTCGAGCGGGGCGCCATCGTGACGTTCGGGATCCCGCCGACGCGCCCCGAGACCGGCTACGGCTACATCGAGGTCGGGCCGCCGGTCGCGCCCGGATCGCCCCTCCATGCGGTGGCCTCGTTCCGCGAGAAGCCGGACCTCCCGACGGCGGCCCGCTACACGGCGGACGGGCGCCACTTCTGGAACGCGGGGATGTTCCTCTTTCCGCCCGCGGTGATGCTCGAGGAGGTCCGGCGGCACGCGCCCGAGATCGCGGCCCTCCTGCCGGCGCTCCCTACGCGCGTCTCCGAGGACGAGGCGGCGCTCGAGCGCTACTACCGCGAGGCGCCGTCGGTGTCGATCGACGTCGCGGTGATGGAGCGGAGCGCGCGCGCGCTCGTGGCGCGCGCCGGATTCGCGTGGGACGACGTCGGCTCGTGGGCGGCGCTGGGGGAGGGAGGCGCCGTGCGCGGAGCCTCCCGCGGGAAGACGCTCCTCGTCGACAGCGACGACGTCGTGGCGTTCGCCGAGGGGGGCATGATCGCGGCCGTGGGCGCCCACGGCCTCGTGATCGTCCACACTCCCGACGCGACGCTCGTCTGCCCGCGGGACCGCGTGCAGGAGGTGCGGGAGATCGTGAAGCGGCTCCGGTCGGAGGGCGGCGATGCGTTTCTATAACCGCGCGGGGCGAGCCCCGCGCGAGTCGGTATGGCTCCCGAAGGGGCAGGCCGCTGCGCTCGCGGCACTGCTCGTCGTCCTGGCCCTTACCGGATGCGCCCACGCGCCTCGCGCGCGAACCGCCGCCGCGCCCGCGCCCTCGGCCCAGGCACCCCCGCCCCCCGAGGAGCCCACGCCCCAAGTCCCGGCGCCGCCCGAGGAGGCCGCCCCTGAGCCGGCTCCGCCCACCCCGGTGCGGGGGGACCCCTCGGAGGAAATCACCCCCGAGGAGCTGGCGACGATCCCCGATCCGGTGTCGACGCGAGGGGGGACCCCTCAAACGGAGCCGGTTCGGGGGACCGCGCCAGAGACTCCCCAGGGCCCTTCCGGCCCTGGGTCGCTGTCCACGCCCTCGCCGGCCGATTCCGCGGCTCCTGCGCCCTCGCAGGCGGTCTGGCGCGTGCAGATCCACGCCTCCGAGAACCGCGACGACGCCGACCGCGTCGGCAGGCAGGCCGCCGTCCTCCTGGGCGTCCCCTATACGCTGGTCCACGAGGGGGGGCTCTACAAGGTCCGGCTCGGCGCCTTCGCCACCGACGCCGAGGCGGGGGCCCTCCGCGAGCGGGCGGTTCGCGCCGGCTGGCCCGCCGCGTTCCGGGTCCGCGAGGGCCCGTAGTAGACTCGGCTCGATGGGCACGGACGCTCCCGAGCTGCGCAAGGACCCGATCGCGGGGCGATGGGTGATGATCGCCCCCGACCGCGGGCGGCGCCCCTCGCAGGGCGTTCCGGCACCCGCGCCGGCGCCCGGTCCCTGCCCCTTCTGTCCCGGGAACGAGCGCGCCACGCCGCACGAGGTGGCGGCCCGGCGCGCCCCCGGCACCGTTCCCGACGCGCCCGGCTGGACGACCCGCGTCATCCCGAACAAGTTCGCGGCGCTCCGCCCGGAGGGGGCCGCCGCCCCGTCGCTCGACGGCATCTACGAGCGGATGGAGGGGGTCGGCGCGCACGAGGTGATCATCGAGGCGCCGGAGCACGGCACGGAGCTCTCCGAGCTTCCGGCCGAACGGATCGCCGAGGTGCTCGAGGTGGCGCGCGACCGCGCGCTCGCGCACGCGAGGGATCCGCGCGTGGCGTACGTCCTCCCGTTCAAGAACTGGGGGACGGCGGCCGGCGCGTCGCAGGAGCACAGCCACATGCAGCTCCTCGCCACGCCCGTGATCCCGAACGTCGCCGCCGAGGAGCTCGCCGAGTGCCGGCGCCGGCACGAGGCGACCGGACGCTGCTCCTTCTGCGCCCTGATCGAGCACGAGCGCGCGGCGCAGGCGCGGCTGATCGCGGTCGAGGAGGGCTTCGTGACGCTCGCGCCGTACGCGCCCCGCTTCGCCTACGAGACCTGGATCCTCCCGCTCCGGCACGCCTCGTCGTTCGAGACGGCCGGGCGCGAGACGATCGCCGCGCTCGCCCGCGCGCTTCAGGCGGCCCTCCGGGGCCTCGCCCGCGCCCTCGACCGTCCCTGCTACAACTTCCTCATCCACTCCGCGCCCGCGCGCGAGACGGCCCTTCCGTGGTATCACTGGCACGTGGAGATCGCCCCGAAGCTCTCGGTCGCGTCCGGGTTCGAGTGGGGAACGGGCGCCTACATCAACGCGGTGCCGCCCGAAGATGCGGCCGCGCGCCTCCGCGAGACCCCGGGCGCGGCCCCGGCGTCCGGCGCGCGCGCCTCGCGGGAGGGATGACGATGGCCCAGCGCTTCCGCGTCGCCATGCTGAGCGCCGAGTGCGTTCCGTACGCCAAGGTGGGCGGGCTCGGCGACGTGACCGGCTCGCTCTCGCGCGCCGTGGCCGAGCTCGGCTGCTCGGTCGCGGTCCTCCTCCCGCGCTACGGCAACCTCGCGCTCCCGGAGGGCGCCTCGCTCGAGCTGGTGGGGCAGGTCGAGGTGCCGATCGGAGGGAAGGACGAGACGGCGCTCATCTACCGGCTGCGCCAGCCCGGGCTCCCGGGGCACCTCCACCACTTCTTCCTCGCGAACGAGACCTTCTTCGGGCGGAACGGGGTCTACACCGATCCCGCGACCGGCGCGCCCTTCGCCGACAACGCCGCGCGCTTCGTCTTCTTCACGCGCGCGGCGCTCGAGGCGCTGCGTGCCGTGGCCTACGCGCCCGAGGTGATCCAGGCGAACGACCACCAGACGGCGCTCGCCCCGGCTTATCTCAAGACGCTCTACGGCGAGGATCCCTTCTTCCAGATGACCGCCACGCTCCTCGCCATCCACAACCTCGGCTACCAGGGGGTCTATCCGCCCGAGACGATGACGCTCGCCGGATTCCCGGACGAGCAGTTCTATCCGCTCTCGCCGTTCGAGTACTGGGGGAAGATGAACTTCCTGAAGGCGGGGATCCATTACGCCGACGTGCTCGTCACGGTGAGCGAACGCTACGCCGAGGAGATCCAGTCGGGGGAGGAGTTCGGGTTCGGCCTCCAGGGGGTGCTGAACGCGCGGCGCACCGACCTCGTCGGGATCCTGAACGGCATCGACGTGAAGACCTGGAATCCGCGCACCGACCGCTTCCTCGCCGCGCGATACGACGCCGAGAGCCTGGAGGGGAAGGAGCGCTGCACGGAGGCGCTCCTCGAGGAAGTGGGGCTCCCGGTAGCGCCGCGACGGCCGGTCTTCGGCATGATCTCGCGGCTCGTGGAGCAGAAGGGCCTCGACCTCATCCGCCTCGCGGCCGACCGGCTCTTCGCGCTCCCGGCACGCTGGGTCTTCCTCGGGAACGGCGAGCGCGTGTTCGAGGAGTTCCTCGACCAGGCCGCGCGGCGTCGCTCCGACCGCGTCGCCTTCCGGCGCGGATTCGATGACCCGCTCGCGCACCGGATCGAGGCGGGAGCCGATTTCTTCCTCATGCCCTCGCGCTACGAGCCGTGCGGCCTGAACCAGATGATGAGCATGCGCTACGGCACGATCCCGGTCGTGCGCGCCACGGGCGGCCTCGCCGACACCGTGCGGCCGATCGCGGCACGCGGCGAGGACGGGACCGGAATCCTCTTCGGCCCCTACGAGCCGGAGGCCCTCGCGCGCGCCGCCGAGGAGGCGATCGCGCTCTTCGGCGACGTGACGGCGCTCGCGCGCGCGCGCCGGAACGGCATGGCGCTCGACTTCTCCTGGGAGGCCTCGGCCCGGAAGTACATCCGCCTCTACCGGCAGGCGAACGCGGCGCGCCGGATGGGATCGGGGTTCAACCGCTGGCTCGAGGCGCTCGAGGAGGAGGGGGCCCGGGCGGGACGGCCCCCGTCTTGACGGGGCGAAAAGGGGCGGTTTAGAATCCGCTCCGCCGTACCGACAATGCAGCGTGTGAGCGGAAGTAGCTCAGCCCGGTAGAGCCCCACCTTGCCAAGGTGGTTGTCGCGGGTTCAAATCCCGTCTTCCGCTCCAGTTTTTCCCCTCCGAGCGCCTCTCCGCCGATTTTCCGAGGGAACTTCGCGATTTTCCCTGTACGCTTGCGCCGAAACTCGTGCTAGTACTTCCCCTCGGCGCCGACGCCTCACGGATCGGCACGACGTTCACGAAAGGAGAGGTGCATGCCAGCTAAGAAGCGCGCCGTGAAGCCCAAGAAGAAGACCGCCTCGAAGCGGAAGCCGAGTGCCGCCTTCATGAAGCCGATGCAGCCGTCGGAAACCCTCTCCGAAGTGGTGGGCTCGCGGGCCATGCCGCGCACCGAGGTGACCAAGAAGCTCTGGGCCTACATCAAGAAGAACAAGCTTCAGGACTCGAAGAAGCGCACCATGATCAACGCGGACGAGAAGCTCCGCGCGATCTTCGGAGGCAAGAGGCAGGTCAGCATGTTCGAGATGACGAAGCTCGTCTCGAAGCATCTCAAGTAAGCGTCTCCCGATCCCACGGCGCCCGATTCGCGCCCCGCCGCTCACCGCGGCGGGGCGTCTTTCTTTACCCCCTCCCTTACCCCCTCTCCCACACCCCCTCCCACAGGCCCATTGTCAGGAATATCGGCCCCGAGTCACGATTTCGTGTTCGGGTCGCCCCCAGACCGCGTTCTAGGTAGTAGACGCCGCCGCCGGCGGCGGGCAGGGGGGAGTGTCGTTGAGCATGCTTGAATCCCGTCAGACCCTAGGGCATTTCCGTATCGAAGCGCCGCTGGGACAGGGCGGCATGGGCGAGGTCTACCGGGCCACCGACCTCACCCTGGGGCGGCCGGTCGCCCTGAAGGTCCTTCCCGAGGCGTCCACGCGGGACCCCGAGGCGCGCGAGCGTTTCCTGCAGGAGGCGCGCTTCGCCTCCGTCCTGAACCACCCCCACATCGTCACGATCTACTCCGTGGACGAGGCCGACGGCATCGCGTTCATCGCGATGGAGTATGTCGAGGGGGAGACGCTTCGGGCGCGGGCGCGCCGCGCCCCGCTCCCGGCCGAGGAGCTGATCGAGATCGGAATCCAGTGCGCCGAGGCGCTCGGAGCGGCGCACGCCGTCGGCATCCTCCACCGGGACATCAAGTCGGCGAACATCATCCTCACCCCGCGGAATCGGGCGAAGATCCTCGATTTCGGCCTCGCGAAGCGGAGCGCCGCCGAGGCGGCGGCGGACGTGACAGCCCCGATGGGTCTCACGGAGGCCGGGATCGTGATGGGCTCGCCCGGGTACATGTCCCCCGAGCAGGCCCGGGGGGAGGCGCTCGATCCCCGGACCGACATCTTCTCCCTCGGCTGCACGCTCTACGAGGCGGCGACCGGCCGGGTGCCGTTCGAGGGACCGACCACGCTCGCGGTCATGCACGCCACGTGGACGCAGGAGCCGCCCCCTCCCTCACGCGCCCGCCCCGAGCTGACGCCCGAGATCGACGCGATCCTCGCCCGCTGCATGGCCAAGGATCGCGACGATCGCTTCGCATCGGCGCGCGAGCTCGCCGACGCGCTCGCCGCCCTCCGCGACCGCGAGCAGACGACCGGTACGCTTGCCGTTCCTCGCGGCGCGGCGGCGCGCAGCCCGAACAACCTGCCGGCCGCGCTCACCTCGTTCGTCGGGCGGAAACGGGAGACGGCCGAGATCCGCCGGCTCCTCGGCCAGACCCGGCTCGTGACGGTGGCCGGCCCCGGCGGCTCGGGAAAGACGCGCCTTGCGGTCCAGGTGGCCTCGGACCTCCTCGTCGAAGCGTCCGAGGGCGCCTGGCTCGTCTCGCTCGCGCCCCTCACCGATCCATCCCTCGTCCCGCAGCACGTGGCCGCCGCGATCGGCGTCCGCGAGGAATCGGGACGTCCGCTCTCCGAGACCCTCGCCGATGCGATCGGGGACAAGGCGATGATCCTGGTTCTCGACAACTGCGAGCACCTGGTCGCGGCGTGCGCCTCCCTCGCGGACGCGCTCCTCGAGGCGACGCCCCGCCTGCGTGTCCTCGCCACGAGCCAGGAGCCGCTCGGCGTTGCAGGTGAGGTCGTGTGGCGGATCCCGATGCTCGGCGTCCCCGATCCCGCGGCCTCGGCGCGCGGCCGGGAGGTCGTCGGCCGCTACGAGGCGGTGCGCCTCTTCGTCGATCGGGCGGGCGCGGCGCAGCCCGGATTCACGCTCACCGACGAGAACGCGTCCGCGGTGGCGAGCATCTGCCGCCGCCTGGACGGGATTCCTCTCGCGATCGAGCTCGCGGCGGCGCGCGTCAAGGTGCTCGCGCCGCGGCAGATCCTGGCGCGCCTCGAGGACCGGTTCAAGCTCCTCACCGGCGGGAGCCGGACCGCCCTTCCCCGGCAGCAGACGCTTCGCGCCGCGGTGGACTGGTCGTACGAGCTCCTCGCCCCGCTCGAGAAGACGCTGCTCCAGCGCCTGAGCGTCTTCGCCGGAGGGTTCACGCTCGAGTCCGCCGAGGCCGTGTGCGGCTTCGACGCCATCGATCCGCTCGATCTGCTCGACGGGCTGAGCCGGCTCGTCGACCGCTCCCTGGTCGTTCCGGAGGAGATCGAGCCGGGCGTCCTCCGATATCGCCTTCTGGAGACCATCCGCGCCTACGGCATGGAGAAGCTCTCGGAGAGCGGCGAGCGCGCGGCGCTCCGCGCGCGCCACACGGAGCACTTCCTCGATCTCGCCGAGCGGGCCGAGCCCGAGCTTCGCGGGCCGTCGCAGGCCGAGTGGCTGAACCGCCTCGCGCGCGAGCACGACAACCTGCGCGCTGCCCTCGGCGCCTGCGCCGAGGCGGAAGGCGACCACGCGCTCGGTCTCCGTCTCGCGGGGGCGCTCTGGCGCTTCTGGTGGGTGCGCGGGAACTGGGCCGAGGGGCGCGCCCGGCTCGCCGCGCTCCTCGCCGCCCGGCCGCCCGAGGAGGCGCCCGCCGAGCGGCAGAACGCGCTCCGCGCGGCCGCCGTGCTCGCGCGCGGGGAAGGAGACTACGCCGCGGCGCGACCGCTCCTGGAGGAGGCGCTCGCGCTCGCGCGCCGGTCGGACGACCGGCCCGGTATCGCGCTCATGCTCTTCGAGCTCGGGAACGTGGCGAACGACCAGGAGGACTACGCCGCGGCGCGCCCGCTCTACGAGGAGAGCCTCGCCCTGCGCCGCGAGCTCGGCGACCGCTGCGGCGTCTCCGCGGCCCTGCACAACCTCGGCGTGGTGGCCGCCGCCTCGGGCGACTTCGTCGGCGCGCAGACGCTCTACGAGGAGGCCCTCGGCCTCCACCGCGAGCTGGGGAACCGCGCCTGGGAGGCGGCGAGCCTGAACGGACTCGGCGGCGTCGCCTTCTACCTCGGCGACCTCGAGACCTCGCGGGGCTGCCACGAGGCGGCACTCGTCATCCAGGGAGAGCTGGGTGACTCCCGGGGCACCGCCTTCTCGCGACGCGAGCTCGGGGAAATCGCGACGGCCCTGGCCGACCACGCGGCGGCCTCCGGGTATCTCACCGACGCGCTCACGATCTATCACGACCTGGGCGACCGGCAGGGGATCGCGTCGACCCTGGAGGGATGCGCGGCGCTCGCGGCAGCCCGCGGAGCGACCGGGCGGGCGCTGAAGCTCGCGGGGGCCGCGGCCTCGCTCCGCGAGTCGATCCAGGCTCCGATCTCCGCTCCCGACGAGGCCCGCATGGAGCGCTTCCTCGGCCCGGCGCGGCTCGCCCAGAACGGGCGCGCCGAGGCGGAGCTTCGAGCTGGGCGCGCGCTCGCCATGGAGGATGCCGTACAGCTCGCCCTTGAACCCGTGAATCTCTGATCCGTACCGGACACCCGTTCACGTCCAACCGGAAAGCGAGGCAGGCCATGGTTCGCCGCATCCCACCTCTGCTCCTCATGCTCCTCGCGCTGCTCGGCGGAGCCGGCGCGGCGATCGCGTCCCCCGCCGCGCCGGGCGACACCGCGTCCACCGTCACCCTCTTCTCCAATTTCGACACCGACGTCGTCGGGGCCACGCCCGACCTCACGCTTCCGGGCGCCCCGGCCGGCGACTACCTCACGCTGAACCAGGCCTCCGGCACCGTGCTCGTGAACGCGCAGATCGACGGGCTCACGATGGTCGCGCAGATGAAGCAGCAGAGCGGCACGGGCGGCGTGAGCCTCTTCGCGTGGCCGGCCCCGCCGCCCCCGGGAACGCAGAAGGTGACCGTCGGATGGCGGTCCGTGGCGCAGGACGACAATCCCGTCACGTTCATCGCCTGCGCCCTGCGCGGATCGAACGGCAACCTGATCGCCTCGGTCGAGTACACGCCTCACGGCGTGCTCACATGGGACGGTCTCGCCGGCGCGAGCCAGACGCTGCCGGTCACCTACCAGCAGAACCGGAACAACGCCTTCCGCCTCGTGGCCGACCTCGCCACGAGCACCGTGAGCCTCTCCGTGGACGGGGTCGCGATCCCCGGCTTCCAGAACGTGCCCTTCGCCCAGCCCGCCACCGACGTGGCGCGGATCGGATTCGAGGCGGGCGGGACGTCGCCCCAGACGTTCGCGATCGATGACATCTGGGCCGTTGCCTTCTCCGTCGAGCCCGACCACGCGCCGGCCGTGACGGCTCCGGCCACGATCACGGGAACCGAGGCGATGCCGCTCTCGTTCACCGTCACGGCCTCCGATCCGGACGGGCAGGCGATCACGTCGCTCACGGCGGCCCCGCTTCCCGCGGGCGCCTCCTTTGCGGCGAACGCCTCGAACACGCTCGGGACCTTCGCCTGGACGCCGACCTACGCCCAGTCCGGCACCTACGGCGTGACCTTCACCGCCTCCAACGCCCTCTCGGGGAGCGCGGTCACGTCGGTCGTGATCGCGAATCTGGACCGGCCGCCGGTCGTGAGCGCTCCGGCTTCGGCTGCCGTCGAGGAGTTGGGCCACATCGACGTTCCGGTCACCGCGTCCGATCCGGACGGCGACCCGATCGACCTGCTCGCCGCGGACCTGTCGACGCTCCCTCCGGGGAATACGGCGACCTTCAGCGTGGGACCGGGGAACACTTCGGGCACCCTTTCCTGGACGACGGCGATCGGCCAGGCCGGTGAATACCCGGTGGCCTTCGCGGCGACCGCGAACGGAGCGACGGGGACCGACACGACGAGGATCTTCGTCGCCGCCTTCGGCACCGCCGTGACCGGCCGGTTCATCTGGGACACCCAGCCGGGACAGGAGGGGACCTACACGGTCACGTTCGTCGCGAGCGACGCGGGCGGCACGAGCACGCTCGACGTGCCCGTGACGATCCTCCCGTCGGCCGGCGCCCTGGCCGCCCCTTCGCCGTCGACGTCCACCCGCGCGGCCGGGCCCCGCGGCGCGCTCGCGCCGCAGCTGGCCATGAAGGGCCCGGTCATCAGCGTGGACGGCACGACCACGACGAAATCCGGAAGCACGCTGACGCTGGACGCGACGGCCACCTCGAGCACCCTCCTGCTCTTCCGCAAGATCGAGCTCGCCCCCTCGCCCACCGGTTCGAAGACCTCGAGCGCGACGGCTTCGCTGATCACCCTGACGGCGGACCTGAGCAACCTTCCGCCGGGGAACGACGCCGTGTTCCTCGTCGACCGGGAGCCGATCGTAAACGCGCCCGCGCAGATCACGGGAGAGGCGGGGCTGCCGCTCACCGTGAGCGTCGGGGCCGACGATCCGGACGGGGACGCCATCCTGACCTTCACCGCCGATCTGAGCGGGCTTCCGGCGGGTAACAACGCCACCTTCACGACGAACTCGTCGCACACGCTCGGCACGCTCACGTGGACGCCGGCGCTCTCCGACTCGGGCTCCTGGACGGTCTCGTTCCAGGCCACGAACCGGCTGGTCGGGACCGCGGCGACGTCCATCCAGGTTCGGGGCATCGCCGGGGCGACCGTCTTCGGCACCCCGAAGAAACTGAATCTCGGATCGTCCAAGCCGTTCTATTCCGTCTCGATCGAGCCGATCAACGGATCCTTCGACCCGGCCGACGTGGACATCTACTCCGTGGTCATGATCTCCGAGGGAACGGGATCGGTCTCGCAGATCGGGATCGCGAACAAGACCATGGGCACGCTCGGCGACAAGGACAAGGATGGGGTCGAGGACATGACCGTGCAGTTCTCCAAGGCCGACCTGCGCCGGCTCTTCAGCCTGCTGCGGGGAAGCGTCTCGGTCCCGGTCGTCCTCCAGGGGAATCTCATGACCGGCGGCCGGTTCCGCGGCACGATGACCATCGACGTGCAGGCCGGCACCGGCCAGCTTGCGGCCACGGTGGTCCCGAACCCGCTGAATCCCTCGGCCGTGCTCCATTTCGTGACGTCACGCCCCGGGGAGGCGTCGGTCCGCCTCTTCGACGTGACGGGACGGATGGTGCGGGAGCTCCTGCCGCGCACCTATCTCGACGCGGGCGACCACGAGCTCCGGATCGGTGCGGAGGACGGAGCGGGCCGGAAGCTCGCGTCCGGCGTCTACTTCTACCGGATCGAGGCCGCCGAAGGATCGACCTTGGGACGCATCGCCGTCGTCAAATGACGGGGGGCGGTCCGGGCCCGGATCCGGATCACCCGGCAATCGTATCGAGCGGCCACTCCCGTACGGGGTGGCCGCTCCGTTCTACGGTGCATCCGGGCCGCCGAAAATGATAGCGTGACCGGTCAATCCGTCTCGGTCAGGAGGGGGCACCCATCGCGTGGACGAACGGCGCTTCCCGCGGACGATCGCGTCGCTCGACGCGATCTTCGCGACCATCGCCGGTTTCCTGCGGGAGCACGGGCTCGATCGCGGGATCGCGTTCGACCTGGATCTCATCGCGGAGGAGCTCTTCACGAACATGGTCAAGTACGGCGGAACCGGTGGCGACGTCGGCTTCGCGCTGACGAAGGACGGGGACGTAGTGACGATGGTCTTCCGCGACATCGGCGGTCCGCCCTACGACGTGACGCTCCCGCGGCCGCTTCCCGGCGCCAACACGCCCCTCGCTTCGCTGCGCCCGGGCGGCCTCGGCCTCCATCTCGTCCAGCGGATCGCCGACGGGCTCGACTATCGGCACGACGGCCGGACGGGCACGATCACCGTCACGAAGCGGGTCCGCTGATGTTCGAGGCGCGGTTCGAATCGGACGAGAAGGTCCGTCTCGTCGGCCGGCTCGACGCGGCGCAGGCCGACGCCGCCGAGGCCGCGCTCCGGCGTCTTACCGGCGCGGCCGTCGCCGACCTGGCCGAGCTCGACTACATCTCGAGCGCCGGCCTCGGCGTGATCCTCCAGACCTACAAGCGCCTCCACCAATCCGGGCACACGCTGCGCCTGGTCAACCTGAACCCCCGGGTCCGGAACGTGTTCGGCTACGCCGGGCTCGACCGCGTGCTCCGCATTGAATAGCCGCCTCCTCACCGAAACCGGCCAACTTCCGAGGCCGGCCCGTGTAGGTATGGACGGAGCGAGGGAGCGGGAGCTGATCCGACGCTCGCTCGCCGGGGATACCGAAGCCTACGGCGAGCTGGTCGAATGCCATCAGCGGGTGCTCTTCAACGTGGCGCTCCGGATGACCGGCAACCGCGAGGACGCGCAGGATGTCACGCAGACCGCCTTCATCAAGGCTTTCGAGAAGCTCGAGACGTTCGACCGGAGCCGGAAGTTTTTCAGCTGGGTCTACCGGATCCTCTGGAACGAGACCTTGAACCTGGTCCAGAGGAGCCGGCGCCTCGAGGCGCTCGACGAGGGGATCCCGGACACGGGCCGCCCGCCCGATCGCGAATCGGAAGAGCGCGAGGAGCGGGCCCTGATCGCGGCGGCGATCGAGGAGCTGCCTGCGGACTACCGCCAGGTCATCCTGCTCCGCCATTACGCGCAGCTCTCGTACCAGGAGATGGGCCGGATCATCGAGCTTCCCGAGAAGACTGTGAAGTCGCGACTCTTCACCGCGCGCCGGCTCCTCGGGACGATCCTCGAACGGAAAGGAGTCGCCCTGTCATGACGCCGCGACCGGAAGAAGGGAAGGATCGAATGGACGAAGCCGTGTCGCGCATTCTCGACCGGGCGGAGCTGGAGGAGGCGCCTGCCGATCTCCGGAGGAACGTGCTCCGCGCGATCGAGAGCCGTCCCGACCCGGCGGCGGTGCGGGGACCGGGGTGGATCGAGACGCTGCGCGCCGGGCTCGCCGGACAGGGGGGGCGGTGGTCCGCGCTCCTCGCCCCGTTCGCGGCCGGCCTCGCGGTGGGCGTGGTGGCCTTCGCGATCCTCCAGGGAGGATGGCGGGGCGGCGCCGGCGCGGAGGTGGATGGCGTGATGGCGCCGACGCCCGGAGCGCCGGCTCCGGCGCGCGCGAAGGTGGACGACCAGAGCTTCGAGCTGGGGCGGGCGAACGTCCGGTTCGAGGTCTTCCGGTCGGGCGACCGGGGCGGCGTCTCGGTCTCGGCGAACGCGGCGGAGCCGGTCGTGGTGACCATCCAGCCGGCACGCGGGTCCGCGCGCGTCGAGCGGGTGCTCGCGATCCCGTCGGCCGCCGGGAGCGTGGAGTACGGTCCCGGCTGGGTGCGGATCTGGCTGTCGGGGCGCGACCGCGCCGAGGTCGGCCTCGCGATGAGCCCGGGTGCTACGGACGCGCCGGCGCAGATCGTGGTGACGAGCCGCGGGCAGAGCGTCCAGGGGGCGCTCCATACGGGCGGCATTCCGGCGGCTCCGGCGAAGCGCGCCGGATCGTGATCCAGTTTCATCCCGGTACGGCGGGCGCGCCGGCCGGCTGATCCATCTCGACTCCCCAACTTTCACAGCCGTTGCGTGTCCTTGGAATACCCAAACGGCGGCGCGATCGGGCGTCCGCGAAGCAGGAGAGGAGGACCCCATGAACAAGCGTTTGATCGTAGTCATCGGCCTCGTGGTCGCCGCCGGTGTCGTATACGCCGCGATGAAGGGACTCGTACCGCCGCGGTCGGGGGTGGAAGGGACGATCGCCGGGGCCAAGCGCTATCAGGTGGAGCAGATCTCGGACAAGGACGTGAACCTGTCCGATCCCGCGGTACAGGAGTTCATCCAGAGCGACCTGTTCCACAAGCTCTCGACGGACCCGAACTTCGGTAAGCAGGTCCTGGTACCGACCGAGAACGGCAAGCTGGTGCTGGTGCCCGTCGAGAACGGGAAGCTCTCGCTGATCCCGGTCGAGAACGGCAAGGGCGTGCTGGTGCCGGTGGAGAACGGCAAGCAGGTGAAGGTGCCGGTCGAGAACGGCAAGCTGATCCTGGTACCGGTCGAGAACGGCAAGCTGATCCTGGTGCCGGTCGAGAACGGCAAGCTGGTGAAGGTGCCGACCGAGAATGGGAAGCAGATCCTGGTGCCGGTGGAGAACGGGAAGCAGATCCTCATCCCGGTCGAGAACGGCAAGCAGGTCCTGGTTCCGACCGATTTCGGCAAGACGATCCTGGTGCCGGTGGAGAACGGCAAGCAGATCCTCGTACCGGTGGAGAACGGCAAGCAGATCCTCGTCCCGGTCGAGAATGGCAAGACGCACCTCGTGCCGGTCGAGAACGGCAAGCTGATCCTGGTGCCGGTGGAGAACGGGAAGGGCGTGCTGGTGCCGGTCGAGAACGGCAAGCAGATCCTCATCCCGACCGAGAACGGCAAGACGATCCTCGTGCCGGTCGAGAACGGCAAGCTGATCCTGGTGCCGACCGAGAACGGCAAGACCGTACGCACGGCGGCGGGGCAGGACATGGAGAAGACCGCGTCGCAATCGCAGGACGGCCAGTAGTCGGTTCCCGGATCTCGTGACCCGGGCCGGGCTGACAACGCCCGGGCTCCGAACGCCCGAGCAAAGAAGGCGGGGAGGCCTCGTGGGGGGGGCCTCCTCGTTCGTTTGCCCGCGGGCGTCGCGCGCGCGCCGGCGCCCCCGCGCATCCGCGATCTGGGGTTTCGCCCTGCTCCTCCAGTCGGCGGCGATGGCGGCCCCCGCACCCGCCCGCGCCGACCTCCATGCCCTCGAGACCGATGACCTGAGGCTCGTCTATCCCGCTCCCGCCCTCTCCTTCCTGGCCCCCTACGCCGCGCGCTGTTTCGAGAACTCGATCCGCTTCCACGAGCGCCTCTTCGACTACCGCCCCTCGGAGAAGGTGAACGTGATCCTGGACGACGCGTCCGACTTCGGGAACGCGGGGGTCACGGTCGTGCCGCGGAACACCATGATCGTCCACATCGCCCCCGTGAACTTCGTGTACGAGACGGGGCCGTCGAACGAGCGGATCAACTTCACGATGAACCACGAGGGGGTCCACGTCGCCGCCCTGGACGAGGCGGCGGGGGCCGACCGTTTCTTCCGCGGCCTCTTCGGGGGGAAGGTGCGCGAGACGTCGCGCCATCCCGAGTCGGTGCTCTACTCGTTCCTCACGACGCCGCGCCGCGCGGCGCCGCGGTGGTACCACGAGGGCGCAGCGGTCTTCCTGGAGACGTGGATGGCGGGGGGGCTCGGGCGGGCGCAGGGGCCGTACGACGAGATGGTCTTCCGGGCGATGACGAAGGACGGGAGCCGCTTCTACGACCCGCTGGGGCTGGAGTCGGAAGGGGCGAAGGTGGATTTCCAGGTGGGCGTGAACTCCTATCTCTACGGCACGCGCTTCATGACCTACCTGGCCTACGAGTACGGCCCGGATTCCCTGATCCGCTGGGTCGCGCGCCGCCCGGGATCGCACCGGTGGTTCGCGCGGCAGTTCCGCGCGGTCTACGGGCGCCCCCTGGGCGAGGAGTGGCGGCGCTGGATCGCGTGGGAGCGGCGGTTCCAGACCGCAAACCTCGACTCGATCCGGCTCCACCCGGTCACCGGCTACCGCGACCTCTCCGATCGCGCCCTCGGCTCGGTCTCGCGCGCCTACGTCGACCCCGCTTCGCACGCGCTGATCGCGGCGGCGTACTATCCGGGCGCGCCCGCGTCGCTGGTGGCCGTGCCCCTCCCGGGAGCGCCGCAGAATATGATCGCGGGCGTCGGTCCGGAGGCGGGGGGCGCGAGCGCGCCCCCCGCCGTCATGGGGCCGCCGCGCCGGCTGCTCGAGGTGAAGGGGCCCGCGCTCTACTTCGTCTCGTCCCTCGCGTTCGACCCCGAGAGCCGCACCGTCTTCTACACGGCCGACAACAACGAATGGCGCGACCTCTGCGCCTACGACTTGCGCACGAAGAAGAGCCGCGTCCTCCAGAAGAACGCGCGCGTCGGCGACCTCGCGTGGAACGCGAGCGACGGGACCCTCTGGGGGATCCGGCACATGAACGGCATCTCGACGCTGGTGCGCATGATGCCTCCGTACACCGACTACACGCGGATCGCGTCGTGGCCTTTCGGCCGCGACCTCTACGACATCGACCTCTCGCCCGACGGGAAGCTCCTCGCCGGCTCCCTGGCGGAGATCAACGGACGACAGTCGCTCCGGCTCTGGCGGACCGATTCGCTGCTCGTGGGGGACACGACCTCCGTTCAGCTCTACGACTTCGGCGCGTCGATCCCGGCGGGATTCGTATTCGCTCCGGACGGCCGGCGTCTCTACGGGAGCTCCTACTACACGGGCGTCTCGAACATCTTCCGGTACGACCTCGACGGCGATTCGATGAGCGTGGTGACGAACGCGGAGACCGGCTTCTTCCGCCCCATCCCGCTCGGCGGCGATTCCCTCATCGTGTTCCGCTACGCCGGGGGCGGCTTCGTCCCCGCGACGATCGAGGCGCACCCGCTCACCGACGTGAGCGCGATCACGTTCCTGGGCCAGGCGCTGACGGAGCGGCGTCCGGTCGTGACGACGTGGCGCGTGCCGCCCCCCTCCACGGTGCCGCTCGACTCGCTGGTCCGGCGCGAGGGGACCTATCGCGCGGCGTCCGCGCTCGGCCTCGCCTCGATCTACCCGGTCGTGGAGGGGTACAAGTCGTACACCGCGGCCGGGCTCCAGGCGGCGCTGTCCGATCCGCTGGGGCTGGACGCGATCGACCTGTCGCTCTCCTACAGCCCGGCGCGCCAGCTGGCCGCCGGCGAGCGCTGGCATGCGGCGGTCGGCGCCGCGCGCGCTCCCTGGAAGATGGAAGCGCGCTGGAACGGCGCCTCCTTCTACGATCTGGGCGGGCCGACGAAGGTGAGCCGGAAGGGGTACGGCGGCCGGGTCGAATATGCGCGCGCCCTGATGGAGGACACGCCGAAGTCGCTCGACCTGACCGTGGCCGCGAGCGGCTGGGGCGGTCTGGAGCGTCTTCCGGATTATCAGAACATCTCCACGTCGCCGGGATTCGACAAGCTGCTCAGCGGCTCGGCCGGGCTCCAGTATCGAAATCTCAGGGGCTCGATCGGCTCCGTCGACTACGAGCGCGGGTGGCGCGGATCCGTCGCCGCCGCGACGGACGGCGTCCGCTTCGTGCGCGGGGGGAACGCCGCATGGCGGGGATTCCCGCACGCGGAGGGGACGTTCGACGTGGGCATGCCGCTCCCCGTACCGCACGCCTCGGTCTGGCTCCGCACCGCGGCGGGGCTCTCGCCCGGGGACCGCGCCGAGCCGTTCGCGAACTTCTACTTCGGAGGCTTCGGCAACAACGTGATCGACTGGCAGGATCCGAAACGATACCGCACCGCCGAGGCGTTCCCCGGGACGGAGCTGAACGCGATCGCCGGGACGAATTACGCGAAGACCACCCTCGACCTGAACCTGCCGCCGATCCGGTTCCGGAGAGCCGGCTCGCTCGCGCTCTACGCCACGTGGCTCCGCGCCTCGGTCTTCGCGAGCGGGCTCGTGACGAACCTCGACGACGCTTCGGTCCGCGAGGAGGCGGCCGACCTGGGCGTGCAGGCGGACCTCCGCCTCCAGCTTCTCACGCAGTCGCCGCTCACCCTCTCCGCGGGGTACGCGCGCGCCGTCCGGCGGGGAGCGGAGGGAACCGGCGAGTGGATGGTCTCCCTCAAGATTCTCTGAGCGGATGACGGCGGGGGTGGTGGCGGTCGTCTTCCGGCTCCTCGCGGGGGTCGCGCCGGTGCTCCTCTTCCTCGCCGCACTCCTCCTCCTCGACAGCTGGAAGCTCGTGACCCGCCGGGCCGTGCTCCGCTCGATCGCGTGGGGGATGGCGGCGGCCGCGATCGCGTTCGCCCTGAACGCCGCGCTCCTTACATGGGCGCGGCTCGACCCTCTCGTGCTGAAACGCTACGCCGCTCCGATCGTGGAGGAGTCGTTGAAGGCGGCGCTCCTCGTCGGGATGATCCGCGGCGGGCGCGTCGGCTTCCTCGTCGACGCGGCGATCCACGGATTCGCGGCGGGGACCGGCTTCGCGCTGGTGGAGAACGCCTACTACGCCGGGTCGGGCGCCTCGGGCCTCGCGCTCTGGATCGTGCGCGGGCTCGGGACGGCTGTCATGCACGGTTCCGCCACCGCGATCGCGGGGATCCTGGCGAAGAGCCTCTCCGACCGCTTCGGGGGCGCGGCGACGCCGCGCTGGCTCGTTCCGGCGGTGGCGACCGCGGCCGTGGTGCACTCGCTGTACAACCATCTGCTCCTGAGCCCGCTGCTCGTGACCGCGGGGATGATCGCCCTCCTGCCGCTCCTCGTCGCCTTCGTGTTCGAGCGGAGCGAGCGCGCGACCGCGGCCTGGATCGGCGAGGGGCTCGACAGCGAGGTGGAGCTGCTCGAGCTGATCGCGAGCGGCGAATTCCGCCGGACGCACGCCGGCGCCTACCTGGAGGCGCTGCGGCAGCGCTTCCCGGGGCCCGTCGTCGCCGACATGCTCTGCTGGCTCCAGATTAGGCTCGAGCTCGCGGTGCGCGCGAAGGGGCTCCTGCTCGCGCGCGCCGCCGGCGTCGACCTGCCGGTCGATCCTGACGTGCGCGCGAACTTCACGGAGATGGAATTCCTCGAGAAGTCGATCGGACCGACGGGGAAGCTCGCGCTGCTGCCGCTCGTGCGGGGGAGCGCCCGCGACCTCTGGCAGCTCCGGCTCCTCGCGGAGCGGGGGTGAGCCCCGCGCGGCCGGCTCGCGCGGCGGCCTAGAGGATCTGCTTCCCGAAGAGGCTCAGGGCGAGCTCGACCGCGAGCGTCCCGGTCGAGTTCCGCGTGTCGAGCACCGGGTTCACCTCGACGAAATCGGCGGCGAGCACGACCCCGCTCTCGTGGAGCAGCTCCATGGCGAGGTGCGCCTCGCGGTAGGTGATGCCGCCCGGGACGGGCGTCCCGATGCCGGGCGCCTCCTCGGGGTCGATCACGTCGAGGTCGAAGGAGACGTGGATCCCCGCCGTGCCCGCGCCGGCGATGCGGACCGCCTCGGTCACGACGTCGCGCATGCCGCGCTCGTCGACGTCGCGGATCGTGAAGACCGAGACGCCGACCTCGCGCAGGATGTCCCGCTCGCCCGGGTCGAGATCGCGGACGCCGATCAGGGCGGTGTGCCGCGCCTTCACCTTGGGGGCGCGCCCGCCGAGGCGCACGAGATCGGGATCGCCCTGCCCGAGCGCGATCGCGAGCGACATCCCGTGGATGTTCCCGGACGGGGTGGTTTCCGGCGTGTTGCAGTCGCCGTGCGCGTCGAACCAGACGAGCCCGATCGGGCGGGAGCTGCGGTCGAAATGGTTCGAGGTCCCCGCGACCGAGCCGATCGCGATCGAGTGGTCGCCGCCGAGCACGACCGGGGTGCGCGCGGCCCCGTGGATCCGCTCCACCTCGATCCGGAGCGCCTCGCAGGCGGCGAGGATCGCGGCCTTGTAGCGGAGGCTCCCGGCGCCGACCTCCAGGGTCTCGGGGATCATGACGTCGATGTCGCCGCAATCGCGGACGCGGTGCCCGAGCGCCTCGAGCCGCTCCTCGAGATCGGCGATGCGGATCGCGGAGGGGCCCATGTCGACGCCCCGGCGTCCCGCGCCGAGGTCGACGGGGACGCCGACGATCTCGATGGAGGCGGGGTGAAACGCCATCCGCGGCTAGTGGCGCCCTCGGCGCATGCGTTCGGCGGAGGTGATCTTGCGGGGCCGGCGCCCGTGCTGCGGGCTCGAGTCGTCCGCGGCAGCGGCGGGCGCGGGACGCGACCCATGACGGTCGCGGTTCGCCGCTTCGCCCGGCGCGCGGTGGCGTCCGCCGCCGCCCTG
>JBLMWD010000029.1:0-23732 GCA_050257045.1 Bacteroidota bacterium | reverse complement strand
CTGAACCTTCCGAAGATGGTCGCGGTGATCCGCCGCGCGCTGAGCCACCAGAAGCTCGTGGGACAGGTCACCGATCTCGCCGAGCGGCTCGAGGAGAGCGCGCGGATCCCGAGCCTCACCGGAAAATCGCGCGCGATGCAGGAGCTCTACGCGCGCGTCGGGCAGGTCGCCGGAACGCGCGCCACGGTCCTGATCCAGGGAGAGACCGGCACCGGGAAGGAGCTGATCGCGAAGGCGATCCACCAGCTCTCGCCGCGCAAGAACGAGCGCTTCGTGAAGCTCCACTGCGCCGAGCTCTCCGAGAACATCATCGAGAGCGAGCTCTTCGGCCACGAGCGCGGCGCCTTCACCGGCGCCGAGCAGCAGCGGCGCGGGCGCTTCGAGCTGGCCGACCAGGGGTCGCTCTTCATCGACGAGATCTCCGAGGTCCCGATGAACATCCAGACGAAGCTCCTCCGCGTCCTTCAAGACCGCCAGTTCGAGCGCGTGGGCGGCGAGGAGACGATCACGGTCGACACGCGCGTGATCGCCGCCGCGAACAGGCCGCTCGACCTCCTCGTCGCGCGCGGCGAATTCCGCGAGGACCTCTACTACCGGCTGCGGGTGGTCCTCCTCGAGGTGCCGCCGCTCCGCGAGCGGAAGGACGACATCCCGCTCCTCGTCGAGGAGTTCATCCAGGCCTTCAACAGGGAGCATGCGCGCAAGGTGACCGGGGTGACGCGCGGCGCGGTCGACCGGATGATGCAGTACGACTGGCCGGGGAACGTGCGCGAGCTGAAGAACACGGTGGAGGAGATGGTCCTCTTCGCGCAGGGGAAGCGCCCGCTCGACGTGAGCGATCTTCCGATCGCGCTCCGCCAGCAGCGCCCCGCCACCGCGCCCGAGCTCCACCTCACGGTCGGGATGCCGATGGCCGAGATCGAGAAAGCGGCGATCGAGGCGACGCTGCGCGAGGTCGGCGACGACAAGCAGAAGGCGGCGCAGCTCCTCGGCATCGGGCTTCGCACGCTCTACCGCAAGGTGAAGGAGTACGGTTTGTAGATGGCTCGCCGCCGCGGTCGCCTCCTCACGATCCTCGCGATCGTGGTCGTCCTCGCCGTGCTCCTCCAGCGCACGCTCCTCCACGAGCGCGCGATCTCGGTGGAGACCGCGGAGGTCACGGTCGGACCGGTCGAAGAAGTCGTGACGAACAGCGAGGCCGGAACGGTGAAGGCGCGGCACCGAGCCACGCTGGGCGTCGAGCGCGCCGGGAGGGTCGCGACGATCCCCTACCGGGAAGGGGCGCGCGCGGAGTCCGCGGCCGTCCTCCTCTCGCTCGATGGGGCCACCGAGAAGAACCGGCTCGAGGCGGCCCGGCGCGACCTCGAGTCGCTGCTCGCCGCCTCCCAGGCGGCGCGGGCGGCGTCGGCGCTCGCCGGCCAGACGTACGGGCGCGTGGAGGCGCTCGCGAAGCAGGGGCTCTCGTCGCGGGAGCAGCTCGACGAGGCCCGGTCGAAGCGCGACGCGACCGCCGCCGAAGAGCGCGCCGCCACCGCGCGCGTGCAGAGCGCCGCCATCGCGGTGCGACTCGCCCAGGACGAGATCGGTCACCTCCAGATCCGCGCCCCCTTCGCCGGCGTGGTCTCGAAGCGGAACGTCGAGATCGGCGAGTCGGTTCTCCCCGGGCAGCCGCTCCTCGAGCTCGTCGGCGACCGGGATCTCTACGTGAGCGCGCCGATCGACGAACGCGACGCCGGGCGGCTCCATCAGGGGCTCCCGTCGCGCGTGACCGTGGACGCCTACCCGGGCGTGATCTGGAAAGGGACGCTTGCGCGCGTGGCCCCGGTCGTGGAGGAGCTGAAGCAGCAGAGCCGCACGCTGGACGTGGAGGTCGCGCTCCCGAACGATCCGTCGGCCCCGCCCGTGCGCCCCGGCATGACGGCCGACGTGGAGGTGATCCTCGCGGAGCACCCGGCGACCCTTCGCGTCCCGACGCTCGCGATCGTGGAGGGGAAACGGGTCTACGTCGTGGAGAAGGGGCGGGCCCAGAGCCGCGAGGTCGGGACGGGCGTTCGGAACTGGGAGTGGACCGAGGTGCGGTCGGGAGTGCGCGCCGGCGAGCGGATCGTGACCAGCCTGGACCGGGCGGGGCTCAAGCCCGGGGTTCGGGTGGCCGCGGCACCCGCCGGGAAGAAGCCGTGATCGCGTCCGAAGCGGGGCACCGCTCCGAGCGCCCCGAGATCGTCCGCCTCGAGAACGTCACCCGCGTCTACCAGGTCGGCACCTCCGAGGTGCGCGCGCTCGACGGCGTCACGCTCCACATCCACGCCGGCGACTTCGTCGCCCTGATGGGCCCTTCGGGATCGGGAAAGTCGACCCTCCTGAACGTGATCGGATGTCTCGACCGGCCGACGTCGGGCGTCTACTACCTCGAAGGGGAGCCGGTCCAGGCTCTCTCCGAGGACCGCCTCGCCGAGGTGCGCCGCCGCACCATGGCGTTCATCTTCCAGGCCTACCACCTCGTGCCGCGCATGACCGCGATCCGGAACGTGGAGCTGCCGCTCATTCTCTCCGGCGTCGAATCGAGCGAACGGCGGGCGCGGGCGAAGGCGGCGCTGGAGGCGGTCGGCCTCGCGGGGCGCTTCGACCATCGCCCCGACCAGCTCTCCGGCGGCGAGCGCCAGCGCGTCGCGATCGCCCGCGCCATGGTGACGCGCCCCCGGGTGCTCCTCGCCGACGAGCCGACCGGAAACCTCGACAGCCGGACCGGCGCCGAGATCGTGGCGGTTCTCGAGAAGCTGAACGAGGACGGCCTCACGATCGCGCTCGTCACGCACGATCCCGGCGTCGCCTCGCACGCGCGCCGGCTCCTCCGCATGCGTGACGGCCGCCTGCTCTCGGACGCACCGCCCACCGACGCGCCCGACGGGCGCACGCCCGCGTCCTCGAGCCCCGCGCCGCCGGGCCCCACGCCGTGAAGCGCTCCGATCTCCTCGCGCTCGCCTCCGAGACGTTCCGCGTCCACCGCACGCGCGCCGCCCTCACCGTGGGGGCCGTCGCGATCGGCGCGACCGCGGTCCTCCTCCTCACGTCCCTCGGGATCGCGGCGCGCGAGTACGTGGTCCGGCAGTTCACGTCCGCCGGCGCGAACCTCGTCGCCGTGGTGCCCGGAAGGACCGAGACGACCGGGATGGGAATGGCGATCGGGGCCGCGACCAAGGACCTCACGCTCGAGGACGCGGAGGCGATCGCGCGCCGCTCGCCGAACACGCGCTACGTCGCCCCCGTGTCCCTCGGCTCGGCGCGCTTCGAGTACGGCGGGCGTCATCGCGACCTCTACGTCGCGGGAACGACGGCGCAGTACTTCGACATCCGATCCCTCGCCGTGATCCTGGGGCAACGTCTCCCGCCGGGCGATCCGAGGCGCGGCGAGCGCGTCGTCGTGATCGGTCCCACGGTGCGCCGCGAGCTCTTCGGGGCGGAGAACCCGCTCGGCAAGGCGGTGCGGATCGCGGGCACCCAGTTCCGCGTGATCGGGGTGCTCGAGTCCAAAGGGCAGTCGCTCGGCATGGACCTCGACGACCTCGCCTTGATCCCGGTCGGATCGGGGCTCCGCCTCTTCAATCAGTCGGGACTCTACCGGATCGTGGTGCAGGCGCGGGACGCGGCGTCGATCCCCGCCGCGGTGCGGGACACGAAGGAGATCCTCACCGACCGCCACCGCGACGAGGACTTCACCGTGATCACGCAGGACGCGATGCTCTCCTCGTTCTCTTCGATCGTGGGGATGCTCACGTTCGCGCTCGCAGGGATCGGCGCGATCTCGCTCGCCGTGGCCGGCATCGGCATCATGAACGTCATGCTCGTCTCGGTCTCGGAGCGGATCGGGGAGATCGGGCTCCTGAAGGCGCTCGGCGCCGCGCCGCGCACGATCACGGCGCTCTTCCTGACCGAGGCCGTGCTCCTCTCCGGCGCCGGGGCCGTCGCTGGAATCGCCATTGGATTCGCCCTGATGCAGATCGAGACGCGGATCTGGCCCTCGTTCCCGCTCGTTCCGAGCGGAGGCTGGGTGGCCACGATCGTGGCGCTCGCGCTCGTCGTGGGCGCGGTGTTCGGGTTCCTGCCGGCGCGCCGCGCGTCGCGGCTCGAAGCGGTGGAAGCGCTGCGGGGGAAGCGGTGAAGGTCGCCGACCTCGCTTCGCTTTCCGTCGAGGCGCTCCGCGCGCACCGCCTCCGGTACACGCTCTCCGGCCTCGCCGTCGCGGTCGGCGTCGCCGCCGTCGTCCTCCTCTCCTCGATCGGCGAAGGGGCGCGCCTCTTCGTCCTGAATCAGGTGAGCCAGTTCGGGACCTCGATCGTGGGCGTCCACCCCGGTCGCGTGGAGACGAGCGGCATTCCCGGCGGCGTCGGCGGGAGCGCGCGCAAACTCACGATCCAGGACGCCCGGGCGCTGCGCCGCCTGCCGGGCGTCGTCGACGCCGTCGCCGCGGCGTACGGGACCGCGCTCGTCGAGCACGGCTCGCGGTCGCGGCGGATCTTCGTCTGCGGCGTGACGTCGCAGGTCCCCAGGGTCTGGCTCATGAGCCTCGCGTCGGGGATGTTCCTGCCCGAGATGGACTGGGACCGCGGCTCGCAGGTCGTGGTGCTCGGGCCGCGCGTGAAGAGCGAGCTCTTCGGGTCGGAGAACCCGCTCGGCTCGACCATCCGCGTCGGCGAGGCCCGCTTCCGCGTGATCGGCGTCATGAAGAGCAAGGGGCAGTTCCTCGGTCTCGACATGGACGACACGGTCTACATACCGGTCGCGAGCGCGATGCGCCTCTTCAACCTGAGTGAGCTCTCCGAGATCAACCTTCTGGCGCCGAGCGTGGAGGAGAGCGACTCGGTCGCGGCGCGCGCCCGGCTCCTCATGATCGACCGCCATTCCGGCGAGGAGGACGTCACCATCGTGACCCAGAAGGACGCGATCTCGATGGTGAACAACATCATGCGCATCCTCACCTGGAGCGTGACCGCGATCGCGGGGATCAGCCTGATCGTGGGAGCGATCGGCATCTTCACGATCCTCTGGATCGTGGTGCGGGAGCGGACGCAGGAGATCGGCCTGGTGAAGGCCCTGGGCGGCACGCGGCGCCAGATCATCGCGTGGTACCTCTTCGAGGCCGCGATCACGGCGGGGCTCGGCGGCGCGGCCGGCCTCCTCATCGCGATTCTCGTCGGCGCCCTGCTGGGAGTCCTCCTTCCCGGGCTCGAGGCGCGCACGCCGCCCGCGATCGTGGCCGCGGCGCTCGCGATGGCGGTCGGTGTCGGGCTGGGCGCAGGGATCGCGCCGGCGGTGCGGGCGGCGGGGCTCGATCCGGTGGAGGCGCTCCGGAGCGAGTGACCGCGCGCGGGAACGAGCGCTCGATCGAATCGCCGAGGGAGCGCGCCGCCGGCTAGCGCTTCGCGGCCGTCTTCGCCGAGATCCGGGCGATCTCCGAGCGCAGGAACGCCTGCTGCCGCGGATCGGCTTCCAAGGAGGCGGCCTCCTGGAGCGCCGCGATCGCGTCGGCGGGCCGGTTCAGGTTGTTGAGGTAGAGCACCGCGAGATCCCGCCGGGCGGGGCCGCGCTCCGGAGAGCCCGGCGGCACCGCCTCGAACTGCTCCGCCGCCTCCGGGTAGCGCCCCGCCTCGGCGAGGAGCTGCGCGTAGTTCAGCCGGATCCGCTCCTCGCCGGAGAGGCCGTACGCCACGCGCAGCTCGGCGAGAGCCTCGTCGTAGCGGTGGAGCGCGCGCAGGGCGAGCCCATGGTAGAAGTGCGCCGACGAGCTTCGGGGCAGGATCGCGAGCCCCGCGCGCGCCGACGCCTCCGCCAGCTGCGGCTGGTTCAGCCGGATCTGCGCCGCCGAGAGCGCGACCTCGAGCTGCCCGTCCATGTTCTTCGCGTCCACGCGGAGCCCGCGCCGCGCCCACTCCTCCGCCCGATCCCAGGCGTCCGTCCGCCCGAACATACCGGCGAGGTCGAGGCACCAGAGGGCGAGGCGCGTCGTGTGGCTGGGGGTCGGCACGAGCGCCTCGAAGAGGCTGTCGCGCCCGGCCCGGGTGCTCAGTGAATCGGGGACCTGGAACACCTCGATCGTGGGGCCCGATGCGTTCTCGTTCTTCGTGCTCCAGAGGAGCCGCGCGTTCGCGTGGAGCCAGCGGTAGAAGGCGACCTCGGTCGGGTAGTTCGCCGAGTCCCCCTCGAAGCGGCTCGACACGCCGCCCGACTCGACGAAGTAGCGCACGCCGTCGAGGAACTTCGGATGATAGGCGGGGCGCACGAGCGGAGCCTGCGTCGCGAAGAAGGGCCAGACCATGAAGAGGCGCTCGTCCTGCGAGAACACCGGGCCGTAGAGCTCCACCGCCATCGGCTGGTCGGGGGAGATGTTCCTCTGGATCCAGCGGCGCGAGACGTGGCGCGTGTCGGGGCGGCTCAGCGTCGACCGGATCTGCGCGAGCTCGGGGATCGGCCAGGCCGCCGCGACCGCCGCGATCAGCGCCGGGACGGCCGCGACAAGGACCGCGGACGCCTGGGGCATGCGCGCGGCGGCGCGCGCGCGCCACCACCGGAGCGTCGCCTCGAATCCCGCTGCCGCGGCGAGGCAGAGCATCGGCATCACGACGAGGACGTAGCGCTCCTGCGCCGCCTTCAAGAGCCCGTTCACGGCGATCAGCACGGCGGCCGTCCCCACGAGGACGCGCTCGGCGCGCCCCCGCCGCCACAGCAGCACGGCCCCCAGGATCCCGAGCAGGTACGCGATCCATCCCATCGCGTGCGGCAGCGACTGGATGAGGTAGGTGGGGAGGGAGATCGGGAATTGCGACTGCCCGACCCAGCTCGAGAAGAGGCTCTCCCGCTGCCGGGTGAGATCGCGGATCGTCACGCGCCAGTCGAGGAGCGTGTAGGGCGTCGCGATGAAGAAGGCGAGGAACGCGGCGAGCGCGCCGGTCCAGAACGAGCGGTTCTTCACGTTCCCCGGGTGCGCGAGGAGGAAGGGGAGCCCCACCACGAGCGGCACGTACTTGCAGGCTCCGGCGAGACCGATCATCGCACCGGCGAGGACCGAGTCGCGGGTCGAGCCGCGCCCGCGCGCGATCCGGATCATCGGAAACGACGCGATCAGGAGGAAGAGGAGCGCCAGGAGATTCGGGTCGCTCACATGCTGCGAGACCAGGATGTGGGGGAGGTTCACGGCGAGGAGGAGCGCCGCCCCGATCGCGACGAGTCGTCCCGCGCCCAGGGCGAGCGCGAGCCGGTAGGTGAGCGCGACCGACACGACCCCGATCACGGCCCCGATCAGCCGCGCGAGGAGGAAGATGTGCCGGGCGCCCCAGCCCTCCACGACCCAGTTCGAGAAGTCGCTCGAGGTCGCGCCGGCGTGGGTCGCCATGTACCAGGACTTGTAGGCCCGCTGGATCCCGAGCGTGGCGTAGAAGGAGAGCGCGGGCCAGCCGCCGGTGTGCGGATTCAAGTCGAGGTCGCCGACGCCGCCGCGCCAGAGGGTCCAGGCGCGCCCCATCGTGGTGCGGTCGGTCTCCTCGACCGCCGTATCCTCGAGGACGTTGATGCCGACGGTGGGGTCGGGGAGCCGGTCGCGGATCCCCCAGAGCCGAAGCAGCGCGGCCAGGCAGACCAGGGCGAGGAGCCATCGGTCGAGCGTAAAGCGGCGCTTCCGGCGCGGGGGCGCGGGACGCGCCTCACGGGCGCGCCCCTCCTGCCGCCGCTGCCGTCTCGAGGTGGGCCGGGTCTTCGCCAACTAGGGTCTCGCCGGAGCCGCCGGGAGAGACGCCGGGGGAGAAGCCGGCGCCCGCTCAGTGATGCTTGAAGTACTGCACCGCCCGCTCATGCTTCTCCGCCTCCGCCCGCGTCTTGAACGTGCCCAGATTTCGCCGCCGTTTCGTCTTCGGATCGGTCTTCTTCGAATAGAGCCGGTACCCGCCGGTCTTGAGCTTTCGGATCATGACAACAGCTCCTCAGAGACGTTCCCCCGCCCTGCCTCGGCCATCTTGGGCGAACTCCTTCCCTGATCGTAGCTTCTGGCGCTTCCAGGCCGAAGCCCTCGATGCAGGCGTCTGCCATTTGGACAGAGCGACGTTTAGAGTCTCCGGGGGTGTCCATCAGTGCCGTTGTGCGGCAACCATGGAACTTATTATTTTCCAACGGCTTACGCCGCTGGGTTCACGCCTGCGCCAAATTCCGGCACGCCGATTGCGGCAATGACACGATGTGTCGGGGGACGGCCGCCCAGGCCTGCCCATTTGTCACGAAACGCTCCAACAAACAACGAAGAGGAGTCAGACTCATGAACGTGAAGCCGCTTGCGGATCGGATCCTCGTCCGCCGTCTCGAGGAGCCCGAAGTGAAGCGCGGGGGCATCATCATCCCGGACACCGCCAAGGAGAAGCCGCAGCAGGGCGAAGTCGTCGCGGTGGGCCCGGGCCGTATGACCGAAGAGGGGAAGCGCGTGGCCCTGGACGTCAAGAAGGGCGACAAGATCCTCATGGGCAAGTACTCGGGCACCGAGGTCAAGATCGACGGTACCGATTACCTCATCATGCGTGAAGAGGAAGTGCTCGCGATCGTCGCCGAATCGAAGTAAGGACGAGGGCTCACAATAAAGGAGTGATCCAGCATGGCTGCTAAGGAAATTCTCTTCGACGAGAAGGCCCGCCAGGCCATCCTCTCCGGCGTCCAGACGCTGGCGAAGGCGGTCAAGGTGACGCTCGGACCGCGCGGCCGGAACGTCGTGCTCGACAAGAAGTGGGGATCGCCCACCATCACGAAGGACGGAGTGACAGTGGCGAAGGAGATCGAGCTCGAGGACCGCTACGAGAACATGGGCGCGCAGATGGTGCGCGAGGTCGCCACGAAGACCTCCGAGGTCGCGGGCGACGGGACCACGACGGCGACCGTGCTCGCCGAGTCGATCTTCCGCGAAGGCCTCCGCAACGTCACCGCCGGGTCCAACCCGATGGGCATCAAGCGCGGCATCGATCGCGCGGTGAAGGTCGTCGTGGACGAGCTGAAGAAGATCTCCAAGAGCGTCAAGGACCCGAAGGAGATCATGCAGGTCGCCACGATCTCCGCGAACGGGGACGAGGAGATCGGCAAGATCATCGCCGAGGCGATGGACAAGGTCGGCAAGGACGGAACGATCACGGTCGAGGAAGCCAAGTCGATGGACACCACCCTCGAGGTGGTCGAGGGGATGCAGTTCGACAAGGGCTACATCTCGCCGTACTTCGTGACCGACAAGGAAGGGATGGAGTCCGTCCTCGAGGACGCCTACGTCCTGATCTACGAGAAGAAGCTCTCGAACATGAAGGACCTCCTCCCGGTTCTCGAGAAGGTCGCGCAGAAGGGGAAGCCCTTCCTGGTGATCGCCGAGGACGTCGAGGGTGAGGCGCTCGCCACGCTCGTGGTGAACAAGCTGCGCGGCACGCTCTCCGCCTGCGCCGTGAAGGCGCCGGGCTTCGGTGACCGCCGCAAGGCCATGCTCGAGGACATCGCGATCCTCACCGGCGGCAAGCTGATCAGCGAAGACCTCGGCATCAAGCTCGAGAACGTGAAGCTGGACGACCTCGGCCGCGCGAAGCGCATCACGGTGGACAAGGAGAACACGACCATCGTCGAGGGCGTCGGCAAGGCGAGCGACATCCAGGGCCGGATCGCGCTGATCAAGCGCCAGATCGACGACACGACGTCCGACTACGACCGCGAGAAGCTCCAGGAGCGTCTCGCGAAGCTCGCGGGCGGCGTGGCGGTCATCAACGTCGGCGCGGCCACCGAGACCGAGATGAAGGAGAAGAAGGCCCGCGTCGAGGACGCGCTGCACGCGACCCGCGCCGCGGTGGAGGAAGGGATCGTGCCGGGCGGCGGCGTCGCGCTCATCCGGGCCATCCCCGCCCTCGACAAGCTGGAGCTGACGGGCGACGAGCTGATCGGCGCCCACATCGTCCGGCGCGCGATGGAAGAGCCGCTCCGCCAGATCGTGAACAACGCGGGGCTCGAGGGCCCGAGCATCGTCGAGAAGGTGAAGGGCGAGGAGAAGGCGGCCGGCTTCAACGCCGCGACCGAGAAGTACGAGGATCTGTTCGAGGCCGGCGTCGTCGACCCGACCAAGGTCACCCGCTCGGCCCTGCAGAACGCGTCGTCGGTCGCCGGTCTGCTGCTCACGACCGAAGCGCTCGTCACGGAGATCCCCGAGAAGAAGAACAAGGCCGGTGCCGGCATGCCTCCGGGCGGTGGCGGTGGCGGATATGACGACATGTACTAGGCGAGCCTCCGGGCGGAGCCGGCCGTGGCGGTGAACGCGGCCGGCGCCCGCCTCGCCTGGGCGCCAGTGTGGGGGCGCCTGTGGGGGTGTCCATACAAGAGCGGGTTCTCCGCAAGGAGGACCCGCTTTCCTTTTTGGCGGCAGGTCCGGGCGTCCGCCCGCGCCGTTCCGCCGAACAGCCGGCTCCATCCAACGAGGTCGTTCCCAATGCGACGTTCGAAGCTGGTCGTGCTCGCGGCGGCGGGTCTCATCCTGATACCCGCGGCCTGCTTCGCGGCCGAGGCGAGTCGTGACAGCCTCGACCTGTACGGCACCTGGGAGTGGGATTCGTCGTACCGCGCCCAGGGCGCCCATCAGACGCCCCAAACTTCCGGTTACGGCATGGAGCTCACGATCGGGCCGGGCAACACCTACCGCCTGGTCGAGGAGGACTCGGCCAGCGCCTATCTCCGGTGCGCCGGACGCTTCGAGGTGCACCCCACGACGAGCGCGGCCTGCAAGGAGGGGCGGGGCTTCGCGCGCCTCGTGCTCGAGAACTGGGAGCCCCGGTACGACGGGTACATGGCCGCGATCTCCGGGCGCGACACGCTCTGTCTCTATCCGGGCGGCCCGTGCAAGGGGGTCCCCGACGCCTCGGTCCAGCGCTACGTCCGAGCCGGAGCAGCCCGGGCTTCCGGCAAGCCGATGATCTCCGTCCGGCCGCGGGCGGAGCGGCCGCCGCGGCTCGTCTCGGCAGGCTACGGCCTCTACGACATCGGAGCGCCTGATTCGCTGGACCGGCTGAACCGTCTGATGAACCCCTTCCACAAGGTGCCGGACCGGCTCTATCCCGAGAACGTCCGGGCGGCTTACCACTACCGTCATGACCAGACCCCCGCGGCCGTGATCGGCGACTTCGACGGGAACGGCGTCTACGACGTGGTGGTCTACGCGCGGAACGGCTCGGAGGGAGCCGTGCTCGGCGTGCTCGACTGGAACCGCGTCGGGAACGTCGTCGTGATCCGGAAAGAGCAGTTCGCCGAGAAGACCGCGCCGGGCATATCGCTCGAGGTCGTGCCCAAGGGGAGCCGCGTCGAGGGGCAGGGCGTGCTCGCCCGCGACGCCGTCCGCGCGTTGAAAGCGGACGGGACGAGCGAGCTGTTCGTGTGGAACGGAGAGGCGTTCGTGGCGGCTGCGGGCGAGCGATGAAGCGATCCCTGGAACGTTTGCTCGTGGTCGTGCTCGTCTTCATGGCCGGCACCGCGACCGCCGCGCCGCGCGACCGCGTGGCCGAAGTGCGCGCGACGGAGCGCGCGTTTGCGAAGACGATGGCCGACCGCGACCTCGCCGCGTTCGGCCGCTACATCGCCGAGGAGGGCGTCTTCTTCGGCCGGAAGGGGCCGACGCGCGGGCGCGCCGCGGTCGTGGCGGACTGGAAGCGGTTCTTCGAGGGGCCGGACGCACCCTTCTCGTGGGAGCCGGAGACGGTCGAGGTGCTTCGGTCGGGGAAGCTCGCGCTGTCGAGCGGGCCGGTGAAGGATCCGAAGGGGACCTTGATCGGAACGTTCAGCACGATCTGGCGGCTCGAGCCCGACGGGAAGTGGCGCGTCGTGTTCGACAAGGGCTGCCCGGTCTGCGAGCCGGAGACGAAGTAGCCGCGAAAAAAGTGGCGCGCGCCGGTGCCCAAGACCCCGACGCGCGCCCACGACGGACGCGATGACGACCGCGTCCGCTACTGCACCCGCACCATCCTACCCGTCGTCTCCGGATTTCCCGCGGCCTCCACTCGCCAGAAATAGACGCCCGCAGGCGCCTTCCCGCCGAGATTGGTGGTGCCGTCCCAATCCACGCGCTGCGCCCCCGCCGGTCTCCACGAGACCGGGAAACGTTTGATCAGCGCGCCGCGCGAGTCGAAGACCGCGATGTCGGCCGGCCCCGATTGCGCGAGCTGGAAGTGGATCGCGGTAGCCGACGTGAAGGGGTTCGGCGACGCGAAGGCTCGCGGCGCGCCCGACGTGGGCGTCACCGCGACAGACGCCGCTCCCGTGTACCAGCCGATGTCGGCGAAAACGTACTGCGTCAGGTCGACGTTGTCCGTCAGGTCGGGATTGATGAACGGCTCCATGAGGAGGTTCGGCGTCTCCGGCGTGTCCCAGTGCGACACCGACGACCCCGACTGGAGCGGGTTCGGCGCGTACATCCGCGGCCGGTTCGACAGATCGGTCCCGGCGAGCCGGGTGTGATCGATGCCGATCGTGGCGAAGACGCCCGTGCCGAGCTGCCCCTTGATCGCGGTGGCGTCGCTCTGGGAGATGCTCACCACCGGGATCGTGATGCTCGGGTCGCTCCCCGACATGTCGGGAGGCGGTCCCGTCGTGTTGTTGCCGATGATGACCGCGATCGCGCCGGCGTTCTGGGCGTTCTTGGCCTTGCTCACGAACGTGCAGGTGCCGCGGTCGATCAGGGCGATCTTCCCCGTGAGCTGCCCCGCGGGGATCGTTTCGCACGCGTCGCTGGTCGTGCCGGTGCCGTCGTTGACGAGCATCACCTGCGCCGAGAGCGGCGGATCGGGCGGCGCCGCGCCGAACGTGGCCGTGCCAAAGTCCTTCTCCCCCGCGATCGAGGAGGGCGACGTGATCCGGACGACCTCGGCGGGACCCAGGATGTTCGGCGCCGCCGCGGTCACGTTCGCGCCGTCCCAGACGAGCTTTCCGGAGTTGATGGCCGACGCGGAGCGCTGGGCGTTGGACATCGCGTCCCAGTGGAGTGCCACCGTGTCGTCATAGAGGTGGCGGCTGAAGATGTCGATCTTGCCGTTCTGCAACCCGCCCGTCGAGATGTTCACGAACGTCTGGAAGCCGAGCCCGTGCCCCAGCTCGTGGAGCACGACGGCGAGGAGGTCGACGTCCGTCCCCTCGTTGTGGTCGTATCCGTAGTACCAGCTCGAATTGCCGAGGCAGGTCGAGTTGTCCACGCTCGAGTTGAAGTGCGCGACGATGTCCGGCGTGCCTGCCGCGAGGTCCGTCCCGGCGATCTTGTTCGCGAGTGCGATCGAGTACCAGGTGTTGGCTACCGGCGCGTTCGTGAAGTCGCTCGCGATCGTCGCGGCGCCCGCGCTCCCGAGGACGCCGCTCGTCGAGTCGCACGGCGTCAGCGGATCGAAATTCGCGTTGATCACGATGTTGACGTTGTCCGGGAGATAGGCGCCCCAGATTCGGCCGGCCGTGAGGAAGACGTTGATGCGCTGCTGGCCGAGCGTCGTGCCGGGGTTTCCTCCGACCGGAGCGACCGGGGTCGGATCGTTGAAACCTTCGCCGACTCCGTCGAGGTTGTTCAGGGTGAACGTGGCGGCGTCGGCGTGCGCGGCGAGGACGAGGAGGAGCGCCGCGATCGCGGCGCCGAAGCACGGCATCCTGCGGGCGCCCATGCTATTTCTCCTCCCAGTGCCGCTCCCTGGGAGCGGGCTGCGCGAGGAGCTTCACGGCCGAAGCCGAATCGGGCGCGCACGTCGTGGTGAGGCGCCCCGATGCGTCCCGGCGTGCGATCTCGTACGCCGTGTACCGTCCGTCCAGATGGATCATCTCGCCGCCGCCGGGGATCCGCTCCACGGGGAGCGGCCGATCATCGGGCGCGGCGGGCGCGAGGGACGGGATCGAGCGCTGCTGCTCCGCGGTCGGCGCCGTGGGCCGCCGCGTCACGGGATCGAGGTAGATCCGCATCCCGGGAGCCTCCACCGTCGCGAGCGCGCCGGCGGCTGGATCGGACCAGGCCGCTCCCGGCACGATCCGGTTCCACGGGCTCGCATCGGGCGCCCCGGACCGGTCTCCCGCGAGCCAGCCGAGGGGCCGCGCGTAAGGCCAGGCCGGAACCGCCGACGCGGACGCCGGTAGCGTGATCGCGATCGCGAGCCACAGGGTGGTCCCCAGCGCCAGGGATGGGATTGGAGGAGGGAAGGGGAGCCTGATGCGAGTCATGCAACCTCCACGCAGCGCACGATGAGGCCGGCCTCGAGGGATCGGGGTCAGCGGATGAGTCCAGCCGGCAATGATGAACCCTAATTTTACCTCAACCGGGTCGGCGTGGTACACCCGACCCGTGCCCTTCCTTATCGCCCTGATCTCGTTCGGGCTTTACCTCTGGATCACCCCGCCCGTGAGCGGACTCGGTGATGGGCCGGAGTTCACGCTGGGCCTCTCGACCTGCGGGCTCGTGCATCCGACCGGCTATCCGGTCTACATCCTCGCCGGCCATCTGTTCGTCCGGATCCTCCATGGCCTGGGTATGGCCTGGCCGCTCGCGGCCAACGCGTGGAGCGGGGCCGGTGCCGCGGCCGCCGTCGCCCTCTGCTACGCGGCGGCGCGACGACTCATCCTGGATTCGGGCGAGGGGGTCCGGCCCGAACGGGAGCTCGGCCCGAGGTTCGGCCTCCTCGTGGCGCTCGTCCCCGCCGCCGTTCTCGCCTTCAATCCCGTCGTGCTCGGGGAAGCGGCCGAGGCCGAGGTGTACTCGTGGTCGCTCGCATGGGCCCTGGGGCTCGTACTCCTGTTCGCGAACGCGCTCCGCCGCGTGGGGCACGACCAACGTTCGGGCCGTCCGGCTTTCTCGGCGGCATGCGGAGCGGGCTGGGGCGTCGTCTGCGGACTGGGCCTCGCCCATCACCTGACGTCCGTTCTCGTCTCCGCTCCCCTGACGCTCGGTCTCGGCATCGCACTCGCCCGGCGCCGGAGCCTTGGGCTCCGCGTCGTGCTATCGGCGCTGGCCGGCGCCGTGGTCCCGCTCCTCGCCTACGGCTTCGTCCTGTGGCGCGCGGCGCATCCGGCTCCCGGGCAGTGGGCCGATATCGCGCCGACGTTCCGGAGCGTGCTCGCGCACGTGACCGGAGAGCGGTACCGGTACTTCCTCGGCTCCTTCGCTCCCGACGAGATGAACCGTCGTCTGCTCGCGACCGGCGTCTATCCGATCCTGGTCCCCGGGATGCTCCTCCTCGCGATCGCCGTGCTCGGTGCGAAGGAGCGGCTCCTCTACGGGAGCCTCCTCGCGGCATCCCTCCTGACCCTTCTCTTCACCTTGAACTACGGCGTGCCGGATCCGGCTCCCTATCTGCTGCCGGCCGCGGGCCTCTCCCTGCTCGGATTGTGCCCCTGGTTGGCGCGCGCCGCGCTCCGCCCGGCATGGAAGCTGGCGGTCCTCACCGGCGCGGCGTTCGTGGTGTGGGGGCTCGCGTGGTCCGGGCTCGCCGACGCCCGCGTGCGTCGTCAGGAGGCGATCCGTTTCGATCGCGACGTCCGGAGTCTCTGGGCGCTCGTGCCCGATCGCCCGGCGCTCCTCTTCTGGCACGCCGACCAGGTCACGCGTCTTCTCGAATACCAGATCCTCAATGGAGAGCGACGGGCGGTCTGGGTGGCGAGCCCGGACTGGCTCCTCGATGCGCCGGTGCGCGCCGAAATGCGTCGCCGGTTCGGAGTCGACCCGCTGGAAGGAATGACGGTCCCCTACACGCCGTTCGGGGCGCCATGGGGCGAGTCCGTCCGCGCGCGTTTCTTCCGGTCGGTCCTGTCGCGGATCGCTGCCCGCACGGCGCTCCCGGTCTACGAGTTCGATCCCATGGCGCCGCGGCTCACACTCGTGCCGAAACAATCGGACGCCGCGGGCCCGTAGTGGGCCATGCGGCGACTTCCAACGATTGAGGGCGCTTTGACTGTCCTACCAGCGTCGCATGCCATGGTCCGCGGCCCCAAAACCGGCTGGAGAGCTTCGTGATCCTCCTTTTGGCCTTCGCCCTGGCCCTGCTCCTCCCCTCTGCGGTCGCGACGCCGGCGCTGGCCGATCCGCCCGATTCGGCGCGCGTCTACCGGCACGCCGGCGCGCCCGTGATCCACGCCGCGCCGCTCCGGGACCACATCCGCATCGACGGCAAGCTCGACGATCCCGCCTGGGCCGCCGCCGAGCCGGACACGCAGTTCACGCAGCGCGACCCCAACGAGGGGAAGCCGGTTTCCGAGCGGACCGAAGTGCGCGTTGTGATCGGCGACGACGCGCTCTACATCGGCGCGCGGCTCTACGACCGCGAGCCCGCGAAGATCCGCCGCCGCCTCGTGCGCCGGGACGAGGACCTCGCCTCCGACTTCTTCGCGGTCCTGATCGATTCGTACCACGACCACCTGACCGCCTTCCGCTTCCGCGTCAATCCGGCCGGCTCCTTCGACGACGCCGCGATCGACGCGCGCGGCAACGCCGACTTCTCCTGGGATCCCGTCTGGCACGTGCACACGACGATCGACTCGCTCGGATGGACCGCCGAGATGGAGATCCCCCTCTCGCAGCTCCGCTTCAACTCTTCGAGCGACGCCGTCTGGGGAATCCAGTTCCGCCGCTGGATCGACCGCAAGCAGGAGCTCGCGGAGTTTTCCTTCACCCCCAAGAAGGAGCAGGCCGACGTGAGCCGGTACGGGCACCTGGCGGGGCTCGGCGCGCTCCGTGCCCGGAGGCCGCTCGAGCTGATGCCGTACGGGCTCGCGCGGGCTCAGCGCACCTTCGCGGAGGCGGGCGACCCCTTCCGGGACGGCTCGAACCACTCGGGCGCGGTAGGCGCCGACATCAGGTACGGGATCAAGGACGACCTCACCCTGACCGCGACCGTCCACCCCGACTTCGGCCAGGTGGAGGTCGATCCCGCGGTCGTGAACCTCACCGCGGTGGAGACCTTCTTCCCGGAGAAGCGGCCCTTCTTCGTGGAGCGGGCCGAGCTCTTCAACTTCGGCCAGACGATGAGTTCGAACTACTTCAGCACGCCGATCACGTTCCACGCCCGGCGCATCGGCCGGGCGCCTCAGCGCGAGCTGACCGATCCATCGTTCCGGTTCGTCGACAGCCCCGACCTCACGACGATCGCGGGAGCCGCCAAGCTGACCGGGAAGATGCAGAACGGCTGGACCATCGGCGCCCTCGACGCGGTGACCACCCAGGAGCGGGCCCGCTACGTCGACTCGCTCGGGGTCGAGCGGTCCCTTCCCGTGGAGCCGGTCACGAACTATGCGGTCGGGAGGGTGCGGCGCGATCTGGACGGGGGCAACACGAGGCTCGGATTGATCGCGACGGGCGTCTCGCGCGATCTGCGGGACGATGCGCTGAAATCGATGCTCCGCTCGGGCGCGGCCGTCGGGGGCGTCGACTTCACTCACTTCTGGTCCAGCCACCTCTGGTCGCTCGACGGCTACGTGCTCGGGAGTCGGGTGCAGGGGAGCGCCGACGCGATCGCGGCCACCCAGCGCTCGAGCGCGCGCTACTACCAGCGCCCGGACGCGGCGCACCTCCACTACGACCCGACGCGGACGAGCCTCGAGGGCGCGGCCGAGCTGGTCTCGCTCAACAAGATCGGCGGGAAGCACTGGAAGGGATCGCTCACCTACCAGGACCTGAGCCCCGGCTTCGAGAGCAACGACATGGGGTACATCGGAAGCGTCGATTCGCGCGGCTTCTCGACGCTCATCAACTACAAGGAGGACAAGCCGAGCCGGTTCTTCCGGAACTGGTACACGTTCGCGTTCACGAACGACTCCTTCAACCACGGCGGCGATCTCACCTACCAGGGATACGAGGCGCAGATCGCCGGCACATGGGCCAACTATTGGTACAGCGATTTCCGGACCTCGTGGTACCCGAAGGCGTACGACGACCGGCTGACGCGCGGAGGGCCGCTCTCCGCGATACCGCCGGGCGGAAGACTCTCGACCAACGTCCAGTCCGACGCGCGGAAGCCGTGGCTCTTCGCCCTGTACGGGAGCTGGCAATGGAACGACGCGGGAGGGTTTGTCCAGCAGTACCAGCCGTCCCTCACGCTGCACCCCGCGCCGGCGATGGTCGTGAAGTTCCAACCCAACATCCAGCGGATCCGCGACATGGCGCAGTACGTCGCGACGATTTCCGACTCGAGCGCGACGGCCACGTACGGCAGCCGGTACGTCTTCGCCACCCTCGACCAGCACGTGGTGAGCCTCGACACGCGCGTCGACTGGACGTTCTCGCCGCGCCTGAGCCTGCAGCTCTATCTCCAGCCGTACGTCGTCTCCGGGCTCTACCGGCGCTTGAAGGAGCTGCACGCGCCGCGCGCGTACGATTTCGACGTCTACGGCGGCGCGCGCGGGACGATCGCTCGCGACTCGACGGGCCTCTACACGATCGATCCCGATGGCCCGGGCCCCTCACCGTCGTTCTCGCTCGGGGATCCGAACTTCAACTACCGCTCGCTCATCGGAAACGCGGTGCTCCGCTGGGAGTACCGTCCGGGATCCGCGATCTACCTCGTGTGGCAGCAGCGGCGGAGCGACGTGCAGCCGATCGGGGACTTCGACTTCTCGCGCGACTTCCGGGGGATCCTCGACAAGGGGCCGGAGAACATCGTGGCGGTGAAGGCGACGTACTGGTTCGGGATGTAGCGAAGCGCGCCGCGTGGGGGCGCGGGCTCCGCCGCGCTAGGCCGTCGAGGCGCGGGACCGCGCGATGATCCCCACCCCGAAGTTCATCCACGGCGAGAGCCGGCGGAAGGGATAGCCCGAGACCTCCACGATCTCGAAGCGCCTCGCGATCTCGCGGATCATCGCTTCCCAGTCGAATCCCTTGTGGTCGTCGCGCGCGACGCGGTCCATGCGGCCGATCGTGGCGTACCAGACCTCGCTCGGGCGGTAGCGGAAGTAGTCGCCGAAGAGCCGCTTCGCGACGTACTTGCCGAGAAAGACCGGGCCCTTCTCGTTGGGAACCGTGACGAGGAAATGGCCGGTCGTCGCGTCGGCGATCGCGTCGATGTAGCCGGGCACGAGCTTCGGCGCGACGTGCTCGAGCGTCTCGAGCGCGAGCGCGGTGTCGAACGACTGCGCGCCCGCGAAGCGGCGCAGCTCCTCGGGCGTCGTGCCGATCTCGAGGCGCACCGCCGGATCGTCGCGCCATCGCGTCCGCCCCGAATCGACGCCGCCTTCCCAGTTCGCGTCGAGGCCCAGATAGGCTTCGGGATGCCGCGGCAAGTAGTCGATCGACCGCCCGTCGAAGCAGCCGATCTCGAGCACGCGCGCGCACGGCGCGCCGACACGCCGCAGGCTCTCGGCGAGCCAGAGAAAGCGCGAGCCATGCAGACGCCCGCGCAGCCCCCCCGAGAAGAGACGCTCGTTGTAACCGGCCTCGGATTTCTTCTTCATCGGCGGCGAGGGTACCGGAATGCGCTGTCCGGCGCCTCGATCATCCTTTGGTATCCCTGACACCTTGTCAGTAGACGTTCCTTGAACACGGATTCAATCTTCGACCATCGGTTCAAAGTTTTCGGAGGACCCGATGGCCGCATCCGTCGCAACCGCCCCTTCACCCCGTGTCCGCGCGAAGCGCGAGCGCCGCCGCGGGGAAATCCTGCACGCCGCCCTCCGCGCGTTCCGCAGGGGCGGGTACCACCGAACCACCCTCGACGACATCGCGCGCCGCCTGGGCGTGCGGAAGACCGCCCTGTACCACTACTTCCCCGACAAGGAAGCGATCCTCTACGCCTGCCACATGGAGTCGCTCGCCGAGCTCGACCGGATCGTGGCCGAGACCCGCCTCCTTCCGACCCCGCGCGAGCGGCTGCGCCACGTGATCCGCGAGCACGTGCGCGTGATGACCGACACGCTGCAGGGCTCGCCGCTCGCCTTCGAAGTGCCGGCTTTCTCGCCCGCGGCGCGTGCCGAGATCATCGCCGCCCGCGACCGCTACGAGCGGGAGGTGCGGCGCATCCTGCAGGCCGGGATGCGGCAGGGCGTCTTCCGCAAGGCGGACGCCAAGGTGGCCGCCTTTGCCGCGCTCGGCGCCATCAACTGGATCGCGCGCTGGTACCGGCCGGAGGGATCGCTCCAGGCCGACGAGCTGGGGGACCAGTTCGCCGATCTCTTCCTGGGCGGCATCGAGGCCGCCCGCCCTGCCGCTCGCATCCGGAGGCGTTCATGAAAGCGATTCGTCTCTCCAAGGTCGGAGCGCCGCTCGCGCTCGAAGAGGTTCCGAAGCCCGAGCCGCGCGAGGGCGAGGTCGTCGTCCGCGTGGCGGGCTGCGGCGTCTGCCACACCGACATCGGCTTCTGGAAGGACGGCGTCCCGACGCGCCACCCGCTCCCGCTGACGCTGGGCCACGAGGTGAGCGGCGTCGTCGAGTCGGCCTCGCGCGAATTCAGCCACCTGGTCGGCCGAGAGGTGATCGTTCCCTCGGTGATCCCATGCGGCACGTGCGATCTCTGCCGCGCCGGGCGCGGGAACGCCTGCCGGAACCAGATCATGCCCGGGAATGATCTCGACGGCGGCTTCGCCGAGCGGATCGCGGTCCCCGGGCGCGGTCTCTGCCTGGTCGAGGCGCGGAACGGCTACACCTTGGCCGATCTCTCGGTGGTCGCCGATGCGGTCACGACGCCCTATCAGGCGGTCATTCGCAGCGGCCTCGCCGCCGGGGATCTCGCGATCGTGGTCGGCGCGGGCGGCGTCGGCGGCTACGCGGTCCAGATCGCGGCCGCGTTCGGCGCCAAGGTCGTCGCCATCGATGTCGATCCCGCGAAGCTCGCGGGGGTCGCCGAGCATGGCGCAAGCCTCATGCTCGACCCCAAGGCGATGGACTTCAAGACGCTGAAGAAGGAGATCGGAGCCAAGGCGCAGGCCTGGCGGTGCCCCGCCCACGGCTGGAAGATCTTCGAGTGCTCGGGCACGACCGCGGGGCAGGAGACCGCGTTCGGCCTGCTCGGGTACGCCGGCACGCTCATGATCGTCGGCTTCACGCTCGGAAAGGTGGAGCTCCGCCTGAGCAATCTCATGGCGTTCGACGCGACCGTGCAGGGGACGTGGGGTTGCCGCCCCGAGCTCTATCCCGACGCGCTCCGGATGGTTACCTCCGGCCGCGTCACGCTCCATCCATTCATCGAGCGCCATCCGCTCCGCGAGGGCCCCGAGATCGTGCGCCGGGTGGCGGACCACGAGATCCAGAAGCGGGTCATTCTGGAACCGGAGGAATCATGCTGAAGAACCACACCCTGGTCCCGGACTACCGATTCCAGCACATCGGCTACGAGCTGCGTCCCGCCCTCGATCCCTGCGGGCGCGCGGCCGACGGCCTCTTCAACGCGTGGATCGTGCTGGACAACCAGAAGCAGCTGAACAGCTACACGACCGAGATGGCGCGCGAGGTGGGGCTCGCGTTCCGGCAGGCGAGCATGGACCGCCGCGTCGCCACGGTCGTCTTCACCGCGACCGGCGACAAGTCGTTCTGCACCGGCGGCAACACCGAGGAGTACGCCACGTACTACGCGGGGAATCCGCAGGAGTACAAGCAGTACATGCGCGTCTTCAACGACATGATCGACGCGATCCTCGCATGCGACAAGCCGGTCGTGAACCGCGTGAACGGGATGCGGATCGGCGGCGGGCAGGAGATCGGGATGGCGTGCGACTTCAGCGTCGCGGCCGACACCGCGCGGTTCGGCCAGGCGGGCCCCAAGCACGGCTCGGCGCCCGACGGCGGCTCGACCGATTTCCTCCCGGTCTACGTTGGCTTCGGCCGGGCGATCGAGAGCGCGGTCCTCTGCGAGACCTGGAGCGCGCACAAGGCGGCGTACATCGGTCTCATCAACGAAGTGGTTCCGGTCCTGCGGCTCGACGGGCGCTGGATCCCGAACCCGCTCGTGGTCACGGACAAGTTCGTCGACGAGATGGGGCGGATCGTCTACGGCGACTTCCGCACGGGCCCCGATCTCGCGCTCGCCAAGGAGACGTTCGCGCGCGCGAAGACCGATCTCTCGCTCCTCGACCAGGCGATCGAGAACCTCTGCGCGAAGCTTCTCATGCTCATGCCGGACTGCACCGCGAAGACGATCGCAAGCCTGAGGAAGCACAAGCTCCACCACTGGCAGGCGAACAGCGGGACGAACCGCGACTGGCTCGCGCTCAACATGATGACCGAGGCGCGCGCCGGATTCCGGGCCTTCCACGAGGGGCCGAAGGGAAAGCGCGAGGTCGACTTCATCCGCCTCCGCCAGATGCTGGCCGAGGGACATCCCTGGGACGAGGAGCTCTACCAGGCGATCTCGCCGCAGTGCCAGCCGCAGGTTCCCGAGACGGCCGGGAGCTGAGGAGCTTCGGACGATGGATCTCGGGCTCTCGGGCAGGGTGGCGGTGGTGACGGGCGGCGCCTCGGGCATCGGCGCCGCCACGGCGCTCGCGCTCGCGCGCGAGGGGTGCGACGTCGCCATCGCCGACCGGGAGTCCGCGAGCCGGGAGGCCTTGATCCCGATCGAGGGGGAGGGGCGCCGCGCGCACTGGATCGTCGCCGACGTCCGGGACGCGGCCCTCGCCGAGCGGTCGATCGCCGACGTGGTGGCAAAGCTCGGGCGGCTCGACATCCTCGTCTGCGCGGCCGGGATCACGAACGACGCGGTGAGCTGGAAGATGACGCCCGAGCAGTGGGACGAGGTGATCGGCGTGAACCTGACGGGGTGCTTCCACTGGAACCGCGCCGCCGCGCGCGTGCTGCGCGAGCGGGGGTGGGGACGCATCGTGAACATCGCCTCGATCAACGGGCTCCGCGGCAAGGTGGGGCAGGCGAATTACGCCGCGTCCAAGGGCGGCATGATCGCCCTCTCCAAGTCGCTCGCGAAGGAGCTGGGACGGTCGGGCGTGACCGTGAACGTGGTGGCCCCCGGCATGGTGAAGACCGCGATGGTCGCGGCGCTGCCCGACCGCTTCCTGGAGGCGGCGGCGGACGAGAGCGCGGTCGGCCGGATCGCCGAGCCCGAGGACTGCGCGTCGGCGGTGGCGTGGCTCTGCTCCGAGCGGGCGCGCCACGTGACCGGGCACGTGCTGAAGGTCGATGGCGGCCAGTACATCTGAGCGTTCGAACGAGAATCGAAGGAGGGCGGAGCGCATGACGGTTCGAATGGAAGTCGACGCGGGGATCGCCGCGCTCACGCTCGATCACCCGCCCTTGAACGTGCTCACGCGGGCGATCCTGCGCGAGCTGCGGGAGACCGCGATGCGCCTCCGGGACGATGTCGGCGTGCGCGCGGTCGTCCTGGCGGCCGCGGGGAAGCACTTCTCGGCGGGCGCCGACGTCGGCGAGCACCTCCCGCCCACGTACCAGGAGCTGATTCCCGAGATGGTCGGCACGGTGGAGGCGATCGCCTCGCTCCCGGTGCCGGTGATCGCGGCGGTGCGCGGCCGGTGTCTCGGCGGCGCGTTCGAGCTGGTGCAGGCGGCCGACATCGTCGTCGCGGGAGAGGGCGCGTCGTTCGGGCAGCCGGAGATCGCCCTCGCCGTGACGGCGCCGATCGCCTGCGCGCTCCTCCCGCGGCGCGGCGCGTTCGGCGCGGCGGCCGAGATCCTCTTCACCGGCGACGCGATGACCGCGGCCCGGGCCGCGACGGCCGGGTTCGTGCAGCGCGTCGTGCCCGACGACCAGGTCGACGCCGAGGCGCGCGCCCTCGCCGCGCGCT
>JBLMWD010000028.1:0-11124 GCA_050257045.1 Bacteroidota bacterium | reverse complement strand
TGCTGGTCGTGCTCCTGGTCGCGCTCGCGCAGGGGCTCCACTACCTGCTCCGGCACTCGGCGCTCGGGCCGGAGTTCAATCGCGGGGTCGTGATCGGAGTCTATGCGTTCGGCGGAATCCTCTTCGTCTTCCTGGCCATCGCCCATTTCTTCACGCGGGACTGAGCCGTCGCGCGGCGTAGCCGCGCGCCTCGCGGCGGGGGGCTGTCGCTTCCTTGCCTGGGCTGCGTTCGCGTTGGCGGCCGCGCTCGCGCTCGTGCCCGCCGCAGCTCACGCCGCGCCACGCCCGCGTCCCGCCGTCTCCCGCGCCGATTCCGCCATGGCCGCGGCGCAGCCCAAGACCGCGCCCTGGAAGGTCATGGCCCGATCGGCCATCGTCCCGGGCTGGGGACAGATGTACAATCATCAGCCGCTCAAAGCGGCGCTGGTCGTGGGCGGCGAGGGAACCCTCGTCGCGCTGGCCCTTCACGAGCTCAAGCTGCAGAACGACGCGAAGCAGGCGGCGGTCGACGCGGAGTTCGCCAACGACACCGCCGGCCAGAACGCCGCGATCCTGGAGGCCGATATCCATCGCAACCGCAAGATCAGCTGGATCTGGTGGGGCGTCGCGGTCCATCTCCTCTCGATGGCCGACGCCTACGTGGACGCGCACCTCTCCACGTTCGACTCCGACTTCGGAAAGCAGGAGAGCCTCCTCGGGCCGCGGCCGGGCGGCCCGGCCCCCGAGCCCACGATCTCTCTCGCCTATCGCGTGAGCTTCTGACCGCATGGCCACCTCGCGCGCCCTCGTCCGCAACTTCTGCATCATCGCGCACATCGACCACGGGAAGTCGACGCTCGCCGACCGGCTGCTCGAGCTGACCGGCGCGGTCCCGAAGTCGAAGATGAAGGAGCAGGTCCTCGACAACATGGACCTCGAGCGCGAGAAGGGGATCACGATCAAGTCGCACGCGATCATGATGGAGTACCGGGCGCGGGACGGGCGCACCTACACGCTGAATCTCATCGACACGCCGGGGCACGTCGACTTCACCTACGAGGTGTCGCGGAGCCTTGCCGCGTGCGAGGGGGCGCTCCTCGTGGTCGACGCCTCGCAGGGGGTGGAGGCGCAGACCATCTCGAACCTCTACTTGGCCCTCGAGCAGAAGCTCACGATCGTGCCGATCCTGAACAAGGTCGATCTTCCCGCCGCCATGCCGGACGAGACGGCGCTCGAGGTGGCGCAGCTCCTCCACGTGGAACCCGAGGAGTGCCTCCGCGTCTCGGCGAAGGAAGGGCGGAACGTCGACCAGGTGCTCGAGGCGATCGTGCAGCGCGTCCCGCCGCCCGAGGACCAGTCGGACCTCCCGCTCCAGGCGCTCATCTTCGACTCGGTCTTCGACCAGTTCCGCGGCGTGATCGTCTACGTGCGCGTCGTGCACGGGCGGATGCGCACGGGGGATGCCGTGCGATTCTTCTCCACGGGGAAGCGGCACGAGGTCCTCGAGCTGGGGACCCTCCGCCTCGGCCTCGAGCCGAAGGAGGAGCTGGTCTCGGGGGACGTCGGCTACGTGATCGCGAACATCAAGGTCGTCGCCGACGCCAAGGTGGGCGACACGATCACGAACGACGACTACCCGGCTCCCGAGCCGCTCCCGGGCTATCGCCCGGTGAAGCCGATGGTCTTCTCGGGGCTCTACCCGATCGAGCAGGAGAGCTACGTCGAGCTGAAGGAATCGCTCGCGAAGCTCCAGCTGAACGACGCCTCGCTCACGTACGAGCCGGAGACCTCGCTCGCGCTCGGCTTTGGATTCCGGTGCGGCTTCCTCGGCCTCCTCCACATGGAGATCGTCCAGGAGCGCCTCTCGCGCGAGTACGACGTCGACCTCATCGCGACCGTCCCGAGCGTGGAGTACCACGTGCTCAAGACGAACGGCGAGGTGGTCGTGGTCGAGAACCCCGCGCTCATGCCGCCGGCCGGCTCGATCGAGGAGATCGAGGAGCCGTACGTGCGCGCGCAGGTCGTGGTCCCCGTGGAGTACGTGGGGAACATCATGAAGCTCGCGCAGGAGCGGCGCGGGATCTTCCACGGGATGGAATACCCGAGCCCCGAGCGGGCGCACCTCACGTACGAGCTCCCGCTCGCGGAGATCGTGCTCGATTTCTACGACAAGCTGAAGTCGATCAGCCGCGGCTACGCCTCGCTCGACTACGAGCTCGCGGGATACAAACCGGCCGAGCTCGTGAAGATGGACCTGCTCCTGAACGGCGAGTCGGTCGACGCGCTCTCGGTGATCGTGCACCAGGAGAAGTCGTACGACTGGGGACGCGACATCACGGCGAAGCTCAAGGAATTGATCCCGCGGCAGATGTTCCCGATCGCGGTGCAGGCGACGATCGGCGGCCAGGTGATCGCGCGCGAGACGATCTCCGCGCTCCGGAAGAACGTGCTCGCGAAGTGCTACGGCGGCGACATCACCCGCAAGCGGAAGCTCCTCGAGAAGCAGAAGGAGGGGAAGCAGCGCATGAAGCAGGTGGGAACGGTCCGGATCCCGCAGGAGGCCTTCCTGGCCGTGCTGCGGGTGGAGCGATAGCGGTGCGGCGCAAGGAGCACGTGGCCGAGGGGGCGACGCCGGACGTGACGGTGCATCCGCACCGGCGGATCCGCTCGCGCACGAAGTCGACGATCCGCGAGTACCTCGAGGCGATCCTCCTCGCGATCGTCCTCACGGTCGTCATCCGCGGCCTGGTGCTCCAGGCCTTCCGCATCCCGACCGGCTCGATGGAGGACACGCTCCTCGTCGGGGACTTCCTCTTCGTGAACAAGATGGTCTACGGCTCGGAGATCGACATCGGCTTCGGCGGTGAGCGCTTCTTCTACTACCGCTTCCCGCCGATCCGCGAGCCGAAGCCGGGTGACGTGATCGTCTTCCGCTATCCGGATGATCCCTCGCGCGACTTCATCAAGCGCTGCGTGGCCGTCGCCGGGCAGCAGGTGGAGATCCGCGACAAGGTTCTCTATGTGGACGGCAAGGCGAAGGACGAGTCGTACGTGGTCCACAAGGACCCGCGCATCCTGTCGCGGGACACCCCGAACGGGCAGCGCGACAACTTCGGGCCGTACGTCGTGCCGCAGGGGCACCTCTTCATGATGGGGGACAACCGGGACATGAGCGACGACAGCCGGTTCTGGGGCGCGCTGCCGCGAGATCTCGTCAAGGGGAAGGCGATGTTCCTCTACTGGTCGTGGGACCAGGACCGCCGCCTCCCGCGCTTCGAGCGGCTCTTCCGCCCGATCCACTGACCATGGAATACGGCCTCTACATCCACCTGCCGTACTGCCGGAGCCTCTGCCCGTATTGCGCCTTCGCGAAGGCGCCGCTCCACCGGGCGGAGCCGGAGAGGCTGCTGCGCGCGCTCGAGCGCGAATGGAGCCTCGCGGAAGAAGAGGCGCCGGAGGTCTGGCGCGCGAACCGGCCCCGCACCGTTTTCGTGGGGGGCGGGACCCCGACCGCGCTCGATCCCGCGACGCTCGCCCGGTTCGTCGCGTGGGTGCGCGAGGCGTTTCCGCTCGAGCGCGTGCGCGAGTGGACGGTGGAGGCGAATCCCGAAGGACTCACCGACGAGAAGCTGCGGCTCCTCCGCGCGGGAGGCGTCGACCGATTGAGCATCGGCGTCCAGTCGCTCGAGCCGGCGGTGCTCCGCTTCCTCGGGCGGATTCATACTGCGGATGGCGCTCTCGACGCGATCGCTCGGGCGCGGGATGCCGGATTCCAGAACCTCTCAGTCGACCTCATGGCTGGGGTGCCAGGGGAAACGGAAGCGGGTTTCGCTCGCGGGATCGAGGGCCTGATCGCATCCGGCATTCGTCACATTTCTCTCTATGCCTTGCAGGTGGAAGAGGGGACCCCGCTCGCCGCGAAGGCGGCGCGCGGCGCGGTTGCCATTCCCTCCGACGACGTGGTGGCCGACCGTTACGACGCCGCGCGGCGGCTACTCGCCGCCGCCGGGTACTGCCGTTACGAGGTCTCGAGCTGGGCGCTCCCCGGATCGGAGTCGCGCCACAATCAGTCGTACTGGATCCGGCGTCCCTATCTCGGGCTCGGCCCCGGCGCGCACTCGTTCGACGGCGCGCGGCGGTGGGGGAACGAGCACGACGTGGCGCGCTGGTTCGAGCGCGTCGAGCGCGGCTGCCTGCCGCGCGAGGAGGTGCGGAGGGTTGGCGACGACGAAGCTCGGGAGGAGTCGGTCTTCCTCGGGCTCCGGAGGGCACGCGGCTTGCGACGGAGTACGGTGGAGCGCGCCGCGCCCGGGGTTGCCGACGGCTGGCTCCGCTGGGCCGAGTCCGCCGGAGCGGTGCGCACCACGCGGGCCGGGCGCGTCATTCCCACCGACCGCGGTCTCATGACCGCGGTCGAGACGGCGGCGGAGCTCTTTGCGCTGGTGGAGTTTCGGCGGGCGGCACAGGCGTCCGCCGTCGTTGACACCGGGCGCACCCGCTGCTAGCCTCGCTGCCGTTGGCACTCGACATGCTCAAGTGCTAACGGGGAGCCCGTCATGAAGCCTGCGATCCTGGAACCGCGGCTCAGCCGCATCCTCACGTTCGTGGTCGAGAGCCACGTGTCCCGCGCCGAGCCGGTCGGCTCGCAATACGTGCGCGCCGCCTACCATCTGAGCATCTCCCCGGCCACCATCCGGAACGCCATGCGCGAGCTGGAGGAGCTGGGCCTGCTGAAGCATCCGCACACGTCGGCCGGCCGCATCCCGACCGAGGCCGGCTACCGCTACTACGTCGACCATCTGATGCGCCCCGAGTCGATCCCGATCGGGACGCGGCGCGTGCTCGACGACGCGATCGGCCGCGCGCGCCACGACGCGAGCGCGGCGGAAGTGGGGCCGGCGCTCGCGCGCGCCTCGAGGCAGCTCGCGGTGCTCGCGATGCGATCGCGTGAAGCGGCGGCGGTGGACCAGGTGAACCTGGTCGCGCTCGACGGCGGGCACGTCCTGGTCGCGGTGGGCGCGCGGGACGGCCTGGTCGCGACCGACACGTGGCATCCGTCGCCCGCTCCTTCCGCTTCGGACCTCCGCGAGGCGGAGAGTTGGGTGCGCGCATGTCTCCCGGTGGCCGGGCACGCCGGTCTCGAAGCGCTCGCGCGTGAGGCCGCGGTCAGCGCGCCCAAGGCGATCGCCGCGCTCCTCGACGGCGCGCTGTCGCGCGCCGCGAGATTGCTCTCGGCGCGGGAGGAGCCCGCCGTCCGCGTGGACGGCGCCGACAACATCGCGTCGCAGCCCGAGTTTCAGGCGCCCGGAACGCTCCGGCCGCTCGTATCCTTGCTTTCGAATCAGGAGTCCCTCGCCCGGACGCTCGATGCGTTCGCCGGCGAGGTCGTGCCGCGCGTGGCGATCGGGCGGGAAATCGCCGCTCCCGAGATCCGCGCGTATTCGATCGTCGGAATGGGCGTGGCCGTCGGCGGCCTTTGGGGCGCGATCGGGGTCATGGGGCCGGTGCGGATGCCGTACCGGCGCGTGGTCTCTCTCGTCTCGTACGTCGGCGACCGGCTCATGGGAGCATAGACATGAAATCCAAACGAGGAAGCATGACGAAGGACCGGGACGACGAGGGAGCGGGTCCGGATGAGAAGGCCGCTGGCGAGGCGAACGAGACCAAGGACGTGGTCCGGCGCGATCCCGAAGCGGTCGAGGCGGAGCTGAACCGGCTGCGCGCCCGCGAGGAGGAGCTCCTCCGCGGGCTCGCCGAGATGACCAACGTGCAGCGGCGCCGGAAGCTCGAGACCGAGCAGACGGTCCGCTTCGCGCAGGAGTCCCTGATCCGCGAGCTCCTTCCCGTGCTCGACGACTTCGAGCGCGCGCTCGCGGCGATGCCGGGACAGCCGCACGATCCGCTGCACGCCGGCGTCGAGCTGGTGCGCGACCGGATGATGAAGATCCTCGAGAAGGAGGGGCTCGTGCCGGTTGCCGCCGCGGGGCAGCCCTTCGATCCGAACCTGCACGACGCGATCGGCGAGCGCGTGGCGCCGCCCGGGATCACTCCGGGCGTCGTGCTCGACGTGGCGCAGCCGGGCTACCTGCTGCGCGACCGCGTGCTGCGGCACGCCAAGGTGGTGGTCGCGGGAACGCCCGCGATCGATCCGACGCCCGCCTCCATGTTCGGGAAGGAATCGCCCCCCGACACGATCGAGCCGCCGCTCGCGGAAAAGGATCGTGACGTGCCCGACGAGAACCGGGCAGGCCGGGCGAAAGACCTCCTCGAGGAGCATCGCCTCGGGCCCGAGACGGATCGAGGGGAACGCCGCGCGTGAGCACGGTTCGTGACTACTACGAGGTGCTCGGCGTGGAGCGGGGCGCCTCGCCCGACGAGATCAAGAAGGCGTACCGGCAGCTCGCGCTGAAATTCCATCCCGACCGCAATCCCGGGGACAAGCAGGCCGAAGAGCGTTTCAAGGAAGTGGCCGAGGCCTACGAGGTCCTCTCCGATCCGGAGAAGCGGGCGCGGTACGACCGGTTCGGCCACGCGCCGCAGGGGATGCCGGGCGGCGGCGGGTTCGAGGACATGCGCGGCTTCGATCTCGCCGACGCGCTCCGGGCCTTCATGCGCGACTTCGGCGGCGGCGGGTTCGGCGATCTCTTCGAGGACGCGGGCGGCGGCGGGCGCGTCCGGCCGCGAGAGCGGCGCGGCAACACGCTCGAGCTCCGGCTCCCGCTCACGCTCGAGGAGATCGCGAAGGGGACCGAGAAGCACGTGAAGGTCCGCCACATGCGGGCCTGTTCCACCTGCAAGGGCTCGGGCGCGAAGCCCGGCACCAGCCGGAAGACCTGTCCCAAGTGCAGCGGCTCGGGACAGATCCGGCAGGTGCAGCGCTCGATCTTCGGCCAGCTCATCAACGTCATGACCTGCGACCGCTGCCACGGCGAGGGAACGGTCGTCGAGACGCCGTGCGAGACCTGCAAGGGCGAGGGGCGCGTGCGGGAGCAGAGCGAGATCGCGATCAAGGTCCCCGCCGGCGTCTCGAGCGGGAACTTCATCCCGCTTCCCGGGATGGGCGACGCGGGCCCGCGCGGCGGTCCCGCGGGCGACCTGATCGCCCACATCGAGGAGATCGACCACCCGCTCTTCGCGCGCGACGGCGACGACCTGATCGTCGAGGTGCCGCTCAGCATCGCGCGCGCGGCGCTCGGCGGAAAGGCGGAGGTGCCGACGCTCGGCGGCGGGAAAGCGCTCGTCGAGATCCCGCCCGGAACCGCCACGGGGAAGCTCCTGCGCCTGCGCGGAAAGGGGCTCAAGAGCCTGCAGCGCCCCGGCACCGGCGACCTCCTCGTTCGTGTCGTGGTCGCGATTCCGCCCAAGCTCTCCGAGCGCGCGAAGAAGCTCCTCGAGGAATTCGAGACGCTCCCCGAGGCCAAGGCGCCCGCCCCGCATCGTCCCGCCTGGGGTGACGAGGACTGACCGGGCCCGCCGAGGGCTGACCGGGCGCCCATGAGCCGTCCCGCGCGGACGCCCGACACCACGTTCTGGGTGGACCGCGCCGAAGTCGCCGGCGACCGGCTCCGCCTGGACGGTCCCGAATCGCGCCATCTCCTCCGCGTCTTCCGGGCCGCGCCCGGCACGCCGTTCGAGGCCGTCGACGGCGAGGGGCGCCTCTACCGCTGCGTGCTCGAATCGGACGCGCGCGGAATCGCGACCGGCCGGATCGAGTCGGTCGTCGAGAACGCAGGGGAGCTGCCGTTCGCGATCAGCGTCCTCGCCGGACTCCCCGATTTCCCGCAGGTCGAGACGCTCGTCGAGCTCGCGGTCCCGCTCGGCGTGGCGCGCATCGACCTGGTCGCGACGGCTCGATGCGGCCGTGAGGCGCTCCCCGCGGCGCGCATCGAGCGGCTCGACCGGGTCGCCCGGTCGGCGCTCAAGCAGTCCCGGCGCACCCGGCTGCCCGTCCTGGCGTCGTCCAATGGGCTTCGCGAGGCGCTGGAGGCGCTATCCGGAAGGGAGGGTATATTGCTCGTGGCGGACCCCTCCGGAACTCCCCTTCAGCCACCCGCCGCGCAGCCAGCGGTTGCTCCGCAACCGCTGGTGGTTCTTGCGGTTGGGCCTCCGGGCGGATTTATTTCCGAGGAGATGACCCTCCTCCGCGCGCGAGGGTTTCAGCCGATCTCGTTGGGGCCCAGCAGGTTGACCACCTCCACCGCCGCCCTCGCGCTCCTCGCGGCCGTTCGTAACCTGATGCTTTCGAGTGGGTTGGGCCGAGTTGACAGAACCGGGCTATCGGGGTATCTTTAGTAGCGTTAGCCGCAGTTTGCCCAGCCCGCCACGGGAGGGCCAGTTCGGAACCTCTAACGATCCTAAGGAGGCGATTCATAGGATGCCCGGCATCAGGGTCAAGGACGGAGAGTCCTTCGAGAGTGCCCTTCGCCGGTTCAAGAAGAAGTGCGAGAAGGCTGGAATTCTCGCGGACCTGCGTCGTCATCAGCACTTCGAGAAACCGAGCGAGCGGAGGAAGCGCAAGCTGAACGCCGCGAAGCGGAAGATGATGGCCCGAATGAAGTCGGCCGAGTAGGGTCGTCCAACCGAACATCCAGGCGGGAAACCGGCGGTCGCCGGTTTCCCGTTTGTCTCCTGGGCCGGTATCGCCGGCCGGCCCCGTACCCCCAGAAAGAAACCACACCGAATTGGATCAGCGCCCGGCCACGGCGCCGAACGGTTTCGCGGACCCCACGGGGGGCGCGCGGAACCACGCACATGACGTTCTGGAGTTTCCCGCGGTGCTCCGCGCGCTGGCGGGACGGACCCGTTCCGTCCCCGGCCGCGAGCGCGTGCTCGCGCGCGCCCCCTTCCGCCGCTTGGAGGACGCGAGCGCGGCGCAGCAGGAGATCGCCGATCTCCTCGCCGCGCACGATACGGGCGATCCGCCGCCGACCGTGGCGCCGCCCGATCTTCGCACCGTGCTCCAGCGTCTCGAGACCGAGGGCTCGATCCTCCGCGGCGAGGAGCTCTGGCAGATCGCGGTCCTCCTCGAGCAGGCGGGGCAGGTGATCGGCTGGTTCCGGAAGCGGCGGGAGGACGCGCCCGGGCTCGCGCGGCTTCTCGGCGGGCTCGACCCGGCCGAGAGCCTCCGGCGCGATCTCGTCCGCGCGATCGATCCCTCCGGCGCGGTGAAGGACGACGCCTCGCCCGAGCTGATGCGGATCCGCCGCGCGATCCGCTCGCTCCGGGAGCGGCTCGCCTCGAAGCTCGAGAGCATCCTCCGCGCCGCGGGGACGCCCGAGAGCTTCGTCACGATTCGAGAGGACCGCTACGTGATCGCGATCCCCTCCTCGAACCGGCGCGCCGTGCCGGGCGCCGTGCTCGGGCACTCCGGTTCGGGGGCGAGCGTCTTCGTGGAGCCGCGCGACGCCGCCGAGGGGAACAGCGAGCTGGCCGAGCGCGCGAGCGACGAGGCGCGCGAGGTGGAGCGGATCCTCCGGTCGCTCTCGGCGGAGGCGCACCGGAGCCACGGCGCGCTCGAGGCGGACCTCGCGGCGCTGGCCGGGCTCGACGCCGCGGAGGCGGTCGCCTCGTGGGCGCGCGAGGCGGGAGCCGTCCTCCCGCAGCTCACCGCGGAGCGGCGCCTGCTCCTCCGCGGGGCGCGCCATCCGATCCTGGTCGCGCGGCACCTCCGTGGCGAGCTCGCCGCGGTACCGGTGCCGCTCGACCTGGAGCTCGACCAGGAGCGGCCGGTCCTACTCGTGACCGGACCGAACATGGGCGGAAAGACGGTCGCGGTGAAGACGGTCGGACTCCTCGCCCTGCTCGGCATGGCGGGGCTTCCGGTGCCCGCGGCGCACGGCACGACCCTCCCCTGGTTCGACCGCATCGTCTGCGACATCGGCGACGAGCAGTCGATCCAGGACGACGTGAGCACGTTCCTCTCGCACGTCCGGCGCGTCACCGAGGCGCTCGCGGCCTCCACCGACCAGAGCCTCGTCCTTCTCGACGAGCTCGGCTCGGGGACCGATCCCGCCGAGGGGGCGGCGCTCGGGCAGGCCGTGCTCGAGGCGCTCCTCGCGAAAGGGGCGATGACGCTCGCGACGACGCACCACGGGAGCCTGAAGACGTTCGCGCACGAGACCGCGGGCGTGCGGAACGCGTCGATGGCCTTCGACGAGACGACGCTCCGGTCGCTCTTCCGGCTCGTCGTCGGTGTCCCGGGCGGAAGCCGCGCGATCCAGGTGGCCGAGCGGTTCGGGATGGACGCCGCCGTGCTCGATCGCGCGCGGACCCTGCTGCCGCAGGGGGAGCGCGACCTGAACCGGTTGATCGAGGAGCTCGGGAGGCTCCGCGAGTCGGCCGTCGCGGAGCGCCGCGCGCTCACCGAGACGCAGGCGAAGCTCCGCGAGCGGGAGGCGGAGCTCAGGACCGCGCGCGAGCGACTCGAGGCGGAGCGGAAGGAGCGGAAGCAGGCCGAGATCGCGGCGCGCCGCGAGCTCCTGCGCCAGCTCGAGAGCCAGATCGACGACTACCGGAAGAAGGTCCGCTCGGAGAAGAAGGCGAGCACGGAGACGCTCCAGCAGGGACGCGGCCTCGCGAAGGCGATGGAGGCGGCGATCGCCTCCGACGCCGCCGTCGCGGCGCCGGCCGAGGCCGAGCGCGGTGCGCCGGTCGGCACGGTGCGGGAAGGGGACCGGATCTACGTCCCCGCGCTCCTGGCCGAGGGGGTGGCGCTCTCCGCGCCGGACAAGGACGGACGCGTGCGCGTGAAGATCGGCGCCGCGACGGCGGTGCTCCCCGTCGCGCAGCTCCGGGCCTCGCGAGCGGCGCAAGCCGCGAGCGGGTCACCGACGCGCGGGAGTGAATCGGACGAAGACGCGGACGAAAAGGCGCGCGCCGTGGCCGCGACGGGCGCTCGTGGGCGCGGCCCCGCCCCGATCCAGGCCCCCGATCTCTCCGGGACCGGGAGCGAAGTCGACGTGCGCGGCTTCGAGGCCGACGACGCCGTGCGCATGGTGGAGCGCTTCCTCGAGGACGCCGCCGTGGGCGGCCACCAGACCGTGCGCATCATCCACGGCAAGGGGAAGGGGATCCTCCGCGAGCAGGTGAAGCGCTTCCTCGCGCACCATCAGCTCGTGAAGGAGTTCCGCCTCGGCGAGATGTTCG
>JBLMWD010000027.1:0-109364 GCA_050257045.1 Bacteroidota bacterium | reverse complement strand
CCCTCCTCCTCGCCGTGGCGGCCATGGCCGGAGTCCCGTCGCTCCTCGCGGGCACCGCCCACGCGCGCCGCATCCGGATCCTCCGCCGCGTCTCGATCGGCGCGCTCGCAGCCGGCGTGCTTCTCACCGCGTGGCTCGTCGCGGCCGCGACCGGAGAGGGGCGGCATCCCGAGGCCGTCGTCGTCGCGCCCAGCGTGGAGGCGCGGCGCGGGGTCGACGAGGCGCCGCGCGCCCCGATCCTCCTCCGCGAGGGGGAGCGCGTGCGCACCGGCCGCGCGCACGGGGACGACGTGGAGGTCTTCATCGGCGGGAGCCCGATCGGCTGGGTGCCCCGCGCCGCCCTCTGGCACGTCGCGGACGCGCCACGCTATACTGCCGGCTTCCGCTCGAAATGACGGAACCGGAGGTGCCTCGCGGATGACCCAGGGAGCCCTGATCACCGGCGGGACCGGCGCGATCGGGAGCGCCGTGACCGCGCGGTTCCTGGCCGACGGATACGACGTGGCGGTCACCTACCGCGCGGCCGCCGAGTGGGAGCGGCTCCGGTCGGAGCAGGCGGCCGCGGTCGCCGCGGGGAAGCTCCTGGGCATCGAGGCCGACGTCACGGACCACGACTCGATGGCCTCGGCGGTGCGCGCCGCCGCGGGCCGGCCCGGCGGCCTGCGGGTCCTCGCGCACGTGGCGGGCGGTTACCAGGGAGGCACGCCGGTGGAGCGGCTCACGGAGGAGTCGGTGCGCGGCATGATCGAATTGAATCTTCTCTCGGCGTTCTGGGCGGCGAAGCACGCGATCCCGCACCTGAAGCGCTCCGGCGCGGGACGGCTCCTCTTCGTCTCCTCCCGCGGCGCGGTGCAGGCGCAGCCCGGCGCCGCCCCGTACGCGGCGGCGAAGCTCGCGCTGCACGCGCTGGTCGCGACGCTCGCCCAGGAGCTCCGCAAGGACGGCGTCACCGCGAACGCGGTGCTCCCGAGCCTCGTCGACACGCCGCAGAACCGCGCCGTCATGCCGGACGCCGACGTCGCCACGTGGGTGCGTCCCGAGCAGATCGCGGCACTCCTTTCGTTCCTCGCGTCCGACGCGGCCGCCGCGGTCACCGGCGCGCTCGTCCCCATCTACGGAAAGGCCTGACATGGCGTCCTCGAAATCGCCGCGCTACGCGAAGGGTCCCGCGATCGCGCCCGAGCCGATCCGGCCGGGCATCACCGTCGACCGGCTCGTCGACACGGCGTTCCTCGCCTACAACGGCGCGCGCCTCCGGGAGGCCTGCCGGCTCCTCGTGGAGAAGATGCTCGAACCGGACGTCACCGTGGGGCTCACGCTGAGCGGCGCGCTCACGCCGGCCGGCATGGGGCGGTCGTGCCTCGTCCCGCTCCTCAAGGCGGGGTTCGTCGACTGGATGATCTCGACGGGGGCGAATCTCTATCACGACACCCATTTCGGGATCGGGCTCACGATGCACCAGGGGCGCTCGAACGCCGACGACGTGGCGCTGCGGGAGCAGGGGATCGTCCGCATCTTCGACATCTTCTTCGACTACGACGTCCTCCTCCGCACCGACGCCTTCTTCCGCGAGGTGATGCGCCAGCCGGAGTTCCACCGCCCGATGGGCACCGCCGAATTCCACTATCGCGTGGGCCGCTACGTGGCCGAGCGCGAGCGGGCGCTGAACCAGGGTGAGATCTCGCTGATCGCGGCGGCGCACCGCCTCGAGGTGCCGGTCTACACGTCGTCGCCCGGCGACTCCTCGATCGGGATGAACGCCGCGGCGCTCGCGCTCGAGGGGGAGCCGATCCAGTGGGACGTCTTCCGCGACGTGAACGAGACCGCGGCGATCGTCTACGGCGCGAAGCGCTCGGGGGGAAAGAGCGCGATCCTGATCCTCGGGGGCGGCTCGCCCAAGAACTTCGCGCTCCAGACCGAGCCGCAGATCCAGGAGGTGCTCGGCCTCGAGGAGGCGGGGCATGACTACTTCCTCCAGCTCACCGACGCGCGCGCCGACACCGGCGGCCTCTCGGGCGCGACGCCCGCCGAGGCGGTCTCGTGGGGCAAGATCGACCCCGAGAAGCTCCCGGACGCGGTCGTCGCCTACGTCGACAGCACGGTGGCGCTCCCGATCCTCACGGCCTACGCGCTCTCGAAGCACGCCGAGCGGCCCTTGAAGCGGCTCTACGGCCGGCGCGAGCAGCTCCTCGCCGACATCCAGGCGGCGCACGCAGCGCGCGCCGGGGCCGCGGCCGGCGAGCGGGGGGGCGCCCGATGAGCGCGCCTTCCGTGAAGAGCGCCGTGGCCGATCCGCCGATCCCGCTCCTCGATCTCTCGCGCGCGCACGGGCCGCTCGCCGCCGAGCTCGCCCGCGACTTCGAGCGGGTGCTCACGTCGGGACAGTTCATCCTCGGGCCCGAGCACGACGCCTTCGAGAAGGACCTCGCGGTTTCCGCAGGAGTGAAGCACGCGATCGGAGTCTCCTCGGGGACGTCGGCGATCTCGATCGGTCTCGAGGCGCTCGGGATCGGCCCCGGAGACGAGGTGGTGGTCCCCGCGTTCACCTACTTCGCCACGGCGAGCGCCGTGGCGCAGACCGGCGCGCGGCCGGTCTTCGCGGACGTGGAACCGCGCCGCTACGGGCTCGCGCCCGATTCCATGGAAGCGGCGATCACGCCGCGCACGCGCGCGATCGTGCCGGTGCATCTCTACGGCCTCGCCTGCGACCTGACGACGCTCCGCTCGATCGCGGACCGGCGCGGAATCCCGATCCTCGAGGACGCGGCGCAGGCGATCGGGGCGACGTCCGACGGGCGGCCGGTCGGCTCGGAGACGGCGGGTGCTGTGCTGAGCTTCTTCCCGACGAAGAACCTGGGGGCGCTCGGGGACGCCGGCGCGATCCTCACCGAGCGTGACGACGTGGCCGCGCGCGCGCGCCTGCTGCGCGCGCAGGGCGACGCGGGGAACTACCGGCACACCGCGCTCGGCACGAACGCGCGCCTCGACGCGCTCCAGGCGGTCTTCCTCCGCACCAAGCTCCGCCATCTCGCCTCCTGGACCGAGGCGCGCCGCGCGGTCGCGGCGCGCTACCGCGCGGCGCTCGAGGGCTCGCCCGTAGCGCTTCCCGAGGAGCCGGAGGGGTCGCGACACACCTACCACCAGTTCACGATCCGAGCCCCGCGGCGCGACGCCCTCCAGAAGGCGCTCGCCGAGCGGGGAATCGCCTCGCGCGTCTACTACCCGATCCCGCTCCCGGCGCAGCCGGTCTTCGCGGAAGGGGGATGGCGCGCGGCCGACTTCCCGATCTCGGTCCGCCTCTCCGAGGAAGTGCTCTCGATCCCGATCTTCCCGGGGCTCACCGACGTGGAGATCGACCGGGTCGCGGGTGCGATCCACGACTTCTACCGCTCGGGAACGGGGAGCCGCTGATGGCCTTCCCGGCCGCGCTCGCGGGCTGGCCCAAGCCTCTCCGGATCGCGCTCCTCGCGGCGGCGGGACTCCTGGTCCTCCTCGTCGTCGTGGTGGCGCTCGCGTGGACGCTCATGCCGCGCGAATGGATCCAGGAGGAGGCGCGGCGCCAGGCGGCGCGGATGTCGAGCGCGAAGGTGGCGTGGACCCGCATCACGCCGGCGTTCCAGGACTGGTCGCTCGGAGTCACGGTGGAGAAGCTCGATCTCCGCATGCCCGAGACCGGCCCGCCGCGTCTCCAGGCGCGGCTCCCCGAGGCGTTCGTGAGCTTCAAGCTCTTCCCGCTCCTCTTCCGGCGCGTGGAGGTGGACGGCGCGCGGATCCGCGGCGGCGGCATCGTCCTCACCGACCAGGGGCCGACGCCTCCGTCGCCCGGGGAGTCGAAGGGCGGGGGGATGAATCTCTATCTCCCGCGCGTCGACCTCGACGGCGTCTCGATCCGCACGCGCGATCCGCTCGGGGCGGGCTACGACCTGAAGCGCGTCTCGGGGAAGGCGGAGATCCAGGGCGCCCTCGACCACCCCGCGGCGGTGCGCCTCCAGGCGACGGCCGACAGCCTCTACTGGAAGCCCGAGGCGCGGTCGCCGCTCCTCCCGCTCCCGTCTCCGGCGACGGCGAAGATCGTCCTCCAGGGGCAGAGCGGCGGACAGCGCCTCGTCGTGACCGAGGGCAGCGCGACGGTCGGCCCGCTCGAGAGCGCGATCTCGGGAGAGATCCGTCTTCCGCCTGCGCCGCAGCCGGCCCAGCTCGCGCTCCGGATCGTGGGGCAGCCGCAGACCATCCGCTCGTCGGATCCCGCGCTGCGCGCGTTCACCTCCAAGTCGCCGGCCTCGTTCAGCGCGACGGTGTCGTGGGACGTGCGGGTGGGCGGGACGGCCCGCGACCTCACGAACGAGGGGCGGCTCCTTCTGAAGCCGTTCTCGGTGAGCGCCGAGTCGAACACCTTCACGATGGACCAGGCGAGCGTCTCCTGGTCGAGCGCCGCGGACCAGAAGTTCGTCGGCCGCGCCGAGGGATTCGGCGGCGGCATCACGTTCACCGCCGAGGCGCGGGGGGTCACGACGCCGGGCGGAGAGATTCGCGGCACGTTCTATTCGCGCGTCCCGGCGGAGCGCCTCAACGGGCTCACGGAGAACGGGCCGATGTGGAACTCGGGGGATCTCGAGTGCCGCGGCACGTTCGTCTCGCATCCTCCGGCCGAGCTGGGGCTCGAGTACACGGTGACCGGCACCGGCTTCAGCGGCACGATGCCGAGCGTGAGCCGTCCGATCCGGCGGCTCACGTTCGCGGTCGCGGGGAATCAAAAGACGGCCACCATCCAGTCGCTCGAGGCCGTCGTCGGCTCGACCACCGCGAACGTGACCGGGCAGGTCACGCTCGGCCCCGTGAAGAGCGGTACCTTCGACGTGAAGGTCGACAGGCTGGTGGCCGACGAGTGGACCGGCGGAGCGGGCACGGGCGTCCGGCTCGACGCCGTGGAGGCCGCCGACGCCGCGAAGTCGAAGCCGCCGCTCTCGAGCGTCGTCGCGACGATGCGGATCGGGGAGCTCCGGAACCGCGGGCTCGTCGTGCACGACGTCGTGGCACCCGTTCGCTTCGCGCAGGGGAAGCTCGTCGCCGATCCGATCGTGGGGAAGATCGGCAGCGGCTCGGTCCAGGGCGCGCTCGACGTCACCGGCGTCGGCGCCAAGCCCGCGTTCACGCTCCACCTCGACCTGAGCCAGGTCCCGGTGGAGGATGTCATCGCCGGGCTCCTCCCGGTGCGGCTGCCGTTGAGCGGCGCCCTGACCGACGTGATCGATCTCCGCGGAAGCGGCTATCCCGGCCCCGAGGCCGCGGCGACCATGACGGGGACGGTGGCCGGGAAGATCGAGCGAGGGCTCTTCCGGCAGTCGGCGGCCCTGAAGCAGCTCCGCGAGACGCTGGGCGGCGAGTCCCCCTCGGAAGTGGCGTTCCAGACCCTCACGCATTCGGCGCGGATCCAGGGTGGAAAGCTGATGCTCGACAAGGTGAGCGGCGATCTCGGGAAGGACCTCTTCTCGATCACGGGCGCGGTCGGGTTCGACCAGACGCTCGACCTGAACGCGCTGCTGCGGCTCGCCCCCGGCCGGGTGACGGGCTCGACGTTCCTCGCCCAGCTTGCGAGCTACGGCAAGGACGCCGAGGGGCGCGTGCCGATCGAGGTGAAGATCACCGGGAACGCGCTCTCCCCGAAGGTGACCGTCCAGCCCGCGAGATTCATCGAGTCGGCGGGGGCCGGTTTCGTGAAGGAGGAGGTCGGGAAGCTCCTCGGCGGAAACAACCCGGCGCGGCCCGGCGGCGCGCTCGCCGACAGCGCCGCCCACCGGCCCGACAGCACCGCCGCGCATCCGCGCGCGGCGCGCGATTCCCTCGCGACCACCGTGAAAGGGGCGCTGCGGAAGCTCTTCGGCAAGTGACGTCGCCCCCGCGGGGCGCCGCGATCCGCACCACCGACCTCTCGCGCGAGTTCCGCTCCCGGCGCGCTCCGGTCGTCCGGGCCCTCGACCACGTCGACCTCGTCGTCGAGCGGGGCGAGTGCTTCGGGCTCCTCGGCCCCAACGGGGCGGGGAAGAGCACCCTCATCAAGATCCTCACGACGCTCCTCTTCCCGACGTCGGGGCGCGCGGAGGTCGCCGGCTTCGACGTCGTGCGCGATCCCCTCGCCGTCCGGAAGCGGATCAACCTCGTCTCCGGCGGGGACACCTCGGGCTACGGCATCCTGACCGTGCGCGAGACGCTCGACCTCTTCGCGCGCTTCTACGGCGTCCCCGGCTCCGTCGCGCGCGCCCGGGCGGAGGAGCTGATGGCGATCACCGGCCTCGAGGAGAAGGCGGACACGCGCCTCTCGAGCCTCTCCACCGGCACCAAGCAGAAGCTCAACTTCGCCCGCGGCTTCATGAGCGACCCCGAGATCATCTTCCTCGACGAGCCGACGCTCGGGCTCGACGTGGAGGCCTCGCGCCAGGTGCGCGCCTTCATCGCGCGCTGGGTGCGCGAGCGGCCCCACCGCACCGTGCTCCTCACCACCCACTACATGGTCGAGGCGGACGAGCTCTGCGGACGCGTCGCGATCATCGACCGCGGGAAGATCCTGGCGCTCGACACGCCGCGCGCGCTCAAGGGCATGATTCCCGAAGAGCCGTTCTTCGAGCTCTCGATCGGGGCGGGGGTGACCGACTTCGACGGGATCGCCTCGATCGGCGGCGTGCGGTCGCTCTCGCACCATGCCCATCCGGCGACCGGCGCCGTGGAGCTCCGGCTCGCGGTGGAGGAGGACCAGGTGATCGGCGAGGTGCTCGGACGGCTCAAGTCGTCGGGCCACCCCGTGCTCCACGTGCGGAAGATGGAGCCGACGCTCGAGACGGTCTTCGTCCACATGGTCGGGCGCGGCCTCGACGACGAGGCGGCGAAGAGCGTGGGGGAGGCGCCGTGAGCGGGCGCGATCCCGGAGAGACCGCCGCGGACGCCGCGGGTCGCGCGACCGCGCGGGACTCCCTCTCCGAGACGCTCCGCGTGAACCTCATGGCCATCGCCGCCCGCGCGCGCGTGCGCGTGCTCGCCTCCTGGCGCGAGACCTCGTGGGTCGTGGGGGAGACCGTCTTCCCCTTCCTCACGATGTCGGCGTTCGTCCTCGTCTACCGCGGGCTCCACGCGCCGAAAGTCTACGAAGCCTTCGTGGTGCTCGGCGCGGCCATGACCGCCTACTGGAACAACGTCCTCTGGAGCATGGCGAGCCAGTTCTTCTGGGAGAAGGAGGTCGGGCAGCTCCAGCTCTACCTGATCACGCCGGTCTCGCGGATGACCATCCTGCTCGGGATGGCGCTCGGCGGGATGGCGATGACCACCACGCGCGCCGTCGCGATCCTCCTCGGGGGGACGCTCCTCTTCCACGTGGCGATCCCCGCGGGAAAGATCCTCCCCGCGCTCGGGCTCTTCCTGCTCACGCTCGCCGCGGTCTACGCGCTCGGGATGATCCTGAGCAGCCTCTTCCTCCTCTGGGGCCGCTCCGCGTGGCACACGGTGACGCTCCTCCAGGAGCCGGTCTATCTCCTCTCCGGGTTCTACTTCCCGGTCCGCTTCCTCGGCGCCATCGTGGGGGGGCTCGCGGCGCTCCTTCCGATCACGCTCGGCCTCGACGGCATCCGCCAGATCTTCTACGGACAGGCCGCGCGCGGCTTCGTGCCGGTCGCCTGGATCGCGCCGATCGAGGTCCTCCTCTTCGCGGTCTTCCTGTTTCTCGCCCACAAGGCGCTCCACCTGATGGAGGGTCTGGGGAAGCGGGAAGGGCGACTCACGCTGCGCGGCACGTGAAGCGCCCCGCGGAGGTGGCGCGCGCCGCGGCCTGGCTCGGATGGCAGGTCGAGGCGAACTGGGCCGACCCGCTCCTCTTCATCGCCTACGCGCTCGCGAAGCCGCTCGCGACGACGCTCATCCTCTTCATCATGGTGCGGGTCGTCTCGCACGGGCAGGCGACGCGCGAGACGTTCCTCTTCCTCTTCGTGGGGAACACCTTCTTCCTCTACGTGAGCGAGATGTTCACGGGGCTCGCGTGGGCGGTGCTCCGCGACCGCGAGGACTTCGAGACGCTGAAGTACGTCTACCTCGCGCCGAACCGGATCCTCGTCTATCTCTTCGGGCGGGCGCTCACGAAGGTCCTCACCGCCACGATCGGAGCGACGGTGGCCCTCCTCTTCGGCCGGTTCGTCCTCCGGCTCCCGATCTCCTTCGCGCCGCAGACGCTGCTCCTGCTCGCCGGCGCGGTCGCGATCGGGCTGGTCGGCGTGCTCTCCCTGGGGATCGTGCTCGCGGGGGCCGCGCTCACCATGGCGCGACACAGCATCAACCTGCAGGAGGGGGTGACGGGGAGCCTCTACCTCCTCTGCGGCGCCGTCTTCCCGATCCAGGTGCTCCCCTGGTGGGCGGAGCGGATCTCGCTCGCCCTTCCGCTCACGTACTGGCTCGAGCTGATCCGGCGCGTCCTCACGGGGCACGCCTACGCCGCGCCGCTCCGCGGCCTCTCCGACGCCGCGCTCGTCGGGGTGCTCGCGCTCTCGAGCGTCACGCTCGCCGCGGCCTCCCTCGCGTGGTTTTCATGGTGCGAGAACCGCGCGCGCGCGAGGGGGCTCATCGACTGGAAGACGAATTACTGAGGCGCTTCGATCGCGAAGGGGGCGGCGGGCGTTTCCGGGGGCGCTCGGAGTCGGGCGGAGTCGGCGGGGGATCAGCGCGTGGGAGCCTGGCGGCGTCTCTTCCGGAACGTCTTCCCGAGGAAGACGTTGAGCGGGTGGGACCGGGGGAGCGACCCGAGGATCGGTGGCCGCCGGACCCCCATCTTGCGCAGCGCATCCTGGGCCGGCTCGTAGTTCGGGTTCCAGGAGAGCGCCTGGTTGTAGGCCTTGATGGCGTCGCCCCGTCTTCCCGCGAGCGAGAAGACCTCGGCCAGGTTGTAGTAGTGCTCGGGGCGGTGGTACTCGGCTTCGATGGCGCGGCGGCAGAGCTGCTCGGCGTCGGAGAACTTCCGCTGGGCGTGGGCGGTGGCGAGGCCGAGGTAGCTCAGGTAGCCGCGGGCGTGGGGCTCGAGCATCGAGGCTTCCTGGAAATGCTGGAGCGCGTCCTGGTAGCGGCAGGCGTAGAGCATCCGCACGCCGGTCATGAAGTGCTCGTGACCGATCGCCCCGACCACCGCGAGCTGCTTTTGACGCCGTTGCTTCAGAGTCCCCATCCGGCCCTCCTGCCTCGACCGGTCGCCACGCAAGCGGCGTGCCCGAAACGGCACACATCGAGCAATGGGTACGCTTGTGGAACCTGATTGAATTGATGGGGTTATACGAACAGTATGATGCACTGCGCGAGGCGATTTGCACGATCGGTCCTCGAGAGCCCCGCAAACTAGGATCTTGCCATTGGGGGATTGCGTCTTGTAACGTGGGGTTTCGGGGATCCCGATCAAAACCAACCCCGAGGAGCAGCAAACGAGCCGAATGGCTTCCGTCGTCCCAGCAGCCTCCGATTCCGCACCGCCCGCAGCAGAATCGCATCTTCGACCCGAGCTGTTCATCGCAGAGCTGCGCACCCGGAAGAAGGCATCGGTTCTCGAGGAGCTCTCGGACGCGCTCGTCGCGGCCAAGGTCGCGCGTTCGTCCGAGGCGATGCTCGACGCGCTCCGCCGCCGCGAGGCGCTCGGGAGCACCGGCATCGGGAAGGGGATCGCGGTGCCGCACGCGCGGTCGACCCTGGTCTCGGAGCGGGCGCTCCTCGTGGCGCGGTCCACGAAGGGGGTCGATTTCGACGCCCTCGACGGACGCCCGGTCCATCTCTGTTTCCTCATCGTCGCGCCGCCGCTGGAGCGCGACCCGATCTATCTCAAGCTCGTCGCCGAGATCGTCCGCGCCACGCGTCTCGCGCGGACGCGACAGAAGCTGATCGACGCACCCGACTTCGCCGCCCTGCGCGGCATTCTCGTGGAGGCCGCTCGTGATTGATACGCTCGACGCGCTGGTGGAGCTGCAGGACATCGACGTGCTGCTGCGGGAGGTGAAGGACCCCGCCATCGCCTCGGAAGAGGAGCGGATGGGGTTTTCCCTCGAGCACGTGGATAGCCTGGAGCGGACCCGCCGTCGCCTCGCCTCCCAGATCGATGGGAAGCTGCTCCAGACCTACGAACGCATGAGCCGCCGCTTCACCCGGGTCGTCGTCCCGGTGGAGGGGACGGTCTGCGCCGGCTGCAGGATGAGCCTTCCAACGGCTTCCATCAGGGCACAGTCCGCCCTCACAGGTATCGAATCCTGTGAGAATTGCGGGCGAATCCTCTACCGTCGCTAGAACTAGGGAGCGAGCCGCGGTATAATCGTGTCGTGCCACTTCGACACGGTTTGATCGCCCTCGCTCTTGTTCTTTTCGGCGCCCTGGCCGGGACGTCCGGCCACGGGGTGGCCCGGGCCGAGGAGCCTCCCACCCGGTTCGTCGGACCGACCCGCATCCTCTTCCAGGACGCCGACTCGGTCTACCTGCTCCGCTCCGCGGAATGGAACTCCGCGTCGATCGCGGACCGCGAAAAGCTCCTCCTCGTCTCGCTCCGGATGAAGTACTGGAAGAACCACCTCCCGCCCGACATGCGCGAGGTATACGAGTCGCTCGGCTATCCCCTCGGGCGCGTGCTCCGGACGCCGGTGGGGCACACGGAGGAGTGGTGGTACTACGGAGTCCTCGATCCGCCGCTCCGCTTCCGGGACGGCGAGCTGCTCGACCGCGACCGCTTCGAGGCGCTCCTCTCCCGCTGAACGCGGCGTATCGTTTATGATCCGCCCGTGACCCGGCACCCGATCACGGAGGATCGCCATGCGCCGCCCCGCCTGGAAAGCACGCAGTGGATGGACTATGCTCGGTTGCGCCGCCCTCGGGGCGCTCCTCTGGACGGCCCCTGCGCGGGCGGTCATTCCCGACGCCAACATCGTTTCCGGCCAGAATCGTGGCGGCTTTGGAGCCATCTCGGGTGTATATGGCCAGATGGACGTTCCGCTCTCGGAACGGAGCGCGCTGGGAGGCTACTTCGGTCTTGACCACAACAACGTCTACTTCGGCGACTTCAAGGCGGGCGACGACACCTTCCACGACGACCTCCTGGTGGGCGGCCACTACATGGTCCAGCTCGCGGAAGGGACCCGGAGCGCTCCGTCCGTCGCCGGCATCCTCGGCCTCTTCGCCAACCGGGCCGGGCTCAAGCCCGAGATCGGCGTCGGCCTCTCGTATCCCTTCGACGCCCGCTGGACCGGTCGCGCCAACTTCGTGTACGGCCCCTCCTGGGGATTCGAGGTCGGCTACCGGTTCAACCCGAGCGTCGAAGGGACGTTCGGCATCACGGGCCTCGGTCTGGTGGGACTGGGTTTTCGCTTCTGATCGCCGTGGGCTCACTTTCGTGTTGGGGGTGGGCGTGGTGCTTACTCTGGGGATCGCGGGGGTGGGGTGCATTCCCGCGCACGCGTCCGCTGAGACGCTCTCCGAAGACCCAATCGGTCCGGCCTATGCTCAGGTCGACACGAGCTCGTATCTGAATGACGAGGACAACGTGCCGATTCCGCCGAACCTGCTGGAGAAGGAGCTGAAGCCGGACTCGACGAGCGCGCCGGCCAGGGCCGACACGACCCGCGCGCCGGCAGCGGCCGATACGACCGCCGCAGGCCGGGGGACCGTCATCCCGGCCAATCCCGCGCAGCCCGAGACGCTTCGGTACGTCCCCCCGGGCGACAAGATGATCGAGACCAAGGGCGCGCCCGCCGCCGGCGCTCCGGGCGGCAAGCCCCGCGCCGCAATCGGCGCCGTGCCTCCCGAGACCGCCGCCGTGAAGAAGAAGGCGGGGCTCTTTGGCCTCGGACCGCCGATCGTGATCCTGGGGCTCGCGGTGATCCACTTCATGGTGGTCAAGACGGTGACCCACTGATGGCGCTCCGCCGCCATCCGGGCGGAGGCTCGGCCGAGGCGCTGCGCATCCGGTGGCAGCCGCGCGATTTTCCGCTTTGCGCCGCGGCCGAGGCGGTGCTGCGCGCGGCCGTGCGGGAGCTCGGCCTCGAGCACGTCCTCCACGACATCCACGTGCACGTCGACGTGGGGAATCGCGACGACCACGCCTACATCGAGTGGAACACCCACGACCACCGCGCCGCCCGGCTCTCGTTCGCCGTCGGGAACTTCGTGACGCGCGCCCGCCGGCGCGTCTGGGCGCGCACGTGGGCGAAGCGTCCGGGGCCGCCGCCGCTCCTTCCGCGGCAGTTCTCGGCCCGCAGCTTCTCCGAGGCGTGCCTGCACGAGCTCTCGCACTTCCGCGACGACCACCAGTCGGGGGTCGACCTCACGGGGGCGCCGGCCTCCGACCGCGAGGCGCTGAACGAGCTCTGGAACGTCTGGATCGACGGTAGGCTGAACCGTCGCGGGCTCCCCGCGATGACACGCGGCGAGCGCCGGCGCGTCTACGCGCGCACGCTCCGCGACGCTCCCCGGTTCCGCGCGCGGGGCGAGCGCGTCTTCCAGGCGCTCTGGAACGCCGACCACCTCGGTCCGCGCGAGCTGCGCGCCTACCTCGCGGAGCTGACGACGCCCGTGCAGACCAAGTCCCGACGCCCGACGACCCCGGATCGCCGGGCTCGATGAGCGAGGAAATCCTCCCGAACGCCGCCGGCCTCCTCACCGAGGAGGAGCGCCTCCGATTCCTCGTGCGCGCATCGCGCGACCTGGCGCTCCTCAAGCGCGACGCTCTGGCGCGGCGCGCGCGCGACCTCTTCCTCGGGGCGGGGTCGTTCACCGAGTTCTCCCTCTGGGTGCTCGATCCGCGCACCGAGCTCCTCTACCCCTGGACCCTCTGCAACACACCGGTGGTGGGGCGGCGTCCCCGCCTGACGCCGGGGCAGGGCCTCGCGGGGCAGGCGTGCGCCGACGAGGCGCCGGCGTTCCACGCCGAGCTCCCCGAGGCGCTCTACACGCCCTTCGAATGGGGCGGGCGCCCGCGCGCGCAGCTCCGCGGCGTGCTCACCGTCCCGCTCCGCCAGGGGGCCGAGCCGCTCGGCGTCGTGGTGCTCCTCCGCGGCGACTCGCTCGCGCCCGCCTCCGACGAGATCGCCTTCTACGGCGAGCTCGGGGCGCAGCTCTCGATCGCCGTCGGGAACGCGCGGATCTACGCCGACGCCATGCGCGAGAAGGTGCAGAACCAGCTCCTCCTCGAGCTCTCGACGCGCATCTCGGGGAGCCTCGAGACCGAGCGGCTCCTCGAGCAGATCCTCGACCTCGTCTTCCAGGTCGTCCGCTACGACGCGGCCGGGATCTACCTCGTCGACAAGAAGACGCAGTGGATCACGCGCCAGACGATCCGCGGCTACGACCCGGGGCGCGACGACGCGGTGCGGCTCAAGGTGGGGAGCGGCCTCATCGGCTGGGCCGCGAAGACCGGGCAGGGGGTCATCGTGGCCGACGTGCGGAACGATCCCCGCTACCGGAACGCGCGAGACGAGACGCGGAGCGAGATGGTGGCCCCGATCCGGATCGGGAGCGAGGTGATCGGCGCCTTCAACCTCGAGTCGGACGAGCCCGACGCCTACGAGGTCGAGGACCTGGAGCTCCTGACCGCGTTCGCCGCGCAGGCCGCCGTGGCCATCGAGCGCACCCGCCTGCACGAGGAGGTGCTCGAGAAGCGCCGGCTCGAGGAGGAGGTGACGATCGGGCAGCGGATCCAGCGGTCGTTCCTTCCCGACCGGAATCCCGAGGTCCCGAACTTCGACATCGCCGGCGCCAACTACTCGTCGGATCGCGTCGGCGGCGACTACTACGACTTCATCCGGATCGCCGACGGCCACCTCGGGATCGTGGTCGGCGACGTCTCGGGGAAGGGGATCGCGGCGGCGCTCATCATGGCTGCCTTCCGCGCCTCGCTGATCGCCGAGATCCGGAACAACTACGCCATACGGACGACGATCGCCAAGGTGAACCGGCTCCTCTGGGAGAGCGTCGAGGCCGATCGGTTCGTGACGGCGCTGTTCGGCGTGCTCGATCTCGCCGGCCGCCGGCTCACGTACGTGAACGCCGGCCACAACCCGGCGCTGCTCTATCGCGGGACCACGGGACAGTTCGACACGCTCGAGCCGACCGGGCCGCTGCTCGGGACCTTCGAGACGGCGACGTTCAAGGAGCGGGTCGCGGAGGTCCGCGCGGGGGACATCCTGGTGATCTACTCGGACGGGGTGACGGAGGCGATGACCCCCGCCGGAGAGCTGTTCGGGGAGGAGCGGCTCCGGGCGGAGATCGAGCAGCGGAAGACGGAGCCCGCCACGGTCCTGCTCCGGGGCATCTGGGAGGCCGTCCAGACGTTCCAGGGCGGGGAGCAGGACGACGACGTGACCATCGTGGTGGTCAAGGGGCGGGCGGTCTAGGGAACGGCTTAAGATCGGCGCCCGGATCGGCTATGATCGTGCGCGACTCCCCGACTCGTCCAGCAGGCCGCCGTTTCCCGCCGAGGTCGCCATCGTGGCCGAACGCCGTGAACGCGTGTCGCACTACCGCATCGAATCGGTCCTGGGGCAGGGCGGCTTCGGGGTCGTCTACCTCGCCACCGACGAGCTGCTCCACCGCCGGGCGGCCCTGAAGTTCCTCTCGCCCAGCCAGGAAAGCGATCCCCAGGCGCGCCGCCGCTTCATCCAGGAGGCCCGCGCCGCGGCCACCCTCATCCATCCGAACGCCGCCGTGCTCTACGAGGTCGGCACCGAAGGGGACGAGCTGTTCCTCGCGATGGAATACGTCCCCGGCCCGACGCTCCGCGAGCTCTCCGCGCAGGGGGCTCTCCCCTGGACGGAGGTCCTCGACGTGGCGGTGGAGGTCCTCGCCGCGCTCGGGGAGGCGCACGCCAAAGGCATCGTCCACCGCGACATCAAGGGGGCGAACATCAAGCGCACGCCCGACGGGCGCATCAAGGTCATGGATTTCGGCCTCGCGCAGTCGCTCGGCGGCTCGACGCTCACCACCACGGGCTCGATCGCGGGAACCCCCGCCTACATGTCCCCGCAGCAGGTCGTCGGCGGGAGCGTCGATCACCGGACCGACCTCTTCTCCCTCGGCGTGCTGATGTACGAGCTCCTGACGGGACGGCTCCCATTCTCCGGCGACCGGGACGTCGCCGTCGCGCACTCGATCCTCCATGAGGACCCGATCACGATCCGCGAGCTGTGCGCGGAGGTGCCCGCCGAGCTGGAACAGATCGTCTCCAAGGCGATGATGAAATCGGTGGTCGAGCGCTACCAGAGCGCCGCCGAGATGACCGAGGACCTGATCCGATTCCGGGATCACGACCGCCGCCGCCGCGCGGGCGCGCACGAAGAGCTGGACCTGCTCGCCACGCGCGAAGCCGCTTCGGTCCGGCGCGAGCGCTTCCGCGCGCCGATGGTCGGCCGCGAGCGCCCCCTCCAGCGTCTGCGCGAGATCCACGGCGAGGCGCGCGATGGCGAGGGCGCCACGGTCTGCGTCTCCGGGGAGGCAGGCATCGGAAAGAGCCGCCTGCTCGACGAGTTCTGCCAGTCCGCGCGCCGCGAGGGGACGCGCGTCGTGGTCGCGTCGTGCCTCTTCGGAGGCGGGACCAGCTCTTATTTCCCCTTCGCCGAGGCGCTGCGCACCTACTTCGCCCTTCGCGGAGTCCAGTCGGCGTCCAGCCTGCAGAGCTTCCTGCTGGACCGCGCGCCGCGACTGGGGGGCTCCCTCGCGGTCCTCAGCCGGTTCCTCCGCTACACGTTCGCGACCAACGGTCCGACCAGCGAGGAAGAGCTGTGGGAGGTGCTGGACCAGGTCCTCGGGTTCGTCGCCGAGGAGCGCCCCCTGATCCTGATCGTGGAGGATCTCCAGTGGGCCGACGAAGGGACGATCCGGCTCTTCCAGTTCCTCGGCCGGCGCGCCCCCCGGCGGCGGTTCCTGCTCGTCGGCACCTACCGCCCCGAGGAGGCGATGGGGGAGGCCGGGGACCGGCCCCATCCGCTCCGGACCGCGCTCCAGATCATGAGCCGCGAAGAGCGGTTCGAGCGGATCGAGCTCCATCGCCTCGACAAGGGCGAGGTCCGCGCCGTCCTGGAGCGCCTCTACCCAGGGCACGAATGGGGCGAGGAGTTCGCCTCGCTTCTCTATCGCGAGACGGAGGGGAACCCCTTCTTCATGGTCGAAATCCTCAAGCTCCTCTCGGCCGAAGGGGTGCTCTGCCAGCGGGAGGGACGGTGGGTCCTGACCACCGCGGTCGAGACGATCTCGATCCCCGACAAGGTGGTCGACGTGGTGATGCGGCGGCTCAGCCGTCTCACCCCGCACGAGCGGGAGATTCTCGAGTTGGGCGCGGTCGAGGGAGACGTCTTCCACTCCGGCACCATCCTCCGCGGGCTCGGCGTCGAGCGCTTGAACCTGCTCCGCACGCTCCAGTTCCTGGAGCAGATCCACCATCTGATCCACGCGGCCGGGCCGCAGTACCACTTCGACCATTCGAAGATCCGCGAGATCCTCTACGACAGCATTCCTCCCGAGCTGCGCATCGAGTACCACACGGTGGTGGGGCAGTTCCTCGCGGAGAGCTTCGGATCCTCCGAGGAGCACGCCGGGATCATCGCGCACAATCTGATCGCGGCGGGGCTCAAGGAGAGCGCGCTCCCGTTCCTGAACCGCGCGGCCTCCGCGGCGGCCAAGCTCTTCGCGCACGCGGACGCGATCCGGCACCTCGAGCGCGCGGAGAGCCTGTTGCACGACCTCTATCCGCAGTCGCCTCCGGTGGAGCGCGTCCGCGAGCTCGCGGACATCCGCCAGCGGCGGGGCGACCACGAATACGCGGCGGGGCGCTACCGGGCTGCCCTCGCGAGCTACGAGACGGCGCTTCTCCTGCGCCAGTCGGCGCCGGACGTGACCCGCGAAGCGGAGCTGACGCGCGCGATCGGCCGGGTCCAGTACCTCCTCGGACGCGCGGCGGAGTCGCAGCGCGCGTACGAGGAGGCGGTCGAGCGGTACGCCAGGATCGTCCAGGAGGCGCGCGCCTCCGAAGACGGCGAGCGCTTGAACCATGCGCTGCGCGAGCTCGGCAAGCTGCAGTTCTTCCGGGGAAGCCTGGAGGAATCGGAGCGGCTGCTGCGCGAAGCGATCGAGCTGGCCGAGAGCCGCGGCGACGACCGCCTGCGGGCCGCGGCGCTCAACAACCTGACCGGGATCCATTTCGTCCGCGGCGACCTGGAGGAGGCGATGGCCGGACACCGCCTCTGCCTCGGCATCCGCGAACGCGCCAAGGACGATCTGGGGCTCGCGCAGACGCACAAGAACATCGGGATCCTGCACTACCGGATGGGCGAGATCGAGGAAGGGGAGCGCCATCTCGAGGAGGCGCTGGCCGGATATCGAAAGACCGGCGACCGGCGGGGCGAGTCGGTCACCCTCCGGCACCTGGGGAACCTGCTCCATTACCGCGGCGACCAGGCGGGCGCGCGCCGGCACTGGGAAGCCTCGCTCTACCTCTGCCGGGAGCTGGGCAACAACGAGGACCTCTGCTCCTGCCTCAACAATCTCGGCCTGCTCCACTTCGAGCAGGGGCACTACGCCAGCGCCGAGCGCCTCTACCGCGAGGCCCTCGAGATCCGGACGTCGCTCAACCCGAACGACCACGCGATGGTCATCCTCCACGACAATCTCGCCGAGCTGTACATCGACCTCCATCAGCTCCAGCGGGCCGAAGAGGAGCTCCGGCTCGCCGATCAGCTCGCCGGCGCGCTCGACGCCGCGCCGATGATGACCGAGGTGCTCGCGAAGCGCGCGCGCATCGCCGTCCAGAGAGGCGAGCACGAACAGGGGCGCGATTTCGCCCGCGCCGCCCTCTCCGTGGCCGAGCCCACGGGACACGTGGAGAGCCTCGTGGAGGCCCTGCTCGCGCGCGCCGAGGTCGAGCTGGGCGCCGGCCTCTTCGCCGCCTCCAAGGAGGCGGGACGCCAGGCGCGCGACGTGGCCCACTGGTCGCGGATGCCGCACTTCGAGCTGCGCGCCGGGTTGATCGCGTCGCGGGCCGCCTGGCTCGAGGGGGGCGCTTCGGAGCCCCTGACCGAGCTCGGGGAATTCGTCGAGCGGGCCGAGGCCCGCGAGTACAAGGCGCTGGCCGCCCAGCTGCGCCATCTCATGGGCGAGATCCACGCCCGCTCGGGCGAGTGGGACGAGGCGGGCTCGGATCTGACCCGGGCCGCCGAGGACATGAAGGAGATTCTCCTCTCCCTGACGGAGGAGGACCGCCGCTCCCTCGTCCATCACCCGGACTGGCGGTCCATGGTCGGAGCGCTGCTCGACACCCTGGTTCATCTGGGGCGGAGGGAGGAAGCGGTCAGCTACCTGGCGGCGCTGGGGGTGGGGACGGCCGAGGCGGAGCCGAGGACGGCGGAGGTCCAGGCCGTTTCGTCCTAAGGCGTTGGCTCGGCATCGGCGCCAACGGCCTTCCTGCACGGAGCCGAAATGAAGAACGGCGGGCTGGTCGGGCCCGCCGCTCTATCTTTATTGGAAGTTCCCCGAATAAACCGTGCCTAAAAGACCTGTTGAGGTCTTGGGCAACCCACCGGCGAACGCCGGGTCAAGCCTCTTAGGAAACGCGAATCCCAGGGAACTTCACAACCCGCGTTCGTCACTTTAGACTCGGCGAGCTTCGAAAAGTTCCAGGGGGGACCGAAGCTCCGAACGACGTGAGGGATTATAGCTAAATGATTGGCCCGCTGTCAATTGAAAAGTCGATGATTTCGTGCCAGTTTCGAGGGCCGCTGATTAAGCGAGCTTAATGTAAGAACTACAAGGGGTTACGTACTCCTTCGCAGTCCGCTGTTTTCGAACACATCTGCCCCCGCCCGCCGGCCTCGCCGTTCCACGGCATGGTGCGGGACCGTCTGCATTCACCTGCCGGCTACCCGACGCAAGGAGCATACTGGGCTCCATGTGTCCCTGTCGGGGCCGTACCAGGTGAAGGACTTTTCCGAGGAGGTAGGTGTGTCGATGAAGGGCAAGAGTCGGCCAGTCCCGTTCCTCGAACGTTCCTGTCGCTCAGGCCTTTTCATTCTCGCGCTCGGGGCGCTGGCGCTGCCGGGCTGCACCCGCAAAGAGGCCGCCGCACCACCCGCGGACGCTCCCCATACCCTCGCCGATGGGAAGCAGATCTTTCGCTTCGATACCTTCGGCGATGAATCGTTCTGGACCGACACGCTGCGCCTCAACGAGGTGGTCCAGAGCAGCGTGGATCCGATGACCGCCCTGTCGGTCGGACTGAAGGTCGACGCGGACGCCTTGCCGCCGGGCATTCTCGAGAAAGTCGACCTCAAGAGTCCCGCGACGACGGTGGCCCTCCTGAAGATGAACGCCGTCGTCGGAGTCGTCGCGACCGTCGACTCCAGCTCGCACGTCACCCGTCTCGGGATCACGTGCGCACTCTGCCATTCCACGGTGGACAACTCGGTCACGAAGGGGATCGGCCACCGGCTCGATGGGTGGCCCAACCGGGATCTGAATGTCGGCGCGATCATCGCGCTCTCTCCAGCGCTGACCGCTTCGCAGAAGGCCGTGTACGGCTCCTGGGGGCCGGGGAAATACGATCCGCGGTACAACGTGGATGGAAAGAATACTCCGCTGGTCCTTCCCCCCGCGTTCGGGCTGTCCGCGGTGAAGAACGAGACGTATACGGCCGAGGGGCCGATCTCGTACTGGAACGCCTACGTCGCCGTCACGCAGATGCACGGCCGCGGGAATTTCTCGGATCCCAAGCTCGGCATCAACATCGTCAACACGCCGGATCTGGTGACCTCGAAACTGCCCGCGCTGCGCGCCTACCAGTTCAGCCTGCCGACCCCCAAGGCTCCGGAGGGATCGTTCGACGCGGCCGCTGCGCAGCGGGGAAAGGATGTCTTCACCGGCGCCGGAAAGTGCGCGACGTGTCACGCCGGCCCCGTCCTCACGGACAACAACGACGGTACGCTGCACGCTCCCAGCGAGACCGGCATGGACGCGCGTTATGCCGAGCGCACCACCAACAAGCGGTACCGGACGACACCCCTGCGCGCACTCTGGCAGCATCCGCCCTACTTCCACGACGGGAGCGCCGCCACGCTGTCTGCCGTGGTGGATCATTACGATCACGTGCGAAACCTCGGCCTGACCGACCAGCAGAAGCGCGATCTCGCCGAGTATCTCAAGACGCTGTAGCGGGGACGTGTTATGGGCGCGGTGAGAGGCCGTTCTCACCGCGCCTAGGGGACCTGCTAACCCTATGGTATAGTGACCTGTACAACAGCTACAGGCACATGCAGGTCCCCATGCCGGAGTGGTGAAATTGGCAGACGCGCCGGACTCAAAATCCGGTCCCCGCAAGGGGGTGGGGGTTCGATTCCCCCCTCCGGCACCAGCACCTAATGCGACGACTCCGCCGACACGGCCTCTCTTTGAGTTCCCCGGGCAAGTTGGAAGTGATTCGAATGGTAAAGCGAATGCCGGCGTGCGTGCTCCTCATCGGCTCCGTTGCGGCTTACGGGCACGCGAGCTCCCCCCCGCGTGAGCTCACACCCACGGAGCAACCATGAATAGCATTCGCGCGGACGTCCTCTGGGCGTTCGGACTACTCCTGTTCCTGAATGCACACCCCGCGCTCACGATCACGCTGCCGTTCTGTGGGGAATTCGAGCCCTATCCGACCGGTGCTTCTCCCGCGGGCATCACGGCAGGTGACGTGAATGCCGACGGCCGGACGGATCTGGTCGTGGCGGATGAGGGATCGAGCTCGGTCGGTGTGTTCCTTTCGAACGGGGACGGGACCTTTCAGGACCGGCGCGATTTCTTCGCGGGGGGCTACCCAGTCTCCATCGTCATCCGCGATCTGGATGGGAATGGCGCACCCGATTTGATCGTCGCGAACGCGTCCGGCAGCTTGGCTGTGCTGCTTGGAGACGGTGAAGGCGGATTCTCCACTCCCGTGATCTACCCGGCTGGGAGTGGCACGTGGTCCCTCGCGGTCGGGGACCTCAACAGAGACGGCATCCTCGACTCCGTGGTGGGGAGCTTCTACTCGACGACGATTTCGATCCTCCTCGGGACCCCGGGCGGGAGCTTTGGCCCTCCGACCTCGATCGAACTGGGTACCGACTTTCATTCCGTTGCTATCGGGGACGTAACCGGCGATGGCGCTCCGGATATCGTGACGGCGCTTGCGGACTCGAGCCTGGTACAGATTCTCGTCGGCGCCGGCGATGGGACGTTCGAACCCGGCGAGCGATTCTCCACCGGCCGGTCGCCCCAGCATGTCGACCTCGCCGACCTCAATCAGGACGGCAAGGTGGATCTGATAGTGGCTTGCGTGGAAGCCAATGCCATCTACGTCCATCTGGGTGTCGGCAACGGCGCCTTCGCCACGCCGCGTTCGTTCAGCACCGGCAGCGGACCTTTCTGGGTCGAAGTCGCCGATATGAACCGTGATGGCGTTCTGGACCTCGTGGCCCCGAACAATAACAGTGCGACGGTATCGGTTCTCCTCGGGACCGGGACGGGCGAATTCGGGGCCCGATCGGATTTCGCCACGGGTACCGCCCCCCGCTCTCTGGCCACGGGCGACTTCAACGGGGACGGACGGCGCGATATCGCCGCGGCCAATCTGAGCTCGAACACCCTTTCCATCCTGCGGAACAACGGCGATGGGACCTTTGCCTGCAGGGAGCGGTACGGCGCCGGCGACCACGCCAGGGACGCCGTGATCACCAATCTCGATGGCGACCCCTGGCCGGACGTGGCGGTGCTGAATCACTGGACCTCCTTCCCCGGCACGATCACCCTCTGGCATGGGAGCCGGTCGGGGCGTCTCGCGGGAAGAGAAGAGCTCCAGGTCCTCTACGCGAATCCCTCCGTCCTCGCGACCGGAGACCTGAACCTGGACGGGATCTCAGACCTCGTCGCGACCACGGCCGGACGCAACTATCTCTCCATATTTCGAGCACAGCGGGGCGGGTTCCTTCCTCGCCAGGATTTGCCTCTGCCCGGCTGTCCCTACGGAGTGGCCATCGCCGACCTCACACGCGACCGATGGCCCGACATCGTCGTCACTGAAGCATGTGACTCCACGGTTTTGATCCTGAAGAACGATGGGCAGGGCGGGTTCGACTTGGTTGCGAGCTGCCAGGTCCCGCCGGGGCCGGAAGCAGTCACGGTTCACGACATGGACGGCGATGGCCGCCCGGATCTTGTGGTCACCTCTCGCCTATCCCGTTCGATCAGCATCCTTCTCCAGGACGCCGACGGAGCGTTTCGGCACAGGATGGACTCCGACGCCGGCGACGAGCCCACATCCGTCGTGGTCGCCGACGTGAATGAGGACCGAATCCCGGATGCGGTGGTCTCGAATGGGAGCCGAGAACGGGAAGCGACAGTACTCCTGGGAGTGGGTGATGGAAGTTTTCGCGCGGGGACGCCGCTGGGCAACGGTCGTTTCGCCGAGTCGGTCTCGGTCGGAGATCTCGACGGGGATGGTCACCTCGATATCGTGATTCCGGCCGCGCGGGAGAACGCCGTATCGGTGCTCATGGGGCAGGGAGGGGGGCAATTCCTGCAAAGTTCGCTTGGAGTCGGATTCTCTCCTTCCGCGGTCGCCATCGGTGACCTTGATGGCGACCGTATGCCGGATCTGGTCGTGGCGAACGAGATCTCGCAGGACCTGTCGGTCGTGCGGAATCGGGGCCCGCGCACGCCCCCGCGGCCCGCCAATGCCGTGATCGGGAACCAGCCCAACCCGTTCAACCCCGGCACCGTCGTCACCTATTTCCTGGCCGACGCGGGCCGCGTCGCGATCCGGATCTTCGACACGCGCGGGCGATTGATCCGCGCCTTGCAGGACGGGTACCGCCCTTCCGGCAGCCAAGCCGCTTTCTGGGATGGGTCGATGGACAGCGGATCGCACGCTCCGAGCGGAATCTACTTCTGCCAGATCACCTTCCCGGACGGACAGCGGCAGAGTGGCAAGATGGCGCTCATCCGCTGAAACGCCGGCGTGCGCGGCCGAGGCGGAGCGCTCAGCCCCGCCGCAACACCGCCAGCAGATGCTGCCCGCACGAGAGCGCGCCGGGCTCCGTCATGAACTCGCGCTCAGCCCCTCTACATCTCCTCCTCGTAGAACATCTCCACGTGCAAGGGACGCCCGTCCACCACGAGCAAGGCGCCGACGTGCTCGTTGCTCTCGAGACGGCAATCGACGCCGAGTCCGGGTGAGGGGAAGAAGTCGATGAGGGAAGATGCGGCGCCCCGGATCCATGTCTCCAGGCGATCCTTCGAGACGGCTCCTTCATCCTTCTCGTCCATCACGTCGAGGGCATATCCGCGAGCCAGCTTCGGCCACTGCTTGCGCAGCGTTTCGGGGCGATCGAAGAGATCGACTCCGACGATCCGGCCGCCGAAGCAGAACGCGGCTCCGCACCAGTCCGCCCGCGGCTCGACCTTGGCGGCGGACTCGTCGAGGCGCTCGCCCAGCTTCTCGTAGAGCGCGTCCAACGCGTGCGATGGAGACTGGGTCGCGTGCTGCGCCAGCTTGCGATCCACCTCCTGCCACACCTCGCCCTGATCGGACTCAGGAGTCCCGCGCGACCGGTAGAACAGGTGCGCCTTCTTCGCCATCATCGCGCGGAGCGCGTAATGGGACGACGATCCCTTGCTCGCGAATCCGCGCCCGCGATAGGACCATCGTCCCGCCTCGACGCAGCTCACGGGAAGGTCGAGCTCGGACCATTCGTCCATCAGAATGGTGGCATTCAGGACGCGGTTCTGCTTGGCGCCGACGAGCTGCTCTCCAGCCATCAGGAGAATACGGATCGCGTCGTGGTTGGCCACGCGGATTCGGGGAACGCTCCCCGCGTCGCTGACCTCGGTGACCTCGAGCTGTCTCCGCTCGAGGGCCTCGCCCAGCGTCGCGTACTCGGGGCCCGCGCCCAGATTCCAGCGCAATCCGAACACCTGTCCGTTCGCCAGGACGAGCGGATCCTCCACCTCGATCGAGGCCAGGAGCACCCGAATCCTCGACTCGAGTCCTTCGTCCGGGATGGGCTTCGAGCCTGGCCAATCGCGACGACCACGGGCCAGGAGCGCCTCCACCTCGGCCGCGACGCTGGGACGGTCGCGGCCGATTTCGGGATGTGAGACGAGGAGCATTCGGAGCCGGCGCGCGGAAACGGCATCGTCACGCCCGATCCGCACGGCTTCGAGGTATGACTCCGCGGCCTCGCCGAAACGGCCGAGACCCTCGAGCGCGACGCCGAGGTTCTTGTGCGCGTTGAAGGGCGCGGGGTCGATGGCGAGCGCGCGGCGGCAGGCGGCTTCGGCTTCCGCGTGGCGGTGCATCCGGTTCAGGCAGTAGCCGAGATTATTCTGCACCCAGTACGACACCGCTGCGTCCTTCGGCGTGAGCGATGCGGCGTCGTCATAGCAGTCGACGGCCGCCTCGATCTGGCCGAGACGCTCGCGGAGCTGTCCCGCCTGCATGTAATGGCGGGCCCGTTTCTCGGGATCGGACGTCCTCGATGCGATCTGCTGCAGCATTTCGAGCCCGGCGAGCGGCGGTCGTGACATCAGGAAGAATTCGGCGGCTCGTTCGTCCAGCCGGTCGAATTCCACATCGAATCGTGGTGGCCTTCGAGACTCCGGAGAGTCCGGAAGAGGATCGGTCGAGAGCGGAAAGATCTTCGGCTGCTTGAGGGCGGGCTCGGGCATGGTCGGCTCCTTACCCGAGGAGGGGTCCTCGCCGAGAACGCGTCCTCGGGCGCCGGGGTGGCTGCGGGGGAGTATGTCGCAGGAAATCGTACTGCGCTCGCGGGGGCGATACCAGAAAACGCTTCGCGCTCCTGAGGAGCGCCGGGACCGGGTCGGCCCGATCTACTCCGCTTGAGCGGGCTTCGCCTTCGCCGTGCTGACGAGCCCCCGCCACCCGAACAGGATCATCGCCGCCGCCTGCACGGGGACGATCTGCAGCGCCTGGATCGCGAGCCCCGCCGCGATCGCGCGCTCGGCGGAGACGTCGAAGGGGAGGAGCGCGACGACGAGAGCGCCCTGGAAGACGCCGACGTTTCCGGGGGAGATCCGGGGGATGCCGCTCAGGTTCGTGAGCACGAGGGCGGTGAACGAGGCGCCGGCCGGGTGCGGCACGTGGAACGCGGCGAGGGCGAACCAGAAGGTCGCCCACTGCGTCGCCCAATTCACGATGGCGAGCACGCCGGGCCAGGCGAGCCACGCGGGGCCGGCGTGCTCCCGCAGCGTGTGCGCCAGCTCGCGCGCGGCGTGGCGGATCCGTTTCGGCATGGGGAGCTTGTGCCCGTAGGCGGCGACGAGGAGGGCGGCTCCGAGCCCGACCACGCCGACGATGTGCACGCGATGGAGGATCGGAGGCATGTCGATCAGGAGCGGCGCCGCGACCAGAAAGATGAAGAGGGCGATGCCCTCGAGGGTGCGCGAGAGCGCGACGGCCGAGATCGTGCGCGTGAGCGGCAGCCGGTCGTGCGAGACCATGTAGGCGACCCGCGCCGCCTCGCCGGTCACGGAGACGGAGACGTTGGTCACCGCGGCTCCGGCGAGCGTGGCCTCCTGCGCCGTGCGCCACCGCGCGCCGGGCCGGAGCAGGAGCTGCCACGCCCACCCCTTGGCCACGAGCGAGAGCAGGTTCACCGCGAAGGCGGCCGCCAGCAATCGCGGATCCTCGCTCAGGATCGCATCGAGCGTCCGGTGCCACGGGAAGCGGAAGGCGAGGGCGACCACGATCGCGATCGAGAGCGCGGCGAAGAGCCACCGGCGCCACGGCCGGCGCGGGGGGGCGGATCCCTCGGGGAGCGGTTCGACCGATCCGGCGCGGGTCATCGGGAGAGGAGCTCCGAGAGCGGACGGAAGGAATAGCCCGCGTCGCGCGCGTCGGCGATGACGCCGGCGACGGCCGCCGCGGTGCGGCTCCGGTCGGCGCCCGCGTCGTAACCGTCGCCGTCGTGCAGCAGAACGATCGCTCCGGGACGGAGCTTCACGCGCACGCGGCGGCGGATCTCGTCCGCGGGCGGCTGCTCGTGGTCCCAGACGCCGAACGTCCATGCCACGACGTCGTAGCCGAGGCGTTCGGCGGAGGCGTGCACGAACGGATTTCGGAGCCCGTGCGGCGCGCGGAAGGTGCGCGGCGCGACGCCGGTCGCCTCGACGAGCGAGTCGTGCGCGCGGCGCAGCTCCTCCTCGATGTAGCGCGGCGAGCGGTAGTAGAGCTTCCGGTGGTGCTGCGTGTGGTTCCCGATCTCGTGGCCGGCGTCGGCGACGGCGCGCGCGAGCGAGGGAAAGCGGCGCGCGTGGCCGCCGACCTGGAAGAACGCGGCGGGCACGCGGGCGGCGCTCAATGCTTCCAGGATCGTCCCGGTGGCGCTCGGATTGGGACCGTCGTCGAACGTGAGATAGAGAACCCGCTCGCGGCGGGGCCCGCGCCCGATCACGCGGCCGAACAGCGGACTCCGCGGATCGAAGATCCCCGAGGCGACCACGCCGCCAAACGCGGCGGTCGCGATCGCGCTCCCCGCGAGCGCGTTCACCGTCCCGCTCCGACCATGCTCGGGACCGGCTCGACGCGCGGCGGCGCCGCCGGCTCCTCGATGCCGAGCACGCGCCTGTAGACGCCGAGGACCTGCTGCGCGACGGTCGGCCAGCCGAACCGAGCCGCCTTATCGAGGCCGGCCCGGCTCATGACGCCGCGCCGGGCGGGATCCCCGAGCAGCTCGATGGTCGCCTCCGCCCAGCGGCGCGGATCGGCGCACGGGACCAGCATCGCTTCGGCGCCTCCGTCGATCAGCTCGCGGAAGCCGGTGATCTCCGAGACGATCATCGGCGTCCCGCACGCCATCGCCTCGAGGAGGGTGATGCCGAACGAGGCCTTGTTCGTGGGGCAGAGGTAGAGGTCCGAGTCGGCGTACCGCCGTGCGCGCTCCCGGTAGATGCTCCCGATGAACTCCACGTTCTTCCCGAGCGGCCGGGCGAGGCTCTCGTACCAGGGACGCAGCGGCCCGTCGCCGGCCACGGTGAGTCGCGCGCGCGGATAGGCCTCGATGATCCGCGGCATGGCGGCGAGCACGACGTCGAGCCCGTTCCGCGGGTCGAGCCGGCCGAGGAAGAGGAGCCGCGGCTCATCGATGTGCGTGTGGGCGGGGAGGCGCCCCGCGGGGCTGAAATCGTCCAGGTCGATGCCGTTTGGGATGACGTCCCAGGTCGCGCGAAAATACCGGCTCAACGCCTCCACGACCGGCTCGCTGACGGCGATCTTGGCCGCGAGCTGGTCGAGGCTCCGCTGGAACGGGGCGCGGTAGAAGCGATAGCCCACCGACCGGCGAAACCAGGAGTGGAAGGTCGCCACGACCGGGAGCCCCACCCGGCGGGCGGCGCGGGGCGCGACGAGCCCCAGCGTCGGCGCGAGTCCGCCGTGCACGTGCACGACATCGATCCGCTCGGCCCGGAGGATCTCGGCGATGCGCCGCCCCAGCCCGACCCCCATCGTGACCCGGGCGAGGGAGCCGTTGCTCGGCAGGGTCACGCTCCGGCCGACACGGCGGACGAAGGGGGCATCCTCGGTCTGGGGGGTCATGTGGGAGGTGATGACGAGCGGCGCGTGCCCTTCGCGCTCGAGCTCGCGGGAGAAGTAGTAGACGTGTTCGGTCACGCCGCCCAGGTGCGGATAGTAGAACTCCGTCACAAGGGCTACGCGCAGCGCCCTGCCCATCCGGGCATAATACGACGTCAGGGGATGGGGTGCGCTACTCCCGCGTAGGCTCCCCGAGCGGAGGGCCGGGGGCCGGGGGCCGGTGCCCGGGACGCTCCGGCGCTAAGCGCAGGCAGCGCCGAACGCTACTCGGAGACCCGGAACCCCGCCACGATCCAGCGCCCGGCGAGGAGCAGCGCGCCCGGGAGGGCGGCGCCGATCATCGAGAGCATGAGGAGCTGCCCCGTCGAAGGGCGGGGCATGAAGTACCAGCGCGGCTCCCCGGTCGTCTGGAAGACGATCGAGCCGCCCACCAGACCCTTCACGAGCGAGCGGGGCGTGACTTCGCCCCGGTGCGGCCCCGAGGCCTGGATGAAGCCGGTCTCGGCCGCCGAGGCGACCGGGACCGGCTGGTAGGAGGTGCCGTAGTGGACCAGGTTGAGCGCGCTCCAGTAGATCCAGGCGATGGCCCAGAGCACCCAGAGCACGTAGTAGACCCGCGTCAGACCGAGCTTCCAGTTCATCGCTTCCCCCTCCGCGAGACGGACGATGCGACCCCTGGATCTATCGGCAGCCCCTGGCGCGGACCTTAGCCCCGAACGCTAGCGCAGCAATACGAGGCGGCCTGTTCTCGTTCCCTCCAATGCCTCGATCTTGAAGAAGTAGGCGCCGGAAGCGAGCCGGCTTCCCGAGTCGGTGGTGCCGTCGAACGTGAAGCGATGGAGTCCGGGTGCGGCCTCGCGCGAATCGCAGAGCGTCTTCACGAGGCGGCCCATCAGGTCGTAGAGCCGCACGCTCAGCGGCCCCGACCGCGTCGTGGTGAACGAGATCGTCCCCTGCGGATTGAGCGGGTTCGGCGCGATGGTCGCGACGAGCGCCGGCCCCGTGCCCACCACGTCCAGATCCACGGCGGCACAGAGAGCCCTTCCGTCGAGCAGCAGCCCGCGGACGGTGGCATGCACCGTGGTCAGCCGGGTCACGTTCTGGAAGAGGCGCGCGAGGTCTTCGGCCGCGAACTCGACCGCCACATCGGGCACGTCATTGTGGTCCGCATCGCCCAGGACGAGCGCCTTGCCGGAGATCGCGTCGATCGATTCGACCGACCCCGTTCCGGTCGAGGTCAGCCGCAGCGAGGCGGGGCGGAGCTGGTCGTTGCGATACGATTCCGAGAGCGGCTCCAGGAAGATCGAGAGCGTTCCGGTGGACGGGGCGATGGCAACGGCCCGATGCCCGCCGCGGACGAATGCGCGCGCCTGGGGCATCGTCGTCGCCGCCCCGTTGCGGTTCAGTCGGACCTGGAGCTGCGCGCCATCGGTGTAGAGCAGGTCCGGATAGCCATCATGGTTGACATCGGCAGCGTCGAGATCCATCGGAGCCGCGTTGGGCCAATCCTCCTGGCGGATGATGGATCCGTTCTGGAGGTACCAGACGCGGATCAGGCCAAGCCCCCAGTCGCCGGCGGCCAGGTCGAGGTCACCGTCACCGTCCATGTCTGCCGAGGCGAACCCTTGGGGGTTGAGCAGCCCAGTGGCTGTCGCCATGGATGGAAACGTGCCGTCACCGGCGTTCCGGTACAGCCGCATCCCGGGCGGTACGCCAATGCCTCCCCAGTCCACGAACGCGAGATCCGGCAGACCGTCTCCGGTCCAGTCCGCGGCCACGCATCCGCTCGGAAAGGGCGACGGGATCTGGGTCCAGGGCTCGAACGCACCGCCGCCCAGTCCGTGGAGGATGCTCCTCCCGACCACGACGTCGAGACGGCCGTCGAGATCGAAATCCTCGATCGCGACGCACGAGAAGACCCCGGGCGCGGTCGCGGGGAATGACCGCGCCACGCCGAACGTGCCGTCGCCGCGCCCGAGGAGGACATAGGCCGCGTTGTCGCCGCCCGCCACGAGATCGAGGTGTCCATCACCGTCCAGATCGGCGCAGGCGATTCCATCGATCCCGACGGACACGGGGTAGTCGACTCTCCCTCCAAGGCTCCCGCCGGTGGAGGCGAGGAGCACGGTCACGGTCCCATCGAAGTAGTTGGCGCTGGCGACATCGGCCAGGCCGTCCCCGTTGAAATCCCCGGCGGCCACGTACAAGGGCTCGGTGCCGGCAGGCGCCGGCGGAGACACAAGGAACCCTCCCTCCGTTCCGAATGCCACACGGACGTCATGAGCCATGTAGCTGGCGCCCAGGACCGCATCGGTGCGCCCGTCTCCGTTGACGTCGCCGAGCCCGATTCCGTACGCGAACGACGCGGCGTAGGAAAGTGCCGAATCCGCCGGGGCACCCTGGGGGGCGATCACCTCGACGTGGACCTGCTGATTTCGCGAAGCCATTCCATCCGTGGCCGAGATGACCACGTCGGCCGCGCCGATGTCGCAGGCGCCCGGCGTCAGGACGAGCCGGCCGGTGGCTCCGCCGTCCCGCGAGGCGACGGTGAGGACCACGGCGAAATCGGGTCCTGACACCTTGACGAACCCGGGCTGGTCGCCGTCCGGATCCGAGGCTTCCAGTGGCGCGCTGGTGACGGCGCCGGCGAGCGCGGTCAATCGCGCCGGTGCGCGGAGCAGCGGAGCGTGGTCGGGACCGGAGGTGACGGAGACGAGAAACGTCCGTTCATCAGTGGCGACGCCGTCGGAAGCGCGAATCGTCGCCGTGGTCGAGCCGATGTCTTTCGTGAATGGAGCGGCAACGATCTGCGCAGAAGCGAGTCCATCGTCGGACGCGAGCGGCACGACGTGCAGATAGTCGGGCCCGGACGTGCGCACGATCGAAATCGAGTTGAAGTCGGGGTCGGTGGCGGTGACGACCTGGGTCGCAACCGTGCCCGCCGGCAAGCTCATATCGGCAACCGTGCCGAGCACGGGAGGTCGGTTGGGTTGCCCCGCGCCGAATGGCAGTCCGTCGGCGTCGCGCCAGTCGCCGGTGGGGGAGGTGACCATGAGCTTGTACGTGTTGTCGTAGTCGCTTCCCGAGCAGTTCGTGCCGAAGCTCGTGGTATTGAGCGACAGGTTGCTCCTCTCCTCGAACAGAATCGAGGGAGTTCCCGACAAGACTCGCACCGTCAGTGTGAAGAGCCGAAGCGGATAGGCGTACGTTCCCGGTACGCCGGAGGCCTGGCAGGCCGATGCCTCGGCCTCGCTTGAGAGGAAGGGCATCCCGGGTTGGATGCAGCTGATCGAGAACGAGGGAATTCGATTGACGAATCCGCTGAACTCGACGGTCCCTCCGTCCGCGCGGAGGTTCACGGAGTAGGAATTGATGATGGAGAGGTCTCCGTCATGCGAATCGCAGATGGCCGCGGAGCCGTCGCGATTGTGGGTCGGGTCGAGCCACACGTCGGCGGTCGTATAGCCGGTCGCGCTGAGCACGTCCGCCGAGGTGTGGACGCCATCGCCGTTGCTGTCCATGTACATGTACTGGGCACGGGCGGCGGGGAGAAACACGGAGGAGATCAGGAACGCGAGAGCGACCAGAAACACCCGAGAGCGCATTTCAGCCTCCTTGCGAGCTGTCCCGCCCGCTGGGCGCGCTGGGGGTGTATCGCCGAGCATAGCACCGGAAGGTCAAGGACGAGGGCGCAAGAAGGAACGCCGCCCCGAGGGGCGGCGTCCTGGTCCGGAGCTTCGATTGTGTACGCCGGGCCGCGCGGTCGTGCCCGAATCCGCCGCGGCCGGCGTCGCGGGACGATGCCCGCCGGGCCAGCGGACTAGGCCCGCTGGTAGACCTTCTCCACCTGCACCACCCGTCCGGAGTTGCCGCGCTGAACCTGCGTCCGGACCACGAGCGTGTTGCCTCCGTCGCGGATCATCATGACCTGGCGCATCTGCCGCCCGCGAGCGTCCGTTCCGGTCGCGACGAGACGGTTGCCGCGCAGGTCGCCTTCGAGGAACGTCGCCCGGCTCCGATCGAAACGAGGGGCGTCATCGTCATCGTTGTCGAGGTCGATCACCTGGAGCAGACGGTTCGCTCCATCGGCGACGCGGACCATGCGACGACCCTGGTCGATGGTCAGGTAATTCGGGAGTGACATGACGCGATTCCCGCCGCGGAACAGCCCAAACAACCCTCCGCCAAAGAATCCGCCGCGATCGTCCGTGTCGAATCGATCCCGGGCCACCCAACGGCCCTCGAACAGATCGCGATGGAAGCGGTCCTGGTTGTAGTTCCCGTCCCACCCGCCGCGCTGCGACCGGGGGTCGTACTGCCCCTGACCGTCCGGTGGCGTCCAGCGGTCGGACTGCTGCTGGCCGGCAGGTGGCGTCCACTGGTCGGACTGCTGCTGGTCATCCTCGCCGCCGCGCGGGTTCCACCACTTGCCCTGGTCCTGGGCCAGAGCGGCCCCGGGGATGGTGGCCCCGAAGAGCGCCGCCGCGAGCGCGAGACGCACCACGTTTCGTCGGTTCATCGTTTGGTTCCTCTGGGGTCCAGCCCCGTGGGGTTCTGAGGGCGGCGGAGCCTCGAGCTCCGCGGCATCCCGGACGCGGGCCCCTTGCCCGTGTCTGTACCGTAAGACGCCGGAACCCATGGCAGAACTGTGACGCGGATGAGGGAAAACGTGGGGCCGGAGACGCGCGGAACGCCGCCCCGAGGAGCGCGTCCTCGACGGCCCAGGAAGCGCTTGCCGAGGCGACGGTTACACGCGGGCGCGGGCCCGCGGGATCAGGAGGCTCTCAGTGCGCGTTTGGGGCGACGTAGTGGGCCAGGAGATCCCTGGAGGGAACCCGCCGTCCAGACGTCGGATGCACCACGCGGACCTCGAATCCATAGCGATCGAGGCCGAAGTGGCTGTCGATGCGGCGCAGGAGCCCTTCGATGGTGGCGTCGGCGCGGATGGTGCGGCCCCGGCGCGACTGGCCGCGAGCCCGGGCGAGGCCGGCTTCGAATCCGGCTTGGTAGGCCTTCTTGGTGAGTCGTTCGAGGCTCCTCCAGTGGGTGCGCTGGAGCCTCTTCAAGACCTGGGATTGGGTCATGAATCGATTTCCTCCTTTGGCCGGAAGCTCCGCGGGGGATCCCTCTAGCTGATCCCCCGGAACATCCGATTGAACCGGACCATGTGCTCGAGGGGATCCCACGAGAAGTAGGTGAACATGGCCTTTCCCTTGACCATGTTCTCCGGGAGCGGGCCCCAGAAGCGGCTGTCGAGGCTGTTGTCGCGGTTGTCGCCCATCATGAAGAGGTCGTGGGGCGGCACCGTGATCGGGCCGAAATTATCGCGAGGCATGGGCTTTCCGTCGATGATCCGTGGCAGGACCTGCGGGTCGTCGTGAATGGCGTACGGCTCGATTCGCCGCTGGCCGTCCACGTAGAGCACCTTGTTTCGAATCTCGACCGTCTGGCCGCCCACCGCGACGCACCGCTTGATGAAGTCCTGCTGCGGGTTGAGCGGGAAGCGGAAGACGATGATGTCCCCGACCTGCGGTTGCCGGAAGGCGGGGAAGCGATGGTAGAAGTACCGGTGTCCGTGGAAGCCGATGTCGATCTCCGAGCCGTAGAGCATCTTGTTGATGTACAGGTAGTCCCCGACGAGGAGCGTCCGCTCCATCGATCCGGTCGGGATCTGGTAGGCCTGGGCCACGACGCCGCGGAACGTGATGACGACCGCGAGGACGATGACGAGGGTCTTGATCCAGTCCTGAAGCGTCTCGCCCTTTTTCGGGACGGGGCGCTTGGGCTCGGGCTTCTTCGCCACGGCGATGCCTCCTTGGATGGGTGTCGATACGTACCCGTTCCCCTTTAGTATGGCGGCGGGCCCGGCGGGGTTCCAGGCAGATATGGCTGGACCGGGCCACGGCCACGCCCGTACAGACGCCTCCATCGCGTGTTCCGACCCACGCCTCCTCGCAAACGGCAATGCCACCCGCACGAGCACCCCGGCGCCGTTCCAGGTAAATCGCGGCTCCGCAGCGTCCTCATGCGCTTTTTCGATCCCTGGCCCGCTCTATGCGACTTCCTGGCTGAACGCTCACATTTCGCAGGGGAGGGCCCCCACGGATGGGGCACGCGGTGGTGTGTTTCATCCGAATGGGGGTTTCCTATGCGCCGCATCCACGAATCGCTCGTCCAGGCGGTCGCCGCGCTCCTCGTCGCGGGCGGGGTCGTCATGGCCTCGCCGGCAGGAGCGGAGGCGCCTCCCATCCTGACGCTCCCCGGAGCCCAGACCGTCACCGAAGGCAGCGAGCTCACCTTCAACGTGAGCGCCACCGACCCTGACGGGCAGACCGTCTATTTCCAGGCGACGAACCTGCCCCTGGGCGCGACGTTCACCGACCACTTCAACGGTACCGCGACCTTCGACTGGCCGACCGCCTCCGGAGACGCGGGCAGCTATGTCGTCTCCTTCCTGGGCGACGACGGTTTCGGCGGCACCGCCACGGGCACGGTGTCGATCACGGTGGTCCATGTGAATGCGGCGCCGGTCCTCTATCCGATCACCGACCGCTCGATCGAGCAGGGGACGACGCAGTTCGTCTCGCTCACCGGCTACGACCCGGACGGCGATCCCATCACCTATTCGTCGGGGCCGCTCCCGTCGTGGGCCACCCTCCTCGACTTCGGCGGCGGATCGGGCGACGTCACCCTCGCGCCGACTCTAACGACGCCGACCGGAACGACCACGATCACCGTCACGCTCTCGGACGGGCAGGCGAGCACGTCGCAGTCCTTCGCCGTGACCGTCACGGCGAGCCAGACGGCGAACCATCCGCCGGTGCTCGCGTCGATCGGCGCGCAATCGATGGCCGAGGGGCAGACCAGGCAGGTGGCGATCTCCGCGAGCGACGCCGACGGCAACACGCTCGTCTGGCAGGTCACGCTCCCGAGCTTCGTCACCCTCACGCCGGGCACGAGCTCGCCCGGCTCGCTGACCGGAACGCTCGTGATGGCGCCCGGCTATTGCGCGGCGGGGAGCTACTCCGCGAACGTGTCGGTCTGGGACGGCACCGCGCTCGCGCAGGAGACCTTCACGATCACCGTCACGAACACGAACCGGCCGCCGGCGTGGGACGCGGGGTCGTACAGCGCCTCGCTCGCGGAGGGGGCGGCCACGACGGTGGGCGTGAGCGCTTCGGATCCCGACGAGTCGTGCACGCCGGGCGCGCCGCGCCTCTCCGTGCTGAGCTCGGACGCGGGTGACGCGCTCCAGGCCTCCCTCGCCGACGCCGGCGACGGCACCGGCACGCTGACGCTCACGGCCGCGGCGGTCTCCGCGGGCACGTGGCACGTGACGCTGCGCGCGACCGACTGGGGCTATCCCAACGTGACGAGCGACGTCGTCGTCACCGTGAACGTGATTCGCGTCGTGCCGCTGATCGCGGCGCGCGCGTGGTCCGAGTCCGATCCGCTGCGGCTCAACATCGGAAAGCCGCGCGAGCGGTTCTACTTCGAGCCGGTGAGCGGGTTCGCGCTCGGCGACGTCGACACGACCTCGTTCACGCTCACGGCGTGGGACGGCTCGGGGACGGTCACCTCGATCGCGCCGATCGCGGGATCGGTCGACGGAACCCACGACCGGGACGGAAACGGCCAGATCGAGTTCCGGATGGACTTCTCGAAGGACGACCTGCGGGCGCTCTTCGCGAACCTCTCGACGACGATCGCCGCGGACATGACGCTCCAGGCGACGCTCCACGACGGCACCGTCGTCGCGGCGCACGTGAGCTCGTCGGTGGTGCCCGAGCGCGGCGTGATCAAGAAGGTCGGCCCCAACCCGCTGAATCCGGAGGCGGTCGTGACGGTGAAGACCTCGGTCGACGGCAAGCTGCGCGTCCGGGTCTTCGACGTGAACGGCCGGTTCGTGCGGCTGCTCGACGACGAGACGAGCGTGCCGGCGGGCATCCACCTCGTCCGCTTCGACGGCAAGGACGATCGCGGCCGGGCGCTCGCGTCGGGACGCTACTTCGTCCAGGCCGAAACGGCGGAGCAGACCGACGTGACCGCGGTGACGATCCTCAAGTAGGACCCGAACAGGGCCGCGACCCGCGGCCCAGGGTGGGAGCCGGACGCGCCCGCGTCATGCGCTCCCGCCCGCTTCGATTCCGGCGCTCGCCCCGAGGATCGTCCGCAGCCACTCGCGCCAGAGGGGCGCGAGCCACCACTTGAGGAAGACATCGAGGGCGAGCAGGAGCACGGCGGCGACCACGAAGCCTCCGAGGCGTGAACGCGGCGCCCCCCGCCGCACGAACCGCGGATAGCCCCAGAGCGCGGCCGCGGTCGCGGCCGCGATGAAGCCCACCACCCGCGCCGCGGCCCACGGCGGCCAGGCGATCAGCGAAGCGGCGACCGGCCCCACGTGCTTGTCGGCGCTCGCCGCGACCCACCCCACATAGCTGTTCATGTAGCCGAGGAGGACCGCGCCGAGGAGGAGCCCCGCCGTCCCCGCCGTCGCGGCGGAGAGGACGAGCACGATCGCCAGCTCGAGGAGGAGGCGCGGGAGGAAGAGGGCGATGTTTCCCTCCGGTCCCGCCCCGGTCGCGATCCAACGCACCATCTCCTCGCGGTAGGCTCCCGCGTGCCAGACCCCCTTGATCGGCGCGTCGGGGCGGAGCGACACCGCCGCGATCGTCGCGACGCTCCAGGCGACCGCCCAGGCCAGCGCGACCACGAAGGCGCGGGTCGTCTCGCGCCGCGCGACCGCGCGCGCGTAGACCACGGCCACCGGAATCGTCGGAAGGAGCGTGAAGAGGAGCGGGATCCGCAGCGGGAGGAGCGCCCACGGCAACAGGAGGGCCGGGATGACAGCCGTGGCGAGAGCGGATATCATGGGCGCGCGGAGTATACCCGCCTTCCACTTCACACGTAAGGAGTTGTCATGCTTCCGGAATTTCAGAACGCGGCGCTCCTCGACTTCTCGCGCCCCGAGAACGAGAAGGGCATGCAGTGCGGCCTCGAGACCATCCGCGGCCAGCTGGGGCGCAAGCACCCCCTCGTGATCGGCGGCCGGCGCATCGAGACCGACGATACCTTCCAGAGCGTCAATCCCGCCGATCCCACGCAGTGCGTGGGGAACTTCGCCAAGGCCACTCCCGACCACGTGAACCAGGCCGTCGAGGCCGCCGCTCGCGCGTTCGAGTCCTGGCGCTGGGTGCCGCACGAGGAGCGCGCGAACGTGCTGATGCGGGTCGCCGGCATCATGCGCCGCCGCCGCAACGAGCTCTCGGCGTCGATGATCTACGAGGTCGGGAAGAACTGGGCGGAGGCGGACGGAGACACCGCCGAAGCGATCGACTTCTGCGAGTTCTACGCGCGCGAGATGCTGCGATGGGGCGGCCCGCAGCCGATCACGCCCTATCCGGGCGAGGCGAACGAGTACCGCTACATCCCGCTTGGCGTGGGCGCGGTGATCCCGCCCTGGAACTTCCCGCTCGCGATCACGACCGGGATGACGGTCGCCGCCGTGGTGACCGGCAACACCGTCGTGCTCAAGCCCTCGAGCGACGCGCCGTTCATTGCCTGGAAACTGTTCGAAGTCCTGGAAGAGGCGGGCGTCCCTCCCGGAGTCGTGAACTTCCTGCCGGGGCCGGGCGGCGCGATGGGGGATGCCCTCGTGGAGCATCCGAAGGTTCGCTTCGTCGCCTTCACCGGCTCCAAGGAGGTCGGGATCCGGATCCACGAGCGCGCGGCGCGCGTGCCGCAGGGCCAGATCTGGCTCAAGCGGATGGTCCTCGAGATGGGCGGGAAGGACTTCACGATCGTCGACGAGGGCGCGGACGTGGAGGCCGCCGCGGCCGGCGTCTTCGCCGGGGCGTTCGGCTTCCAGGGGCAGAAGTGCTCCGCCTGCTCGCGCGCCATCGTGCACCGGTCGCTCTACGACGACTTCAACCAGCGGCTCAAGGCGCGCGTTGACGCGATGAAGGTCGGGCCGACCGACAAGCGGGAGAACTATCTCGGGCCGGTCGTGAGCGCGCGCGCCGAAAAGACGATCCTCGAGTACTGCGAGGTGGGGAAGAAGGAAGGGAAGACGCTCGCCGGCGGCGGGAAGCACTCCGGTCCCGGCTACTTCGTCCAGCCGACCGTCTACACCGACGTGCGCCCCGACGCGCGGATCGCGCAGGAGGAGATCTTCGGGCCGGTGCTCGCCGTCATCCCGGCCGCGTCGTTCGAAGAGGAGATCGCGATCGCCAATGGAACGATCTACGGGCTGACCGGCGCCTACTACTCGCGGGACCGGGCCCGGATCGTCGAGGCGAAGCGACGGCTCCACGTCGGGAACCTCTACATCAACCGGAAGTGCACCGGCGCGCTCGTCGGCGTCCACCCCTTCGGCGGGTTCAACATGAGCGGGACCGATTCGAAGGCGGGCGGTCGCGACTACCTGGGGCTGTTCCTGCAGGGGAAGGCGATCACGGAGCTGGTTGGCTAAACGGGGCGCGGAGCGCCCCGCGTAATCAGCGGTTCGCGCCAACCGCCGTTGACGGTCCTGTCGCCGGGTGGCGGCGACGGGCAGAGAATCAAACAGCCCCGAGCGGATCAGGCTCGGGGCTGTTTTCCGTGTACCGGCGCGCGCTCGCCTGCAGTGGGGGTGCCTCGTTTCCGGGGCCTGACAGCCCCGGCATAGCTCTCGCAAGTGCGTCTTCGTCCCCGATACCACCCCTGCGATGGAGGCGCGCCGTGTCCCGTACCGTTCTGTTCATTTGGCTAATCGTTTCTCTCTTGCTCGGACCTGGATCCGCCGCGGCCGGGTTGATCTCGCTCACCCTCGTCGGCGGCGCGACCGCCGTGGACGGATCGACCACGATCGCGGACCCCCTGCTTCAAGAATCGCTCAGCGGCAGCACACTCACCCAGCTCGGGTCGCCGCTCCTCTTCGATCCGAGCGTCGCACCAGATTCCTATCTCGGTCTCACGGTCCGCTTGCAGAACACCTCCGACCAGGAGCTCGCCTTTCCGGACGCGCTCCCGGGCGTGTCGGCGCTCACGGGGGTGAACGGCGTGGACGGGTACGCGTCGAAGCTGAACGTCGCGGCCGGCGGCGCGGCGAAGCCGGGTGCGACGGGGGTGGACGGCGCGATCAGTCGCACGGTGATCGATCTCACCGACTCGCTCTTCGCCTACTCGTCGCCCGTGGTGGGATCGAACGGCGGCGGAGGCGGAGCGGCGACGGGCGTCGCCGACAACTGGATCGCCCTCACGGGCGCCTCGGGCTCCGATCTCGCCGCCTACCTCGCCGGCGTCCGTCTCCAGCCGGGGCAGTGGATCGACATCCCAGATTTCATCCGCATCACGGCGTTCCGCCGGAGCCTGGCGGGCGCGCGGCTCGCGTTCGGCTTCGACCTCCCGACGTTCACGTTCGGGGGAGTCACGATCACGTGCGGGGCGTGGACGGGGACCTTCTCGGAGCCGGGGACGGTCGTGCCGCCGCCGCCACCGACGGCCTCGCTGCCGGAGCCTGGCGGGAGCTCGCTCTGGCTCGCGGGGCTAGGCGCGCTCGCGCTGTGCCGCCGGCGATTCGTCGCGGGTGACTAGCGCGGCGAGGAGCGATCGCGCGAAGACCGGGAGCGTGTCGTCGCGCGCGCCCATGACGAGGATGCGGTCGCCGTGCCGGATACCCTCGATCAGGGCACGCGACGCCGCCTCCCGGGTCGGCGCGAGCTCGACCGGGATTCCGCGCTCGCGCATCGAGCGGACGAGGTCTTCCGAACGGATCGAACGGTCGGCGGTGCCGCCCGCGTCGTAGATCGGAGCGAGGAAGAGCCGGTCGCCGGGACGGAGCCTCTCGCGGAAGGCTTCGGTCAGCTCCGAGGCGAAGAATCGAGTCGGGCCATAGCCGTGCGGCTGGTAGTAGACGCGGATCGCTCCCGCGGGGCGGAGCGCCTCGAGAGCGGCGCGAATCTTCACCGGGTTGTGCGCGAAATCGTCGAAGACGTCGACGCCCGCGTGCGCGCCGATCCGTTCGAGTCTCCGGCGTACGCCGGCGAACGTCGCGAGGGCCGCGGCCGCGGCCGCCAACGCGAGCCCCGACGCCACCGCGGCGCCGATCGCGAGGAGGGCGTTCTCCACGGTGAGAAGGCCGGGGAAGGGGACGCGGGCTCCGACGCCGCCCACCGCGAACTCGACGCGGTCGGTGTGGAGCGCGATCCGCTCGACCCGAAGGTCGGGTTCGGCCCACGTCGCGCCCGGCATCGCGACCCGCAAAACGTCGAGACCCGCCGGAACGCGCACGCGCTCGAGCGCGGGGTCGCTCACGTGGATCACGGCGCGCTCGCGCGTCGCGGCGAGGAGCGACTCGAAGTTCCGAGCCGTCTCCTCGATCTCCTTGTGGTCGCGGCTCAGGTTCGTGAGCACCGCGATCGCGGGGGCGAACTCGGCGACACTGCCGTCGCTCTCGTCGGTCTCGACCACGAACCAGTCGCCGCCGCCCACGCGGAGGCTTCCGGGCGGGATCGCGCCCGGAAGGTTCACCGCGGCGCCTCCGCCGAGGAACGACGGGTCGTAGCCCGCGGCCAGGAGGATGTGCGCCGTCATCGCGGTCACGGTCGACTTGCCGCTCGTCCCGGCGATGGCGACCGTGCGGCGCGAGGCGGCGAGCCGGGCGAGGAACGAGCCGCGCCGGATCCGCGTGATGCCGAGCGCCGTCGCGCGCGCGAAATCCGGATTCGTGGTCTCGACGGCGGTCGAGTGGACGAGCGCGGTCAGGGCTTCCGTCACGCCGGAGCCGTCCTGGGGAAGGAGGTGCACGCCTGCGCGCCGGAGATCGTCGAAGACGTGGAGCGCCGTGCCGCGGTCATGGTTCCGGTCGGAGCCGGTCACGTCCGCGCCTAGCGAGACCGCGAGGATCGCGAGCGGAGCCATCCCGCTTCCGCCCACGCCGCTGAAGTGGTAACGGTGGCCGGACAGGGGGCGCTCGATGGGGGCGGTCACTGGCGGATGATACCGGATTGGCCGTCCATGGTCGTTGACGTAGCTCCGAAGCCGAGGGTAATCTCGTTCCGCTGCGACAAGTGTGGGGCTGTAGCTCAGTTGGGAGAGCGCTTGACTGGCAGTCAAGAGGTAGCGGGTTCGAACCCCGCCAGCTCCACCATCTTTCCTGAAGTGAACCACACGACTTGAACGAAGCAACCTGCCCCCGCCGGGATCGCCCGGTGGGGGCGGGTTCTCATCTTCACGAAATCGGCGCGAGCGCGTCCAACTTGAGTGAAAAGGGCCTCTGCTCCGCCGATCCATAGGATCGTTGACAGGAGTTCGCCCGAGACTAAGATCGAGGTCGCCGGATCCTCAGAGGAGGATCGTATGCGACATGTGCCAATCCCCTGGCGCACGGGATGGGCCGTTCTCGGGCTCGTTCTCTGGCTCGTCATCGGATGTGGTAAGGACCGGGTCACCGGGCCACCTCCACCGCCCCAGCTGACATCCCCACGGATTGCCTTCATCAGCGACCGCAGCGGAACCCAGGGCATCTACCTTCTCGACCCGTCCACCCGAAACGTCGTCGGCCTCACACCGCCGGGAGTCTACGACGCAGACCCGGCCATTTCACCCGACGGCCGGCGCATCGCCTTCGCCACCCCAGTCGGCGCGGTCAATCGCCTGATGACGATGGCCGTCGACGGCACGAATCGCGTCCTATGCGGCGCCAACGCGCAGTTCGGAGCATCCCAGCCACACTGGTCTCCCGATGGCAAGCGGATCGTGTTCACCGGGACCTCGTACGCGACCGGCGCCGCGAACGTCTACACCATCCTGGCCACGGGCGACTCGCTCCTGGCGCTCACGTCGAATGGCGTTTCGCACGCCTTCGCATGGTCCCCGGATGGCTCACGCATCCTGTACGTGAGCCGTCGCGCGCCCGATGCGTCCTACGCCTTCCCGATCGATACCCTCAGGGACGTCACCCCCGACGGCACTACGGTCCGGACGCTGCTCGTACTTGCTCTGGATTTCATCGGCGCTGATTACTCTCCCGACGGATCGCATATCGTTTTCGATTACTGGGACTTCTCCCGCGGATTCTCGATCGAGATCTGCGATGAAGACGGAGCGAGCCGCGTGGTCGCGGCGCGCGGGAATCCAGATCTCGAGGGCCTCAGCGCGCCGTCATGGTCTCCGGACGGCGCGGCGATCGTATTCTCGGCCCACCTCTCGGGCTTGAGCGGCGATCTGTACACAGCGACCCCGACGCCGGGCGATCCCCAGCTCTTCCTCGCGGGCACGGCCGCGGACATGACACCGAACTGGGGACCGAGGCCGTAAAGGGTCAGGGTGGACCGAGCCATGACGGCGGATGGGCTGCGGTCGCTGCGCGGGGGGATGGCTCGAGGGGAAGCTGGCGGTCGTACGGGACACGCGGGTGGAGCGGGCAGTGCAAGTGCGGCCCTGGGCTGGGCCCGGCAACAAAGCGCGTTAGGGCGAGACCGCCTCCGCCGACACGACATCGCTCCGCCACGCCAGCGCCGCTTTCAAGGCGGTGTCCGCCTCCGCAAAGCTCATCCCGTTCTTCGCCGCGATCCCGACCCAGTTCTCGCGGAGCGAGGCGATCAGGTATCGGGTCCCTTGCTGGAGCGGGATCCAGTTCGGATTCCCGTGGGCCCGCGCGCCGAGCCACTGCGCGAGGCTGTCGGCCCGGGCGAAGAGCGAGAGCAGAGTGTCGGCGAAAGCGGATTCGTCGAGCCGGCCGGCCGCGAGCTGCTCGCGCGCGGCGGCGAGATCGGCGCAGAGACCGCGGAAATCCTCGAGCGCGACCTTCGGGATGCCCCCCTGCGGCGACGTCGCGGCCGGGACGGCCCGCGGCAGGGCGATCAGGAGCCCCAGGGTCGCCGCGAGCGCGAGGGCTCGGTTTCCGCGACGGTGACGCGCGCCGATGGACTCGGATTTTGCCATGCGGTCCTCGATTCGAAGGCCCCCCGGCCTCATCGAATCGATCGGCCCCGCGGCCGGCGAACTTAACGGGCGAAAGGTATCTCCGGCCGGGGTTTGCATCTTTCAGACGGCGTGCATCCCGCCCGCCGCGTTGACGGCGCGCCGCCGATCTGCTAACCTCCGGAAAATGCCTGCCATGACGAATCTCATTGCTCCCAAACGAGTTTCGGCGTTCGCGCTGCTCATTCTGGCCGCGCTCGCCGTCCTGGTCGTATCGGCCGCGACGGGGGCCCGCGCCCAGAACGGCACGGGGCAGGCCGCTCCGGGTACCTCCACGCAGCCCGAGGCCTCCCAGGCGCAAGCCGCCCAGCCCGAGGCCGCGCCGGCCGATTCCACCGCCGCCGCCTCCGACTCCACGCAGCCCGTCGAGGAATTCCATGAGCGCGTCATGCCGGTCCTTCCGGAGCGGCCGCGCATCCCGGTCTACGATCCGGGCCTCCCGCTCATGCGGAAGACGCTGAAGAACGGGGTCCAGCTCATCGTCCAGGAAGAGCGCACGAACGCCGCGGCCGCGGGAATGGTGGCGCTCCGGATGGGGACGCTCTACGAGAACGAGCGGAACTCGGGGCTGAGCCAGGTGCTCATGGCCTCGATCACGGCGGCGACCCAGAAGCTCCCGCCGACCGAGCTCCAGGTGCGGCTCCTCGCGAACAAGACCAAGCTGGAGAGCGGCTCGAGCGTCGACTACGGACAGATCGGCTTCCAGACGATTCGCGAGAACGTGCCGGGGTCGCTCGATCTCCTCGCGCAGATCGTCCTGCAGCCGGCCTTCCCTGAGTCGACGGTGGAGAAGGCGCGGAGCTACTTCCTGGCGAAAGCTTCCGAGGACGTCGAAGGCCCGCTCCAGGAGTCGTACGCGACCTTCCTCAAGACGATGTATCGCGGCACCCCGCTCGCCCGGCCGCCGCACGGCACCGTGCAGTCGCTCTCGGACGCGCGGCGCTCGGACATCCTCGCGCTCTACAAGCAGCTCTTTGTCGGCGGGAACATGGTGGTCGCGGTGGTGGGGAACGTGGACGGCAAGAAGACGATGTCGCAGCTCGAGAAGCTCTTCTCGGCCGTGCCGGCGGGCGCCCCTCCCAAGGCGCTGCCCGATATGCCCAAGCCGCTCCCCGCGGACACGGTGGTGACCACGTACAAGCAGATCCTGGGGCGCGCGCTCGTCTACGGCTACGCGGCGCCCGGCTACGCCGACCCCGATTATCCGGCCTTCATGGTCCTCGACTCCTACCTCCGCTCGGGCGATCGCTCTCCGATCACGTTCTGGATGCCGGAGCGGGAGCAGGTGGTCGGCGTGGGGATCATGTACCCGAGCTATCCGCACCGCTCCACGATGGCCGTCCACCTCGCGGCCAAGCCCGAGAACTACGCCGCGGCGCGCGACACCGTCATCGCCGTGCTCGATCGGTTGAAGACCGAGCCGCTCGACAAGGGCGAATGGGGCGTCCAGCTCAAGCGCGTTCAGAACGGTTTCTTCAGCAACCAGTACGAGCCGGTCATCCGGGCGCGCAACCTCTCCCGCTGGGAGGTCCAGGGGGTCACGGTCGACTTCCCGCGCACGTTCGAGACCGCGCTCCTCAAGCTGAAGCCGGAGGACGTCCGCGACGCGGCGGCGCGCTGGTTCACCCACGCGGCCGAAGTGTCCCAGGCGCCTGCCCCGGGGCTGCAACAGAGCAACGGACAGCCCTAGGCGCGTCAGGCGCGACGGGGCAGGGGAGCCAGGGTGGGCAGCGTCGCGCAGATCCTGCTGTTCATCCCGCCGATCCTCTTCGCCCTGACGTTCCACGAAGCGAGCCACGCATTCGTCGCGACCAAGCTGGGGGACCCGACGTCGCGGCTCCTCGGCCGGCTCACGCTGAATCCGATCGTCCACCTCGACCCGATCGGCTCCATTCTCCTGCTCCTTCCGCCGCACTTCGGATGGGCGCGCCCGGTGCCGGTCGACTCCCGCTACCTCTCGCACCCGCATCGCGACATGATGTGGATCGCGCTCGCGGGCCCGGTCTCGAACGTGATCCTCGCCGCGATCTTCGGAACGCTCTTGCGCGGGATGGTCGCGAGCCCGTATTTCTCCGGTGGGGACGCGAGCCCCGCGGCCACGGCGCTGCTCCAGATGACCGGCAACGCCGTCTACATCAACCTCGTGCTGGCGGCCTTCAACATGATCCCGATCTTTCCCCTGGACGGCTCCCGCGTCGTGACGGGGCTCCTGCCCTGGCGCGCGGCCGAGCGGTTCCGCGCTCTCGAGCCGTTCGGCCCGATGCTCCTGCTGGGCCTGATCTTGATGGGCAGCATCTCCCATGTCTCCCTCGTCGGCGCGCTGATCGGACCCGTGGTGACGCCCCTGATGCACCTCTTCAGCTGGGGGCTCATGGGATGAGCGCTTCGTGACGGCCGCGCCCAAGCGGCCCCGCATCCTGAGCGGCATGCGCCCCACGGGGCGCCTCCACCTCGGGAACTACCTCGGCGCGCTCCAGAACTGGGTCGCGCTCCAGGACACGTGCGACAACTTCCACATGGTCGCCGACTGGCACGCGCTCACGACCGATTACGAGCACACCGACCAGATCCATCCCAACACGATGGAGATGGTGACCGACTGGCTCGCGGCGGGCATCGATCCGGAGAAGAGCCCGGTCTTCGTCCAGTCGCGGGTGAAGGAACACGCGGAGCTCCATCTCCTCCTCTCGATGCTGATCACGACGAGTCGCCTCGAGCGGAACCCGACCGTCAAGGACCAGGCCCGCGACCTGGAGCTGGAGGAGCGCCTGTCCTACGGCCACCTGGGGTATCCGGTGCTCCAGGCCGCCGACATCCTCCTCTACAAGGCGAACCTCGTGCCGGTGGGGGAGGACCAGGTCCCCCACGTGGAGATCACCCGCGAGCTGGCGCGAAAGTTCAATTCGCTCTATGGCGAGGTCTTTCCGGTCCCGGAGCCGAAGCTGACGCACTTCCCGCGGCTCCCGGGACTCGACGGGCGGCGCATGAGCAAGTCGCTCGGGAACACGATCCTCCTCTCCGACGAGCCGGAGGAGATCGCGGCCAAGATCAAGACCGCCTACACCGACCCGAAGAAGATCCGGCTCAACGACCCGGGAAACCCGGACGGATGCGTCGTCTTCGCGTATCATCGCGCCTTCAACGCGGCGAACGCGCCGGTCATCGACCAGGCGTGCCGCGCCGGGAAGCTCGGCTGCGTGGCCGACAAGCGCGATCTCTCGTCCGTTCTCGCCGAGCGGCTCGGGCCGATCCGCGAGCGGCGCAAGGAGCTCGACGCCCACCCCGAGCGCGTGGCCGAGGCGCTCCGGCAGGGTGAGGAGCGGGCGCGGGCGGTGGCGCAGGAGACGATGCGCGAGGTGCGCGAGGCGATGAAGATCGGATGAGCGACGAGCGCGAGCAGGAGAACCCGCCGACACCCGCGGGCGATGCCGCCTCGGAGCGTCTTCCGATGCGCGTCCAGCTCCCGGTATTCGAGGGCCCGCTCGATCTCCTTCTCCACCTGATCCAGGAGAACGAGATCGAGATCAGCGACATCCCGATCGCGAAGATCACGCGCCAGTATCTCGAGACGCTCGAGCTGATGCGCGAGCTGGACCTCGAGGTGGCGGGCGAGTTCCTGGTCATGGCCGCGACGCTCATGCGCATCAAGGCGCGCATGCTCCTCCCGCCGCCCATCAGCGCCGAGGAGGAAGAAGAAGATCCGCGCGAAGGGCTCGTGCGCCAGCTCCTCGAGTACCGGCGGTTCAAGGAAGCCTCGCGGGAGCTGGAGCGGATGGAAGGGGACCGCCGGCTCCGCTTCGACCGGGGCGCGCCGGCGCAGCTCGAGGACCCCGAGGCGAGCGAACTGCTTCCGGTGAGCCTCTTCCGGCTCCTCGACGCGCTCAAGAACGTCCTCACGCGCCAGGTGCCCGCACCGGTCCACACCATCGTCGCGGAGCCGATCCGGCTCGAGGAGGCGATCGCGCTCCTCTCCACGAATCTGCGCGAGCGCCCGCGGATGCTCTTCGAGGAGCTGCTCGAGCCCTTCGTGAGCCGGATCGAGAAGATCACGGCCTTCCTCGGCCTCCTCGAGATGCTGAAATCGGGAGAGGTCCAGGTCGCGCAGGAGGAGCTGTTCGGGCCGATCTGGGTCGAGTGGCGCGGGGACGCGCCGCAGGAGCAGGGAATGGACCAGACCACGGTGCACGCCGAGGAGGAGACGCGATGACCACCACGAAGCAGATCTTGGAGTCGCTCCTCTTCGCCAGCGACGCGCCGGTCGGGCTCTCGACCCTGGTCGAGGTGCTCGACGGCCCCGACGCCGCGACCGTCGCCGAGGAGTTGCGCGAGCTCGCGCGCGATCTCGACGAGAGCGGACGCGGCGTCGCCCTGGCCGAGATCGCGGGCGGCTACCAGCTCCTCTCGCGGAAGGAGTGCGCTCCGTGGATCGAACGGATGCTCCGCTCGCGCCGCAAGGTGCGCCTGTCGCGCGCGGGGCTCGAAACGCTCGCGATCGTCGCCTACAAGCAGCCGGTCACGAAGGTGGAGATCGACTCGATCCGCGGCGTCGATTCGAGCGGCTCGCTCCACACCCTCCTCGAGCGCGGGCTCGTCACGATCAAGGGGCGCTCGAAGGGAGTCGGCCGTCCGCTCGTCTACGCCACGTCCCCCGATTTCCTCTCGTACATGGGGATCAACGACCTCTCCGATCTTCCGGAGCTGAAGGAGCTGGGGCCGGTTCTCGAGGAGCGGGAGCGGCTGGAGATGGAGCCGGGCGACGAGCCGGCTGCCGGAGAAGACACGCCGGAGGCGGGGGAGACGGCGAAGGCGGCCGACGTCGAGGAGCCCGCTCCCGAGGGTGCGGCTTAACCTCTTCCTCGCCCGCGCCGGACGCGGGTCGCGCCGCGAAGCGGACCAGTGGATCCGCGACGGACGCGTCACCGTGAACGGGCGGGCCCCCGACGGCATGGGAGCGCCGGTCACTCCCGGCGTCGACGCCGTCGCCCTCGACGGAACCCCTCTCGAGCTCCCCGAGCGGGAGCGCTACGCCGCCTACCACAAGCCGCCCGGAGTCCTCGTGAGCCGCCGGTCGCAGGGCGGAAAACCGACCATCTTCGAGCTCCTCGGCGAGGTGGCTCGCGGACTCATGCCGGTCGGGCGCCTCGACTACGAATCGGAAGGGCTCCTCCTCCTCACCACCGACGGAACGCTCGCGGAGGCGCTGCTCCATCCCCGGAGCGGTCTCGTCCGGAGCTACCGCGTCTGGGTGCGGCCGGTCCCCGCGCCCGACATCCTGCGCCTGCTGCAGCAGGGCGCGGTCGTCGAAGGCGTGCCGGTGCGGCCGCTCCACGTCGTGCTCGAGGGAGCGGACCACGGCCGCGGCATCGTCCGATTCGACCTCGCCGAGGGGAAGAAGCGCGAGGTGCGCGTCCTCGCGAAGCGGGCGGGGCTCGACGTCGCGCGCCTGCTCCGCACGCGGTTCGGCCCGATCCGTCTCGGCACGCAGCGCCGCGGGACGATCCGTCCGCTCACCGGGCGCGAGATCGAGGCGCTCCGCCACGCGGCGCACGCCCCTCGAGCGAGGCCGCGATGAGCGAGCGCGACGAGATCCGCCGCGCCATCGACCGTCTCGATCGGGACCTCCTCGACCTGCTCGCGAAGCGCGCCGAGCTCGCCGCGCGCATCGGCGCGATCAAGGAGGCGGCGGGGGAGGCGACGCTCGATCCCGCGCGCGAGCGCGACCTGATCGAGCGGATCGAGCGCGAAGCGGCGGGACGCTTCCCGCGCTCCGGCGTGCGCGCCATCTTCCGGGAGATCGTCTCCGCCTCGCGGGCGGTGCAGGGGGCCTTCCGCGTCGCCTATCTCGGCGTCGAGGGCGGCTTCGCCCACCAGGCCGCCGTGCGCCGGTTCGGCGCCTCGTCGACGTACGCCGCGTCTCCGTCGCCGCAGCACCTCCTCGAGGCGGTCGGCTCGGAGCGCGCGGAGCACGGCGTCTTCGCGCTCGAGGGGGACGCGGAGGATCCGCCGTTCGACGCCTACGACCTCTTCCTCGGCGCCGAGGCCGCGATCACCGCGGAGTTCGTCGACCGGGGCGGCTACGAGGCACTCGGCCGGACGCGCGCGCCGAGGCGGATCGTCGCGCACCCCGCGGCGCTCGCCCTGTGCCAGCGCTGGCGCGCCACCCTCGGTCCGGGCGTCGCGGTCGACGCCGCGGCCGGAAGCCTCGAAGCGGGGCGCGCGGCGGCGGCCGATCCGGAGACGCTCTGCCTCGCGCCCGCGATCGTGGGGGACCTCCTCGGGCTTCCCGTCGTCGAGGGGGACGCGGAGGACGCGCCGCGGCGGACGCGGCGCTTCCTGGTGCTCGGCCGCTCCGGCGGTACTGCGAGCGGCCGCGACAAGACCGCGCTCCTCCTCGCGCTCGAGAACACGCCGGGCACCCTGCTCGCGGTCCTCCAGGCGCTCGCCAGCCGCGGCGTGAACCTTCACTGGATCGAGTCGCGGACGCACCGCTGGCGTCCGGGGGAGCACCTCTTCCTCCTCGAGGTGGCCGGCCACAAGGACGCCGATCCGCTCCGCTTAGCACTCGACGAAATCCGCGCCCGGACGAGGCTTCTGAGGGTTCTCGGAAGTTTCCCCGAGTCGGAATCCGGGTGGTAGACTGCGCTCGGATCACGACCGGAAGGAGTGCTTCGCCATGACGCTCAGAGCGATGGATCCAATCCGCCCCGAGATTCGAAACCTCACGCCGTACGTACCCGGAAAGCCCGTCGAAGAGCTGGAGCGCGAGCTCGGCATCGCGGGCGCCGTGAAGCTCGCGTCGAACGAAAATCCCCTCGGCCCCTCGCCCCTCGCCATCGCCGCCATGAACGCGGCGGTGCACGGCGTGAACCGCTATCCCGACGGCTCGTCGTTCTATCTGCGCGAGGCGCTCAGCGCCCACTGGAACGTCCCGCCGGAGTGGATCGCGGTCGGCTCGGGGTCGAACGACCTGATCGACGTCCTCTGCCGCATCTATCTCGACCACGGGGACGAGGCGGTCATGTCGCACCCCTCCTTCGTGATGTTCGCCGTGGCCGTGAAGGTCGCGGGAGGGACCCTCCGGCGCGTGCCGGGGAAGGAGCTCTTCCACGATCCCGAGGCGATGCTCGCGGCGATCACCGACCGCACCAAGCTCGTCTACTTCGCCAATCCCGACAATCCGACCGGCACCATCGTCCGCCGCCGCGCGATGGACGAGTGGTTCCGGCGGGTGCCCGAGCACGTCCTCACGATCGTCGACGAGGCCTACTTCGAGTACGTCACCGATCCCGACTACCCCAACGCGCTCGACTACCTCCGGAAGGGGAAGCGGGTCGCGGTGCTCCGCACCTTCTCGAAGATCTACGCGCTGGCCGGCCTCCGCGTCGGCTACGGCTTCTTCCCGGACGACATCGCCGCGCTCGTGCACCGCGTCCGGCTCCCGTTCAACGTCTCCACGGTGGGGCAGGCGGCGGCGCGCGCGAGCCTCGGCGATCCGGAGCAGGTGCGCCGCAGCCGCGAGATGAACCAGGAGGGGATCACGCTGCTCGAGCGCGAGCTCCCGCAGCGGGGCATCCGCGTGACGCCGAGCTGGGCCAACTTCGTCCTCGCGCGTTTCCCGGGCTCGGCCGTGGAGGCCACGCGCACGCTCGAGCGCCTGGGCGTGATCATCCGCCCGATGACGTCGTTCGGGCTGCCCGCCGAGTTCGCCCGGATCAGCGTCGGCACGCGGCTCGAGAACGATCGTCTGATCGAGGCGCTCGCGCGGATTTCGTGACGGCGCCTCCGGACACCCCGGGCCCGATGCTCCCGCGTCGTGTGGCGATCATCGGGCTCGGGCTCATGGGCGGCTCGCTGGGGCTCGCGCTCCGCGCCACGACGCCGGATACCCGCGTCGCGGGATGCGATGAGCGTGCCGCGCGCGAGGCACTCGCGCGCGAGGCGGTCACGGAACTCTTCGATTCGCCCTCGGCGCTCCCGGATGGAACGGACCTCGTCGTCCTCGCCGTCCCGCCGCGCGCCGCGGCATCGCTCATTCCTGCGCTGGACGCTCCACTTCCCGATGGAGCCCTCGTCATGGATCTCTCGAGCGTGATGCTCCCGTCGGTCGCGGCCTCGCTGGAGACGACGCACCTCGCCGACCGCTTCGTCCCGGCGCATCCGCTCGCGGGATCCGAAGCGGCGGGGATCGCCGCGGCCCGCGCCGATCTCTACGTGGGAGCCCCGGTGCTGATCGGACGGCCGCTCGAGTCCGATTCGCCCGGCGGCCGCGCGGCCGCGTTCTGGAGCGCGCTCGGCGCGCGCCCCGCCTCGATCGCCCCCGCGCTCCACGACGCCCTCGTCGCGCTCACGAGCCACCTGCCGTACGCGGCCTCGGTCGCGCTCGTGCGGACGCTCCGGCGCACCGGCTCGATGACGGTGGCGCTCGCCGAGACGGCGGGACCGGGGCTCCGCGACACGACGCGCGTGGCCGGCTCGCCGCCCGCGCTCTGGGCGGAGATCCTCTCCCTGAACGGGCCGAAGCTCCTTCCCGCCCTCGAGCTCCTCGAGCGGGAAGTGCGCGCGCTCCGGCATGCGATCGAGGAGGGAGGGCCCTCCCTCCGCGCGCGCCTCGAAGAAGCGCGCGCATTCCGGGAGGAGATCGCCCGATGAGCCGCGCCGCGACGCGCCCCGGCCGTCCGCTCCGGGGCGAGACCACGGTTCCCGGGGACAAGTCGATCACGCAGCGCGCGGTCCTGCTCGGCGCCCTCGCGCCCGGAGCGACCCGCGTGCGCGGCGCCAATCCCGGCGCCGACGCCCGCGCGGCGCTCGGGCTCGTACGCGCGCTGGGCGCCCGCGTCCGCACGGCGCGCGGCGAGTGGATCCTCGACGGCGGCACGCTCCGGGAGAGCGAGGCGGTCCTCGACGCGAAGAACTCGGGGACCGCGCTCCGCCTCGCGACGGGTCTTCTCTCGGCGCGCCCCTTTCTCTCGATCCTCACCGGCGACGATTCGCTCCGGCGCCGTCCGGTCGACCGCGTCATCGTGCCGCTCCGCGCCCTTGGCGCCGACGTCCACGCCCGCGCGGGGGACCGGCTCCCGCCCGTCGTGATCCGCGGGACGGCGCTCCACGGCGCGCACGTCGACACGCGCGTCGCGAGCGCGCAGGTGAAGAGCGCGCTCCTCCTCGCCGCGATCCAGGCTTCGGGAACGACGATCGTCGACGAGCCGGTGGCGACGCGCGACCACACCGAGCGGATGCTCCCGCTCTTCGGCGCGCGTGTCGCGCGGGAGGGCCGCGCCGCGCGCGTCACCGGACCCGCCGCGCTCCACGCGGCCGAGATCGACGTGCCGGGGGATCTCTCGGCCGCCGCATTCCTCCTCGCCGCGGCGGCGGTCGTGCCGCGGTCGGAGATCACGATCCGCGGCGTGGGTACCAACCCCACGCGTGCGGCGTTCCTCGACGTCCTCGTCCGCATGGGGGCCTCGATCGAGCGGCTCGACCCGCGCGCCCTCGGCGAGGAGCCGGTGGCCGACCTCCACGTCCGCGCCGGCGGGCTCGTCCCGGTGGAGATCGGCGAAGACGAGGCGCCGCGCCTGATCGACGAGCTCCCGCTCGTCGCGGTGCTCGCGGCGTTCGCGCGCGGGCACAGCGAGATTCGCGGCGCGCGCGAGCTGCGCGTGAAGGAGTCGGACCGGATCGCCACGACCGCGGCCGCGCTCCGTGCAGCGGGCGCGACCGTCGAGGAGCTCGAGGACGGCTGGGCGATCGAGGGAAAAGGGTCGCTGCGCGGCGGCCGCGTCGACGCGGCGGGGGATCACCGGATCGCGATGGCGCTCCTCGTCGCGGGGCTCTGCGCGAAAGAAGGCGTGACCGTGGAGGGCGTCGAGGCCGCCGCGGTCTCCGATCCGGATTTCCTCGACAGGCTCCGGAGCCTTCGCCGTTGAGCGCTTTCGTGCTCGCGATCGACGGGCCGGCCGGCGCGGGGAAGAGCGCGACGGCCCGCGGCGTGGCGCGCCGGATCGGGCTCCCGCACGTCGACTCGGGGGCGATGTATCGCGCCGCGGCCTACCTCGCACTTCGCGCGGGCGCCGACCTCGACTCCGAGTCCGACACCCTCGGCGCGATCGAAGGCGTCCGGTTCGAGCCCTCGCCCGAGGGCCTCCGCTGCGACGGCCGCCTCGTCGAGGACGAGATCCGCACCGCCGAAGCGGGCGAGGCGGCCTCGCGCGTGGCGGTGCACCCCGAGCTCCGCCGCCGCCTCGTCGCGGTCCAGCGATCCTTCGCGCGCCCGCCCGGCGTCGTGATGGAGGGGCGCGACATCGGCACCGTCGTCTTCCCGCGGGCCGACCTCAAGATCTTCCTTTCCGCCTCGGCCGAGGTGCGCGCCCAGCGCCGCTCCCGCGAGTTCGAGCGGCGCGGCGAGCACGCCGACCTCGGCGCCATCGAGGTGATGATGCGGGACCGCGACCTCCGGGACGAGCGCCGTCCCGAGAGCCCGATGCTCCCGGCCGACGACGCGATCCGGCTCGACACCTCCGCGCTGACCCTCGAGGAGCAGGTCGAGATCGTCGGCAGCTGGGCCGAATCGGCCCGCCATGGCCCTGGCCCGACGACGCCCTTCTACTGGTTCGGAAGTCGTTTTGTGAAGGCTTTTTCGAGAACTTTCCTCAAGTTTCGCATCGAAGGGATCGATCACGTCCCACGTACGGGGCCCCTGATCGCGGCCTGCAACCACATCAGCTTCTGGGATCCGCCCCTGGTGGGGTCCAATTTCCCCCGCGTGCTCCACTTCGTGGCGAAGGCGGAACTCTTCCAAAACAAGGTGTTTGGCGCGATGCTCCGGGGGTATAATTCGATCCCCATTCAGCGGGGTTCCCGGGCCCGGTCCGGTCTCGTGGGCGCGGAAGAGGCGCTGAACGGGGGCGGAGCCGTGCTCATCTTTCCGGAGGGAACCCGGAACAAGAGCGGGGCTCTCTTGCCGCCTCGGGCCGGCATCGGCCGCCTCGCGGTCGTGACCCGGTCGCCGGTGCTTCCCATTCGGATCTCCGGGTCGAACCAGATTCGCCGGTCGCTCCGGCGGCAGACGCTCGTGCGGATCGTCATCGGCACGCCGATGACGCCGCCGCTCACGGCGGACGCGGACCGGACGGCGATGAACGAATTCGCGGCGCGCGTCATGGAGGCGATCGCCGCGCTGCCGGGCTGAGCACGGATCCGACCGTGCTGAGATCGGAGACGAGCCGGGCGGACCCGGCGGGGAGCAAGGGAACGGCATGGAAGTGATCGTCGCCGACAACGCGGGCTTCTGCTTCGGGGTCAAGCGCGCCATCAAGATGGCGAGTGAGACGCTCGACCAGGCCAGCGGTCCGGTGAAATCGCTCGGGCAGCTCATCCACAATCCCCAGGTCGTGAGCCAGTTCCAGCGGCGCGGCCTCGAGGTGGTGAGCGACCTGACCGAGCTCGCGCCCGACGGCACGGTGGTGATCCGCTCCCACGGCGTCGGGCCCGAGGTGCGGGACGCGGCGACGAAGCGGAGCCTCAACGTGGTCGACACCACCTGCCCCTTCGTGACGAAGGCGCAGCAGTACGCGGCGAAGCTGATCGCCGACGACTACAAGGTCGTGATGATCGGCGACGCCCATCACCCCGAGGTGATCGGCGTCGTCGCCCACACGCACGGAAGGGCGATCGTCATCAACAGCGTCGCCGAGGCGGAGAAGCTGAAGTTCATCCCGCGCATGGGCGTCGTATTCCAGACGACCCATTCGATCGGCCACGTGCAGGAGGTGGTCGGGGCGCTCCTGAAGCGCGGGAAGGAAGTGCGGGTCTTCAACACCCTGTGCGGCGCCACGACCTCGATGCAGCGGACCGCGGTCGAGCTCGCGCCCACGGTGGAAGCCATGGTGATCATCGGCGGGCGCCAGAGCGCGAACACGGCGCAGCTCGCCGAGGTCTGCCGCAAGGTGAACCCGCGCGTGCACCAGGTCGAGTCGGCCGACGAGATCGACCCCGCCTGGTTCCGCGGGATCCACCGGGTCGGCGTGTCGGCGGGGGCTTCGACCCCCGACGACGTCATTGCGGAGGTGGTGGCGCGGCTCACGGACATCGAGCCCGGCGCGCGCCAGTCCGCGTAGCGGTTCTTCACGACGGCAGCACCGGCCCACAAGGCCGAAATTCATAGAAAACAGGGGGTACGGTAACGGAATGGTTCGACGTCACGAAGAAGAGCTGGATGTGAAGGACGATGGCGCGGAAGAAGCGGAAGCCGAAGCAAAGCCGCGCAAGCGGCGCACGACGACCCGGCTGATCCACCAGGACGACGACGAGGAGCTGTTCACCTCGGCCGGCGGTCCGGAGGCGGTCGTCGACGGCGAGGACGAATCGGCCGGCGCCATGGGCCAGTGGCTCCAGCTCTACGAGGAGTCGCTTCAGGACCTCGAAGAAGGGGAGATCGTCCGCGGACGCGTCCTCAAGATCGACGACAAGGAAGTCACCGTCGACGTGGGGTTCAAGTCCGAGGGGGTCATCCCGGTCGAGGAGTTCCCGGATCTGGAGGGGGTCAAGGTCGGGGACGAGATCGAGGTCTTCCTCGAGAAGACCGAGAACCAGGACGGTCTGGTCGTCCTCTCCAAGCAGCGCGCCGATTTCGTCAAGGTGTGGGACCGCGTCAAGGCGGCCGCCGATCAGGGCGAGCTCGTCGAGGGGCGGCTCATGCGGAAGATCAAGGGCGGCGTCGTGGTCGATCTCTACGGCGTCGAGGCGTTCCTCCCCGGCTCCCAGATCGCGCTGCGCCAGGTGCAGAACGTCGACTCGCTCCTCGGCCAGTCGATGGAATTCAAGATCATCAAGCTGAACAAGCGGCGCCGGAACATCGTCGTCTCGCGGCGCGCGGTGCTCGAGGAGCACCGAGCGAAGCAGAAGAGCGAGATCATCCAGGAGCTGGCCAAGGACCAGATCCGCGAGGGCGTGGTCAAGAACATCACCGACTTCGGCGCCTTCGTCGACCTCGGCGGCATCGACGGCCTCCTCCACATCACCGACATGTCCTGGGGCCGCGTGAGCCATCCGTCCGAGCTGGTCTCGATCGGCGACAAGGTCCGCGTGAAGGTCCTCTCGTTCGATCCGGAGAAGGAGCGCATCTCCCTCGGCATGAAGCAGCTCACGCCCTATCCGTGGGAGGACGTGGACAAGCGCTACAACGTGAGCCAGCGCGTGAAGGGGAAGGTGGTCTCGATCACCGATTACGGCGCCTTCGTGGAGCTGGAGAAGGGAATCGAGGGGCTCATCCACATCTCCGAGATGTCGTGGACGCGCCACGTCCGTCACCCGAGCAAGGTGGTCGCCATCGGGGACGAGGTCGAGGCGATGATCCTGAAGATCGACAAGGACAACGAGAAGATCAGCCTCGGTCTCAAGCAGATCGAGCCCGATCCGTGGCTCACGCTCGACGACCGCTTCCCGATCGGCACCAAGCTCTCGGGGAAGGTCCGGAACCTCACCAATTTCGGCGCCTTCGTCGAGATCGAGGAGGGGATCGACGGCCTCGTCCACATCAGCGACATGTCGTGGACGCGCCGCGTCGCGCACCCGAGCGAGATTCTCAAGAAGGGCGACAAGGTCGACGTCGTGGTCCTCTCGATCGACAAGGAGGCCCGCCGGATCAGCCTCGGCCTGAAGCAGGTGAGCGAGGATCCGTGGCCGACGCTGGCCGAGCGCTATCTCCCCGACATCATCGTGAAGGGGACGGTGGTGCGCCTCCTCGACCGCGGCGTCATCGTGGACCTGGAGGACGGTCTCGAAGGGTTCATCCCGCTCTCGCAGCTGGGGGTGGACGGACTCAAGAAGCCGTCGGACAGCTTCAAGCCGGGCGACACGCTCGATCTCAAGGTCACGCGCGTCGACACGCAGGCCCACCGCATCATCCTGAGCGCCAAGGCGTGGGTGCAGGACCAGGACCGCGCCGGGCAGGAGGCGTTCCAGGAGCGGTTCAAGCCGACGCCGTCGCCGGACGAGCCGGGCGAGCCGGCGCCGGTCGCGGGAGTCGCCAGTTCGGAAGGCGACGAGGCGCCCGCCTCGTAAGCGAAGCGCCATGCCGCACGCACCAGAGCCCGGGGCGCCCCTCACGGCGCCCCGGGTTTCCTATTTCACGCTCGGCTGCCGCCTGAACCAGCACGACACGGCCGCGATCCGGGCTTCGCTGGCCGCGGCCGGATGGGGCGAGGCCCGCGAGGGGGAGGACCCCGACGTGATCGTGGTGAACACCTGCACGGTCACGGCCCGCGCCGACCAGGAGGCGCGGCAGGCGGTCCGGCGACTCGCGCGCGAACACCCCGAAGCGCGGCTCGTCGTCACGGGCTGCTGGGCGCAGCGCGCTCCCGCCGAGGCGGCCGCGCTCCCGGGAGTGGCCCTCGTCGCGGGGACGGCCGAGCGAGATCGGCTCGCGTCCCTCCTCGGTTCGCCGGCACGCGGCGTGCCCGGCGTCGCGCGCGAGGGCGCTGCGGCGGTTGCCGTCGCGCCGGCCCGTTCCCGGCGGCCGTTCGTGCCTTCCGCGCCCGTTTCCTTCGGGCGCACGCGCGCCCTCCTCAAGGTGCAGGACGGCTGCGACTCCTTCTGCGCCTACTGCGTCGTGCCGATGGTCCGGGGACGGAGCCGGAGCCTTCCGCTCGCCGACGCCCTGGACCAGGCGCGGCGTCTCCTCGAGGCCGGCTTCCACGAGCTCGTGCTGACGGGCGCCGATCTCGGCTCCTACGGGAAGGACCTCGGCGAGCCGGCGCTCCTTCCACGCCTTGTCGAGGCGCTCCTCGCGCTGGGAGGGTGCCATCGTGTCCGGATCTCCTCGATCGAGCCGAACAAGGTCGACCCCGTCCTCGTCGCGATGATCGGCGCGGAGCCGCGCCTCTGCCGCCATCTTCACCTGCCGCTCCAGAGCGGCTCGCCCGCGGTGCTCCGAGCCATGCGGCGCCCGTACGCGCCCGAGGACTACGCGCGCCTCACGGAAGCGGTCGCCGCGCGCGGCACGGTCGCGATCGGGGCGGACGTGATCGTGGGCCATCCGGGAGAGGGGGCGGCGGAGTTCGAGGAGACCGTTCGGTTCCTCGAGCGGCTCCCGCTCTCCTACCTCCACGTCTTCCGCTACTCGCCCCGCCCCGGGACGCGCGCGGCGCTCCTCTCCGGGCGGGCCGGCCAAGCGGAGGCGCGCGAGCGATCGGCGCGGCTCCGCGCGCTCGGCGAGCGGAAGCGCGCCGCGTTCCAGCGGAGTCTCCTCGGCTCCGTGCTCCCCGCGCTCCCGGAAGGCGCCGACCCCGATCCCTGCCGCGCCATGACCGACGTCTACGCTCCGGTGCTCCTCGCGCGCCGCCCGGAGCGCCGCGGGATCGTCGACGTGCGCGTCGACGGAATCGCCGGCGGCGCGCTCACGGGCTCGCTCCTTTTGCCGCCCGCGGGTTGACCCACGGCATCGGCGCCCCTATTCTGGCGCCGATGGGGCGGCGCCCGGCCCATCTCCCCCCAAGGAGGTCCGTGCCATGTGGTTTCTCCGGAACATCCTCTGGCTCGCCATCATGGTTCTCGTGGTCGGCTTCGCGGTCCTCAACATGCGCGAGAGCGTGACGGCCATCAACCTGCCGGGGCACGTCTACCGTTCGATCCCGGTGAACGTCGCGGTCTTCGCCGCCTTCGTCCTCGGGATGCTCGTCGCGTTCCTGCTCGCGCTCTTCCAGGTGCTGAAGGCGCGCTCGGACGCGGCCGCGGTGGAGCGCGAGAAGCGCGCGCTCGAGCGCGAGCTGACCGAGCTCCGGAACCTCCCGCTCGAGGGGCTCGCGATCGGAAGCAGGACCGGCGGAGGGCGTGGGTGAGGGGATGACGGAGAAGCGGGGATGACGGCGGGCGGGGAGGGAAGCTGATGGCACCGATCTTCACCTGGGTGGTGGTCGTGGGCGTGCTCGCGGCGGTGGGGTACGCGGCCTGGCTCTTCTCGCGCGACGCGGACACGGGTCCGCCCCGCCCGGAGACGCCCTACCAGCGCGGCGTGCACGCGCTCCTCGCCGGCGACAAGGACGCGGCGCTCGAAGCCTTCGCCGACACCGTCCAGGAAGACAGCGAGAACATCGACGCCTACATCCACCTCGGAAACCTCCTCCGCGACCGCGGCGAGGGCGCACGCGCGCTCGACCTCCACCGGAAGCTCACCGTCCGTCCCGCGCGCACGCCCGCGCAGGACCGCGCCGTTCGGGAAGCGCTCGTGCTCGACTGGATCGCCGTCGGACGGCCCAAGGAGGCGGTCCAGGAGGCGGTCCTTCTGCGCGACCGCGATCGCAAGAACGGGGCGGGGCTCCCGCTCCTCCTCAAGGCCTACGAGGCGGGCGGGGAGTGGGATCGCGCCTACGAGGTGCGGGCCGAGATGGCGAAGGCGCGCGGGGAGCGTGAGAGCGCGGCGCTCGCGAGCTACCGCGCCGCCATCGGCGAGATCTTCCTCCGGAACGAGAAGCTCGACGACGCGGCGCGCCACTTCAAGGCGGCGCTCCGCCTGGAGCGGGATCATCCGATCGCGCTCCTTCGCCTCGGCGACATCTACTACGAGCGGCGCCATCCCGACCGCGCGATCCGTCTCTGGGAAGGGCTCGCGGCCGCGCATCCCGAGCGCTCGCATCTCGTCCTCGAGCGCCTCGAGGTCTCCTATTTCGAGCGCGGCCGCTTCGGCGAGCTGGCACCGCTCTACGAGGAGCTGCTCCAACGGAACCCGCGCGACGCGCGGCTCCTCCTCGCCCTCGCGCGGATGCACATGAAGCGCGACGACCTGAGCGAGGCGATGCATGCGGCGCGCGAGGCGCTCGCCGTCGACCCGCGCTCGCTCGAGGCGCGGCTCCTCACGATCGAGATCCACCGGCGTCTCGGCGACCCCGCGCACGCGCTGGCCGAGGTCGATTCGCTCCTGCGTTCGCTCGCCGGGACGGCCCCGCCCGCGTGCCCGCGCTGCGGCGAGCGCGCGGACGAGTACTGGTCGCGCTGCCCCTCGTGCCTCGCCTGGATGGAGCCCGCGTGAGCGCCCGCGCGCTCCGGCTCGCGGCGGCGGCGCTCCTCCTCGCCGGGGCGGCGTGGGGCATCGGGCAGGGCCTCGCGCACACCGCGCCCCGGAAGGCGGCGAAGAAGCCGGCCGCGCCCGAGTCCCAGGCTTCGCTCCTCACGTCCGCGCAGGAGGCGTTCGCGCGCGGAGCCACCGACGGGGCGCGCGCACTTCTCGTCCGGATCCCGAAGGGGGCGCTCCCGCCCGAGAAGGAGGACGCGGCGACCTATCTCCGCGCGCTGCTCGAGGAGGACGGCTCCGCCTACGAGCGCGCGCTCGGCGACTACCGCACCCGCTATCCGAAGGGAATCTACCGGCGCGAGGCGACCCTCGCGCTGGCGAGGATCCGCTACGTGAGCGGCGACTACGCGCAGGCGGAGAACCTCCTCGCGATCTTCAGCCCCGGGGTCGAGCGGACGGCCACGGGACGGGAGGCGCTCGTCACGCGCGGCCTCGCCCTCCTCGGGCGCGGCGACGCCGCCGGCGCGCTCCAGTTCCTCGCCACCGCCGAATCGGACCTCAAGGGATCGAACGAGGAGGAGGACTACTACTACGCGGTGGCCGAAGCCGCGCTCCGCGCGAACAAGCCGCAGGACGCCATGACCGCGCTCCGCTACCTCCTCGAGCGCCATCCGCAGGGGGACTACGCGCCGCAGGCGCTCTACGCGATGGGGACTGCGCTCGAGATGACGGGCCGGCAGACCGACGCGACGAGCGTCTTCCGCCAGGTGGCGCAGCGCTTCCCCCTCTCCTACGAGGCGACGCGCGTCCGCGACCGGGGGATCCGCCCCGGCACCGAGGTGACCCCGCTCCTCCCGATCGGCGGCGGCTTCGCCGTCCAGATCGGCGCCTTCAGCCGCAAGGACCTCGCCGACGCGCTCGCGCTCGAGCTCAAGCGGGCCGGGACCGGGGACGTGTCGGTCCGCCAGGGGGACGAGACGCCGCCCATCTACCGGGTGCGCGCCGGCTCCTTCACGAGCCGCGACGAGGCGCGCGCGCTCGGCGAGCGCCTCCGCCGCGAGCGCGGCTTCTCCTACCAGGTCGTTCCGCGCTAGGCCGCGTTGGAAGCGACCCCCATGCTCGAGCAGTACCGGCGGCTCAAGGCGGAGCATCCGGGAAGCCTCCTCCTCTTCCGGATGGGGGATTTCTACGAGACGTTCGGCGAGGACGCGCTCGTCGCGTCGCGCGAGCTCGGGATCGCGCTCACGTCGCGCGACAAGAAGCGCGATCCCCTCCCGCTCGCGGGCGTGCCGCACCACTCGGTCGAGGGATATCTGAAGAAGCTCGTCGAGCGCGGCTACTCGGTCGCGATCGCCGAGCAGATGGAGAGCGCCGAGGAGGCGAAGGGGCTCGTCGACCGGCAGGTGGTCGAGGTGCTCACGCCGGGGACGGTCACCCGGCTGGGCCTCCTCGAGGCGCGGGAGAGCCATTACATCGTCGCCCTGTCGCCGGGCGGCGCGCGCGTCGGCGTGGCCGTGGCGGAGGTCTCGACCGGAGAGCTTCGCGCGGGCTCGGTGACGGCGGAGGAGCTCGCGACGCTCCCGTTCGAGTTCCCGGCGCGCGAGGTGCTCCTTCCGGGCGACCGCGACACCGCCGCGCGCGGCGCCTCGGCCTCGAACGGCGCGGGGTCTCCCTACGGGAACGTCCCCGTGACGCGCCGGGAGCCCGCGCGCTTCGACGTGGAAGCGGGACGCCAGTCGCTCCTCCGCCACTTCGGCGTGAGCCGCCTCGACGCCTTCGGTCTCGGCGACGCGCGCGAGGAGCTCGGCGCCGCGGGGGCGCTCCTCGAGTACCTCCGCTCGCTCGCCAAGTCCGACCTTCCGCAGTTTCGCGAGATCCGTCCGCTCCGCGAGGGGGCGCCGCTCGTGGTGGATGAGGTCACGCTCCGGAATCTCGAGGTGCTCGACTCGGCGGCGGGGAAGGAGCACTCGCTCCTCCACCTCCTCGACCGCACCGAGACCTCGATGGGCGGGCGCGCCCTCCGCTCGCTCCTCCGGAAGCCCGCCCGCGACCGCGGCGTGGTGGAGGCCCGCCTCGACCGCACCGCCTGTTTCGCCGAGTCGGCGCCGCTCCGCGCCGAGCTCGCCGAGCGGCTCCATCGCTTTCCCGACCTCGAGCGGACCCTCGGGATCCTCGGCTCGGGACGCGCGGCGCCGCGCGACCTCGGCGTGGTGCGGGACGCGCTCCGCCGCCTTCCGCCGCTCCGCCTTTCCCTGGAAGCGCGACCTGGCGCCACGATCGCCGCCTGGCGCGAGTCGCTCCCCGACCTCTCCGCGCTCGCCGCGCACCTCGAGGAGGCGCTGGAGGAGGAGCTCCCGCTCACGGCGACGCAGGGCGGGATCGTACGCGCCGGCTTCGACCCCGAGCTCGACCAGATGCGGGGCGAGGCGGGGGATGGGCGCGACCAGGTCCTCGCCCTCGAGGCGCGCGAGCGCGCGCGGACCGGGATCCCGAACCTCAAGGCCGGGTACAACCGCGTCTTCGGCTACTACATCGAGGTGACGCGCTCCCAGCTCGCGCGCGTCCCCGACGACTACATCCGCAAGCAGACGCTCGCCGGGGCCGAGCGCTACGTCACGCCGGAGCTGAAGCGGATGGAGGAGCGGATCGAGGCCGCAAGCGTGGAGAGCCGGCGGCGCGAGGCGGCGCACTTCCACTCGATCCGCGGGCGCTGCCTCGAGGCGATCGGCGCGCTGCACGACGCCGCGCGCGTCGTGGCCGAGATCGATCTCTACCGCGCGCTCGGCGAAACCGCGGCGCGCGAGCGCTGGACGCGGCCGGCGGTGGCCGACGATCGGAAGCTCGTCCTCAAGCAGGCGCGCCATCCCATGGTCGAGCGCGCGCTCGAGGGGGGCGCGTTCGTCCCGAACGACTGCGCGCTCGACGGCGAGACCGAGCAGATCTGGCTCATCACCGGTCCCAACATGGGCGGGAAGTCGACGTTTCTCCGCCAGGTGGGGCTCTGCGTCTACCTGGCCCAGGTGGGCTCCTACGTTCCCGCCGCGTCCGCCGTGATCGGGCTCGCCGACCGGATCTTCACGCGGGTCGGCGCCTCGGACCAGATCGCTCGCGGAGCGTCCACGTTCTTCGTGGAGATGGAGGAGACGGCGGCGATCCTCCGGCAGGCCACCGATCGAAGCCTCGTCCTCCTCGACGAGGTGGGGCGCGGGACGAGCACGTACGACGGCCTCTCCCTCGCATGGGCCGTGACCGAGGCGCTGCACGAGGGGCCGCGCGCGCGCCCGCGAACCCTCTTCGCGACCCACTACCACGAGCTGACCGATCTCGAGGCGACCCTGCCGCGGCTACGGAACCGGAACGTGCGGGTCTCCGAGGCCGACGGAACGATCGTCTTTCTCCACCTGATCGCGCCCGGCCGCGCCGACCGGAGCTACGGCATCCACGTGGCGCAGCTCGCCGGGGTGCCCGGAGAGGTGCTCGCGCGCGCGAGTGAGATCCTGGCGCGCCTCGAGCGGGAGCACGCGGCGGGGGCGGGGAGCCGGGCGGAAGCCGTCGCGGACCCCGGCCGCCCCGGAGTGGGTCGGGACGAGCGGGCCGCTCTTCTGGGCGAGCTTGCGGACATTCCCCTCGAGCGGCTGACGCCGCTCGATGCGCTCCAGCGGCTTGCCGCCCTCCGGGACCGGGCGCGCGCGCGGTCCCGCTGACCGGCGGGACTCGTTGACGGAACCAGCCGCCACTCCGTATTGTTCCCCCTACTGATGGCCTTCAACCGCGCGCTCCGGCGCGTTTTCCTGAATCTCATCGTTCTCTCGGGCATCCCGGTCGGCGCCTCCGCGCAAGCGGCGCTCCCGCCCGCCATTCCCGCCTCCGCGACCCTTCCCGTCTCCCAGGTGAAGGAGGGGATGACGGGGGTCGGCTACAGCGTCTTCGCCGGCACCCAGGTCGACAGCTTCTCCGTGACCGTGCTCGGCGTCCTCAAGGGGTACCGGCCGGGGTTCGATCTCATCATGGCGAAGGCCTCGAGCCCGATCATCGACCGGACCGGGGTGATCGCCGGGATGAGCGGGAGCCCCGTCTACATCGGCGGGAAGCTCATCGGCGCCGTCTCCTACACTTGGTCGTTCCTGAAGGAGCCGATGGCCGGGATCACGCCGATCGACCAGATGCTGAGCCTGCTCCCCAAGGACGGCGCGGTCCCGCCCGACGGCGAGGACGCCTTCGGGACGCTCGGGGCCCCCCAGGCGCCGGCCGGGGAAGAGGGAGGCGCCAAGCCGATCGCCACCCCGATCGCGCTCGCCGGTTTCACGGACGAGGCGCTCCGCTATCTCGACCCCTGGCTCAAGGACCGCGGCTTCGTCGCGAGCCCGGGCGGCGCCACCGAGCCGGGCGGCTCGTGCGACTCGCTGCGCGCGGGATCGGCCGTCGGCGTGCAGCTCGTCCGCGGCGACTGGTCGGCCGCGGCGATCGGCACGGTGACGTGGCGCGAGGGCGACCGCGTGCTCGCCTTCGGCCACCCCTTCCTCGCGATGGGGTGGATGGAGCTTCCCATGACCGCCGCGAAGATCCACACCATCATGTCGAGCCAGCAGATCTCGAACAAGATCGGCTCGCCGACGGCGACGTGCGGGACGATCTTCGCCGACCGCTCCACCGGCATCGCGGGGCGCGTCGGAGAGACCGCCTCCATGATCCCGGTGAAGGTGGCGATCCAAGGGAGCGGCGGCCGCGCGCGCCGCTACAACCTGGAGGTCGCGCGGAGCCGCTATCTCACGCCCGCCCTGGTCAGCGCGACCGTCGTGAACTCGATCTCGGAAGCGCTCTACGACGCCGGCGTGGCGACGGTGCGCTACGACTTCGCCCTCTACATGAACGGCGGCGCGCGCACGATCCACCACGACGACGTCTTCGTGAGCACGGCGCCGGTCTCGGGGGTGGGAGAGACGATCTCGCAGTCCCTGACACTCCTCCTGGGCGACCGATTCCGTCCCTCGCGCCTCGATTCGGTGCGCGTGAACGTCGCCGTGGCCGAGGGGATCGACGAGGCGGCCCTCGTCGGGATCCGCGTCGCTCCGGCGGCCATCGTGGCCGGCGACTCGCTCGACCTCGATCTCTCGCTCCGCCGCTCGAGCAAGCTGGTCGAGACGCGGCGCGTCCGGATCCGCATCCCGCCGTCCGTCCCGCCCGGCGATATCACCGTGCGCGTCTGCGACGCGTCCGAGACCGAGCGCTGGGAGATGCAGCGCGCCCCCGAGCGCTACCAGCCCGAGACGTTCGATCAGCTGGCCGATCTGATCGAGGAGGACCGTCCCTCCGACCGGCTCTACGTGCAGCTCTATCGCCCGGCCGGCGGCGCGATCGTGGGCGGCCGCGAGATCTCGCAGGCGCCCGGTTCGGTGCTCCAGGTCCTCGGCTCCTCGCCCAAGTCGGGCGAGTCGGCGACGACCAAGGGCGCGACCGTCTCCGAGATCTCGGTTCCGCTCGGCCGCGTGGTGCGCGGCAACGAGAGCGCGACCGTCACCGTGATCCCCGGCAATCGATGACCGAAAGGAGCGCTTCGTGACGCGACGCAGGGCAGGGTTCGCCGCGCTGGCCGTGGCGGCGATCGTGGGGTGGGGATGCGCCGCGACGGCGCTCGCGGTGAGCACGTCGTTCTGGACGATGGACAGCGCCACCGACTTCCTCCAGGGAGAGCAGGTGGTCGGCACCTCCATCGACAGCGACGGATACCTCACGCTCGGGCCCGCATGGGATTCCGTGGCGACCCACCTGCCCGACGTGGCCTACATCTGGTGCCTCGCGCGCGATTCGAAGGGCCGCGTCTACTTCGGCACGGGCGACAACGGCGGCATCTACCGCTGGACGCGCGGCGAAGGGGCGAAGCTCCTCTGGAAGACGGGGGCCACCGAGATCACCGCGATGACGGTCGACGGGAGCGACAACGTCTACGCCGCCTCGGCGCCGGGAGGCGAGATCTTCCGCGTCTCCGCGCGCGGCGACACGACGCGCTACTTCAAGACCGGCGAGGAATCGGTCTGGTCGCTCCTGACCGGCCGGAGCGGCGCGCTCTACGCGGGCACGGGGCCGAACGGGAAGGTTTTCGAGGTGACCGGGCCCGGCAAGGGCAGGGTCTACGCCGAGACGCGCGACGTGAACGTGCTCGCGCTCGCCTGGGCCAAGGACGGCGCGCTGCTCGCCGGAACGAGCTCGAAGGGGCTCCTCGTCCGGATCGACGGGGCGGGGAAGCAGCGGGTGATCTACGACTCCGACGCGGACGAGATCCGCTCGATCGCGGTTCTTCCCGACGGCTCGGTCGCGGTCGGAGCGTGCAAGGGACAGGCGCGTCCCGTCGCCGCCGCGGTCTCCGCGGCCGGCGCCGCGCCCTACGCGGTCGAGGTCACCCCGACGAGCGGTGGGCGGAGCGGGGTCTTCCTCGTGCAGCCCGACGGGAGCGCGCGGCTTCTCTACGCGCCCTCGGCCGACTACATCTACGCGATGGTGCCCGCCGACGACCAGTCGGTCTGGGTGGCGACCGGCGACCCGGGCGCGATCTTCCGCGTCTCCACGAACCGAAAGTACGCGCTCCTCGGCGCGCCCGACGAGAAGCAGGTGCTCGCGCTCATCCGCTCCGGCGGGGAGACCTTCGCCGCCACGGGGAATCCGGGGGTGCTCTATGCGCTCGGTTCGGGAACCGCTTCCCAGGGGACCTATCTCTCCGACGCCCACGACCTCCGCTCGGTGGCGTCGTGGGGCCGCGCCGTGGCGATGCTCCGCGGCGGCGACGCGACCTGGTCGTCGCGCAGCGGTCTGAGCCAGGTGCCCGACGAAGGATGGAGCGACTGGAGCCCCGAGGAGCCGCTCGGCAAAGGCGGCGCCGAGATCAAGAGCCCGGCCGCGCGCTTCCTCCAGTATCGGATCCGCCTGAAGAAGAGCGGTGCGGACCCGCCGATGCTCTCCACGATGGAGGTCTCGTACCGGCAGCGGAACCTCCCGCCCGAGATCGGGAACATCCAGGTCTTCGGGCCGGACAACCCCTTCATGGAAGGTGGGCCGGAGTACCGGCCGCCGCAGATCTCCCAGACCTTTCCGAACGGCCTCAAGGTGGAGTACTCGCTCCCCAAGACGGGGCCGCGCGCGGTCTCCGACGCGAGCGCCGCCTGGGCTCGCGGCGTGCGCACCGTCACGTGGGACGCGATCGATCCCAACGGCGACGACCTCACGTACGACGTCCTGATCCGCAGCGACGACGAGAAGGACTGGCGGAAGCTCGCCACCGACAAGAAGGATCGCGTCCTCTCGTGGGACGCGGAGTCGTACGCGAACGGGACGTATCGGATCAAGGTCATCGCCTCCGACCGGCCCGACAATCCGCCCGACGCGGCGCTCATCACCGAGCGCATGAGCGCCCCGATCCGGATCGACAACGTCCCGCCGCAGATCGAAGGGCTCAAGACGTCGAGTGAGGGAACACTCGGAGGGCGCGGCGTGGTCGTGAGCGGCGCCGCGGTCGACGCCGACTCCCGCATCGGCCAGATCGAGTACTCCGTCGACGGCGGCGACTGGGTCCAGATCTTCCCCGACGACGGCATCTACGACCAACGGTCCGAGTCGTTCCACATCCAGATCCGCAACCTCGCGCCGGGCGAGCACACGGTCACGGTGCGCGCGAGCGATCAGGATCGCAACGTGGCCATCGCGAAGGTCGTCACCCTGGCGAAGTAGCGCTCGGGCGGGTCGCCCGCGTGACCGTGCATTTCGCAATCCCCGAGGCCCGCTGCACGCCCCCTGCACGCCCCGCCCTGGCTGTACCCGCGCACGGACACCCAGTTGAGCGGTGGTACACTCTTTGCGTTCCGGCACCACGGAGCAGTCCGCCTACCACTGGGGCCGGCGACACCGAACCCATGAGACTTGCGTTCCTCGACCTGCCCGATGACAGGGTCGACCTCATTTCGACCGCGCGCAGCGCGGCCGGAGTCGACCTCGTTCTCGTCGCGAGCGCCGACCCCGACGCGCTCTCGCTCCGGATCGCGGAGGTGCTCCAGATCCCGCGCTCCACCGAGCCGCTCGACCTCCTCTCCTTGAAGCCCGACCGCGTGGCGCTCCCGTCGCTCGAAGCGCCCGGCGCGGCCGCGCTCCTGCGCGCGGGGATCGCCCCTTCGATCTTCCTTCCGCTCGAGGAGCTCCCCTCCTACCTCGCCGGCGCGACCGATAACGGGCCGGCGGCCGATCCGGCGCCCGCGCCCATCGACGAGTGGGAGCGGGAGTTCGAGGAAGCTGCGGGCGCGGGGCGCCGCCTCGCCGAGATCCGGAACGCGCTCGCGCTGTCGGACGACCGCCAGCGCCTCTTCCGCGAGGTCCTCGCCCTCTCGATCGCCGAGACCGGCGCCGACGCCGGCTCCCTCATGCTGGTCGACGAGGACGAGGGGGAGCTTCGCATCGCCTTCGCCGACGGGCTCTCGCACGACACCGTGCGGAGCGTGCGCCAGAAGATCGGCGAAGGGATCGCCGGGACCGTGGCGCAGAGCGGAAAGCCGCTCATCGTGAACGAGCGCGTGCTGGACCCGCGGTACAAGGATCGCGAGCGGACGCGCATCGCCTCGGCCATGTCGGCGCCGATCCAGCTCGACGGGCGCGTGATCGGCGTGCTCAACGTCTCCAGCAACCGCCAGGGGAAGCGCTTCAAGGACGAGGACCTCGACCGGCTCGTCGAGATCGGCGCCCAGATCTCGGCAATCCTCGACCGGGTGGTGCGCCGGTCGCGGAGCGATCTCGAGGCGCTGGAGTTCCGTTCCCGCCAGGCGCTCGAGCGGATCTTCCGCGGCGAGAACGCGCCGCGCACCGAACGGCTCCGTTCCGCGGCCACGCGCCTCGCCTCGCGTCTGGGCGCCCATTCGGTGGTGATCTACACGGCCGACGCGGGGAACCGCGAGTTCACGGTGATCCCGTCGGGCTCGGGCTCGGGCGAGTCGGGATCGTTGCCGATCCATGCCGCGGGCTTCGTGGGACGCGCCCACCGCGAGGGGGAGAGCGTCTGCCTCACGGGCGAGATCGCGCGCGCCGGGGAAGAGGGGTCGAGCCGCCCGGCGCTCCTCATCCTGGTGCCGCTCCGCGGGAAGGAGCCGCACGGCGTCCTCGCCGCGGAGTTCTCGGGCTCGGGGGATTTCGACCCCGAGGGGCTCGCGCACGTGCTGGACCGCATCGCGACCTACCTCACGACCCTCCTCGAGCATCGGAAGGAGGACGCGGGCGCCGCGCGGCGCGGGACCATGGTCTCACTCCTCTCCGACATCGCCCCGCGCCTCATGGTGACGCGCGACATGGAGGCGCTGGCCCTCGAGTCGATCGCCGCGCTGCGCGCCCTCTTCCCGAGCGGGCTCGCCGTGGTGCGCCTCCTCGGCCAGGATGACGAGGTCGTGATGCGCACCGCGTTCGAGGGGAGCGACGAAGGACGCACCGAAGCCCAGCGCCGCGAGGGGTCGCTCGCCGCGAAGGCGATGGCGGAGGGAATGGAGCTCTCCCCGTCGGAGAACGACGGTCTCGAGATCCTCGGGCCCGCCGATCCGGACGAGGGGGACGCCGCGGTCGTGCCGGTGCGCGCCTCCGACCGGATCGCCGGCACGCTCGGGGTGGTTCTCCCGCCGCATCCGGGCCGCGACGCCGCGCTCGGCGAGCCGGAGATGGACGCCCTGCGAAAGCTCGCCCTCTACGTCTCGATCGCGTGGGAACACGTGCGCGGTGCGGGAGGCGTGGAGCCCGAGACCCGCGACAAGACGACGGGGCTCCTCACCGGCGCGGGGCTCGAGACGCGCATCCAGGAGGAGGTGAAGCGCGCCGAGCGGTACAAGGAGGGCTTCCTGCTCACGCTCTGCGCGATCGCGGAGTTCCCGCTTCTCGCCGAGCGCCACGGCGCCCCCTTCGCCGAGCGGCTGCTCCGGGAGTTCGGCGCCTCGCTCGCCCGGAACGTGCGCGAGGTCGACACCGTGGCGCGCGTCGGCGACGGCCGCTTCGCCGTCCTCTCGCCCGAGACCGACAAGGATTCGGGCGCGCTCCTGAAGCGCCTCGATCTCCTCCTCCCGCGGCTCGAATGCGTGCGCGAGATGGAGACTCCGAGCGAGGTGCGCCTCCTCGGCCGCCAGTACGCCTATCCCGACGAGATCGCGACCGGAGGCGAGCTGATCGCGCTGATCCGCGGCGAGTAGGCCGCGCGCGCAGCGCGTGCCCCCTTGCTCCCGCGCGCCGAACCCCGTACATTGGGCGCATGCATACCGCAACCCGCGCTCCCTCGCTCGGCGCCCAGAAGCTCGCGCAGGCGCAGTCGATCCTGGCCGAGCACGGCCTCGACGCCTGGCTCACCGTGGTGCGCGAGTCGTCGACGCGCCCCGATCCGATCCTGCGCTACTTCCTCGACGTCGACTTCACCTGGACGACCTTCTTCCTCGTGACGGAGCGCTCCTCGACCGCGCTCGTCGCGACGTACGACGCGCCGGACGTGGCGAAGGCGGGCGTCTTCGACGAGGTGAAGACGTACAAGGAAGGGCCCAAGGCCGGGCTCCTCGAGATGCTCGAGGCGGCGAAGCCGGGCCGCATCGGGATCAACGTCTCCGAGGACGACGCGCTCGCCGACGGCCTCACCGCGGGGCTGCGCGACCATCTCGTCGCCACGCTCGCGGGGACGCCGTACGCGAATTGCCTGACGCCCGCGGGCTCCTTCCTCGCTCATCTCCGCTCCGTGAAGCTCGACGAGGAGCGGAAACGGATCGAACGCGCGATCGAGCGCACCGAGGCGATCTTCGACACGATCCGCGACTCGCTCACGATCGGCATGACCGCGCGGGAGATCGCCGCGCGCGCGCACGCCGAGGCGGACCGGCTCGGCGCGCCGACGGCATGGCCGCGCCGCCAGTGTCCGACGGTCACGGTGGGGGCGCACGCCGCGGTGGGGCACGTCTCGCCGGGCGAGGAGAAGATCACGCCGGGGTGCATCGTCCATATCGACTTCGGCATCCTGCTCGAGGGCTACTGCTCGGACCTCCAGCGGCTCTGGTACGTCGCGCCCGCCGGATCAGACGAGGCGCCCGCCGAGGTGCGCCGGGCCTACGCCACCATCGTCGAGGCGATCGACCGCTCGGCGAAGGCGCTCCGCCCCGGCGTGGCCGGTTACGAGATCGACCAGATCGCGCGCGGGCACCTCCTCGCGAGCGGCTATCCCGAGTACGCGCACGCCCTGGGGCATCACCTCGGGCGCGCGGTGCACGACGGGGGCGGCGTCCTCGGTCCCCGGTGGGAGCGCTACGGCAAGGAACCCTACGCGCCGGTGCGCGTGGGCAACGTCTTCACGCTCGAGCCGAGCCTCTACCTCGAAGGCCACGGCCTCGTCTCCCTCGAGGAGGACGTGATCGTCGGCCCTGACGGGGCGCGTTTCCTCTCCCGATTCCCGCGAGAGCTCCCGATCCTCCGACTCGCCTGACGATGGCGTCCATCCGCGTTCTCCCTCCCGAGGTCGCCGCGAAGATCCGGGCGGGGGAGGTCATCGATCGCCCCGCCGCGGTCGCGAAGGAGCTGGTCGAGAACGCGATCGACGCGGGGAGCCGCCTCATCGCCGTCCAGGTGGGCGCCGGCCCCGAGAAGATGATCCGCGTGCAGGACGACGGCACCGGCATGCCGCGCGAGGATGCCCTCCTTTCCGTGCGCCGCCACGCGACGAGCAAGCTCGCCTCCGAGGACGACCTGGAGGCGATCCGCACGCTCGGCTTCCGTGGCGAGGCGCTCGCCTCGATCGCGGAGGTGGCGCGCGTCTCTCTCTCCACGCGCGCGGCGGCCGAGCTGACCGGCACGCAGGTGGAGGTGCTCGGAGGGACCGTGATCGGCGTCTCGGGCGTCGGGCGCGCGGTCGGGACGACCGTCACGGTCGAAGACCTCTTCTTCAACACGCCGGCGCGGCTCCGCTTCCTCAAGTCGCGCGACTCGGAGCTCCGCGCGGTGGCCCGCGCGGTCTGGGGCTACATCCTCACCTATCCGGCCGTGCACTGGCGCTACGCGGCGGCCGGGCGCGAGGACGTCGACCTTCCCGCGGCCGAGGACCTGCTCGAGCGCTGGCAGCTCCTCTACGGGCGGAACGCCTCCGAGGGCGCCGAGGCGTTCGCCGACGAATCGGAGTCGATCCAGGTGCGCGGCGTGCTGGGGTCGCCCGAGCAGGCGCGCACGGGACGCGAGCAGCAGGTCGTCGCGGTGAACGGCCGCATCGTCTCCTCGCCCGCGCTGAGCGCGGCGCTGCGCCAGGGGTACGGGAACCTGATCCCGGGAGACCGCCATCCCATGGCGGCGCTCCTGGTCGAGATCGATCCCGCCCTCGTCGACGTGAACGTCCACCCGACGAAGCGCGAGGTGCGCTTCCGCGACGAGGGGCGCGTCTTCCAGGCCGTCCGGCAGGCGGTCGAACGCGCGATGCGTCGGCACGTGCCAGTCTACGGAGCGCGCGACGCGCGCGACGAAGCACGCTGGGTCGCACCGCCGACGGAAATGGGCGCGCCGCCGACCGAGACGGGCGCGCTCGGTTCGTGGAGCACGCCCGCCGCGACGGAAGCGACGGGCGCGACGGGCCCTCAGACGACCAGCGGGTCGACGTCGTATGCGCCGGAGCCGCATACGACGTCGCCCGGATCCGTCCAGACGGTGATCGAAGAGTACCGAGTCTCCGAACGAGCGGCCCCCGCGATCCAGGAAGCAGGAGCCTCGCTCCGCGAGGATCTAGTTGAGCCAGAGATCACGATCTGGCAGCTGCACGACCGCTATCTCCTCGCCCCGATCCGCGGCGGCCTCGTCGTCGTCGATCAGCATGCCGCGCACGAGCGGATCCTCTACGAGGAGGCGCGGGGGCGTCTCTACGGGGAGAACGCGGAGAGCCAGCACCTCCTCTTCCCGCGCGTCGTCGACGTGACCCCGGATGAGATGGAGCACCTCATCCTCCTCGAGACCGCGATCCGCCGCCTCGGATACGAGGTGACGATGTTCGGCGAGCGGCAGGTCGCGATCCGCGCCGTCCCGGCCTCCGTGCCGGAAGAGGCGGCGGTCGACGCCTTCCGCTCACTCCTCGAGAGCGAGGATGCGCACGGCGCGTCGGGGGAGCCGCCCGAAGAGCGGGTCGCGAAGACGTTCGCCTGCCACGCCGCGGTCCGGTCGGGGCAGGCGCTTCGCCCCGAGGAGCGCCGGGCGCTGATCGACCGGCTCTTCGCGACCGACCTGCCGCACGGCGATCCGCACGGCCGCGCCACGTACGTGCGGGTCTCGATGGAGGAGTTGGACCGCCGCTTCGGCCGCCGCTAGAACGCGCCGCGATTGAATCGCGGCGCCGTCCACAGAGCGGCCCTGTTGTCCCGCTACGCATGACCACACGCGTCGTCATCCTCGGCCCCACCGCCGGAGGGAAGAGCGAGATCGCCCTCCATCTCGCCGAGCGCATCGGCGGCGAGATCGTCGGGGCCGATTCCCGCCAGATCTACCGCGGGCTCGAGATCGGGACCGCCGCCCCGAGCGCCGCCGACCGCGCGCGCGCACCCCACCACCTGGCTTCCTTCCTGGCGCCGGAGGAGACCTACAGCGCGGGGCGCTACGCGCGGGAGGCGCGCGTGGTGATCGCGGAGGTGGAGTCGCGGGGCCGAACCGCCGTGATCGTAGGGGGATCGGGCCTCTACCTTCGCGCGCTCCTCGAAGGGCTTTTCGCCGGCCCCGAGCGGGACGAATCGGTGCGCGCGGAGCTCGCCGCGCGCCTCGCCGCCGACGGGCTCGACGCCCTCCGGGCGGAGCTCGGCCGCGTGGATCCGGAGGCGCTCGCGAAGATCTTCCCCGGCGACTCGGTCCGGGTAATTCGGGCGCTCGAGGTCTACCGGCTCACGGGAAGGCCGATCAGCGCGCTTCGGCGGGAGCGCCGGAATCAGCCGACGGTGGCACGACGGTATGGCATCCGGTGGACGCGCGTGGCTCTCGCCGCGCGAATCCAGGAGCGGATCGCCCAGCAGCTCCGGGACGGTTTTCTGGATCAGACGCGCACGCTCCTCGGTGCCGGTCTGCCTCCAGACGCTCCGGGCCTCCATACCCTCGGGTACCGCGAACTGCTCGCGCACTTGCGCGGCGAGACAACGCTGGACGAGGCGGTCGCCACGATCGCGCTCCGGACCCGCCAGCTCGCGAAGCGGCAGGAAACCTGGTTCCGCCGGACGGGGGAGGTCCGGTGGTTCGATCTCGGATCGCCAGGGGAGTTCGCGGAGGTGGCGCGCGCCATCGAGCGGGACGCCCGCGAGAGATCAGGATAACGCGTGACATCGTCACGGAGGGACGAGTTCGTGAGCCGTGGTGGCACATCTCCTGGGAGATGTTCGACTTGGGCTCGCCCCAGTCTGGTCCGGAGATGCTCCTTGACCCCACTCGCCATCCCACGTAAGCTAACTCTCGTCACAGTTGTGGGAGCGGGCATAACTCAGTGGTAGAGTGTCAGCTTCCCAAGCTGAAGGTCGCGGGTTCAAATCCCGTTGCCCGCTCCAGTTTTTCTCTCGCCCGCCCGGCGTCCAACTCATGCAACCGTCGATGATCGGGGTCTTGGAACGTGCCTGAACACCGCTTTGCCCTCGATCCGAGCAGCGCGCCTCCGGCCGCGATCGGCCTGAGCGATCCCTTCACGATCGCCCGGGTCGAGCCGGGGAGCCTCGGCGCGCGCCTCGGCCTCCTCCCGCGCGAGCGGATCCTCGAGATCAACGGCGTCGCCCTCCACGACGAGATCGACTTCGGCTCGCAGGTCTCCGAGGAGCACCTGCGCCTGCGCGTCCAGAGCCCCGACGGCTCGGCGCGCGAGGTCGAGGGGTTCCGCGAGTACGGCATCCCGTTCGGCGTCGAGTTCGAGGCGCGCCAGCCGAAGCGCTGCCACAACAACTGCGTCTTCTGCTTCGTCTATCAGCACCCGAAGGGGGTGCGCCGCGAGCTCCTGATCAAGGACGACGACTACGTCTTCTCGTTCGTCCACGGGAACTTCATCACGCTGACGAACCTCGGCGAGGCGGAGTTCCAGCGGATCCTCGACGAGCGCCTCTCGCCGCTCTACGTCTCGGTGCACGCCACCGATCCCGACGTGCGCGTCCGGATGATGAAGAATCCGAAGTCGGGGAGGATCCTCGCCGACATCGACCGGCTCGCGGCCGGCGGCATCGACCTCCACACGCAGCTCGTGATCTGTCCCGGCATGAACGACGGGGCGGTTCTCGAGCGCTCGATCGAGGAGCTCGCGGCGCGCTTCCCGCGGGTCCGGACGATCGCCGTGGTCCCGGTCGGGCTCACCAAGCACCGCGGACGGCTCCCGGAGCTCCGCACGTTCACGCGCGACGACGCGGTCCGCGCGCTCGAGCAGGTGCACGGCTTTCAGGCGGCGTTCCGGAAGCGGCACCGCTCCCGGATCGTCTTCGCGGCCGACGAGATGTACGTCCTCGCGGGGGAGGAAGTGCCGCCCGCGCGCGCCTACGAGGGATTCCCGCAGCTCGAGAACGGGATTGGGATGCTCCGCCAGACGATTGATGCCTGGACGCCGGGGGCGATCCGCCCCCGGCGAGGCGCTGAGGCTCGAAACGGGGCGGCCGAGCGAGTCGCGATTGTCACCGGCACAAGTGCCGCGCCGACGCTCCGCCGTCTCCTTGCGGAGCAGCCGCCGCGCGGTCTCGACGTTTCTCTGTGCGTCGTGACGAACGAGTACTTCGGCGATACCGTCAGCGTGAGCGGCCTCCTCGTCGGCGCCGACATCGAAGCGGCACTCCTCCGGCACGGGCCCGTCGACCGCGTTCTCCTCCCGCCGAACTGCCTCAAGGAACGGGAGATCTTCCTCGACGATCGCACGCGGACCGGCCTCGAGCAGGCGGTCGGGGCGCCGGTCGAGATCGGTTTCGACGACCCCGCGGCGGCCTGAGCGACGTGCTCCCGATCGTCGCGATCGTCGGCCGCCCCAACGTCGGAAAGTCGACCCTCTTCAACCGCATCCTCGGCCAGCGCCGCGCCATCGTCGACGAGGTGCCGGGGCTCACGCGCGACCGCCACTACGCCGAAGGGGAGTGGAGCGGGCGGAAGTTTCTCCTCGTCGATACGGGCGGGATCGACCCCGGTAGCGCGCACCCGATCCAGAAGCAGATCCTCCAGCAGACGCAGGTGGCGCTCGACGAGGCGGACGTCGCGCTCGTCGTGACCGACGGCAAGGAGGGGGTGACGCCGCTCGACCGCGAGGTGGCCGAGCGGGTGCGGCGGCGCGGCCGACCGACGATCCTCGTCGTGAACAAAGCCGACCAGCCCTCGCGCGAGGAGCTGGTCGCCGAGTTCTTCTCGCTCGGTCTGGGCGAGCCGATGCCCGTTTCGGCGCTCCACGGCACCCAGTCGGGGGATCTGCTCGAAGCCATGGTCGGCCTCCTCCCTGCCCGCGATGTCGATGTGGAGGAGCCCGACACCATCCGCATCGCCGTGCTCGGCCGGCCGAACGTGGGGAAGTCCTCCCTCGTGAACCGCCTCCTCGGCGAGGAGCGGATGGTGGTCGACGCCGCCGCGGGAACGACGCGGGACGCGGTCGACACCACGCTCCAGGCCCACGGGCGCTCCTTCCGCCTCGTCGACACCGCGGGGCTCCGGCGGGAGACGCGGGTGAACGACCCGGTCGAATTCTACAGCGTGACGCGCGCGCTCCGCGCGGTCTCCCGGGCCGACATCGTCCTCCTCGTGATCGACGTCGGGCGCGAGCCGGCGCGGCAGGACGCCAAGCTCGCCGCACTGGCCGAGGAGCAGCGGAAGGGGCTCGTCGTGGTCTTCAACAAATGGGATCTGGTCGAGGATCCGGCCGCGGCGCGCGCGGCCATCGAGGAGGAGTTCACGAAGGTCTATCCCTTCCTCGAGCACGTTCCGCGGCTCTACGTCTCGGCGCTCACCGGGAAGGGGATGGATCGGGTGCTCCCGGCCGCGGTCGCGGTCTTCGGCGAGTACACCCGCACGATCCCCACCTCCGTCCTGAACGACGCGATCGGCCAGATCCTGGACCGGGTCCGGCCGCCCGCCACGGCCGAGGGGCGGCACCTCAAGTTCTACTACGCCGCCCAGAACGGAAGCCGCCCGCCGTCATTCGCGCTGTTCGTGAACAATCCTCGCTACCGGGCCAAGAATTATGTAAGTTACCTGGAGTCTGGATTGCGCCGGCGTTTCGGCTTCCAGGGAACGCCGATCGTCTTGGAGTGGAAGAAGAGCGAGTAGCTCCATCTTCAGGGAGAGATCGCGATTCCGATCCATCCGATCCCGGTGGTTCTCGGCTTCCTCCTCGGCTCGATCCCTTCGGGTCTCTGGCTTGCGCGCGCCCGCGGCGTCGACCTTCGCGCGGTCGGGAGCGGGAACATCGGGGCCACGAACGTGGTCCGCGCGATGGGTCCGCGCTGGGGCGCCCTCGTCTTCGCGCTCGACGTCGCCAAGGGCTCGGCCGCGGCCCTGGTCGGGGGCCGGCTCTTCGGCGGCGGCGTCCCGACCGCGCTCGCGGCCGGCGCGGCCGCGATCCTGGGGCATGTTTTCTCTCCATGGGCCGGATTCAAGGGCGGCCGTGGGGTCGCGACGAGTCTTGGCGTTTTCCTCTCGATCCTGCCTGTACCGGCACTGCTGGCGCTTGCCATCTGGCTCGCTCTCTTCGCGATCACGCGCCGCGTCTCGGTCGGGTCGCTCGGCGCGGCGATCGCCTATCCCTTCCTCGTCGCCTGGCGCGCCCCCCGGGACGGCTTCCGGACCGCCTATCTGGTCGCCGGGATCCTGATCGCCGTGCTCGTCGTGGTCCGCCACATCCCGAACATCCGCCGGCTCCTCGCCGGAACCGAGCGTCCGAGCTTCGGCCGGCGGGAGGCGAAGTCGTGACCATCGGCGTGATCGGCGGCGGCGGATGGGGGACCGCGCTCGCGATCCTCCTCGCGAAGAACGGACACGCGGTGCGGCTCTGGGTCTACGAGACCGACCTCGCCGAACGGATGCGCCGCGATCGGACGAACGACACGTACCTTCCGGGCGTCTCGATTCCGGATGGCGTCCTGGTCACGCACGACCTGGCCGAGGCCGCGACCGGCGCGGAGACGATCCTCCTCGTCGTCCCCTCGCACGCCTTCCGGGGCGTCGCGGCGCGGCTCGCCTCCGAGCCCGGAGCGCTCCGCTCGGCAAGGCTCGCCGTGATCGCGACGAAGGGGCTCGAGCGCGGCACGCACCGGCGGATGAGCGAGGTCGCGGCGGAGACCCTTCCCGCCGAGATCGGCGAGCATGCCGTCGTGCTCGCCGGCCCGAGCCACGCCGAGGAGGTGGCGCGCGGCATCCCGACCGCCGTCGTGGCGGCCTCGCTCGACCGCGCGCGCGCCGAGGCGGTGCAGGAGGCGTTCTCGAACGAGTCCTTCCGCGTCTACACCAACGACGACGTGCTCGGGGTCGAGATCGGGGTCGCCTTGAAGAACGTGGTCGCGATCGCGGCGGGCCTTTCGGACGGGCTCGGATTCGGCGATTCGACGAAGGGGGCGCTCCTCACGCGCGGCCTCGCCGAGATCGCGCGGCTCGGGGAGTGCCTCGGCGCGCGCCCGGAGACGTTCGCCGGGCTCGCCGGCATGGGCGACCTGGTCGCGACGGCCACGAGCCGCCACAGCCGCAACCGCCGCCTCGGAGAGGCGGTCGGCCGGGGGGCGACGCTGGAGGAGGCGCTCGCCGCGACGCCGATGGTGGCGGAAGGAGTGGGGACGGCGCAGGCCGCGGTCGAGCTCGCCGCGCGGTGCGGCGTGGAGCTCCCGATCGCGGAGCAGGTGCGGGCGATTCTGTTCGAAGGAAAGAGCGCGAGAGCCGCCATGCGCGAGCTCTTGACGCGCGACTTGAAACCGGAAGCTCGAACCGTCTCGAGGAGGTGAACGCGTGAAGTCGCTTCCGACCGGAAAACTCTACTACTCCATCAGCGAAGTGAGCGACCTGATCGGCGTGAAGCCGCACGTGCTCCGGTACTGGGAGACCCAGTTCAAAATGCTCCGCCCGCGCAAGGGGCGCGGCGGCGCGCGCATGTACCGGAAGCGGGACATCGAGGTGCTGTTCGACATCAAGCAGCTCCTCTACGACCAGCGCTTCACCATCGCGGGCGCGCGGCGGAAGATCCTGGACGACAAGACCGACGGCAAGGACCAGATCGAGATGCCGTTCACGAAGCTCGATCGCGAGGAGGCGATCCGGTCGCTCAAGAAGGACATGGAATCGCTCCTCGCGATGCTCCGCCAGGACGCGTCGAAGCGCGCGCGCGGGCGCTAGCGTCCGTACGCGGCGCCGCCGGCAATCCGGACGAGGGGCGGGCGGCGCCTTGTCCGCACCGCATCCGGTCGTGTAGGATGACGTTGCGGCCGAACGTCGCCGCCGGCTTCGGGTCGGGGCGTAGCGCAGCCCGGTAGCGCACCTCCTTGGGGTGGAGGTGGTCGCAGGTTCAAATCCTGTCGCCCCGACCATTTTTTCCCGCTGTCCGTCGCCCCGGCGCGCCCGTCCGGGGCGTCCGCGTTTCCGGGCCCGCGAGGGGCCCGCACCGTCTGGAACGAGCGTGGGGGAGCATGACCGATCTGGGCTATACCATCGCCTCGATCGCGGCGCGCCGGCTGCCGGTCTGGGTCACCGACCGGGTGGCGGCGTGGATCGCGGACTTCTACGTCTCCACGCATCCCTCCCGCGCCCGCGAGGCGGCCCACCGGATCGGCCGCGCCTGGCGCGCCGCGGGTCTCGGCGGATCGCCGCCGCACGCCCGCGAGACCTTCCGCGCCTTCGCCTGGGCGCTTCGCGATTTCCTCGCCGCGCGCGGGGGCGGCGCGCGCGTCCCTCCGGTCCGCCTCGACCCCGAGGCCGCCCGCCACCTCGCCGCGGCTCGCGCGGCCGGCTCGCCCACGGTCGTCGTGAGCGGGCACTTCGGCCCCTGGGAGATGGCGCTCTGGTGGCTCGCGCGCGAGGTGGGCCCGATGGACGCGATCGCGGCGCCGCACCGCTTCGAAGCGGTGGAGCGCTTCTTTCGCGCGCGGCGCGCCGCCTTCGGCGTGCGGACGTTCGGGGGGAAGAGCCCGGCCGCGGAGGTCGTGCGCCGGCTCCGGGACGGCGGGTGGGTGGCGGCGCTCGTCGACCGCTCGTGGCGCCGTGAGCCGCGCGCCGCTTCGGAAACCGCCGAAGCCCTCGTCGCGATCGACACCGCCCCTTTGATCCTCGCCCAGCGCGCGCGGGCGCAGGTGCTGCCGGGCGCCGCCTGGCGCGCGCCCGACGGCGGGATCTGCGTCCGGTTCCACGCCCCGATCGTCCTCGATCCCGCGGCCCCCGACGGGCTCACCGTGGACGCGGCGGCCGCGGAGCTCTCCCGCTTCTTCGACGGGCACGTGCGCGCACACCCGACCCAGTGGTTCGACTGGAGCCTCCGCCCGACGCGGAGGCCCGCCCGCTGATGCGCGTCTTCGCGGTGATTCCCGCCCGGAACGCCGCGGCCACCGTCGGCCCCGTCGTGCGCGGGCTCAAGGCAACGCTCCCCGAGGCGGAGGTCCTCGTGATCGACGACGGCTCCGTGGACGACACGGGCGCCCGCGCGCGCGAGGCGGGCGCCACCGTCTTCCGCCACACGCTGAACCAGGGGAAGGGGGCCGCGCTCCAGACCGGATTCGACGAGGCGCTCCGCCTCGGCGCCGACACCGTCCTCGCCCTCGACGCCGACGGCCAGCACGACCCCTCGTGGGCGCCGAAGCTCCTCGCCGGCCTCGAGGCCGCCGACCTCGTGGTCGGCTCGCGCCTCCAGAGCCGCACGTCGATGCCCTGGCTCCGGCGCGCCACGAACGACGTGACGAGCTGGTGGGTGTCGCGCCTCGCGCGGACTCGCATCGAGGACTCGCAGTCGGGCTACCGCGCGATCCGCGCCACGGTGCTGCGCCGCGTGCGCCCCGAGGCGCAGCGGTTCGAGTACGAATCCGAGTACCTCGTCGCGGCAGCGCGGGCGGGATTCCGGATCGGCGCGGTCCCGATCCCCACGCTCTACAACGCTCCCGAGAGCCACATCCGGCCGCTCGTCGACACGGCGCGCTTCGTCCGCTTCGTGCTGCGGCACCTCTTCCGCTAGAGCGCGATGGAGATCCTCGTCACCAACGACGACGGGATCGCGGCCGAGGGGATGCGCGCGCTCGCCGAGGCGATGCGCCGGCTCGGCGAGGTCACGATCATCGCGCCCGACCGCGAGCAGAGCGCGACCAGCCATTCCCTCACGCTCCACCGGCCGCTGCGGATCCGGAAGGTCGCCGACCGCATCCTGAGCGTCGACGGAACGCCGACCGACTGCGTCCTCCTCGGCGTCCACAGCTTCCTAAAGCAGCCGCCCGACCTCATCGTCTCGGGGATCAACCACGGCCCGAACATGGGGAACGACGTCCTCTACTCGGGCACGGTGTCGGCCGCGAGCGAAGGGGCGTTCCTCGGCATCCCCTCGATCGCCTTCTCGCTCGCCACCTGGGAGCCGTCGGACTTCGCTCCCGCGGCGCGCGTCGCGGGCGGCCTCGTGCGTCTCCTCATGGGACGCGGGCTCAAGAAGGGCCTCTGCCTCAACGTGAACATCCCGCCGATCCCGTGGAAGGAGATCCGCGGACTCCGCGTCGCAAGGCTCGGCCGCCGGGTCTTCCGCGACGTGATCGTCGAAAAGACCGACCCGCGGGGGAAGTCGTATTATTGGATCGGTGGGGAAAACCCCACGTGGGACCCCGACGAGGCGAGCGACTTCCACGCCGTCTCGCACGGCTTCGTGGCGGTGACCCCGCTCTCGTTCGAGCTGACGGACTACAAGGAGATCGTCGAGCTGGAGACGATGGGGCTTGCGATCCATGACGAATGACGAGCAGGCCGTCGCGCGGCGGCGGATGGTGCAGGTCCAGCTCCGGGAGCGGGGGATCCACGATCCCCACGTCCTCCGGATCATGGAGGCCCTCCCGCGCCATCTCTTCGTCGACGAGGCGCTCGGCGCCAAGGCCTACAGCGACAGCGCCCTTCCGATCGGGTCGTCGCAGACGATCTCCCAGCCCTACATGGTCGCCCTCATGACGCAGGCGCTCGACCTGACCGGGACGGAGAAGGTGCTGGAGATCGGAACCGGGTCGGGATACCAGACCGCGATTCTCGCCGAGCTGGCCGACCGGGTCTTCACGGTCGAGCGGATCCCGGCGGTCGGGGTCGCCGCGCGCGACCGGCTCGTGCGCATGGGATACACCAACATCGTCTTCCGGATCGCCGACGGGTCGGTGGGATGGCGGGAGATGGCGCCCTTCGACCGGGTGCTGATCGCGGCCGGCGCCCCGCGCATGCCGCAGTTCCTCTCCGAGCAGCTCCAGACGGGGGGGATCGCCGTCATGCCGATCGGCGTGGGGGAGAACCAGATGCTGGTCAAGGCGATCCGGACGGAAAGCGGCTGGCAGCGGCGTGAGCTCTGCGGCTGCGCCTTCGTGCCGCTGATCGGCCGGGACGCCTGGGAACGGCGCGAGTCCCGTTGACCCCATGCCGCGCGCGTTGATAGACTCCCGGCGCAAAGGTTCCCTCCACCGGAGGCTCCTTTGTGTCCTCATTTCGGCTCGATTCGATCGGGGCGTGGCTCAGCCTGGTAGAGCACCTGGTTCGGGACCAGGGGGTCGGAGGTTCAAATCCTCTCGCCCCGATTTTTTTGCCGGAGGACTTCACGGGGGCGCGCGTGACGTCGCGTGATCCGGACGGCGCTTCGCCCCGCCCGCGCGCCGGCCGCGCGCGTTTCGTCGCGGTGGTCGCCGGGCGCGTGCAGGGCGTCGGATACCGTTTCTTCGCCCAGGAGCGGGCGCGCGTGCACGGGCTCGGCGGCTCGGTACGGAACCTTCCCTCGGGCGGCGTCGAGGTCGAGGCCGAGGGGCCGGACGAGGCGCTCCGGGCCTACCTCGAAGAGCTCCACCACGGTCCCCCCGCCGCGCGCGTGAGCGACGTGTCGGTGCGCTGGATATCGGCGCAGGGCGCGCGCGACTTCGTGATCCGCACCTGATCGAGGCCACGACGATGGGACCCCGGCGATTCGTATCCGATCTCTCCGAGGCGATGCGCGAAGGGCTCGCGCAGGGGTTCCTCGACGACGCCGCGCTCGACCGCCTCCTCCACTCGCCCGACTTCGACGCGACCGCGTTCGACCTCTTCCTCGCCGAGGCGCGCCGCCAGGGCATCACGCTCCCCGAGGGGGCGGCCGCGCCCGAGGCCCCGGCCCCGGAGGAAGCGCGCGGGGTCGGCGACCTCGAGCGCCGCTACCTCCAGGAGATCCAGCGCTACCCGATCCTCGAGCGCGACCAGGAGCGCTCGCTCTGGGAGCGGATGCGGAAGGGGGCCGAGGACGCGCGCAAGCGGCTCATCCTCTCCTATCTCCGCCTGGTCGTCTCGCAGGCGCGCGCCTACCGGAACCGAGGCGTCGAGTTCCTCGATCTCGTCGAAGAAGGGAACCTCGGCCTGATCACGGCGGTCGACCGCTACGACGTCGACCGGGGGATCCACTTCGCGACGTACGCGACGTGGTGGATCCGCCAGGCCCTCGCGCGGGGCGTCGCCAACCAGTCGCGCACGGTCCGCATCCCGATCCACGTCCTCCAGATGATGCGCCGGTTCATCGCGACGCAGCGCCGCCTCGAGACCGAGCGCAAGAGCCCGCCCGACCTCGAGGACGTGGCGCGCGCGATGGGGATTCCGATGACGCGCGCGAAGCGGCTCGAGACGCTCGTCTACTCGGTCCGCTCCCTCGACGTCGATCTCTCGAACGAGGCCTTCCACGGCCTCGTCGAGTCCGAGGCGGTGGAGCAGCCGCCCACCCTCGACGAGATCGTCGAGCTCCAGCTCCGCGACCAGCAGGTGAACGAGATGCTGAAACGCCTCTCCGAGCGCGAAGAGGCGATCCTCCGCTTCCGCTACGGCTTCTACGACGACCGGCCGCGCACGCTCGCGGAGACCGGCGCGCAGTTCGGGCTCTCCCGCGAGCGGATCCGCCAGCTCGAGCAGCGGGCGCTGTTGAAGCTCCGGGGGCTGATCGAGTCGGAATCGACGGAATCCCAGGCTTCGGTGCATTGACCGCGATCGCCGCGATCGCGGGAGTCCTGCTCGTCCTCGTCCCGCTCTGGGACGCGTACGAGACGATCCTCCTGCCGCGCCGCCTCCCGGCCGACATCCGGATCTCGCGCCTCCTCTTCCGCTCGCTCTGGCGGGTCTGGACCTTCTTCGGGCGGCGGATCCGCGCCCGGAACCTCCGCGAGCTCTTCCTCAGCTTCTACGCCCAGCTCTCGCTCATCGCGCTCTTCGGGGTCTGGGCCGCGGGGATCATCCTGGGGTTCGCGCTGGTCCAGTGGGCGCTCGGCTCCGCCGTTCGCGGGTCGGGGATGGCGGGCTTTCCGGCCGATCTGTATCTCTCCGGGACGACTTTCTTCACGCTCGGGCTCGGAGACGTGGTGCCGATGAGCGGAGTCACGCGCGCGGTCACCGTGCTCGAGGCGGGGCTCGGCTTCGGCTTCCTCGCCCTCGTGATCGCGTACGTGCCGGTGCTCTACCAGTCCTTCTCGCCGCGCGAGGCGCGGATCACGATGCTCGACGAGTGGGCGGGGTCGCCCCCCGCGGCGGGGCAGATCCTGCGCCGCGCGTTCGAGAGCCCCACGCCCGGCGCCGAGCTCGACCGGCTCTTCCGCGACTGGGAGGAGGCGGCGGCGAATATATTAGAGAGCCACCTGTCCTATCCGCTCCTCGCCTTCTTCCGCTCCCAGCATGACAACCAGTCGTGGCTCGCCTCGCTCTGCGCCGTGACCGACGCGGCCGCGGTGGTGAGCGCCGGCGTGCGCGGCGTCGATCCGTTCCAGGCGCGGCTCACGTTCGCGATCTGCCGGCACACGCTCGTCGACGTGAGCCAGGTCTTCCGGCTCGCGCCGCTCGACGACGACCGCGAGCGGAGCGCTCCGGAGAAGATCGCGGAGCTCCGCCGCTGGCTCGCCGCGGTGGGCGTTCCGATCGCGGAGGAGCCCGCGGCCTCGACGCGGCTCGATGAGCTGCGCCGCCTCTACGCGCCGTACGGAAGCGCGCTCGCCGAGTACCTCGTCATGCCGCTCCCGGCCTGGATCCCGCCCGAGAAGGCGCGCTTCAACTGGCGGACGACCGCGGCGGGACGCACCCCCGACGGGGCTCACTAGCCCGCGGCCGCCCCCGCGTCCGGGGAGGCGCCGGACGTCAGCCCTCCAGCTTCGCGTCCATCGAGATCTTCGCGTTCAGGAGCTTCGAGATGGGGCAGCCCGACTTGGCCTGCTCCGCCGCCTTCTGGAACGCCGCGCGGTCGGCGCCCGGGATGCGCGCGACCACGTCGAGGTGGCTCGCCGTGACCGAGAATCCGTCGCCCACCTTCTCGAGCGTGACCGTGGCCGACGTGCGCACGCTCTCGGGCTTGATCCCCGCGCCCTCGAGCTGGGCCGAGAGCGCCATCGAGAAGCACCCCGCGTGCGCCGCCGCGATCAGCTCCTCGGGGTTCGTTCCCTTGGCGCTTTCGAAGCGGGTGCCGAAGGAGTAGGGGGCGTTCGCGAGGAGCCCGCTCTCCGTCGACATCGTTCCCTTGCCGTCCTTGAGTCCGCCGCGCCACTCCGCGGATGCCTTGCGGTTCATCGTGACCTCCTTGCAACGATCGTTTCGGAACGTCGTTTCCGCTCATTGTCGTCAGGTCCGGCCGGGCCGGGCGGGAAATGGTACCGCTCGACATCGGGGCTTGCCACCCGGCTCGGCATGCGATTAAGTAAGCGCTCACTTATCCGCGCCGCCCGCGGCGGCGGCGCATCGAAAGGAACCGTGGGCGCATCGGACTTCAACCCCAGGCTTCGACTGAAGGCGGACGACCGCCGCTCGCAGATCCTCGCGGCGGCGCTCGACGTCTTCGCGGAGCGGGGCTTCCACGGGGCGCGCACGCGCGACGTCGCGGAGCGGGCCTGCGTGAGCGAAGCGCTCCTCTTCCGGCACTTCCCGACGAAGGAGGACCTCGTCCGGGCGATCCTCGCGTCGGTCGGATTCGAGGACCGGATCGAGACGATGGAGCGCGGCTTTGCGAAGCTCCCCCCGCGCGAGGCGCTCGGCCGGCTCGCCGAGCGCATCCTTACGGCGCTGCGCGACGACCCGCGCCTCTTCCGCGTCGTGTTTTTCGGCGTCCTCGAGGTGCCCGACCTGGCGGGGGAGTTCTACCGGACGTTCCTCTCGCGCCTGCTCGCGCTCGAGACGCGCCTCTTCCAGCGCGCCTTTGCCGAACGGGGCGCGCGGCGCGCGGCGCGGGACGCCGCCATCGCGGCGCGATCGTTCCACGGCTCGCTCATGTTCTACCAGATGACCGGCGCCGTGATCCGGATCGAGCCGCTCCCCCAGGATCCGAAGGCGCGCGCGGAGGCGATCGTGAACCTCTACCTCCCGGAGGAGGCGGCGTGAGGCGGGTCGCCTTCCTGCTCGCGCTCACGGCGGCCGTGGCAGTGGCCTCGGCGACCGCTCGCGCCCTCACGCTCGAGGAGTGCCTCGCCATCGCGCGCAAGAACGCCCCCTCGATCCGGATCTCCGAGGCGGGCGTCTCGCGCGCGGAGCAGGCGATCCGCGAGGCGCGCGCCGCGCTCGCGCCGACGTTCCGGCTCGACGGGAGCGCGATCCAGCGGAGCGAGTCGCAGAAGTTCATCATCCCGATCCCGGGCGCGCCCGGTCCCGCGGTCGTGAAGACGGGGAGCGCGACGAACATCGACATGCGCGCCCAGGCGCGGCTCCCGATCGACGCGAGCGGACGCGACCGGGCGCTCGTGCGGGCCGCCGAAGCCGCCCGCCGCGCCCAGCAAGAGAGCCGCGCGGAGGCCGACGCCGATCTCGCCCTGCGCGTCTCCCAGGCCTTCTACCGCGCGATCGCGGCGCGCCGGCTCGAGGACGCCGCCGGGGAGGCGGTGCAGGCGGCCGGGGCCCGCCGGCGCCTCGCGGCGGCCCAGGTGCGCGCCGGCGTGGCGCAGCGGCTCGACTCGCTCCAGGCGCGCGTCGATCTCTTCCAGCGCGAGTCGGCCCTGATCCGGGCCCACGAAGCGGTCCGCACGGCGCGCGTGGAGCTCGAAACCGTGATCGGCGCGACCATCGACTCCACGGAAGCGCTCGCCCCGCCGGGTCCGCCCGATTCGGCCATTCCCGATCCGGCCGCCGCGGAGGCGGCCGCCCTCCGGAACCGCCCGGAGCTCCGCAGCTACGACGAGCAGCTCCGCGAGAACGAGCAGCGGACGCGTGCTGCCCTCGCGCAGCGAGGGCCCGCCCTCGGCGTGAGCGGCACGGCACAATACCTCGGCCCGAATCGCCAAGAGGAATACTTCAACTTTCAGGACCCCGGCCTCAAGACCTACAACCTCTGGGCCGGCGTCGATGTCAGCTGGCCGATCTTCGACGGCGGCCTCGCCTCCGCCCGCGCGGGCGAGCTGCGCGCCGACCACGAGGCGATCGCGGCTCGGCGGCGCGAGGCGGAGCTCGACGTGCGCCGCAACGTCGACAGCTCGCTCTCCGATCTCCGCGTCTCGCTCGCGATCTGGCAGACGGACTCCTCGCGCGTGACCGCGGCGCGCGAGGCGCTCCACCTGGCCGAGGCCGGCTACCGCGGCGGCACGACCACCGCCTCGCAGGTGCGCGACGCGGAGAGCGCGCTCGCCGACGCGCGGGCGCAGGAGGCGCAGTCGCTCCTCGACACCTGGTCCGCGCGCGCCGCGCTCGAGCGCGCGATCGGACCGGCCACCAGCACGGGGGGACCGTAACGACATGGCCGAGAAAGCGCCTCCATCGCGCGCCCGGCGGATCCGGGGGATCGTCCTCCTGGTCGTGATCGCCGCGGCCGCCTACGCGATCTGGAGCTACACCCACCGCAAGGAGGGGTATCAGGGCGGGAACGTGGTCACGACCGGGACCATCGAGGCCGTGCAGGTGAGCCTCGGCTTCAAGGTGGGCGGGAAGATCGCGACCGTCCCGGTGAACGAGGGAGACCGCGTCCGCCCGGGGCAGGCCGTGGCGACGCTCGACCCGCAGGACTTCGACGTGGCGGTGCAGAGCGCCGCGGCGGCCCTCGAATCGGCCCGCGCCGCGCTGGGCCAGGCGCGCGCGAACCGCGAGAAGGCGGCCCGCGACCTCGCGCGCATGCGCTCCCTCGCGGCCGAGGGCGCCGGCACGCAGCAGCAGCTCGACGCCTCGATCGCGGCGGCGCAGGTCGGCCGGGCGCAGGTCGACGCGGCCGAGGCGCAGGTCCACCAGGCCGAGAGCAGCCTCGCCCAGGCGAAGCTCACGCGCTCCTATGCCGTCGTCACCGCGCCGCAGGCGGGCCAGGTCACGGAGAAGATCCACCACCCGGGCGAGACGGTCACCGTGGGGACGGCGGTCGTCACGATCGCGAACCTCGACACGTTGAAGGTGCACGCCGCCGTGGACGAGACGCGGATCGGCGCCGTGCGCCTCGGCGATCCGGTCTCGGTCAAGGTCTACACGTTCGACAAGCGCACCTTCCCGGGAGTCGTGACCGACGTCTCGGCCTCGGGGGACTTCGCGACGCGGAAGGACTGGGGCGCCCAGCGGCGCGACATCCGGACGTTCGACGTCGTGGCGCGCGTCCCGAACCCGGACGGGCTCCTCAAGGACGGCATGACGGCCGAGGTCACGATCGAGGTCCCCTCCGCGTCCCCCGCCTCGTCGCGCCCCGTGGCGGAGCGGACGCCGTGATCGCGCCCGAACCCGAGAATCCGGACGTCCCCGCGATCGTCGTCGAGCACCTCACCAAGAAGTTCGGCGATTTCACGGCCGACGACGACCTCACCTTCAGCGTGGCGCAGAACGAGATCTTCGGGATCCTCGGCCCGAACGGGGCGGGGAAGAGCACCCTCGTGCGCATGCTCACGACCTTGATCCGCCCGACCTCGGGACGCGCGCTCGTCATGGGGTTCGACGTGGCGCGGCGCACGGGTTCGGTCCGGCGCTCGATCGGCGTGATCCCGCAGGCGAACACCGTCGACTCCGACCTCTCCGCGTGGGAGAGCCTCGACATCTACGGAAAGTTCTACGGCATGTCGCGGCACGAGCGGCGGGAGCGCTCGACCGAGCTCCTCCACGCCGTGGGTCTCTGGGAGTGGAAGGACCAGGCCGCCGGGACCTACTCGGGCGGGATGCGGCGGCGGCTCGAGATCGCACGCGGCCTGGTCCACCGGCCCCGCGTCTTCTTCCTCGACGAGCCGACCACCGGACTCGACCCGCAGAGCCGGCGCGTGATCTGGGAGCTGCTCGAAAAGCTCCGAGCCGAGGGGAATCTGTCGATCCTGATCTGCACGCACTACATGGACGAAGCCGACCGCCTCTGCGACCGCCTCGCGATCATCGACCACGGGAAGATCGCCGCGCTCGGGACCCCCAAGGAGCTCAAGGCTTCGGTGCCGGGGCAGGACGCGGTGCTCGCCGAATTCTTCCGCGAAGTGGGGGAGCCGCTTCGCGACGCGCTCAAGGCGCTCCCCGACGTCTCGGACGCGGCGATCGACAGCGATCACGCCGTGCGGCTCGTGCTCACGTCGGAGGTGGTGCCGCTCGAGGCGATCATCGAGGCGACGCGCAAGGTCGGCAACAAGGTGAAGAGCGTCTCGGTGCAGGAGCCGACGCTCGACGACGTCTTCATCCACTACACCGGGCGGGGCCTGCGCGACACCGTGTCCACCGAATACGTGCGCCCCCTCCCGTCGATCATGAGGTAGCCCGCGGTGTTCTCGCTTCCCTTCAGCACGAGCCGCGTCCTCGCGGTCGCCGAGCGCGACCTCCGCCGCTTCCGACGCAACATCCAGCTCGTGATCCCGATGGTGATGATGCCGATCATCTACCTCCTCATCCTCGGGAAGTCGATGGGCGGGGATCTCCACCACCTTCCCGTCGCGCTCGTCGTCGAGGACGAGGGCGCGGCCGCCGCCGCGGTCCGGAGGCAGATCATGACCCTCGAGACGACCCGGCAGCTCTTCGATCTCCGGGACGAGCCCGAGGCGGGCGAGGCGGTGAACCGCCTCCGTCAGGGGGAATACCGGGCCGTCGTGATCGTCCCGCCCAATTTCAGCGAGGACTTCGCGCGCGGGGAGAAGGCGGAGCTGGGGCTCGCGCTCGACAACACCGACGCCACCTCGTCGAACACGGTCGAGGGGGAGATGCGCCGCGCGATCGGCGACCTCCGCGTGGCGGGAATGGTCGAGCGCCCCGACGTCGGGATCACGGTCGAGCGGGTCGACGTCTACGGTCACAAGAACTACATGCAGTATCTCGTGCCCGGGGTGATCGCGCTCGCCCTCTTCTTCGTCGCGATGGTGGCGGGCGGGATCATCCTCGTGGACGACCGCGCGCGCGGGATCCACGAGGGGTACTTCGTGACGCCCCTCACCTCGCTCGACCTGGTGGCGGGGCTCACGCTCTCGGCCACGACGCTCGCCCTCTCCATGGGCACGGTCGTCACCCTTTCTTCGATCGTGATCGCGCAGCTCCCGCTCATCGGCGGGCTCCCGACGCTCCTCATGGTGGAGTTCACGATCCTCCTCCTCGGCCTCGGGCTCGTCCTGTTCATGTTCACGCTCATGGCGCGCGTCTCCAATCCGATGACGCCGCGCGCCCTCTTCGGCATCCTGAACGTCGTCACCTTCTTCCCGAGCGGCGCGCTCTATCCGACGGAGAGCTACCCGGCGTGGCTCCAGGCGATCTCCCGGGTGAACCCGATGCGCTATGCCGTCCACGCCCTCCGGAACCTCCTCCTGAAGGGGGTCGGCTTCCAGGCCGTGCTCCCCGACTTCCTGATCCTCATGCTCTTCGCGGGCGTGATGCTCGTGCTCGCCTCGACGCTCTTCAAGCGCACTTTGTGACGCCCCGGCGGCTTCGCCGCCGGCGGCGGGTATACCTAGGTACCATTCGGGCCGCTTCCGTCCCCTGCTAGCGTGACGTCCTCCTGAAGCTCCATCCCCCAGAGGAGGGACGGCCATGCGCCCACTCGCCACCGTGTCCATCTTCCTTCTCGGACTTCTCGCCTTCGCCTCCAGCGCTCACGCCCAGCCGGCCGACAGCACCGCGAAATCGGTGGTGGCCACGCCTAGCCCCGGCTCGCCGCCGCCGCTCCCGCCCGCGCGGAAGATCCCCGGCATCAACGCCCCCGACGAGTTCCCGAACGGATGCGTGAGCTGCCACGTGAATCTTCCCGAGCGGCACATGGACCAGCGGCTCTCGACCCTCATGAAGGGCTGGACCGTGAAGGTCGACCCGGCACTTCTCGCAAAGGCCCAGGCCGCTGCGCCCGCCGCCGTGACGCTCAAGGGGAAGCATCCGGCCGTGAGCGCCGCGCTCAAGGACGTCCCGGCGGGATGCGTCAAGTGCCACGGCGCCGCCTCGAAGAAGGCGCCTCCCTTCGCGCGCCTGATCCACCGGATCCACCTCGTCGGCGCCGACGAGAACCACTACATGACCGAGTTCCAGGGCGAGTGCACCTACTGCCACAAGCTGAACCAGGCCACCGGGGCATGGTCCGTCGCGAGCGCGCCGGAGCCCTGACCGTCGTGGGCGCCCGCGGGCGCACAGGAGAGCTGCCATGAGCACGATTCGAGAAGCCGCCGCGAAGTTTCTGGCTCACAAGCGCATCGCCGTGACCGGCGTTTCGAGGAATCCCCAGCCCCACGCGGCCAACGCCGTCTACCAGCGGCTGCGCGAGCGGGGCTACCAGGTTTTCGCCGTCAACCCGAACGCCGAGAAAGTCGCGGGCGACCGCGCCTATCCCGATCTCAAGTCGATTCCGGGGGGCGTCGAGGCCGTGGTGATCGGCACCCGGCCCGAGACCGCCATGACCGCGATGAAGGAATGCGCCGATCTCGGGGTGCGGGAGGTCTGGATGCACCGCTCGATGGGGGCGGGGAGCGTCTCGAAGGAGGCCGCGGCCTACGGCCGCGAGCGGGGGATCACCGTGATCGCCGGGGGGTGCCCCTGCATGTTCGATCCGACCGCCGACCCGGGCCACAAGATCATGCGCTTCGTCTGCACGCTGGCCGGAGGCGTTCCGCGCACGGTGGAGGCGCCGAAGGAGGCGCCGCGGCCGGCCGAGACCGTTTCCGCAGGAGGATGATCCCTCGGGCCACCCGGTAAGTAGCCCTCGGTAGGGGGCGACCCCGGCCGTGCCCGGGCCTTACGATCGGCAGTGGCCGGGGAGGGCAATCGGCATGGCACGATACAAGATCGGCTGGCTGCCGGGAGATGGGATCGGGGTCGAGGTGATGGAGGCTGCCCGCCTCGTCCTCGACGCCGTCGGATTCGACGCGGAATACGTTCCCGGCGACATCGGCTGGGAGTTCTGGCGCCGCGAGGGGGACGCGTTGCCTCCGCGCACCATCGAGCTCCTCCGGAACGTGGACGCCGCGCTGTTCGGCGCGATCACGTCGAAGCCGCTCAAGGAAGCGGAGCGGGAGCTCGTTCCCGAGCTCCAGGGGAAGAGCCTCGTCTACCGTTCCCCGATCGTCCGCATGCGGCAGCTCTTCGATCTCTACGTCTGCCTCCGCCCCTGCAAGGCGTTCCCCGGGAATCCCCTCAACTTCAAGGAAGGGATCGATCTCGTCGTCTTCCGCGAGAACACGGAGGACCTCTACGCCGGCGTCGAGTTCCCGAAAGTCCCCGACGCCCTGCGCGACACGCTCACGGCGCTTTCACCGCCCTTCAAGGCGTTTGCCGGCCTGAAGGGGGACGAATACGCGATCTCCTGCAAGGTGAACACGAAGCACGGGTCGGAGCGGATCGTCCGCGCCGCGTTCGAGTTCGCGAAGAAGTTCGGCCGGAAGAAGGTCACCGTCGTCCACAAGGCAAACGTCGTCCGCGCCACCGACGGGCTCTTCCTCGAGGAGGCCCGCCGCGTCGCGGCGGAGTATCCCGGCATCGCGATGGACGACGCGAACATCGACGCGATGACGATGTGGCTGCTCAAGAATCCCTTCAACTACGACGTGATCGTGGCACCCAACCTGTACGGCGACATCATCTCGGATCTCTGCGCGCAGATGGTCGGCGGCCTCGGCTTCGGCTGCTCCGGCAACATCGGCGGCACCGTCGCGGTCTTCGAGCCGACGCACGGGTCGGCGCCGAAGCACGCGGGGAAGTACAAGGCCAACCCGATCGCGACGATCCTCGCCGCCAGGATGATGCTCGACTGGCTCGGCGAGGGCGCGAAGGCTGACGCCATCGAGGCGGCGGTCGCGTCCGTCGTGAAGGAAGGGAAGGTCCGGACCTACGACATGGGAGGGGCGGCCGGTACGCTCGACATGGCGCGCGCCGTCGGGGAAACGTGTCGCGCCGCCTCTCCATCCATCACCCGCGGCGCGGGTGTGACGCGAACGTAGAGGGCTCCGCCATGAACCGCATCGTCCTGCACGAGGTCGGGCCGCGCGACGGACTCCAGATGGAGAAGCAGATCGTCTCGACGGCGAAGAAAGAGGCCTGGATCCGCAACGTGATGGCCTCGGGCGTGGACATCGTGCAGGTGGGCTCCTTCGTCCACCCGGACAAGGTTCCGCAGATGGCCGACACCGACAAACTCTTCCGGCGCCTCACCGAGGGGAAGGCGCCGGGAGTCGTCCTCTCGGGCCTCGTGCTGAACGAGAAGGGGCTCGATCGAGGGCTCGCTTGCGGCGTCGAGCTCTTCTGCATGGGCGCTTCGGCGAGCGAGACGCACAGCCTCGCCAACACCGGCATGGGGAGCGAGGAGGCGGTGACGCGGATCATCGCCACGGCGAAGCGCGCCGTCGAGGCGGGCCGGAAGGTGCAGCTCTCGGTGCAGTCGGCGTTCGGCTGCGGCTTCGAGGGGGCGATCCCCGAGGACCGGGTGCTCGACATGGTCCGCGCGTACGTCGGCGCGGGGTTCCGCTCGATCAGCCTCGCCGACACGGCGGGGCACGGCCGTCCCGGACAGGTGGAGCGGCTCTTCAACGCCGTCTTCGCCATCGACCCCACGATCGAGGCCACCTGCCACTTCCACAACACCTACGGCATGGGGATGGCGAACATCTACGCCGCCATGCGCGCCGGGGTCACCTCCTTCGAGACGTCGTTCGGCGGGCTCGGCGGCTGCCCCTTCACGAAGGTGGCGGCCGGGAACGTCGCGACCGAGGACTTCGTTCATGCCCTCCATCTCGAGGGGAAGCGCCCGGACGTGGATCTCGAGCGGCTGATCGAGGTGGCCCGCGAGGTGTCCGCGCACTTCGGCCGCGACCTGCCGGGGTTCGTCCACAAGACGGGGCCGCTTCCCACGAAAGTGCCGGCGTGAGCCAACCGGAGATCTCCGGCGCGCGCACCCTGCTCCAGGGGATCCGCGTCCTCGACCTCACCAACGTCCTCGCCGGACCCTTCGCCACCCTCCACCTCGCCCTCCTCGGGGCGGACGTGGTGAAGATCGAGAACCCCAAGGACGGCGACCTCGCCCGCAAGCTCGGGATCGTTCCGGAGCTGAACGAGCAGCTCATGGGGACCTCGTTCCTCGCGCAGAATGCGAACAAGCGCTCCGTCACCCTCAACATGAAGACGCCCGAGGGGAAGGAGATCTTCCGGAAGCTCGCCGCCAAGTCCGACGTCCTGGTCGAGAACTTCCGCCCCGACGTGATGGAACGGATGGGCCTCGGCTACGCGACGCTCGCGGCCGACAACCCGCGGCTCATCTACTGCGCGATCTCGGGCTTCGGCCACACCGGACCCGACGCGCTGAAGCCCGCCTACGACCAGATCATCCAGGGCCTCTCGGGGGTCATGGCCGTGAACGGCGACGAGCGCCTGAACCCGCTCCGCGCCGGTTTCCCGGTCTGCGACACGGTTGGGGGGCTGAACGCCGCCTTCGCCATCCTCGCCGCGCTCTATCACCGCGAGCGCACCGGCGAGGGGCAGTTCATCGACGTCGCGATGCTCGACTCGATCATGCCGCTCATGGGCTGGGTGGCGGCGAATCTCCTGATCGGCGGCCAGCAGCCGGTCCTCATGGGGAACGACAACTTCACCGCCGCCCCCTCGGGGACGTTCCGGACGCGGGACGGCTACGTCAACATCGCCGCGAACAAGCAGGAGCAGTGGGAGGCGCTTTGCGAGGAGCTCGGGCTCGCGGACCTGAAGGCCGATCCGCGGTTCCAGAAGCGGGACGTCCGGAAGAAGAACCGGAAGGAGCTCACGCCGATCCTCGAGGAGCGCCTCACGCAATGTCCCACGGCGGTCTGGGTGGAGCGGCTGAACGCGCGCGACGTGCCGACCGGCGCGATCCTCGCGCTCGGCGACGCCCTCCGGCAAGCCCAGATCCGCCACCGCGAGACGCTGAAGGACGTGCCGGTCGAGGGGATCGGGACGGTCCCGCTCTTCGACCTCACCGCCAAGTTCGAAAAGACCCCGGGTGCGATCACGGGCCCGCCGCCGCGCCTCTCGGCGCACACGGCCGAGGTGCTGGCCGAAGTCGGCGTGGACGGCGACGCCGTGTGCGCGCTCCGGGCGAAAGGAGTCGTGTAGAGCCATGGGCCAGACCTACGTGCAGAAGCTCCTCGCGCGCGCTCTCGGGCGGCGGGAAGTCGCGGTCGGCGAGGTGGTCGAGCCGCCGGTCGACCTCGCGATGTCGCACGAGAACGCGGCGCTCGTCCTGAACCAGTTCCAGGAGATCTTCCGCGACACCGGCCGCGAGGCCCGGGTCTGGGATCCCTCCAAGATCGCGATCGTCTTCGACCACCGCGTTCCGGCGGAGTCGGCGAAGACGGCGAGCAACCAGAAGAAGGTGCGGGAATTCGTGGGGGCGGCCGGCATCGTGAAGTTCCACGACGTGCGCGGCGACGTGGGCGGCATCTGCCATCAGATCCTTCCCGAGAACGGCTACGTCCGTCCGGGCGCCGTCGTCGTCGGCACCGACAGCCACACCACGACGCACGGGGCGCTGGGTGCGTTCGCCTTCGGCATCGGCGCGACCGAGATGGCCTCGGTCTGGGCGCTCGGCCGCATCCTGAACGTCGAGGCGCCGGGCACGATCCAGGTCGTGGTGAACGGCGTGCTCCCCGACGGAGTCTACGCGAAGGACCTGATCCTCCACCTGATCGGGACGATCTCGGCCGAGGGGGCGAACTTCAAGGTCCTCGAGTTCCACGGCTCGGCCATCCGCAACATGCCGACGTCGGGGCGGCTCGTCCTCTGCAACATGGCGGTCGAGGCGGGCGCGACGGCCGGCGTGGTGCCGCCGGACGCCGAGACGCTCCGCTACCTCCGCGAGGAGGCCGGCGTGAAGGAACGGATCGAGATCTTCGGGCCGGATCCCGACGCCGCCTACGAGCAGGTGATCCACATCGACGCGGCCATGCTCGCGCCGCAGGTCGCCTGTCCGCACACCGTCGACAACGTGAAACCGGTCGCCGCGGTGAGAGGCACCCGCATCCAGCAGGTGGTGATCGGCTCGTGCACGAACGGACGGCTCGACGACCTCGAGGTCGCGGCGCGCACGCTCCGCGGCCGGAAGGTGGCGGCGGGGACCCGGATGCTCGTCTTCCCGGCCTCGTGGCGCATCTTCCACCAGGCGCTCGACCGGGGTTATCTCCGCGATCTCATGGAGGCGGGCGCGGTCGTCTGCAACCCGGGGTGCGGCCCGTGTCTCGGCGTGCACCAGGGGGCCCTCGGCGACGGCGAGGTCGCCCTCTCGACGACGAACCGGAACTTCAAGGGCCGGATGGGGAACCCGGCCGGCGAGGTCTATCTCTGCTCGCCCGCGGTGGCCGCGGCGAGCGCGATCGCCGGCGTGATCACCGATCCGAGGGAGGCCCGGTCATGATCGAAGGACGCGTGGTCAAGGCCGTCGGCGACGACGTGTCGACCGACATCATCTATCCGGGCCGCTTCATGGCGACGGTGCTGCCCAGCGAGACGCCGCAGTACGCCTTCGCCGACGACGTCGCCTTCAATCGCGCGCTGCGCGCGGGCGACGTGCCCGCGGGGAGCGTGCTCGTCGCGGGAAAGAACTTCGGCTGCGGCTCCTCGCGTGAACAGGCGGCCTCGTGCCTCAAGGGCTACGATGTCACCGTGGTGGCGCGGAACTTCGCGCGCATCTTCCTCCAGAACGCGATCAACCTCGGGCTCCGGATGGTGATCTGCCCGACCCTCGAGGCCAAGGAGGGCGACATCCTCGCCTTCCGCGACGGCGGGGTCGTGAACAAGACGACCGGAGCCTCCTTTCCCGTGGTGCCGCTTCCCAAGGCGCGCCAGGCGATCATCGACGCGGGAGGGCTGATCCCCTACACGAGGCGGCTCCTCCTCTCCAAACCCGCATAACCGAAAAGGAGGCCGGCATGACCTCGCGCCGGACTTGTCTCCTCGTCGCGCTGATCGCTGCCTTCGCGGCGATCAGCGCTTCCGTTTCTGTTGCCGCGGCCGCCGACTCGGTCCCGGGCGAGCTTATCGTGAAGTACCGCCCCGGCGTGAGCGAGTCGCGCCGCGCGGCCATCGAGGCGGCGATCCCCGGCCTCACGCGCGTCGGCCGCCTCGACTTGATCGGAGCCGACCACGTCCGCGTCTCCGGCCAGTCCGCGGAGGAGGCGATCGCGCGCCTCACGCGCGATCCGGACGTCGCCTACGCCCAGCCGAACCACTACGTCTACGCCCAGGAGGCGCAGGTCGTCCCCAACGACCCGAGCTTCAGCCAGCTCTGGGGGATGCTGAACACCGGCCAGGGGGGCGGCTACGCCGGATGCGACATCAAGGCGACGCAGGCGTGGGACCTCTACACCGGCGATCCCAACTTCAAGATCGGCGTCATCGACACCGGCATCGACTACACGCATCCCGATCTCGCCGCGAACGTCTGGACCAATCCCGGGGAGACACCGGGGAACGGCAAGGACGACGACAAGAACGGCTACGTCGACGACGTGCATGGCTACGACTTCGTGAACCACGACGGCGATCCGATGGACGACGGCTATCACGGCACCCACGTCGCCGGGACGATCGGAGCCGTGGGGAACAATACCGTCGGCGTGACCGGCGTGAACTGGCAGTGCCGGATGGTCGCGATCAAGTTCATGAACGCCTCGGGCGTGGGGACCGAGGCCGACGCCATCTCCGCGATCGGCTACTCGGTCCTCGTGGGCTGCCGGCTCACGAACAACTCGTGGGGGAACATGTCCGGCGGGCAGGCGATGCTCGACGCGATCAACGCAGCGGGCGCGGCCGGGCAGCTCATGATCTTCGCCGCCGGGAACAACGGCTGGAACATCGACAGCGTCCCGTTCTGGCCGCCGTCCTATCTCGCGCCGAACATGATCAACGTCACGTCGACGGATGGGCGCGACGGCCGGCCCACGCTCACCAACTACGGGCTCGTGACCGTGCACTTAGGCGCCCCCGGGTTGAACATCTACTCCTGCAAGCCGGGGAACCAGTACCAGCTCCTGACGGGGACCTCGATGGCCTGCCCACACGTCGCCGGAACGGCGGCGCTCGCGATGGGCCACTACCCACTCGCTTCGATCGCGGTGGTCCGCCAGCTCATTCTCGACAACGTCGACCCGATCGCCTCGATGAACGGCATCACGGTGACCGGCGGGCGGCTGAACGCCTACAAGGCGCTCTGGAACGTCCCCGTGGTCGCGCCCACGCCGGCCGCGTTCACCGTCTACGTCGCGCCGGGATGGATCCGCGACACGACGCTCACCCTGTCCAACACCGGGCGGGGGCGGCTCGACTTCCGGCTCCCGACGCCCGCGCCCGCGGCCTGGCTCTCTGCGTCGCCCGACACGGGGAACGTCGCGGCGGGCTCCGGCGCCGCGGTCGTAGTGCATGTCGACGCCACGGGGCTCCTGGACGGGACGTACAACGCGACGCTCCCGATCACGAGCAACGATCCGGTCACGCCGAGCACCGGCGTTTCGGTCCAGCTCGTGGTGAACACGCTGACCGGGGTGGGCGACGCTCCGGGCGTGACGTTCCGGTTCCGGCCGCTGTCGCGCGTGCCGGGCCCCGGGCGCGTGGCGCTCGAGCTCTCGCTCCCACGCGGCGGCACGGCCGACGTCTCGGTGTTCGACGTGCGCGGGCGCCGCGTCGCGCGCCTGGTGGACGGCGTGGTAGGACCCGGCGTCCACCCGCTCCGCTGGAACGGCACCGACGACCGGGGCGTGCCGGTCGGATCGGGGATCTACTTCGCCCGCGCGCGGACGCGCGACGGGGAGGCGTCGCTCCGGGTCGTCCTTCTGGAATAAACGACGAGGCCCCGGGTGATCGAAGCACCCGAGGCCTCGAAAACCAGACCCCTCCCGATCAGCAGCAGCCGGTCTGGATCGTGGTCGCCGTGTACGTCGGATGCGTGCCGCCCGGGCCGGCTTCCTTCTTGGCCGGGGACTGGAGCCGCATCACCGTTTCCTTCGCCAAGACGAGCTTCTTCGGAGTCTTCACGGCGTTCTCCTCCTGGTTCGAGCCCGACCCCCGACTGCGAGCGGGCCGCGATGCGGCGCCGTGGGGTGCCGGCGCCGACGCGGCGTGGGGTGGAATCTAGGAGCAGCGCCCGGGCCGCGTCAATTCCTTCCGCGCGTGCTACCCTCATTCGCCGATGGAACCGGCGAGCGACACCTCTCTTTCGGCTCCGGCCGCGCCACCTTCCGGGTGGCGACCCATCGCGGACGCGGCCCTCCGCGCGCGCGCCGAAGAAGCCCTCCGCGGAATCACGGCCCGTTTCGCGCATCCACTTCCCGGATGGGCGCCGGAGGCCGCGGCTCCGGACATGCGCGCCGCCGTGGATGCGTCCCTCGCGTCGGGAACGGCGGGACAGGCGGTGCTGCACGCCTACCTCGCGCGAAGCGGTGCGCCCGGTGAAGCCGCGCTCGCCCGGGAATGCCTGGACGCCGCGATCGAAGCGGCGGGGCGCGTGCCGATGGAAGGCTCCCTGTTCACCGGCTTCGTCGGGATCGGCTGGGCGATGGAGCACACCTCCCGGCTCCTCGCCGCCGGCGGCGCCGACCGGGGCGACGACGGGAACGCCGGTGAGCCCGAGGACCCGCTCGACTCCATCGACGAGACGCTCCTCACCGCGCTCGGATCGGACGCCGCGCTCGGCGACTACGACCTCGTGAGCGGCCTCGCCGGACTCGGCGTCTACGCCCTGGAGCGACTCCCGCGCGCGAACGCGAGGGAGTGCCTGCGGCTCGTCGTCGACCGCCTCGCCGAGCGCGCGGAGCGCGTCGGCGGGGGACTGGCCTGGCGGACGCCTGCCGAGCGGATGCCGGGGGGCGTGCGCAAGGCAGGACCCTACGACCTCGGGACCGCCCACGGCATTCCCGGCGTGATCGCGCTTCTCGCCCAGGCCTGCGCCTGGAACGTGGCTGCCGAGCGCGCGCGCGAGATTCTCGGAGGAGCCGTGTCGTGGCTCCTCGAACAGAGGCTCGACCCGTTCGGGCCCGGTTGCTTTGCCGCGACGGCGGGGCCGGGCGGCGGCCGGCAGCCGGCCCGTCTCGCCTGGTGCTACGGGGACGCGGGGATCGGGGCCGCTCTGCTCGTGGCGGCGCGCGCGGCCGGAGAGGCGGCGTGGGCGTCCGAGGCGATCGCGATCGGGCGTGCCGCGGCGGAGCGCTCCGATGAGGGGAGCGGCGTCCGGGACGGGGGCCTCTGCCACGGGGCGGCCGGGCTCGCCCACATCTTCCTCCGCCTCCATCACGCGACCGGCGAGGCGCTCTTCGCCGACGCGGCCGCTCTCTGGCTCTCCAAAGCCCTCGAGCTCGAGCGCGCCGGCGGGCTCGACGGCTTTCCGTCGTGGTTCACGCCGGAGGATTCCGCCTCCCGGTGGGTGGCCGACCCCGGCGTGCTCCGCGGCGCGGCCGGCGTGGGGCTCGCCCTCCTCGCCGCCACCTCCACGATCGAGCCCGCGTGGGACCGGGCGCTCCTTCTCTCGGGCCGCCGGCCCGAGGAGGCGGTCGCATGACCGCGCGCGCCGCGGATCCCGAGTATGCGTCCTCCGACTTCTTCGTCCTCCGCGCGCCTCTCCTGCCGTTCGACGATTTCGAGCGCTGGGGCGATGGGATCGGGGGACCGGCGCGGGCGAGCGACGACCCCGGGCTGGAAGCCGTCCTGCGCGCCGACCGCGACCTGCTACGCGGGCGGCTGCGCGCGATCGTGGCCCTGCCGGAGATCCGCGCGGCGCTCCTCGTCGCAGCGCCGCACCTCGAGGCGAACCTCGCCGTCTGGGAACGCGACCCCGATGGCCCGCGCGGCGCGCGCATCGAGATCTCGCTCGTGCGCTATATCACGCGTATCGCGACCCGGCCGACGCCGTTCGGACTTTTCGCCGCGAACACGCTCGGCCGGCTCGGGCCCGCCACCCGATTCGCGCTCCTGCCGCGAAGGGCGGCCCGCCCGCGCGCCCGGCTCGATATGGACTACCTCGACGCGATCGCCCGCGCGCTCTGCGCCGATCCCGCCGTTCGCGGCCGGCTCCGCCTCCATCCCAACGACACGCTGCACCGCTCCGCCGATCGGTGGCGGTACGCCGAGGCGCGGTGGGAGGAATCCGGGCGCGCCTACCACCTGGTCGCCGCCGAGGCCAGCGACTACCTCGACGCGACGCTCGCGCGCGCGGCCGCGGGAGCGACGGCCGCTGACCTGGCTGCGCCGCTCGCGCGCGAGGCCGAGGTCTCGCCCGATGAGGCGGAGGCGTTCGTGGCCCAGCTCGTGGAGAGCCAGATCCTCGTCCCCGAGCTCGTGCCCACGGTCACGTCATCCGACGCGATCGGCGATCTCGTGGAAGTCCTCGAGGCGCGCGGCACGGACGGTGCGACCGGGAGCGCGCTCCGGCGCTTGAGCCGGAGCCTCGATGCCCGGAATCGGCAGGACGCGGCTGGAGGGGCCGTGGCCGGCCCGGACGACTATCGCGCGATCGTGGCCGAGGTGCCGGCTCTCGACCGCGAGCCCGATCTGCCGTACGCGCTCCAGGTGGACCTCATGCGCGATGCCGAGCAGGCGACGCTCGGTCCCGAGGTCGCGGCGGAACTCCTGCGGGCCGCGCGGCTCCTCCATCGCGTCCGGCCGCCTCGCCCGCTCTCCGCGCTCGACTCGTTCCGTGACGAGTTCCTCGAGCGCTACGGCGGCGGGGAAGTGGCGATCGCCGAAGCGCTCGATCCCGAGGCCGGGATCGGCTTCGGCGGCTCGGTCCCGGACTCGGCGCCGCTCCTCGAAGGGCTCGAGATTCCGGATGCGGAGCCGGACGCGGCGCGTCGCCGGACGGTGCTCCTCCATTCGCTCCTCGCGCGGACGGGCTCCTCCCACGGCGCGGAAGCCGCGAGCCTCGAGCTCGAGGAGCGCGACCTCGCGGCGCTCGAGACGCCGCGCCGTCCGCCGCTTCCCGACGCCTTCGCCGTGCTCGCGACGGTCGCCGCGGAGTCCGAGGCCGCGCTCGACGCGGGCCGGTTCCAGGTGCTCGTCGAGTACGCGCTCGGCCCCTCGGGCGCGCGCCTTCTGGGGCGCTTCTGCCACGCCGATCCCGCGCTGCGCGAGGCCGTGGAGGGTCACCTGCGGGCGGAGGAAGCGCTCCGCCCGGAGGCCGTCTTCGCGGAGATCGTGCACATGCCCGAGGGGCGGCTCGGCAACGTGATCTGCCGCCCGCCGCTCCGCGCCTACGAGATCCCGTTCCTCGGGCGCTCCGGCGCGCCGGCCGAGCGGCAGCTCCCGCTCTCGGATCTCACCGTGACCGTGATCGAGGGCCGAGTCGCCCTCCGGTCGAAACGCCTTGGCAGGGAAGTGATCCCGCGGCTCACGTCCGCGCACAACTATCGCTTCCGGAGCCTTCGCCTTTACGACTTCCTCTGCAGCCTGCAGGGGCAGGGGGTGAGCGAGATGGCCTCCTGGGACTGGGGAGCGCTCGACACGGCGCCCTACCTGCCACGCCTCACCCATGGCCGGATCGTGCTCACGCGCGCGCGCTGGCGCGTGGTGCGCGAGGAGATCGAGCCGGTCGCGCGCGCGGAAGGCGCGGCGCGCCTCCGGAGCGTCCGCGCCTGGCGCGAGGCGCGCCGGATCCCGCGGGTCGCCCTCGTGGCCGAGGAGGACAACCGGCTCCTCGTCGACTTCGAAAATCCCTTGAGCCTCGACTCGTTCCTCCATCTTTCGCGGTCGCGCCCCGACACGGTCCTCCTCGAGCGGTTCCCTGGTCCCGACGAGCTCGTGGCACGCGGCCCCGACGGCCGCTACACGCACGAGATCGTGGTCCCGTTCGTACGGAAGAGCGTCCCACCGGAAACCGCAGCACCAGGAACGAGCGGGGAGGCGGGCGCGACGCGGCGAGACCGATCCTGGCCGCCGCGGGCGATTGCCGTCCGGCGCGTCTTCCCGCCGGGCTCGGAGTGGCTCTACGCGAAGATCTACACGGGAGCCTCGGGAGCCGATCAGGCGCTCCGGCACATCGTGGCCCCCCTCGTGGAGCGGCTCGCCGGCGACGTCCCCGACCTCCCGTGGTTCTTCCTTCGCTACGCCGACCCCTCCTGGCACCTGCGATGGCGCCTGAAGGGGGAGCCCGCGTGGCTGCACGACGTGGTCCAGCCGGCGCTCGAGGCGCTCGTGCAGCCCCCGATGGAGAGCCGCGGCGTCTGGCGGCTGGCCTACGACACCTACCAGCGCGAGGTCGAGCGCTACGGAGGGGAGCTGGGAATCGGCCTCTCCGAGCGGATCTTCGAGGCCGACAGCCGCGCCGCGCTGGATCTCGTCAGCGCCCTCACCGGCGACGCGGGCCTCGAGGCGCGCGGACTGCTCGCGATCCGGGGCTCCGACCGCGTCCTCGAGGATTTCGGTTTCACGCCCGCGGAGCGCCGGCGGGCGTTCGGGCGCGCCCGCGAGGGGCTCGCGGCGCGGCTCGGCGCGGACAAGCCGTTCGAGCGGAAGCTCGACGAGTCGTACCGGAAGCGGCGGCGCGCCTTCGAGCAGCTCTTCGATCCCGATGTGACGGACGATACCGACCTGAGCCGGGCGCTCGCACGCCTGGAGCGCCGGAGCGAGGACGTAGCGCCCTTCGCGGCGGACCTGGCGCGCCTCGCGCGCCAGGGATCTCTCGCCGCTCCGCTCGAGAGCATCGCTTTGAGCCACGTTCACATGCACTGCAACCGGCTGCTGCGCGGCGCTCACGCCGCTCAGGAGCTCGTCATCTACGACGCCCTCTGCCGCCTCCACGACTCGTGGAAGGCGCGCGGGGCGTCACGCTCCTAGACTCTCCGCTCGCGGCGAGCGGGATGGGAGGAACGATGAAACGGAGTTCGCTGGTCTTCGCATGCGCGCTCATGGCGCTTCCGGCCGCCGGCACGATCCCGGCCTCGGCTCAAACCCGGCTCGACACGGCCCGTATCGAGTCCCTGACCGGGGCGAAGGGCGCGCTCGACGCGAAGTCGGGCGTCTTCAAGGTCACGGTTCCGCGAACCGACGTCACGCTCGACGTGGCCGGCGCCCGGATTATTCCTTCCATGGGCCTCGCCTCGTGGGCGGCCTTCCAGCGCATGGGGGCGCGCACGATGGTGATGGGCGATCTCGTGCTGCTCGAAGACCAGGTGAACCCCGTGATGAGCGTCGCGCTCGACAACGGTCTCGACGTGACCGCGCTCCACAACCATTTCCTCTGGGATTCGCCGCGCGTCATGTTCATGCACATCGGCGGCATGGGGGAGCAGGACCGGCTGGCGTCCGCCATCGGGGCCGTCTTCAAGAAGATCCAGGAGACCAGCGGCGGAAGAGGAGAGACCCCGCACGCCGAGATCGACCCCGCGCACATGATACTCGATCCCGCCAAAATCGACGCCGTGCTCGGCCACAAGGGGGATCTCAAGGACGGCGTCTACAAGATCGTCTGGGGCCGAACGACGCGGATGCACGGAGAGGTGGTGGGCTCCACCATGGGCGTGAACACCTGGGCCGCCTTCGCGGGGAGCGACGAGCGGGCCGTGGTGGACGGCGACTTCGTGATGCTCGAGCCCGAGCTCCGCGGCGTGCTGAAGGCCCTGCGCGGCGCGGGGATCGACATCGTGGCCATCCACCAGCACATGGTGGAGGAGGTGCCGCGAACGGTGTTCCTGCACTACTGGGGCGTCGGTCCCACGGAGTCGCTCGCGAAGGGACTGAAGGCCGCGCTGTCGGTGACCGGGGAGGAGCGCCGGAGCCGCTGACCCGGCGGACGCGGGCCGGGGGCGCCGGCGAGGCGGTCACATCCGCCGACGGCGCAGGCCGGCCATGGCGTTCTCGAAGACCTGCCGGACGTACTCCTCGCTCACGCGCTCCTGGCGCAGCAACATGCGGTAGAAGAGCGGGCCGAAGAGCATGTCGACCGCGATGAGGGGGGAAACGTCCTTGCGTAGGGCGCCCGACGCCTGCGCCTGGCGGATCACCTGGGCCGTCGCCCTCCGGCGCGGGTTGAAGAGCCCCTTCGACAGGGCGTTGCGGACCTCCGCATCCTGCTGCGCCTCGCTGAGCAGGGAAAGGAGCAGCCGCCCGGGCAGCGCCTCCCCGGCGCGTGCGACGCGGTGGAGCTCGGTGCGAAGGGCCCGTACCGGATCGGAGCCCGTCGTCGGCGGCGGCGCCGCCGTCGCCGCGACCTGCAGGAGCAGGTCGACGACCAGCGCGGGCCGGTTCGGCCACCAGCGGTAGATCGTCGTCTTGGCCACTCCCGAGCGGGCGGCGATCGCCTCGATCGTCGTCGCGGCGTAACCCCCTTCTTCGAACAGTGCGCGGGTCGCACTCAGGACGGCGCGACGCGCCTGCTCGCTGCGCGGGCGTCCCGGCGCGTGCGCGCGATTCGTTGTGGCCATGACGGAACATTACGCTACTCGGCGTTGCGAATCAAGAATGCCTCCAGTTCCTTCTACGGATGATCCCTCCGGTTCGTGACCGGCACCGCCCGGCCGGTGACCTCACGCACACAAGCCGCCGCGGCCGGCGCCCGCGTTCCTTGCCGAGCGTCCGGCGCGCATTGCCGCGCGTCCGCAAATGGCCCTTCGCGCGCGCACCCGCGGGATTTCCAGAATCGCTACGTGCCGTAGCGTATCCAATCGCACCAAGGCACCCGAGACGACGAGTTGTGTGACCCCGCGCACGCAGGACGGCGCGACGACCGGCTCGCCGAACGCTTCGACCCCATCCGCCGGAGGAGACCCTCATGAGACCCCAGACCAAGCTTCCGTGGATTCTCACCCTGTTCCTGCCCTTCCTGCTCGTGGCCGCGGTGACGTCGTGCAACTCCTCGAACGCTCCGACCGCGCCCGGCGGAGGCGGGACCGGCGGCGGCGGCGGCGCTGCCGAGCTCAACTCGGGCACGGTCGGGCCGGGTGGTACGTATACCCATCAGTTCGCGGCCGCCGGGTCCTACAACTACCACTGCGTCTTTCACGGGCCGATGCGCGGGACCGTGACGGTGAGCGCGGCGGCGGCCGACTCGATCGTGAACGTGAGCATCACGAGCAGTACGAGCGCCTTCCCGGGAGCCTCGGTCCGCCCCGGCGGGCTCGTCACGTGGACGAACAACACCGCCATGGATCACACCGTCACGAGCGACTGAGCGTGCCGGACCGCCGAAACGCGATCGCAGGGAAGCCATCCGACGGGAGGAGCCGCACATGAGAGTGGAGACGCGGGAGTCGAGGGAAGGTGCCCGGGACGTGACGCCGGAGGCGATCGAGGCGCTTCGTGCCGGGTTGACGGGGACGCTCCTCCGGGCGGGCGACGCCGGGTACGACGAGGCGCGGACCATCTGGAACGGCATGGTCGATCGCCATCCCGCCCTGATCGTGCGCTGCCGATCGGTGTCGGACGTGGCGCACGCAGTGGACTTCGCACGCGAGCACGACCTCCTGCTCGCCGTGCGCGGCGGAGGCCACAACATCGCCGGGAACGCCGTCTGCGACGACGGCCTCGTCATCGATCTCTCTGGGATGCGGGACGTCCGGGTGGACGCGACCGCACGTCGCGTCACGGTCGAGGCCGGCGCCACCCTCGCCGATCTCGACGCAGCCACGCAGGCGCACGGGCTCGCCGTGCCGGTCGGGATCAACTCCACGACCGGGATCGCGGGACTCACGCTCGGCGGCGGCTTCGGCTGGCTCAGCCGGAAGTACGGCATGACCGTTGACAGTCTCGAGTCGGCCGAAGTCGTGACCGCGGCGGGCGAGGTGGTGCGCGCGAGCGTCTCCGAGCACCCGGACCTCTTCTGGGCCCTCCAGGGCGGCGGCGGCAACTTCGGCGTCGTCACGCGGTTCGAGTTCCGCCTCTACCCGATCGGCCCTGATGTGCTGAGCGGCCTGATCGTCTACCCGCTCGCGCAGGCGAAGAGCGTGCTGCGGCAGTACGGCGCGTTCATGGCCGGCGCGCCCGACGACCTCACCGTCTGGGCGGTGGTCCGCCACGCCCCGCCCCTGCCGTTCCTCCCGGCCGACGTGCACGGGAAGGAAATCGTCGCGCTCGCCGTCTTCTACGCCGGCGATCCCGAGCGGGGGAAGGCTTTGATCGAGCCGCTCCGGCGCCTGGGCACACCGGTGGGGGAGCACGTCGGCGTGCAGCCGTATACGGCCTGGCAGCAGACCTTCGACCCGCTGCTCACGGCGGGGGCGCGGAACTACTGGAAGTCGCACAACCTGGTCGCGCTCCAGGAAGGGCTCCTGGAACGGGTGGTCTCGAGCGCGGGCGAGCTCCCCTCGCCGCAGACCGAGATCTTCATTGCGGCCCTGGGCGGCGCGACGCTCCGGCCCGCTCCGGAGGCGACGGCGTACGCGCACCGGGACGTCCGCTTCGTGATGAACGTCCACGGGCGCTGGGACGATCCCACCGACGACGAGCAGGGCGTCGCCTGGACACGCAACTTCTTCACGGCGACCGCGCCGTTCGCGACCGGCGGGGTCTACGTCAACTTCCTGACCGCGGACGAGGGGTACCGGATCGGCGCCGCCTACGGCGCGAGCTATCCGCGGCTCGCGCAGGTGAAGCGGCGGTACGACCCCAAGAACCTGTTCCGCATGAATCAGAACGTCGCTCCGGCGTAGACGGCCGGCGAAAGGTGCGCGATGGGACCCATGAAACGAGACACCCGCGCCGCGTGCAAGACGATGGATGCGGTCGTTCTGACCGCGTCTGGATCGCCCGAATATTTCCGGCTCGTCGCGAGGCCGCTTCCGGCGCCGTGTCCCGACGAAGTGCGCATCCGCATCCGCGCCGCCGGGTTCAACCCGATGGATTTCCAGATGCGGAAGTCGGCGCACCGGGACGACCTTCCCTTGATCCTCGGCGGCGAGGTGGCCGGCGAGATCGATGAGGTCGGATCGTCGGTGACCTCGCTCGCGGCCGGCGATCCGGTGCTGTCGTATCTCGTGCAACGGAACGGCGGCTACGCAGAGTACGTCTGCGTGCCGGCCGTGTTCGTCGCACCGAAACCTCCCAACCTGTCGTTCGCCGAGGCCGCGGCCGTGCCGGTCGCCGGGCTGACGGCGTACGAGGCCATACTCCGCGCCGACGTCCGGCCCGGCGACTCCGTTCTGGTCGCGGGCGCCTCGGGCGGCGTGGGAAGCCTCGCCGTCCAGCTCGCGAGGATGCGCGGCCCCGATCGAATCGTCGTGACCGCCGGAAGCGACTCGAGCGCCCGCTATCTCCGGGATCGACTCGAGATCGACCCCCGGTCGATCCTCCGGTACTCGGGCCTCTCGCGCGACGAGCTCTCCGAGGCGGCGCTGGATCGGAACGGGGGCCGCCCGTACCGGGTCGCGTTCGACTTCGTCGGGGGCGCGATGACGAGCCTGTGCGCCGACGTCGTGGACGTCGAGGGGGAGGTCGTCGGCATCGTCAACGGGCCGCGGGACGCCACCCATCGGAAGCCGGAGAACGACGAAGACCCGCTCTTCGACAAGTCGGCCACGTTTCACTTCCTGCAGACGTCGGCCTGGGCCGCGGAGGGCTCGCCGTCGCTCGCGCGCCGCTACGCTCAGCGCCTCGGCGACCTGGTGCAATTCCTCGAGGCCTGCGATCTGATCCCGCCGGCCGTCCACGAGCTCCGGGGCCTGTCGGTCCATTCCGTGCGGACCGCCCACGCGCTCCTCGAGACGGGGCACGTCCAGGGGAAGCTGGTGATGACCGTTGCCTGAGGGCGATGTGAATCCGCCGCTGGCCCCCATTTCCGCTACTCGCCGTTTCGTATCTAGAACCGCCCGCCATCTTTTCTGAATCGCTACGCTCCGTAGCGTATCCAAGCCTCCGAAAGCCGGGTGCCACCTGGTACCCGTGTCGTCCACATCCACCCAGACTTGGGAGGCATCACGCCATGAAGACCGTCACCGCAGTCCTGGCCGCCGCGGCGCTCCTCGCCCCGATCTCGAGCGCCCGCAGCCAGGGAATCCACTCGTTCACGCTCCAGGCCGAGAGCATCGGCGGCTCGGTCTCCATGTCCGGCGGCGGCACCTTCGATCCGGCGTCGGGATCCCTGCACGGCGGGGGAGGATTCCGCGTCACGCGGGACATCGTCGCGGGACCGCTCGCGGGGCTTCGGGCCGGCGACGGCGTTCGCTGGGAGGCAGCCGAATTGCTGCGCTCGAGCGGCTTCAAGTGCGGCGGCATCCCGGGTGAGCCCCTCAAGACGGCGACCACGGACGACGACACGGTCGTCATGAAGGTCCGCTTCTTCCGGCAGGGAGACGGCGCCACGCCGTCGTTCACCGCCAACGCGTTCGTATCGGCCGGGGACGAGAATCCGGATCAGCC
>JBLMWD010000026.1:0-4666 GCA_050257045.1 Bacteroidota bacterium | reverse complement strand
GACCCGCTTCGTGAACGCGACGGGATGCGGGATCTGTCCGCCGGCGAGCGGGACGAGCACCGATCCCTTCATCGGGATCTCGGACGCGCTCGGGGCCGCGTCCGCCGGGGACATCGTCCTGCTGCGTCCCGGTACCTACCTCGGCCCCACCCTCATCGACCAGCCGGTAACCTTGCGCGCCACGCGCAGGGGAGTCGCGCGCATTTCGCACTGAGACATCCGCGTCAGACCCCTGCCAACTTGGCAGGGTAACCGCGCTCGCGCCAGCCCACCCACATCTGGACCGTCCCTCTAGAGTCAAGTCAACATGATACTTGCGAGCAACCCGCGCGCGGGCCTGAATGGGTACGGGCTCTGCACCCCCTCTCGATCGCAGTATGGGTCCCACAGGTCCCCGCCTGAGGGGAGGTGCCTATGAACCGGCTCTTGAACGTCACGCCCGTGGTCGGCACGTTTGGATTGGTCACGTTCATCGTGCTGCTTCCGGTCGTCGCGCTGTTGTTCGGCATTGTGGTCACGGCGTTGATGCACATGATCTTCTAGCGGCATGAAGTGCGGGTCGGCGGCCCCTGGCCGTCCGACTCGTCGTCGCCCGTCGGCTCGGGTTCTGTTTGCGGGCTCGCCCAATCTTCTTATAGTTGTGGGCGAGCATGGGGGGTATCGAGCCGGCGGGCTCGTTCGATCCGGGTCCTCGCCTTCCCCCTGCAGCGTCCATCGCGGCCACCTCATCCCCCGGGAGACCACCATGAACCTGCCGCGTCGCGGCCTTGCCGCCATCCCCCCAGCGCCGACTGCCGGCGTGCTTCTCACCCTCGCGAGTCTCATCCCCGTCACCGCAGGCGCCGCGCCCCTCGCTCGCGTCCCCGCGCACGCGGCGATGTTCGGGACCTTCGGCACCGCGACCAATTACAGCGTGTCTGCCATGACCGCCGCCGGGATCGCATCGGCAGACATCGACAAGGACGGCAAGCCGGATGTGCTCGTCGTCGGCACGGTGAGCGGCGGGCCGTACGCGTGCACGCAGCTCGGAAACGGACAGGGCGCCTGGTTCGGGGGAATCCTCACGCCGCTCGCCGGCACGCCCACGTGCGTCCAGCTCGTGGACGTGAACAAGGACGGCAATCTCGACATGATCTTCGGGAGCAGCCTCGACGCGCATTGCTACGTGTCGCTCGGCAACGGCGCGACCTTCGGCGTGCCGGCCGCGATCTCCACCGACTTCCCGACGACCTCGGTCCAGATCGCTGACGTGAACGGCGACGGCAACCTCGATATCGTGACCGGCTACACGGGCGGCAACCTGATCTCCATCCGGTTCGGAGACGGCGCCGGCGGATTCCCGACGGCGACCTCATTCGGCACCGTGAATGGCGTGACCGGGATCGGAATTACCGACCTGAACCGCGACGGGCTCCCCGACATCTTCGCGACGGGCGGGGGCACGGGAGTGGTCCGGATCCATCTCCAGCAGTCGAACGGTACCTTCCAGATGAACGGGCAGTTCACGGTCGGGCCCGGAACCGTCTCGCCGGTCTTCGGCGATTTCAACAAGGACGGAAAGACCGACTGTGCCGTCGCCTACTCCGGCGGCGGAGGGCAGGTCGCGATCTTCTACGGCGACGGACTGGGGTCGTTCCAAAACCTCAACGGGAATCTGTTCGCCATTCCCGGAGCGCCCACCCAGGCCGTGGTCACCGACGTGAACGGGGACGGGATCCAGGATCTTGTCGTCGCCGTGCCGGGCCTGGTGTCGGTGCTGGTCGGCGTCGGCGGTCCGGGCGGCGGGTTCAATACGGCGGTGAACTACATCGTCGACAATTCACCCCGGGGCGTCACGGTCACGGACCTGAATCTGGACGGACGGCCCGACATCATCACCGGAAACGCTCCCAACCAGACGACGTCGGTGCTCCTGAACGGCAGCGGAACGGCCACGGGAGTGGCGGTGGCGAGCAAGGCGTCGCCCGCCAAGGCGAGCCTTCTCCAGAATGCGCCGAATCCGTTCAATCCGCGCACCGAGATCCGCTTCGCGCTGCCGCGCGCGGCGCATGCCCGCCTCGTGGTGTACGACGCGGCCGGCCGTCGGGTCGCCACGCTCCTGGATGGGCCGGCGGAAGCGGGGGAGCGCCGGATCGAGTGGGCGGGGCGCGACGACGCGGGCCGCGAGGTCGCGTCGGGCATCTACTTCTACGAGCTCGAGGCGGATGGGGCATCGTTTTCGCGCAGGATGGTCCTCCTGAAGTAGCGGGTGCGCGTGGTATCGTTTCGCCCTATGCCGCTCCGAACATCGCGGAACGTGTGGCGCCCATGCCGCTGAGCGCGGGTACGCGCATCGGCGCCTACCAGATCGTCGGCGCGCTCGGATCCGGCGGAATGGGCGAGGTCTACCAGGCGCGCGACACGCGGCTCGACCGCGTCGTCGCGATCAAGGCGCTCCCCGAGGTGTTCGCACACGACCCCCTCCGCCTCGCCCGCTTCGAGCGCGAGGCGAAGCTCCTCGCCTCGCTCGCTCATCCGAACATCGCTGGGATCCACGGCATCGCCGACTCCGATGGGCTTCCCTATCTCGTCCTCGAGTACGTCTCGGGCGAGACGCTCGCGGCCCGGCTCGCGCGCGGGGCGCTCTCCATGGAAGAGACGCTCTCGGTCGGGTCCCAAATCGCCTCCGCCGTCGAGGCGGCGCATGAGCGCGGCGTGGTGCACCGGGATCTCAAGCCCGGTAACGTGATGATCACGCCCGCCGGCGCGGTGAAGGTGCTCGACTTCGGGATCGCGAAGGAACGCGTCACATCGGCGCTCGCCGCCTCCGCCGCGGGGACCGAGCCGATCACCGCCGAGGGGGCGGTCCTCGGGACGACCGCCTACATGAGCCCCGAGCAGACCCGCGGGCTCCCGGTGGACCGGCGCACCGACATCTGGGCGCTCGGCTGCATCCTCTTCGAGTGCGTGTCGGGGAAACGGCCGTTCGGGGGCGCCACCACCTCGGACACCATCGCACGCGTCCTCGAGCGCGAGCCGGAGTGGAGCGCGCTCCCCGCCTTGACCCCGGCGCCGCTCCGCGACCTGACCCGCAAGTGCCTCCAGAAGAACGTGGACGACCGTCCGGGCGACGCGGGCGCGCTCCGGCGCGAGCTGGTCGGGATGCTCGACGACTCGAAGGCCCCGCGCGGCGGAGCGTCCGCGGCGCGGGCGATCCCCTCGCTCGCGGTTCTCTACTTCGAGAACCTCTCGAGCGACGCCGAGAGCGACTACTTCTGCGCGGGGATCACCGAGGACATCCTGACCGACCTCGCGAAGATCAAGGGGCTGCGCGTCGCCTCGCGGAACGCGGTGGCGAAGTTCCGCGGCGCTTCCGCCGACATCGCGCGCGTGGCCGCCGACCTCGGCGTGACGGCCGTGGTGGAGGGGAGCGTGCGACGGCTGGGCGAGCGAGTCCGCATCTCGGCGCAGCTCGTGAACGCGGCGGACGGCTTCCACATCTGGGCCGAGCGCTACGACCGGACGCTCCAGGACGTCTTCGCGGTCCAGGAGGAGATCGCCTCCTCGATCGCGTCGGCGCTGCGCGTCGCGCTCACGCCGACCGAGTCGCAGAAGCTCCTGCGCGACCGCCCCGAGGACGTGCGCGCGTACGACCTGTACCTGAAAGGTCGCGCGCTCTACAACAAGTACACTCCCGATTCGATGCGGGAGGCGCTGCAGCTCTTCGAGCAGGCGACGCGGATTGAGCCGAACTATGCGCTCGCGTGGGCCGGAATTGGTGACTGCTACGGGCAGATGCTCCAGTGGGGGACCTCGACACGGCCGGAGGAGCTGAAGAAGCTGGGGCTCGAGGCGGCCCGTCGGGCCATTTCGCTCGATCCGAACATCCCCGAGGGGCACAAGGCCGAAGCCCTCGTCCTCCAGATGACCGGCGACTATGGCCTCTCGGACGAGGCCAACGAGCGCGCGATACGGGCCAATCCCCGCTTCACTCCGTCCTGGATCAATCTGGGCGTGCGGGCGTTCGAGGGGTGCGACGTGGCACAGGCCGAGCGCCGGATGCGCCGGGCCGTCGAGATCGATCCCCAGGAGGTGTTCGCGCTCATCTGGCTGGAGACGATCCTCCTCCTCACTGGGCGGGACGACGAAGCGATCGCGACGCATTACCGCGCGATCGGGATCACCCACGAACCGTTCCACGTCACCAACGCCTACGCCCAGCTCGCGACGCTTCACTTCCGGAGAGGCGACCTCGCCGGAGCACGACGCGCGCTGGTCGAGGGGAGGGCCGCGGGGGCGAGGGTGCCGGCCATGCAGGTGCTCGAAGCCAAGATCGCCGCGGCGACGGGCCAGCTCGAGGAAGCCGGAAGACTGCTTACCTTGGTCGAATCGTCGCTCGAGCTGGGGCCGATGCCGATCGCCTGGGCGGTCGATGTGTCGCTGCTCCGCAACGAGCCCGAGCGCGCGCTCACGTTCATCGCCCGCCCGATCTGGAGACCGCTCCGGGAGCCGATGGCCCGTCTCATGCCCGCATTCCATCCGCTCCTCGACCAGGAGCCGCTCGCTCCGCGCCGCTCGGCACAGACGCTGGTCTGGCCGAAGGAGGCGCCGCCGCCTTCGCCGGGGATCGCGGCGCTCTTCGCGGACGTGCGGATGGAGTCGGGGCTGCCCTCGCCGACGGGGGTCT
>JBLMWD010000025.1:0-17291 GCA_050257045.1 Bacteroidota bacterium | reverse complement strand
CGCCCCGCGCCGGCCGCGTCCGCAGAGCGCGTCCGCACCCTCGCTCAGGACGTCCGGGGCGCCACGTTCGAGGTGACCCCCGCCGCCGCCCGCTTCGACAGCGTGAACGTCGGCGGCGCGCTCTACATGCGCCCGAGCCTTCCCGGCGCCTCCGTGATCGAGACTCCCGGGAAGCCCTCTCTACCTACGATCTCGCTCCACGTCGCCGTGCCCGACGGCATGAGCCCGCGCCTCAAGGTCGTGGGCGAGGACTGGGAGACCCGTCCCGGGCTGATGCCCGTGCCGGTCGCGCGCGAGCGCTTCCTCTCGGATGATCCGCGAACCGGTCCCGTGAGCCAGACCACGATCGAGCCCGATCCCGCCGTCTACCAGAGCGCGGCCGTCTATCCCGCGGAGGAGGCGACTCTCGGCGCCGGCGCGATGGTCGGCGAATGGTGGGTCGTTCCCGTCCGCGTGCGCCCCCTCCGCTGGGATCCGCGCGCGGCCGCGTATCGCGTCCTCCGCTCCATGACGCTGCGCGTCGACTTCGTTCCCGCGACCGATCGCGAGTTGAAAGGTCGGCCCGCGGTGCGCCCCGGCGCGCAGGCGCGCGCGTGGGATCGCGTGCAGAAGGGCTTGGTGAAGAACTACGAGTCGGCGCGGGCGTTTCCGGTCCGGCCGCGGTCGGGTTCGCTCGGCGCGGCAAGACCCGGCGCCTCACGGGCCGGCTCCCGGCTGTTCGCGAATCCCGAGTGGAAGCTCCTGATCCGTCAGACGGGATGGGTCTCCGTCTCGTACGCGACGCTCAACGGTTTCGGATTCCCGCCCGGAATCGGCATCGCCGACGTGCGCGTGGAGGAGCGCGGATACGACGACGCGGCCGACGCCGCGACGGTGTCGACCATCCCCGTCGTGGCCCGTGACAACAACGGGAACGGGGTGTTCGACACCGGAGACGCGATCACGTTCTACGCGCGGGGGATCCGCGACCGCTACCGTCCCCCAGGCTCGACGCCCGATCCGAACAAGGAGATCGAGCTCCGCTACTCCGACGTGAACGTCTATTGGCTCACGTTCGGGACGACCCCTTCGCCGCGCCCCGCGCCGATCGCCGGCGACAGCACGGTGGCCGCGACCGTTCCCGGCTCCTTCCGAGACGTGATCCGGCTGGAACAGGACAACGTCGCGCGCATGGCCCCCTTCTACGATCTCTCCTCGCCCAAGCCGGAGGCGATCGAGTACCTCTTCTGGACCGACGGCGAGGATGGTGACCAGCTCAGCACGCCGATTTCTTTCGACGACCCCGACCCCACGCAACCGTTCCGGATCCGGGCGCGTTATCAAGGGCGCGGCGTCTCCGGCGTGACCCACCACTTCGACGTCTACTTCCGCGGCGCTTCAGGCGCGCTCGACACGCTCGCGGCCGGATACGAGTTCTTCGATCAGGACATCTGGGTTCTCGATACCGGCTTCACGATCCCGGGCTCCCACATCGCGCCCGGCGCGACGTACGAACACATAGGGCAGCGCCGCAACCCGAACACCGGCGGCCTGGTCGACGGAAGCTTCGCGTTCCTCGACGCGATCGAGGCGACATACAACCGGCTCTACCTGGCGCGGAACAACTACCTCGCCTTCACGAGCGGAGGATCGGGCGGCCGGTTCGACATTCACGTCGGCGGTTTCACCGGCGGGACCCAGCCCGCGATCGAGGTCTACGACGTGACCGATCCGCTCGCACCCGATTCGGTCACGTCGGTTGTCGTGACCTCCACGGGACCGGGGTCATGGCAAGCCTCGTTCCAGACCGACGCGACCGCGGGGGAGCGGCGGTTCGTCGCTTTCGTCCCCGGCTCCGAGCAATCCCTTGCCCCGGGCTCGGTCGTGGCGGATGTCGCCTCGAATCTCGGTCAGCCGAGCGCCTACGGCGCCACGAGCGTCGCCCGCGCGATCCTCATCGGACCCCAGGCGTTCCGGAGTGAGCTCGATCGTCTGGCCTCGTATCGGCGCGCCCAGGGATATGTCGTCGAAGAAACGGACATCACGGATATCTACGACGAGTTCAACGGCGGCCTCAAGTCGGCTCGCGCGATCCGGCGCTACCTTCGCCACGCCTACCTCACTTGGACGCCGGGTCCGATGTACGTCGTGCTCGCCGGAGACGCGAGCCTCGACTATCGCCAGCATTTGCCGCAGAGCAGCTTCGACTGGGTCCCCACCTACTTCAAGTTCTCGACGATCCCCGACAATTACGGGAACGAGCTCGTGGCGCAGGACACCTACTATTCGCTGAATCTCTCGGTGATCGAGCCGGGCGACGGCGATTTCGTGCCGAGCCTGAGCCTCACCCGTATTTCGGCGGGTAACGCCGCCGAGCTCCGCGACGTCGTGGACAAAATCACCGCGTACGAGGCATTCCAGCCAACCGACTCCTGGCGGGGCCGGCAGATCCTCTATTCGGACGATCAGTACTCGACCGGAATCGTCGCGACCCAACCCTACTGCTTCAACGCGCAGGAGAGCCTCTTCAAGTCGGCGAGCCAGAGCATGGCGACGACCACCGCGTCGAGCCCGGGCGGAATCGGCTTCACGAACGTCGCGGTCGACCTGAAGACCTACACGGACGCCGTTCCAGCCACCAACGGCTGCAAGAACCTGCTCGACGTGCTGACCGCGGTGGGCAGCACCGGCGGCGCGACCGACGCGCTTCTCGGAGAGATGAGTCGCGGCGCGCTCATCTTCAACCTCGAGACGCACGCGAACCGGTACATCATCTCCCACGAGGCCGTCCTGTCGAACGGCTCCTCGCTGTTCGGCGCGGGCTCGAACGGCACTCCGGACCGGGTCCAGAACACGGGCCGCCCTTGGTTCATCACCGTATGGGGCTGCCACACGAACCAGTTCGCGGACGGCCCCTTCATGACGAGACAGGCATTCAGTGTCGACACGCTCGATGCGCTCGGGGAGCAGTACTTCCTCATGGCGGGGCGCGGATCGATCGGCTCACTCGGCAGCACAGGGCTCGAGTACCTTCAGTCTAATACGACGTATAACGACTATGTCGCGCGCGCGTTCTACGGGACCCCTCCGACACCCGATCCGGCTCCCGGCGAGCCCGCGCGTGCGCGCTGGATCCTCGGCGAGGTGATGCTGGAGGCGCAGATCGAGAACGGACTGAGCGGAAGCTCGGTCCAGTCGGTCATGAACCGGACCGTCCACCTCTTCGCCGACCCGATGCTCCGCATGGACGCGCTCCCGCCGCGCGTCGCCGACGTGACCGTCGCGGGCGCGCCGTTCGCCGATCAGGGGTCCCTGACGGACGACTCGCCGACCGACAGCCTCGCGCTCGTCGCCAGCCTGCACGACGAGGTTGGAATCGACTCGGTCTACGTGACGGAGCAGGACTTGGCGAGCGGCGGGATCACGCTCGTGAACCCGGCCACCTGGTCGGTCGCGTTCGCCGATTCGAGCCGGCTCGCGACGCTCACCGGGAACGTCCGGCCGCACGTCGGGAACTACGACCTCCAGATCCGCGCCGTCGACGTGAACGGGCGCACCCAGATCTTCACGCTCCAGGTGCGCACGCCGATCCGATACCTCGCGAACGGCGTCGACATCGTGAACGGGGTCTTTGTAGAAAACGGCGCGCTGCTGCGCGCCGAGGTCACGGCGCCGATCCCGCTCACGCCCGACTCCCTGGCGCTCCTGATCGACGGGATCCCGGTGGCCGCGACGAAGACCGCGCTCGATGCGACGAACCGCCGCTGGGCGCTCGAGTTCACTGCTTCCGCTCTCTTCACCGGCACCCACACGCTCCAGGTCGCGATCGGCGGCCGTACGGCGGGCTTCGACCAGCGCACGTTCCAGACCACCACCGAGTTCACGCTCCGCGGAGTCGCGGTCGTCGATCCTCGCGTGCAGGGCGCGGGCTGCGGCGGCTCGATCTTCCAGTACGAGCTGAGCGCGGCGGCGCGCTCGGTCACGCTCCAGCTCTACACCGTGGCGGGGCGCCGCGTCGCCTCGATCGACCTGCCGGGCCAGTCGGGGCTCAACGTCTACTGCTGGGACGGGCGTGACTCCGAGGCCCACGACACCGCCCGGGGCGTCTATCTCTTCCGTATCCGCGCCACCGACCCGACGGGGAAGTCGGTGAGCCGGGACGGCCGGATGATCCGCGCCCGGTGAGCGCGCGCCGCAGAAATGGCGCCGACCGCCGGACCGGCAAGGACATCTTCCGGGAGCTCTCGCGGCTCGTGACCGAGCAGCGGAACCCGCGCTCGCGCCGCCTCGACCTCCTCACCACGCCCCAGGTGCTACGCCTCATGAACGACGAGGATCGCGGCGTCCCGGTCGCGGTGGGGCGCGAGATCAAGAAGATCGCGCGTGCCGTCGACCTGATCGTGGAGCGTCTCGGGCGCGGTGGGCGGATCTTCTACGTGGGAGCGGGGACGAGCGGGCGGCTGGGCGTCCTCGACGCCGCCGAGTGCCCGCCCACCTTCGGCACGCCGCCCTCCCTCGTGCAGGGAATCATCGCCGGGGGCCGCCGCGCGCTGGTACGCTCGGTCGAGGGCGCCGAGGACGACGCCTCCGCCGCCGTCGCCGCGCTCAAGAAGCGGCGCGTCGGCGCCAAGGACGTCGTGGTCGGCATCATGGCGAGCCGCCGCACGCCGTACGCGATCGGCGCCGTGGAGTACGGACGGAAGATCGGCGCGGCGACGATCGTCGTGACCGCGAACCCCACGTCGGGGGCGCGGTTCGACGCCGACGTGGTGATCGCGCCGCGCGTCGGCCCCGAGGTGGTGACCGGCTCGACGCGGCTCAAGGCGGGGACGGCGCAGAAGCTGGTGCTCAACATGCTCTCGACAGCCACGATGGTGCGGATGGGGAAGGTCTACGAGAACCTCATGGTCGATCTCAGGACCGCGAGCCGGAAGCTCGAAGAGCGCACGAAGCGCGTCTTCATGCACGCGACCGGCGCGCGCTACGAGGAGGCGGAGCCGGCCCTCGCGAGCGCGGGCGGCTCGCTCAAGGTGGCCATCGTGATGCGCCTCGCGGGGATCTCCCGCGCGGAGGCGGAGCGTCGTCTGAAGAGGGCCCAGGGATGGGTGCGCGAAGCCATTCCAGAATAGCGCGGCTCGGCCTCGCCGCGATCGCCCTCGCCGCGGCGGCGCTCGCCGTCGTCGCCGGCGCGGGTTGCGGCAAGAGCAGCGGCAAGCCCACCGTCGTCTTCTGGCAGTTCTCTCCGATCGCCACCATCCAGCCGATCCTCGACCGCTACCGCGCGCAGAACCCCGGCATCGACCTTCAGGTCGAGCAGCTCACCTGGCAGAGCGGCCGCGAGAAGATCGTGGCCGCGATCGCGGCGGGGCGCCCGCCCGACCTCTGCGAGCTTGGCTCCACGTTTCTCCCGGGGCTCGTCGCCGACAGCACGCTGATCGATTTGACCGACAGCACCGCGGCCCTCCGGGGCGAGCTGGTCGGCTGGGACGGGGCGACCTATCGCGGGCACGCGTATGCGATTCCGTGGATGCTGGGGACTCGGGCGCTTTACATCAACGACGATCTCTTCCGGCAAGCGGGGCTCGACCCTGAGACCCCGCCCACTACGTGGGCGGAGGTTCTCGACGCCGCGCGGCGGATCACGCAGAAGGTTTCCGACGCGAAAGGCTTCGGCATGAATGCCGGCGAGCGGGAGATCCTCTTCAAGAAGTTCATGCCCTTCGCGTGGGGGAACGGAGGCGCGATCCTCGACTCGACGCTCACGCGCTCCGTCTTCAATTCGCCGCAGAATCTCGAGGCGCTCCGGTTCTACCTCTCGCTGAAGCCCTACTCGCTCCTCGACCGCCAGGAGATGCACGAGCAGGCGTTCGCGAAGGGGCGGCTCGGGATGGTCATCTCGGGACCGTGGCTCCTTCGCACCCTTCCGAAGACTGCGCCGGGGTTGCACTACCGTGTGGCGTTGATGCCACGGCCCGCGGCCGGCCGGGGCACGCCGGCATCGTTCGCGGGAGCCGAGGTGCTCGGGATCTTCCGCGGCTCGAAGCAGAAGGCCGAGGCGATGCGGCTCGCCCGCTTCCTCGTCCGGGCCGAGAACGCGATGCCGCTCTACGTCGCGACCGGGAACGCCTTCCCGGCGGCGTCGAGCGCGGCCGCCGATTCGTATTTCACGTCGCATCCGATGGACCGCGTCTTCCTCACGCAGCTGAAGACCGCGGTCTCGCCGCCGCTCCATCCGCGCTGGGTCGACATCGAGGAGATCGTGAACTCCGACCTGGAGCAGGCGATCTACGGCACGAAGACGCCCGAGGCGGCGCTCGCCGATGCCGACGCGCGGATCACCCAGACGCTCGCGGCGAAGCCGTGAGCGCGGGGCGCCCCTCGGCGGGTCTCCTCCCCTGGGCGCTCTGCTTCGCCGCCTTCGGCCTCTTCCCGCTGGTCTACGCGCTGGCTCTCTCCTTCATGGAGATGAACCCGCTGCGCTCCGACCTCACGCATTTCGTCGGCCTCGCGAACTACGCGCGGGCGCTGGCCTCGCCCTCGTTCTGGCACGCGCTCCGGACGACCGTCATCTTCGTGGTCGGGACCCTTCCCGTGACGCTCATCCTGGCGTACTTCGTGGCGGCGCTACTCGGACGGATCCGGCGTGGCGAGTCGTTCTTCCGCGCGGCCGTGTTCTTCCCGGCCACGCTCTCGATGGTGGTGATCGCGCTCGTCTTCAAGTCGCTCTACGCCGAGGACGGGCTCCTGAACGGCTGGCTCGCAGCAACGGGGCTCGCGCGCGTCCACTGGCTCCAGGACGTGCGCACGGCGCTCCCCTCGATCATGCTCATGGACATCTGGGCGAGCGTCGGGTACTACGCGATCCTGATCCTCGCGGGGCGGAAGACGCTCCCCGCGGAGCAGCTCGAGGCGGCGCGGCTCGAGGGACTCTCGGCGTGGCAGGTGGAGCGGCGGATCGTGCTGCCGCACCTCCGTCCCGTGCTCCTCTTCGTCGTCCTCCTCAACACGATCCGCTCGTTCCAGATCTTCATCGAGGTCTTCGTGCTGACGCGCGGGGGGCCGCTCGAGAGCACGCTCACGCTCGTCTATCATCTCTACGAGCGCGCCTTCTACCACTTCGAGATGGGGTACGCCTCGGCGCTCGCGTATCTGCTGCTCGCGCTCGTGGGGATCATCCTCCTCGTGCAGCGGCGCGCCCTGCGCCCGGAGCCGGCGGCGTGAGCCGGGGCGGGCGCATCGCGGGGTTGGCGGCGTGACCCGCGACCGGCTCTGGCCCTACCTCGTCCTCTCCGGCGTGGCGCTTTTTTCCCTGGCCCCGCTCCTCTACATGGCGCGCGTCTCGCTGGGGGTAGGGGGCGATCTCCCCGTCTCGCCGGCCGACTGGTGGGGACGCCCGCTCACGCTGGAGCACTACAAGGCACTCGCCTCGGGGGGACCGATGGGACGCTTCGCGATCAACTCCATCGTCGTCTCGTGCGTCGCGGTGCCGATCCAGATCCTGCTCGCCGCTGCGGCGGGACACGCGCTCGCCCGCGCGCGCTTCCTCGGCCGCGGCGCCACGTTCGCCCTCGCGACCGCGTTCCTCGTCCTGCCGCGGCAGGTGACGCTGATCCCGCTCTATCTCCTCATGGCGAAGCTCGGGCTCCTCGACACGTACGCCGCCCTGATCCTCCCGCATCTCGCCGATCCCTTCGGCGTCCTCTTCATGGCGCACTACTACCAGACGATGTCGGCCGAGCTGGAGGACGCGGCGCGGACTGACGGGCTCTCGCGCGGCGCGATCTTCTGGCGCATCGTGCTCCCGCTCTCCGGGCCGGGGCTCGCGGTGGTCGGCGTGAACGGCTTCCTCATGACGTGGAACGCCTTCCTCCAGCCGCTCGTCCTCACGACGTCGGAATCGATGCGCACCCTCCCGGTCGGGCTCGCCCTCTTCGCGCAGTCGGAGTACGCGGTCGACTGGGGCGCGCTCCTCGCGGGCTCGGCGGTCGCGACGCTTCCGGTCCTCGTGGCGTTCGCGCTGTTCCAGCGCCAGATCGTCGAGGGCGTGCTCCAGGGGAGCGGCCGGTGACGGCGGCGCGAGGACCGGCCGTTCCCTCGGACGCGCGCCTTTTGCCCGCGGCGCGCGCGATCGGGCTCATGAGCGGCACTTCCGCGGACGCCATGGACGCGGCGGCGGTCCTCGTGGAAGGGGGCGACGCGGCGCGGCGCGCGACGCGTCTCGTCGCGTTCCGGTCCGTGCGCTTCGCCGACGCACTCCGGCGCGACATCCTCCAGGCGCAGGAGGGGACGCTCCCGATGCGGCGCCTCTTCGCACTGGCCATCGCCCTCGGAGAGATCGCGGCCGACGCGGCACGGCAGGCGCACGTGGCGGCCGGGTGGGACCAGCCGCCCGACGTGGTCGGCTTCCACGGCCAGACCGTCTTCCACGATCCGCATGGTGAGCGCTCGGGGCACCCGCTCACGGCGCAGATCGGCGAGCCGACGATCGTCGCGCGCGCCCTTCGCACCTCGGTCGTCTCGGACTTCCGGATGGCCGACATCCTCGAGGGGGGCGAAGGAGCGCCGCTCGTGCCGCGGTTCGACTACAACCAGTTCGGCTCCGACGACGAGGACCGCGTGCTCTTGAACATCGGCGGCATCGCGAACCTGACGCGCGTTCCCCGGGGAGCCGCGATCGACGGCGTCGTCGCGTTCGACTGCGGGCCGGGGAACATGCTCCTCGACGGCCTGATCGCGGCGCTCCGCCCCGGGGGATCCGGCTACGACGACGGCGGCGCGATCGCCGCACGCGGCCGCGCCGACGAGTCGGTGGTGGCCGAGTTCCTCGACGATCCCTTCTTCGCGCGGAACCCGCCGAAGAGCGCCGGACGCGAGGAGTTCGGCGCCGCCTATCGCGAACGGTTCCTCGCCCGCACGCACGGGATGTCGATCGAGGACCGGCTCCGCACCGCGGTGGAGGTCACCGCGGGCGGCGTGGCGCAGGGGGTCCAGCAGTCGGGACGGCATCGCCCCGACGCGATCATCGTCTCGGGAGGCGGCGCCAGGAACGCGACGCTGATCGCGGCCATCGCCGAGCAGGTGCGGGGCGCCGCCGTGCGGACGAGCGACGAGCTGGGCGTCCCGTCCGAGTCGAAGGAGGCAATGGCGTTCGCCTTCCTGGCCGCGGAGACGCTGGCCGGCCGGCCGGGAAACGTCCCGTCGGCCACGGGCGCGCGAAAGGAGGTCGTGCTTGGCAGCGTTACGCCGCCGCCCGATCCGGAGCGCTAGGGCCTTGCCTCGCGTGCTCCCGGCGCGGGCCCCCGGTTGGACCGCCGGGCCCCTCGTCTTCGCGCTCACCCTCGCCGCCCTCCTCGGCTCGGGCTGCGCCTCCACGCGTCCGCGCGAGGCGCCGCCCGCGCCCGCGCCCGCGCCGCGCGAGGAGCCAGTGCCTCCCGCTCCACCGCCGCGCCGGACACCGGTGCGGACGTCGCCTCCCTTCGGCGGCCCGGCCGCCCCCGGGCCCGTGAGCGATGCCTGGCGCACGGCGACGACCGTGCGGATCGGCCTCAAGGTGGGCGTCCCCCAGATGCTCGTCGGGGGCTCGACGGCATGGAAGCTCGTCACGCCGGACGGCAACGAGCTCGCCTCGCTGGACGCCGGCGCGGTCCTCCGGATCCGGCGCGCCGGCGGGTCGATCGACGTCCTCCACCGCGGGGGCGGGAGCGCGATCGCGAGCACCGACCCCGACGACACGCTCCTCCTGGTCCCCGAGGGGAGCGGCTACTCGGGATGGAGCGGGCGCTGGTATCGCGGCACGTTCCGCATTTACGGGAGCGCCTCCGGCGGGCTCACGATCGTGAACGTGGTGCCGCTCGAGGACTACCTCCGCGGCGTCCTCCCCGAGGAGATCGGCCATCCGCCCGACACCGACTACCAGGCGGTGAAGGCGCAGGCGGTGGCGGCGCGCTCGTACACGCTCTCCTATCTCGGCCGGCGCGCCGACCTCGGATTCGACCTCTGGGCCACCGTCGAGGACCAGGTCTACGGCGGCACGCTGCGCGAGAGCTCGCAGACGAACCGCGCCGTGCAGGAGACCCGCGGGGAGGTGCTTCTCTCCGACAACGCGCCGATCCGCGCCGTCTATTCCTCCGCCTGCGGCGGCAGGACGTCGAACGTCGAGGACGTCTGGCCCTGGCCGTGGACCTCGTACCTCCGGAGCGTGCGCGACGCCGACGAAGGAACCCTCAACGGCTGGTGCTCGCTCTCGGCGAACTACCGCTGGCGCGAGGAGTGGAGCGTCGACGAGTTCATCGACACGCTGCGGAAATACGCGCCGGCCGAGGGCGCCTCGGCAGCGGCCCTCGACGGCCAGCTTCTCGACGTGCGCGTCGAGAGCCGCTCGCGCTGCGGCCGTGTCTGGGAGCTCGTGATCGAGACGACGGACGGTGTCTGCATCCTCCACGGAGACCGGATCCGCTGGTCGCTCCGGCGCCCGGGCGGCGACGCGATCCTACGAAGCTCCTTCTTCAAGATCGGGATCGTGCGCGCGACCGACGGCGCGCCGATGGAGGTGGTGGCGACCGGCGCGGGGAACGGCCACGGCATCGGGATGTGCCAGTGGGGCGCGATGGGGATGGCGCGGGCGGGGAAGAGCTACCGGGAGATCCTGCGGCATTACTACAAGGGGACGCAGCTGGCTCATCTCTAAAAAAGATGGCGCGGCAACCGCCGGCGGCGCCGGTCCCCCCCCGGAGCACCGCACGTCGGAGCCGCGCCGAACTACATCAGTGAATCGTGGACAGGCTGTACAACCGGTCCACGTTGCTCTGGGTCCACGAGCGCAGGCGCTCGACATCCGCCTCGCGACCGGGACGCGGCACGAAACGCCCGTCCGGACCCTTTTGCACCAGGTGATGGAACCGCCGCTGTCCGCCGAGGAACTCCTCGATGGCCGGACGCTCCGCGGCCTCCTGCGGGCAGTCCTTCACCGAGCCGCCCGCGCCCTTCTCCCAGACGAAGACCGGGAAGACGCCGCACTGGGCGCCCAGGGTGGCGAGGTGGATCGTCTCGCCATCCTCGAACTTCCAGCCGCTGATGCAGGGGGCCGGCACGAAGATCACCGCCGTCTCCTTGCACGCGAGCGCCTTCTCCATCGTCTTCACGAAGAGCTTCGGGTGCGCGGGGCTCACCTGCGCCACCAGGCCCGCCCCCGCGGCGATGGCCAGGTGGATGTAGTCGAGGGGAGGCCTCGGGTTGCCCAAGGAGGCCTCCCCGACCGGCGTCGTGGACGTCTCCGCGAACGGTGTGGTCGCCGGGCTGTACTGGAAGCCCGTGTTCGCGAAGATCTCGTTCACGAGCACCATCAACGTGACGCGGCTCCGCCGGTAGATGGTGTGCAGGAACGGCCGGAGCCCGATGGCGAACGCGCCGCCGTCGCCGCTCGCCCCGATCACCTGGACGGGGTGCGTGAAGGCGCCGTGGTCGGCGAGGACGTCGGCCACGTCGCGCGCGGCCTCGGCCAGCGTCGGCGCGCTCTCGAAGACGTTGTGGATGATCCCGAATGATTTCCGGAAGTCGTCGGGGGGCGTGTCGCCGCGGCCCCACGCGACCACGTTCGGGAAGGCGAGGCTCGACACCTCGGCGCAGGACGTGCCCAGGGTGAACACGGTCTTCATGCCGTTGTCCGAGACGCGGCCCACGTTCTGGAGCGCGATCGACTCCATGCACCCCGGGCAGAGCGTCGAGCCCGGGCGGAAGCACGATTCGCGCAGCGCGATCTCCTTGAATCCGCTCATAGCTGCGTCCCTTCGTGGAAGAACGCGACCGGCGGGAGGGGCTTCCCGTCCAGCGCCGACCGCGCGTGGTCCAGCATCCGCTCCCAGGTCGACTCGGAGACGTCGGCGCCGCCGAGTCCCGTGAAGACGCTCACGATCCGGGGCGGCGTGTCGAGCCCCGCGAGCGCGTCCGCGACGTCCAGCGTGAGGTGGCCGCGGCCGTGGTGGTGCGCCTGGTTCACGACGAGCACCACCTTGGCGCCCGCGAGCCGCGCGCGCACCGCCTCGCGCGGGAACGGCGTGAGGAGGCGCACCGCGATTCCCGCCACGCGCGTCCACGCGAGCCGCTGGTACTCCTCCCGGATCGCCTCGAAGGTCCCGAAGTCGGGGCCCATCCCCACGACGGCGATGTCCGGAGAGTTCCCGTTCTGGAACCCGACCGAGTCGAAGTAGGCGAGACCGGGCCGTCCGAACTTCCGCTCGAAGTCGGCACCGAGGATCGGCAGGATCTCGAGCGCCCGATCCATGCGCCGCTTCTGGGCCACCTTGAAGCCCTGGAAATGCCGGGACGTGACACAGTTTCCGAACGCCGAGTCGCCGTTCAGGAGCCCGGGCAGCGCGCAGGAACGGATCCAGTGGTCCTGGAACGCGTGGATCTCGGTGTCGGGCTCGACGGTGAGGCGCGCGTTCCGGTGGCTGTCCTTGATTCCGTAGTAGCCCGGCATCGTCGGCGTCAGGATGTCGGGCTGCATGCCGAGGCACGGCGCCTGGAGCACCGTGTCGTAGATCTGCTGCTTGCCGCGGCAGACGAGCTGGATGAAGCCGTCGTCGCGGTGCGCGAGCGTGTCGCTGGGATCGCCCTCGATGCAGAGCGGGAAGTTCGCGGTCGCGCGGTAGACGTTCACGAGCATCACGTTCCCGAGGCCGCTCGCGCCCAGCGAGCGCGTCGTCTCGGTCATGTGGTCGAGCCCCACGCTGCTCGTCGCCGTGGGGAAGATCAGATCGCGGCAGGAGGCCGCGGCGCCGACCATGTAGTCGGCCACGGCGTGCTCCGCCTCGAGCAGCTTCACCCGCTTCTTCCCGCCCACGTCGGCCGCGATGCGCGCGGCCACCGTCTCGATCCACTTCGTCGAGGGGGTGATCGGGAATCCCGCAAAGATCACGGCGCGCCACATCTGGAGCGAGGCGATCGCGGCGGCGGTGTTGCCGTCGGCGGTGATCGTCTCGCGCTTCGTGTAGAGCGGGTGGTGGGCGGCGCGGACCTTCGTGAGGTCGATCGCGTCCGGATAGATCTCGCCCGACGGCGTCGCGCAGTGGGTGAGCGCGTCGGCAGGCGCGTGGTTGTTGTCGAGTACCTTGCTCATGACGGAATCACCTCCAGCCACGGCTCTTCGTAGGGCACTTCGCGGAAGAGGTGCTCGGGGCAGACGGCGATGCACTCGCCGCACAGCTTGCAGAACGTGCTCACGTCGACGCCGGTCACGAGCAGCCCGCGCTCCGCGTCGGGAACGAAGTGGATGATCCCCTCGGGGCAATTCGTGATGCAGTGGGCGCAGCCGTTGCACGCGGTCTTCGGATCCTCGAAGCGGAGCCGGAGCCCGCTCGGGGCGTAGTTGGCGGTCTGGTTCGCGGCCGAGAGGCGGAGCGCCGTCTGCGCGCCGACCGGCAGGTAGCCGTATCCGCGCCAGGGAGGCGCCGCGTGCCGCTGCTGGAGCGGCTCTTCGAACACCCCCTCCGTCACCGCCTCGAGCGAGGCCTTGAGGGCGCCCTTGTTCCGTTCGACGACCGCCGCGGGGACGTGCCGCTTGCTCAGCGTCTGGAGGAACGATTCCACGATGGCCTGGTCCTCGAACCCGCCGATCGCGCGCGCCGTCGCGACGTAGATCGAGACGTTCCCGATCGTGGCCTTGAGGTGCTCGGTGCCGATCTTGTCGCCGTCCACGGTCAAGACGCGGCCGACGAGTCCGTAGTGCCGGGCGCACTCCTCGGGGGTGTGCGGCGTGTTGAGCACGAAGGTGCCCCCGGGGGGGACCCCCTGCGTGAAGTCGACGGACCGGGACGCCCCCTCGTCCATGAGGACCGAGAGCGCCGGGCGGGTCACCTCACAGGCCGCGAGGATCGGCTTGGATCCGACCCGGAGGAAGGAGCGGATGTTCGCCCCCCGCCGGGCGGAGCTGAAGAAGGGCCACTCCTGCACGTGCAGCCCGGAATCCCGGAGCATGAGGTTGGCGAGACTCTGGAACGCGAGGACGAGGCCGCCACCGGCCTTCCCGTCGCCGCGAACGTCGAGGACCGACGTCCGGATCCGCTCTCTGAGGTCGATCGATGCCATGGCGGGCCTACTTCTTCCGCCAGAGAATGGCGTGTCCGGGGCACTCGGCGATGATCTTGTCCAAACGGGGCTTCTGCGACTCGTCGATCGCCGTGTTGTGAACCTCGGCGACCTCCTCGTCCTCGACCTTGCGGAACGCCTGGGGCATCGCCTTGATGCAATCCCCGCATTCGGTGCAGAGGTCGGTGTCTACGTAGAACTCGGGAACGTTGGGCATAAAGGCCTCCCTTCCTGGGTCGCGATATCGACTGACAAAACTGTCGCACGTTTCCCCTCGATTCTCCCTGGTACCTTGGCACCGCCGCGGGGGTACTTTGGCACCGCTACTTTGGTAGCAGGGGATTCGAAGGGGCAAAGTCGTAGACTCCGGCCGATAGGTTCTCCTGACAAAAGGGCAGGTTTTCCCGAACGGAGCGGGCTATGGCCGATCACAAGACCCCCCCACGCGAAGCTAGGAATCCCCACACGGACGACCCGGGTTTCCAGGCCGGAAGGCGTCGTTTCCTGGGCCTGGCGGCCCTCGTTACCGGCGGGACTGCCTTCGCGATTGCCCGCCCGGGGTTCCCAAAGCTCCCGCAAGAGCTGGCGCGCCGTGCCCGCCGCCTCGAGTCCTCCCGCCCCGCCCTGGGAACCTGGATGCGCGTGGTCGTAAGCGACCACGACCCCCGCCGTGCCGAGCGGGCCGTGGAAGGGGCCTTCCGCGCGGTGCGCCAGGTGGACGAGCAGATGAGCATCCACCGTCCCGACAGCCAGGTGAGCCGCGTGAACGCCGCCGCGGGTCGCGCCGCCGTGCGCGTCGACGCGGCGCTCCTCGACGTGGTCGAGCGTTCGTGCGCGATGGCGTCCCGCACGAACGGGCTCTACGACCCGACGGTCCTTCCGCTCATGAAGCTCTACGGCTTCTATCACTCCGGCCGCACCGCCTGGCCGACCGACCGGGAGATCGCGCGGGCGCTCGACCGCACCGGCTGGCGGCACGTGCGGGTCGACCGCCTCGGGAGCCGCATCGGCCTCGACCGCGCGGGGATGGCGCTCGACCTCGGCTCGATCGGCAAGGGATGGGCGCTCGACCGCGCTGTCGACGCGATTCGCGCCGAGGGGATCGAGTCGGCGCTCGTCGATCTGGGGGGGAACGTCTACGCGCTGGGCGCGCCGGACGACGACGCCTCGGGCTGGTCGATCGGGATCCCGCATCCCGTCACGGGACGGATCGAGCGCGTGCTCACGTTGAAGGACCGGGCGGTCGCGACGAGCAACGACACGCTGCAGCACCACCGCCTGGGGCGTTTCGAAGTCGGCCACCATCTCGACGCGCGCCGCGGGCGCCCCTCGGGCGAACACAAGAGCGCCACCGTGGTCGCGAAGAGCGGCCTCGCGTCGGACGTCCACTCCACCGTCGCGTATCTCCTCGGGCCCTCCGGCTTCCACGGATTCCCCGAGATTCTCGAGACCTGCTTCCTGGGGTAGCCGAATGGCGATCGAGCTGAAGACATTCGGGCGCGGCGGCATCCACCCCGACCCGCACAAGCGCGAGACGAAGGAGCGGGAGATCGAGCCGATCGACCCGCCGCCGAACGAGGTGTGGCTCCCGCTGCTCCAGCATCTCGGCGATCCCTCGAAGCCGATCGTGAAGAAGGGGGACCGCGTGGTGCGCGGCCAGAAGGTCGCGGAGGCGGGGGCGAGCGGCGTGCCGCTCCACGCCACGATCTCCGGGAAGGTCCGCCCGATCGACAAGCGCCCGCATCCGACCCTGGTCTCCTCCGAGGCGATCGCGATCGTGCGCGAGAGTGACGACGAGATGGAGTTCCCCGAAGATCCGGGGTGGCGCGAGATCGGCCCCGGCGAAGCGCTCGAGCGGATCCGCGAGGCCGGCATCGTGGGGCTCGGCGGCGCGGCGTTCCCGACGCACCGCAAGCTCACGCTCCCCGAGGGGACGCGCGTCGACACGTTCGTGCTGAACGGCGCCGAGTGCGAGCCGTACCTCACCTCCGACTACCGCCTCATGCTCGCCGAGCCCGAGGCGATCGTCGAAGGCGCGCTCGCGATGGCGCGCATCGTGGGCGTGAAGCGCGTCCTCGCGGGCGTCGAGGCCGACAAGATCCCGGCCGCCGACGCACTCCGCGAGGCGGCACGCCGCGTCCCGCAGGACGGCGTCACCTTCGAGGTGATCCCGTGCGAAGTGAGATATCCCCAGGGGGCTGAGCGCCAGCTGGTGGCCGCGCTCACCGGCCGCGCCATTCCGCTGCGTGCTCTCCCCCTGGCGGTCGGCGTCGTCGTCCAGAACGTGGCGACCGCCCATGCCGTCTACCACGCGCTCCGCTACCGGAAGCCGCTCCTCGACCGGATCATCACCGTCACCGGCCCGGGCGTGATCCACCCGCGCAACGTGCGGGTCCCGCTCGGCACGCTGCTCGAGCGCGTCGTGGAGTTCTGCGGCGGGATCCGCGTCGACACCACGCGGCTCATCGCGGGCGGCCCGATGATGGGGCGGGCCCTGCCGCGTCTCGACCTGCCGATCACCAAAGGCATGAACGGGCTCCTCGCCCTGACCGGCCGCGGGCCGTTCGAGACGGGTTACGGCCCCTGCATCCAGTGCGGGCGGTGCGTGGACGCCTGTCCGCTCGGGCTCGAGCCCGACCAGGTCTCGATCCGCGTCGAGGCGGGGAAGACCCTCGACACGAAACCCTTCGGCGCGCCCGAGTGCTACGAGTGCGGCTGCTGCACGTTCGTCTGCCCCTCGGGGCGGCCGCTCCTCCAGTTCATGCAGGTGGCGAAGTCGGCGCTCCGCCGCGCCGACAGCGTGCGGGTGACGGTATGAACGTGATCGCGCCCGATCCGAACGCGCCTGCGCCGAACGCGCCCGCCCCGACGCCCGCGCCGGCGGACGAGCCGCGCCGGCCGTTCGTCCTCTCGCCGGGGCCGCACGTCCGGACCTCCGAATCGACCGCGACGATCATGTGGACGGTGAACGCGGCGCTCTTTCCGGCCGCCGCGTGGGGCGTGCTCCTCTTCGGCGTTCCGGCCCTCGAGGTGATCGCGGCGTCCATCCTCGGCGCCGTCGCCTCGGAATGGGGCGCGGGCCGGCTCCAGAAGACGCGCACGTCGGTGAAGGACGGGAGCGCCGTCTGCACCGGGCTCCTCCTCGCGATGACGCTCCCGCCGCGGCTCCCCGCGGGCGCCGCATTCCTCGGCGCGGTCTTCGCGATCCTCTTCGGCAAGATGATCTT
>JBLMWD010000024.1:0-11687 GCA_050257045.1 Bacteroidota bacterium | reverse complement strand
GGCGGCGCCGTCTTCGCGACGTTCGGGATCATCCTCTACGCCTTCGAGTTCCTGAACGCGACCACGATCGGCGCGGCGGTGAACCCGATGCGGGGGATGATCGGACGCTTCGGCGTAGGACTTCCGCTGCAGGTCTGGATGATGACCGTGGGCGCGATGCTCCTGCGCGACTATCGCGAGCACGCGGTCGCGCTCCCGCCGCAGCGGCGCACGCCCGTGCCGCGCCGGCAGGTGGTCGACGCCCGCACCGGTGAGCCGATCGATCAGGGCCCGGAGCGGCGGGAGGCGATGTAATGGCCGAAGCCGGCGAGAGCCGGAGGGAACAAACCGGGCCCCGGGATCGCTCCCGGGGCCCTCTCGTTTCACTGGTTGTTCGTTGCCACAACCCGTCACGAACAACCCATCTCGCCTCGCTAAACGCCTTCGCCGGCAGCGCCGGCTCGGCGCTTAGCTACACCCGCTCGTCGCGCCGCAGTTCAGGCATGAATAGCATGCGCCGCGACGCACCATGATCGCGCCGCACTCGGTGCAGGGAGGGGCGTCGGTCTGCGACACGAACGGCGTGTCCTCGACCGGCGGCTCCATGACGCGGCCCGGCACGATCCCCGTGATCAGCGAGAGCTGATTCTCGGAGACCGGCTGCACGCCGTGCGCCTCGAGCGGATCCTCCTTCGCCGCCTCGTACGACGCCGAGGCCGGCGCGTGGCCGAGGAACTTGATCCCGAGCCAGCGGAAGATGTAGTCGATGATCGATTTCGCGATCGGGATGTCGGAGTTCTTCGTGAAGCCGTGCGGCTCGAAGCGCACGTGGGCGAACTTGGTCACGTAGAGCTCGAGCGGGACGCCGTGCTGGAGCCCGAGCGAGACCGCGGTCGCGAACGAGTCCATGACGCCCGAGAGCGTGCTCCCCGCCTTGGCCATCACGATGAAGATCTCGCCCGGCGTGCCGTCCTCGTACATGCCGACGGTGAGATACCCGTCGTGGCCGCCGACCGAGAACTTGTGGGTGATCGACTTCCGCTCGTCGGGAAGGCGGTGCCGCTTGGGCTGCGCCGGCTGCACCACCTGGAGCACCGGCCTCTGGGCGCCGCGGTCCTCCTTGCTCGTCGAGAGCGGCTGGCTCCGCTTCGAGCCGTCGCGATAGATGGCGATCGCCTTCAGCCCGCCCTTCCACGCCGCCATGTACGCGTCGGCGATGTCCTGGGCCGTCGCGCTCTCCGGCATGTTCACCGTCTTCGAGATGGCGCCGGAGATGAACGGCTGGACCGCCTCCATCATCCGGATGTGGCCCATGTAGTGGATCGACCGCGTGCCGCTCTTCGCCTGGAACGCGCAGTCGAATACGGGGAGGTGCTCATCCTTGAGCCCCGGCGCTCCCTCAATCGTCTCGTGCTCGTCGATGAAGTGCACGATCCGATTCACCGCATCCTCCCCATAGCCGAGACGCCGGAGCGCCTCGGGCACCGTGTGGTTCACGATCTTGAGCATGCCGCCGCCCGCGAGCTTCTTGTACTTCACGAGCGCGATGTCCGGCTCGATGCCGGTGGTGTCGCAATCCATCATGAAGGCGATGGTCCCCGTGGGCGCGATCACCGTGACCTGCGAGTTGCGGAAGCCGTGCTTCGCGCCGAGGTCCCAGCACTCCTGCCAGGTCGCGCGCGTCGCGTCCATGATCTCCCGCGGAATGCCGCGCGTGTCGATCTGGTCGACGGCATCCCAGTGCTTCTTGATGACGCGGAGCATCGGCTCGCGGTTCTTCTCGTAGCCGGCGAAGGGCCCGGTCACGTCCGCCGCGATCTGCGCGCTCTGGCGGTACGCTTCGCCGTGGATCAGCGCCGTGAGCGCCGCCGCCACCGCGCGCCCGCGATCGCTGTCGTAGGGGATCCCCCACGACATGAGGAGCGCGCCGAGGTTCGCGTAGCCGAGCCCGAGCGGGCGGAAATCGTGGCTGTTCTTCTCGATCGACTTCGTCGGGTAGGAGGCGTTGTCGACGATGATCTCCTGCGCGGTGATCATCGTGGCCGCCGCGTGGCGGTAGCGCTCCGTGTCGAACGTGCGGTCGTCGCGCAGGAACTTCATGAGGTTCAGCGAGGCGAGATTGCAGGCTGAGTCGTCGAGGAACATGTACTCGCTGCACGGATTCGACGCGTTGATCCGCGCCGTGTTCGGGCAGGTGTGCCAGTCGTTGATCGTCGTGTCGAACTGGAGGCCCGGGTCGCCGCACTGGTGCGCCGCGTCGCAGATCATGTTCATGAGGTCGCGCGCGCGGTAGGTGTCCATCGGCTTGCCGTCGACGACCGCCTTCGTCGTCCACGGGAGGTCCTTCTCCACCGCCTCCATGAACTCGTCCTTCGCGCGGACCGAGTTGTTCGAGTTCTGGAAGAAGATCGAGGAGTAGGCGGGACCGTTCAGCGAGGAGTCGTAGCCCGAGTCGATGAGCGTCCAGGCCTTCTTCTCCTCCTCGGACTTGCACTTGATGTACTCGACGATGTCGGGGTGCTCGGCGTTCAGGATGACCATCTTCGCCGCGCGGCGCGTGCGGCCGCCCGACTTGATGACCCCGGCGAAGGCGTCGAAGCCCTTCATGAACGACACGGGGCCGGAGGCCTTGCCGCCGCCCTTGATGTGCTCCTTCGAGGAGCGGAGCGAGGAGAAGTTCGTGCCGGTGCCGGAGCCCCACTTGAAGAGCAGCCCCTCGGTCTTCGCGAGGGTGAGGATGCCGTCCATCGTGTCGGCGACCGAGTTGATGAAGCAGGCGGAGCACTGCGGCTTCTCCTCGACGCCGCAGTTGAACCAGACCGGGGAGTTGAACGAGGCCTTCTGGTGAAGGAGGAGATACGTCAGCTCGTCCTCGAACGCCTGGGCGTCCATCTCGGAGGCGAAGTACTCCTGCGCGCGGCCCCAGCCGGCGATGGTGCGGGCGACGCGGCCGATGAGCTGCTTCACCGAGCGCTCGCGTTCGGGCATCCCCATCTGTCCGCGGAAATATTTCGAGGCGACCACGTTCGTCGCCATCTGCGACCAGAACTTCGGGAACTCGACGTCCTTCTGCTCGAAGACGATCTTCCCGTGCTCGTTCGTGATCGCCGCCGTGCGCAGCTCCCACTCGACGCCGTCGTATGGGTGTTCGCCCGCGCGCGTGTAGACGCGGGGGAAGCGAAGACCTTTCTTCGCTTTCTCCGTACCGTTTCTCACCTGCGCGCGCGCTTCCGTGGTCTCTTCCAAGACTGCCATTCCCTCGCTGCCGATTGCGGTCCCGTCGCTTCCGAGATCCCTGACCATGATGCGTTCCCTCTTGGTAGCCACCCCTCCCATGGGCCGCGAAACCGGCTCACGCGACCCCCTCGTCCGGCCCATCCGGGGGCCGGGGCCCATCGCGAAACTGGGCGGAAGATTACGAAACCGGGTCCGAAGGGCGTCAAGAGAAAACACAACATCTTGGGGTCCGGATCAATTCTACCCCAACCTGTTGGGTGGAAAAAGGCCTACCGGCGCGCTGGAGCATGACGAATGTCGTGTTCGAGCAGCGCCAGTATCGCTATTTTGGATGCCTCCGAGACGATTCGGCGCATGCGGGCGCGCCAATCTGGCCCTGTGGCGACCACGCCAACCACGACGCGACTGGCTTCGAGGGCCGGGCCACCAGCCACATCGCTGCAGCGTCAGAGCCACAGGGTGGGTCAAATGCCGCCACCAAGTCGGGTGATTTGGCCCGATCGGGGGACGGTTCCGACTGAAACACAAGCACTTACGCCCGCCGGGGGATTGGTACTGTTCCTGCAGCCCGCCGGGATGGTATTCATCGCCCCCAGACCCCTGAGGAGCAACTATGCGGCCCGGCTCGGATCGTTGCATCCCGGCTTCGACCTCTCCGACCCACCTTTCCCGATCTGCACCGTTCGTCATCATGCTCCTGATCGGCCTCGCCTTGGCCGGTTCGGCGCATGCCTCGCAGGGCTGGCTCGCCTTCTCGACCGAAGGGCGCTGGCTCGCGGCCCGCAGCGCGACAGCTCCGTCCGCGGGGCAGGACCGCCGCTTCGAGCTGGCTGATTTGAACCACGACGGCAAGCTCGACTTCGTGACCAACGTCGCGGGGGGCGTGAAGTCGGCGCTCGGAAACGGTGACGGGACGTTCCAGGCGCTGCGTTACTTCGGAGACGGCACGTCGCCGGAGCGCTCGTTCGCGCTGGGCGACCTCAATCGTGACGGCAACCCCGACGCCGTGGTCTCCGACGACGCCACCGGCGCGACGACCGTATCGGTGTTCCTGGGCGACGGCACCGGCGGCTTCGGGGCGCGCACCGCGTTCAGCCTGACCGGCGAGGGGGTGCGCACGCTCTCGCTCGGCGACGTGAACCGCGATGGAGCCCTCGACCTCGCGTACACGAGCTGGGTCTCCGGTGGGCCGTACGTCGTGGGGATCGCGCTCGGCAACGGGACCGGCGGCTTTGGCGTCCCGACCATGTACGCCGAATCGTCGCCGCCGACGTTCATATCGCTCGCCGACCTGAACCGCGACGGCAAGCTCGACATGCTCTTCGCCGAATCGGGCCCGAACCAGGTCTGCTATCGCCTCGGAAACGGGAACGGAACGTTCGGCGCGGCGACGCGCATCGCGGCCTCCGGCAAGATCACCGACCTCCAGGCGTACGACCTGAATCGCGATGGCCGGCTCGACCTGATCTGGACCTGCGCGGGCACGACGAACGATTCGACCTCGATCGCGCTCGCGCAATCCGGGGGCGGCTTTGCCGCGGCGACCACGCTGCCGCTGCTCGGCCACTCCGACGTGCTCGCGATCGGCGACTTCAACGAGGACGGCCTGCCGGACCTCATCGCCCTCCTCCCGGATTCCCGCACGCTCTATCCCGGGATCGGAGACGGCACCTTCGGGCCGCCGATCACCGTCGCGGGGCTCCCGATCAACTTCAGCATGGTGGACGTGGACGTGGCCGACCTGAATCAGGACGGACACCTGGATATCGTCTACGGACTTCCCGCGGTCGACTTCGGGAACGGGAACGGCACCTTCGGCGACGCGTCCGCGCTCATCACGGCGGCAGGTCCCTCGGCCGCCGTCTTCACGCGCGTCGACGCCGATGCGCTGCCCGATCTGGTCGTGGCCTGCCGCGGCACCGCGGTCGCCTCGGTGTTCCTGAACCTGGGCGGGGGGACGTTCAAGACCAAGAAGGATTTCCCCATCGGCGCCGGGGCCGCCGCGATCGTGTCGGCGGACTTCGACGGAAACGGCCGTGCCGACATCGTGACCGCCAACCAGACCGCGAACACCGTCTCGTTGCTGCGCAACGACGGCTCGACCGGCTTCCTCGCCAAGGCCGATTTCGCGGTGGGGAACGGACCCGTCGCGCTGCGCGCCGGAGATCTGAACGGCGACGGCAAGATGGACCTGGTCGTGCTGAACGGAGCGAGCGCGACCGTCTCGGTGCTGCTCGGAAACGGCGCCGGCGGGTTCGCGCCCAAGGTCGACTACGCCGTCGGCAACGGCGGCCCGACCGACCTCGTCCTCGCCGACTTCAACAAGGACGGCAAGCTCGACCTGATGGTCGCGGGGAATTACCTCGGCTTCGGCGGGCTCCTCCTGCGTCTCGGCAACGGCGACGGCACGTTCGGGACGGAGACCTCGCTCGAGATGAACAAGCCGAAGCGCGCTCTCGCGGTCGGCGATTTCAACAAGGACGGCAACCTCGACCTGGCCGCGTCCGACGTCCAGTTCCAGGTGACCGTCTTCCCGGGCAACGGGAACGGGACGTTCGGCGCGGGAACGGTCTACCCCATGACCTCGAACGCCTACACGATCGAGGCGGCCGATCTCGACCACGACGGGAACCTCGATCTCCTGTTCGGCCACTCCTACGGCTTCTTCTGGGCGCTGAAGGGGACGTCGAGCGGCGCCTTCCAGGACGGCACGTACGGCTTCGCGGGGCGGGGCGCCATCACGACCCTCTACCCTGGCCATCAGATCATGGCGGTCGGCGACTGGTTCGCGAACGGGCAGCCCGGCGTCGCGATCGTCGGCGAGTCGAGCAATGCGCTCACGTTGATCCAGAACCGCGGGGCGGCCGTGGATCCGGTGCCGCAGGCGGGCTGGCTCGCGGCGAGCGCCTACACGACCCAGGCGGACCCGCGCGGCCTGACCGTCGCGGATTTCAATCGTGACGGCCGTCGCGACGCCGCGGCAGGCGCCGCCGGAGCGAGCCAGGTCGCCATGCATCTCGGGAACGGGATGGGGAACTTCGCCCCGGAGACCGGATTCGCCGCCTCCTCATCGCTCCGGAGCGTCTCCTCGGGCGACCTGAACCGCGACGGAAAGCCGGACGCGATCACCGTGGGACAGACGGGCATCGTTTCGGTCCTCCTCGGCGACGGCGCCGGGAACCTCGGACCCAAATCGGATATCGCCTCGGGCGGCACGTCCCACGACGTTGCGCTCGGCGACCTGAACGGGGACGGCATCCTCGACGCCGTGGTGGACGACACCGGCGCGGGCGTGCTCCGCGCGTACCCGGGCGTGGGGGACGGCACCTACGGCGCGCCGACCCTCTCCTCGCTCCCGAGCGGGACCGGTTGCTCGAGCGTCGACATCAAGCTCGCCGACGTGAACGGTGACGGCAAGCTCGACGCCGTGGTCGGGACCGACGACTGCGGTCAGGTGGACGTCCTCTTCGGCAACGGCAGCCTCTCGTTCGCCGGCACGTCGATCGCGATGGGTGCCCGCCCCGGGCACGTGGTCGTGGCCGACTGGAACAATGACGGCAGGCCCGACCTGGCCGCCACCGACCCGACGACCGGGAACGCGGTCGTCCGGCTTCAGGATCCCGCCACGCCGGGCGCCTTCTTGGCGCCGGTGACCTACACCGCGACGGCTGGGGCGGGGGACCTCACGGCGTGCGACTTCGATCAGGACGGCGACCTCGATCTCCTCGTCGGGAGCGCGACGCAGAACCTCTTCGTGGCGCTCAAGAACAACGGAAGCGGCGTCTTCGGTGCGCCGACCGCCTACGCGATGAGCGACCCGGTGGCCAGCATCGCCGTGGACGACCTGAACCACGACGGGATGTCGGATGTGATCACGGCCGGCGCCGATGCGAACGGCAACACGATCTCGGTGCGGCTCGGCACGCGCACCACGGTCACCGGCGTCGACGTGCCGCCGGTGGACGCGGGCTACGCCCTCGCGCAGAACCGGCCGAATCCCTTCAACCCGGCGACGAAGATCCGCTACACGCTCGCCCAGCCGGGGCCCGTGCGGCTCCTGATCTTCGACGCGCGCGGCAGGCTGACCGCCACGCTGGTGAACCAGACGATGCCGGCCGGGATTCATGAAGCGTCGTGGTCGGGCCGGAACGACGCGGGCGCGCTGGCGGCCTCGGGCGTCTACTTCTACAAGCTGGAAGCCGGCGGATACACGGAGTCGAAGCGGATGGTGCTGCTGAAGTAATCGGCGCCGTCACGCGAACGCGCCGCGTCCCTGTCCAGGGGCGCGGCGCGTTTTTGTTGTTGAGCCGGCGCGGCCCGGCCGCGTCAGTAACCCGGGAACTCCTCCGTCCGGATCTGGTCCTCGTCGACGCCCGCGGCCCTGAGCGCCTCGGCCGCGCCCTTCACGAATCCCTCCGGGCCGGCCACGTAGTGCACCGACGCGCCTCCCTTCGGGAGCCAGTCGCGCAAGCTCGCCGCGTCCACCCGGCGCCGCTCTCCCTTCCACGGCTTCTTCGAACGCTCGGGCTTCGTCATCGTCGGCGTGTAATGGAACCGCGCGTTGTTGTTCGTCGCCCAGTTCAGGAGCTCGAGCAGGAACGGCGCCTCCTCGGGCGTGCGGTTCGAGTGGATCAGGGTGAGCGTGTGGTCGAGCGAGCGCTCGATCGTGTCCTGGGCCATCGAGCGGAAGGGCGTCACGCCGATCCCGCCCGCGAGGAGCACCGCGGTGGTCGCCTTGTTCGGGAGGGTGAAGGACCCGAACGGCCCTTCCAGGTCGAGCTCGACGCCGAGCGGCGCCTCGATGAGCGAGCGCTTGAACGCGCTCCCGCGGTCGCGCGTCGCGACGAGGAGCTTCCCTTTGCCGGGCGCCGACGCGATCGAGAAGGTGCGCTTGTTCCCGGCCGCGTCGTTCTTCGGCATGTCGACGTACGTGAGGTCGACCGTCTGCCCCGGCTTGTAGGTGAACGGCTGCCCCTTCAGGTCGAGGGTGAAGGCGTATGTCCCATCCGCGATCTCCTCGCGGTTCGCGAGCGCGACACGCAGTTTCGGCAAGTCAGCCCTCCCGTCGTTTCGTGGCGCGGCCGATCTGGAACACGCACGCGGCGTCGCCCGACGCCTGGCACGTGTGCAGCGTGGTCTTCCACTTCAAGGTACGTCCGAAGAGGGCCGCTTCGTGACGGCAAATCTGGGGATGGCGCGCGGCGATCGCCGCGATGGGGCAGTTCCGCTCCACGAGCGCGACGCCGTCTCCGTCCGAGCGCACGGAAGCCATGAAGCCGTTCTCCGTCTGGAGCCGCGCGAGCGCCTCGAGGCGCGCCTGGGGCGCCCTCGGCAGCGTCGCGTCGAGCCGCTCGAAGAGCTCGTCCTCCCAGCGCGCGAAGATGGCATCGAGCCCCTCCTCGCCGAACTCGCGCACGATGGCCTCGACGAGCCGCTCCGAGAAGAGGTCGTAGCGCTTGGGGAAGAGAGCCTCGGCGCGCTCGGTCAGGCCGTAGCGCGAGACCGGGCGGCCGATCGGGCGCCGCTCGGTGCTCCGCGCGACGAACCCCGCCGCTTCCATGGTGCGGAGCTGGGAGCGGACCGCGACCACGCCGCAGCCGTGCTCCCGCGCGATGTCGGCCGCGGTGAGCGGCCCGTTGAGGCGGAGGGTCTCGGCGATGCGGTCGGCCGGAGTGGACGGCCCTTGAAAGCGGAGCGTCTCGGCGATGCGATCGGCGGGAGCGCCGTCACCGTTCGAAGCGCGAGCGGAGCGGCGGGCCATCATCGCGCGGCGCGGAGCTCAGCCGTCCGCGGCGGCGAGCGAGTGACTCACCACGATCAGCTTGCAGCCTGCCGCCGACGTGGTCGTCTCGTGCTCGGTGCCGGGCCCGGCGCGGTGGTAGTCGCCCGGGTGGAGGTTCGTGCCCAGGCAGCGCCAATCGCCGCGCACGACAAACAACTCCTCCGCTCCTTCATGCCGGTGCGACGCCCAGCTCGCGCCGGGCTCCATGCGCAGGATGCTCGTCCGGAGACCGCGCTCCGGATCGTCTCCCAGTGCTTTGGTGGTGACGCCGTCGCCGAGGCTGCGCCAGTCCCCCTCGGCCGCGCGCACGATCGAGCGCGTGCGTCCCTTCGCGCGCGAAGCCGCTCCCGTGAGGACCGTGAAGAGGACGCAGCCCGTCTCGGTGCGGCCGGTCGGCGGCTCGCCGGCGGCGGCGAACCAGTCGCCCATCTCGAGCCGCTCGCCGTCCACGTGGAGGTCGCCGGAGAGGACGTAGAACGAGGCGCCGGCCGCTTCCGCGACCGCGGCCGCGGGCGCGGAGGGAGTGAGGCGCACGAGGCGCGCCTCGCGTCCGCCGCGCGAGTCGATGTAGAGGCGGCGCAGCGAGACGCCGGGGAGCTTGCCGGGGTCCCAATCAGATTCGCGCTCGCTCAGGAAGTAGTAGCCGTCGGCGGTGACGCGCGAGAGGACCCGCCGCTTGAGATCGGCGGGTGCTTCCGCGGGCGGCGCCGTGAGCGCGAGCAGGGAGGCGGCGCGCTCCATCTCGCGGAGGTCGTCCTCGAGCGCGGCGTCGCCGTCGCGGAGGCGGCCCATGAGGCGGACGAGCGGCTCGCCGCCGAGGATGCCGAGCGCGCGGAGGGCGGTGGCGTTGATCATGACGCGCGCTCCATCTCCACCTCGACGCCGTCGCCCTCGTCGATGCGGTCGCGGAAGCGGACGAGCGCGGCGCGCACCATCGCTTCGGCGTCGCTGGTCGGCGCGCCGAGCAAGGTCGCGATCTCGCGCGCGGCGGTGCCGCGGAAGTAGGCCTCTTCGAGCGCGCGCCGGTCGGGCTCGGGCAACGACGCGAGCGCCTCGCGCGCGGCGGCCCGTGGGTCAGCAACGGGCGAGAGGCCGGTCGCCGAGCCCGTGGCCGGAGACGCGGCGGCGGGAGGCATGGCGGCGACCGCGGCGCGCTTCGGCTCGGACGCCGGCACGACGCCCATCTGCGCGATCGCGAGCTCGCGGCAGCGCGCGGTCCATTCGACGCGCGGGATCCCCCCCGCGGCGCGGACCTTCGCGCGGTCGCGCCAGATCTCCTCGAAGAGATCCTCGATCACGGCGCAGGCGCGCTCGCGCGTGCCGACGATGCGGAGCGCGAGCGGGTAGAAGACGGGTGCGGTCCGCTCGTAGATCGTCGCGAGCGCTTTCGGGCTTCCTTCCCGGAGCGAGCGCATCACGTCGCGCTCGTCGGGAGATGTGGATCCGATCGTCGTCATGTCGTCTCTCCGATGGTTCGTGGCGGTCCGTGCGCTCGAACCGACCGCGCGGAAAAGTCTGCGCCGCGGTCCGGTTCGAATCAAGAAAACACGTGGCCCATAAGAGCCGCCCGGGCTGGCCCGCTACCTGCAGCCGTTGCCTTGGCCACGGAGGCCCGCTCCCGTGCGGCTCGGAAGGCGGGCGCCGCAAACAGGAAACCGGCGGCATGGTCCGGGCGGAGTTGCTCCGTCCGGGACACCCGACGTGCGGATCGGCACAGGCGGAGCGAAGCGCTCCGCCGCAGCCCCGCGCTCGATCGGGCCAGGACGGGGTCGCTGGCACGGATTCGACCTAATCGCAAGTTGTTGGCCAAAGGAGACTGCCATGAAGAAGTTCATTGTTCCGGTCCTTGTCCTCTCTCTCGTCGGTCTGGGCGCATTTGTGGCCCACGCCGCCTCTCCGAAGAGCTCGACGCTCACGTTCACGGTGATGGACACCGAGGGCGGGCGGTCGAACGCGTCGGGGTCGGTCGTGCTCCAGCCGCTCCCCAACGGGAAGACGCTGGTCCGGGTGGAGGCGAAGGGTCTCCAGACGGGCGGCGCGTACTTCCTGACGTGGTCGTCGGGCACGACCTGCGCCCTCGAGACGGACAACACGGCCAAGACCTTCAACCACTTCACGGCCAAATCGAACGGCTCGCTGCACTTCACCACGCGTCTGGATACCGACATGACCTCGATCGGCTCGATCGGAATCCGGACCGAGACGGGGCAGGTCCTGGTGGCGTGCGCTGCCGCGACTCCGTGACCCACTGATCCGGCTGGATGGCGGAGCCCGGGCTGGCTGCCGGGCTCCGCGCCGGGCCGCATCACAACGGGGAGGAGAAGAACATGAAAGCGCTCGTCTATCGGGGTCCCCGCGAGATCCACGTGGAGGACGTCCCCGATCCGATCATCGAAGAATCGACCGACGTGCTGGTCCGGATCACCAGCACGAACATCTGCGGCTCCGATCTCCACATGTACGAAGGACGCACCAACGTCGAGAAGGGAACGGTGCTGGGCCACGAGAACCTCGGGGAGGTGGTCGAGGTCGGCGAGGCCGTGCGCCTGGTCCGCGTGGGGGACATGGTGTGCGTTCCGTTCAACGTGAGCTGCGGCTGCTGCAAGAACTGCGTCGAGGGGCACACCGGTGCCTGCCTCACGATGAACCCGCCGAACGCGGGGGCCGCCTACGGCTATGCCGGCATGGG
>JBLMWD010000023.1:0-26390 GCA_050257045.1 Bacteroidota bacterium | reverse complement strand
TCGGCCTCGTCTACAAGACCGCCATGGAGGCGTTCAAGACCTGGAAGGACATCCCCGAGAAGGTCTTCGGGAAGCCGTTCCAGGCGGCCTCGGTGTCGGCCGAGATCTCGCCCGAGCTGCTTGGCGTCGGCTACATCATCGGGCCCGTGATCGCCTCGACGATGTGCGCGGGCGGCGTGCTCGCGTACCTCGTCCTGATCCCGCTCATCAAGTTCTTCGGCGAGACGATCCCCGGCCCCCTCGCGCCGGGCACCATCCCGATCTCCCAGATGAGCCCCGACCAGGTGCGCGGCGCCTACGTGCTCTACATCGGCGCGGGCGCGGTCGCGGCGGGGGGCATCATCAGCCTCTTCCGCTCGCTCCCCACGATCTGGCACGGGCTGCGCGAGGGGCTCAAGGACGTCGGCATGTCGCGCAAGGGGGCGGCCGACCCGCACCGGACCGACCACGACATCCCGATGAACGTCGTCTTCGGCGGCATCGTCGTGTTGATCCTCGCGATCCTGGCCGCGCGGCCGCTCCACATGAACCTGCTCGGCGCGGTCCTGATCGTGATCACCGGATTCCTCTTCGTCACCGTCTCTTCGCGTCTCACCGGGGAGATCGGCTCCTCGTCGAATCCGATCTCCGGGATGACCGTGGCGACCCTGCTGCTCACCTGCCTCGTCTTCCTTCTCGTGGGGTGGACCGGCGGCGCCTACTACGTGACCGCCCTGTCGGTCGGCGCGATCGTCTGCATCGCCGCTTCGAACGGCGGCACCACGTCGCAGGACTTGAAGACCGGCTACATCGTGGGATCGACGCCGCGCTGGCAACAGATCTCGATCCTGATCGGCTCGCTCATCTCGGCGCTCGTGCTCGGGCCGATCCTCCTCAAGCTGAACGACGCGGGGAAGATCTACGTCCCGATCGCGCAGGTCGCGCCGAAGGGGCTCTCGACCGACGTCACGAAGCTGCCGCCCGGGCGCGAGACGTTGACCGGCGTTCAGGCGAAGGACGATACGCACGCCTACCGCGTCTGGCGGAAGACCGACGATGTCGGCGGCCCGCAGGGCAAGTATCTGGTGAACGACGTGGGGCAGGCCGTGTGGCTGGACGACCCGGGTATCAACGGCGCGTTCCACACGCGTCCCGACGGCACCGAGGTGCGGAAGTTCGACGCGCCCAAGGCGACGCTCATGTCCTACATCATCCGGGGGATCCTCGACCGCCATCTCCCGTGGGGGCTCGTCCTCTTCGGCGTGATGATCGCGATCGTCCTCGAGATGTGCGGCATTCCCTCGCTCGCGTTCGCGGTGGGCGTCTACCTGCCGCTCTCCTCGTCGTCCCCGATCCTCGTCGGCGGCGCCGTACGCTGGCTCGTCGACCGCGCGCGCCGGAAAGAGCTCGCGCACCACAAGCTCACCGAAGACCAGCTCGCGGCCGAAGCGGACCGCAGCCCGGGCGTGCTCCTCGCCTCGGGCTACATCGCGGGCGGAGCGATCGCCGGCATCTTCATCGCCTTCATGGCGGGGGTCTTCGAGCGCACCGACGCCGCGCTCACCACGTGGGCGAACGCGCACAATCCCTTCTACGCCGGTTCCTACTCGGACCTGCTCGCGCTCATTCCATTCGTGCTCTTGACGGGATTCCTGCTGCTGGTGGGCAGGGAGAAGCTGATGGCGGGGAAGGCCGGATAGGCGTTACACGGCCTCGCCGCGTGCTCCGGGCGAGACGGGCTACTCGTCGAAGCCGATCTTGCGCAGGAACGCGCTCCATCGCGGATCATCGTGCAGCGACCGGAACCGCGTGCTCGCCTTGACGTCGGACAATCCGCCATCCCGCTGGATAGACGCCCGATCCAGCCATTCGAACGCCGCATCGGCTTCGCCGCGCGCGGCGTGCGCCTCGGCGATCTGATACGCCCAGCCTGCCGCGTGCTTCTCGATCAGCTCGCGAAGCGCGGCGTCCGACTCGGCGCCTTGCCCCAGAGCGTGATTTAGGATCGTCAACGCCCAGAGGCGAAACGCCGCCTCCGGCTCTCGACCCGCCTCCTCCAGCGCCTCCGCGGTCCGGCCCTGGTCCATGAGCGCCATCGACAGGAGAGCGTGAGTGGCCAGGCGCTGGGGCGCGAGCTCGAGCGCCTTCCGGTAGACGGTTTCGGCCTCGGTCAGACGGCCCACCATGTGGAGGGCGTGCCCGAAATTGTTGTAGGTGGCCGAGCTCAGCGGATCCTGCTCGATCGCGCTGCGATAGAGGGCCACCATTTCGTCGGTCCGGCCCCGGTACAAAGCCAGAACGGTGGAGCGGTGGAGAACTCCAGCGTTCCCGGGCGCGAGCTCCAGGGCCCGGCGGTAGGACGCTTCGGCGCCGCGCCAGTCCCAGTCGTAGAGGATCTGGATCGATCCCAGCACCGCGTGCCCCTCGGCAAGATCGGGCTCCAGCGACAGGGCCCGCTTCACGGCCTCGCGAGCCCGCGCGTATCCCTCGTCCACGGGAATCCAGCCGACGTTGGCCAGGGACGAATACCCGCGGGCCAGCTCCGCCCAGGCCAGCGCGAAGTCGGGATCCCGCGCGAGCGCTTGTCTCAAATAATCGATGCCGTTCGCCGTGTCTTCCTGCGTGAACCGGTCGATCAGGTGGCGCCCCTGGAGGTAGAGCCGGTGCGCCTCGGCGTCCTTGGAGCGTCCCTTCGCGGCCCGGGCGACCTCCGCCCGGACCTCTCCGCTCGCCCTGGAGTCGGCTTCCTCACCCAGGAGCGTGGTCCGCAGCTCCTTCACCACCGCCCGGGCGATGTCGTCCTGCACGGCGAAGATGTCCTCGAACGCGCGGTCGTAGATCTCCGACCAGAGGTGCGAGCTGTCCGAGACCTTCACGAGCTGGACCGCGATCCGCATCCGGTTGCCGGCCTTGCGGACGCTCCCCTCGAGGATGGTCGCGACGTTCAGCTTCTGCCCGATCGTGGCGATGTCGGCGCCGGCGCCCTTGAACTGGAAGGCCGAGGTTCGCGCCACGACGCGAAGCCCGCGGATCTTCGTGAGCATGTTGAGGAGCTCGTCGGCGAGGCCATCGGAGAAGTACTCGTCCTCCGCGTCGCGGCTCCGGTTCACGAAGGGAAGGACGGCGATCGACGCGACGCCGTGGCGGGCCGGCTCCGGAACGGCCCCCCGCTCCAGTCCATGCTTCAGGCGCCGGAGCTCGTTGCAGATGTCGAGCGCGGTCTGGGCCCTCTCGCGGGGATTCTTCTCCAGGCAGCGGGCGATGATGCGCTCGAGATCGGAGGCCAGGTCCGTCCGGAAGCTCGATGGGGGTGCGGGAGTGTCGTGGAGAATGGAGGCGCTGATCTCGCCGGGGGTTCTCCCGGGGAAGGGCCGGCGCCCCGTGGCGAGCTCGTACAGAAGGATCCCGAGCGCGAAGAGGTCCGAGCGCGCGTCGGCCGTCTCCCCGCGCACCTGCTCCGGCGACATGTAGGGGACGGTGCCGAGGACGCGGCCCTCGCGCGTGAGGTGTGCGTCCCCGGACGCCTCGATCGTCGAATACTCGGAATCGAGGACCGCCGCCTCCGTGTCGATCCTCGCGAGCCCGAAGTCGAGCACCTTCACGCGCCCCTCGCGCGTGATCATCACGTTTCCGGGCTTCAGGTCCCGGTGGACGATTCCGCGCTCGTGCGCGGTGACCAGCGCGTCGGCGAGCGGGATCGCGACATCGAGCAGTCGCGAAAGGGGAAGCCCGCCCGGCGTGACGAGGTTGGAGAGGGTCTGCCCCTCGATCAGCTCCATCGTGAGGAATCGAACGCCGTCTTCGTCCTCGATCGAGAAGAGCGTGACGATGTTCGGGTGGTTGAGCCCCGCGACCGTGCGGGCCTCGCGCTCGAGGCGGGCGAGGCGGCCGGGGGAGGACGCGAGCCGCTCGGGAAGAACCTTCATGGCGACGTCGCGCCCGAGGCGCAGGTCCTTCGCCCGATAGACCTCGCCCATGCCGCCCGCCCCGAGGGGGCGCACGATCTCGTAGGCGCCGATGCGGGTGCCGGGGGAGAGAGGCATGGCCGAAAAGTCTAGTCCTTGGGGAACGGGCCTGTCACCACACGCCCGGACGAGGATGAACGGCCCGTGATTCCCGGCTATAATTCCGCTCTCCTTGCGCAATCCCATGATCCGGGGGCACCGGGTCGGACTCGGCCGTTTCCAGGGGGAGGAACTCCGCCGTGAACCGCACCCCGTTCTCGTCCACTCGCCGCTTTGTTTTCCTTGTCACAGCACTCCTGGCATGCGCCGCGATCGCCTCGCCGGCGTCCGCCCGCATCGGCCCTCTCAAGAAGCTCAAGGAGAAGGTCGCGAAGAAGGTGGAGAACCAGGTCGCGCCCGACGCCTCCTCGCAGAACGCGGCGGGGGACAAGCCGGTCTTCGACGACGTGACGCTTCCCCTCACCGACGCGCGCATCGCGGGCATCCTCGACGCGTTCCACAAATCACAGAAGATCACCGCGGGCCGTCCCGCCCTCGTGGCCCAGCGGAACAAGGCGAGCGACGAGCGCGGCAAGCTCCTCACCAAAGACGGCGAGGCGATCCAGAACTTACGAAGCAAGCGGAACGAGGTCGAACGGTGCTACCAGGATGGGTATCAGGCCGCGCAGGACAAGAAGTCGGAGGAGTACAAGGCGCGCGCCATGTCCGATCCCGCGCTGCGTGAGAAGTTCATGAAGGCGTCCATGGAGTACAACGCGGCGGCCGCGAAGGGCGACAGCGTCGCCGTCCAGAAGCTCCAGGCGACCCTGTTCTCCGAGATGCTGCCGTCGAAGGAGGATTCGGCCGCGGTGCGGAAGTCGTGCGGGGTGATGCCGCCCAAGTCGGCCGCCGAGATCCGGTCGGAGGATCTCAACAAGCAGATCGCCTCGATCGACGAGGAGATCCGAAAGATCGACGAGCAGGCTCAGAACGAGTCGGCCGGGATGAACCGCCAGCAGTGGGGGATGGCGCTCGAGCGGATCCAGCTCTATCTCGAGGCGAAGAAGGCGAAGAAAGCGCCGCGGCAATTCACGGACGAGGAGATCCAGGCGATCGAGAAGCGGCTCTCCGAGCTGAAGGAAGCGATCGGGAGCTAGGCCGTGCGGGCGAGGCTCGTCGCGGTCCTCGCGGCGGTGGCGTTGGGGTCGAATCTCCCGGCCCCGGTCCCATCCGTCGCGGGCGGCGCGGCGAGCCTCGCCGTTTCCAGGAATGGGGAGTGGCGCGTGTTCTGGCGCGCGGACGAAGCTCCGGCGCGCTGGGCCGGCCCCGATCCGTCGCTCGCGGCCGCCCTGCATTGGCGGAAGCTCGCGGAGGGCGCCGAGTGGACCAGCGTGCGGCTCGCCTGCGAAGCGCCCGTCTGGCGCGCGCGGCTCATCGTGGCGCGCCTCGATCCACGACGGGTCTCCCTCTCTCTCGAGATGGACCTTTCGCGTGCCGACGCGCGGCCGGCCTGGTCCATCGACCGGGCGCCGCACGACGCCATCCTCGCGGTGAACGCGGGCCAGTTCGTGAGCACGATGCCATGGGGCTGGGTCGCGATCGACGGGGCCCAGCGCCTCCGCCCGGGGTACGGGCCCCTCTCCAGCGCGGTCGCGATCGACAGGGCCGGGCGCGTGCGCTGGTTCCACGGCGACTCGCTCCTCGACGCGACCGGCGTGGCCGCGGGATTCCAATCCTATCCCACCCTCCTCGGCGGAGACGGCCGGGTGCCCGCCGCGCTCCGGTTACCGGGCCGCGGCGTGGACCTCCGTCATCACGACTCGAGGCTCGCGCTGGGAGAGACGCGTGACGGCCGCCTGCTCGTCGTCATGACCCGGTTCGACGCGATGGGGGAGGGCGCCGGAGGGTTTCCCCTGGGTCCCACGACCCCTGAGATGGCGGCGATCCTCGGCGCGCTCGGCGCCTCCGACGCGGTGATGCTCGACGGCGGGATCTCGGCGCAGCTCCTGCTGCGCGATCCCTCGCGCCCGAAGCCGCTCCGATGGCCGGGAGTGCGGAAGGTGCCGCTCGCGCTCATCGCCCGCGCCCGCTAGGGAAGAGATCCTGGACCGGCGAGTGCCCGCAGCACTTGGCGCGCCGCCCGACGGCCACTCGCCAGGGCTGCTTCGACCGTCCCGCCCTCCCCCTCGCTCGCTTCGCCCGCGAAGAAGAGCGTTCCCTGCTCCGGACGAGACAGGAGCGGCGCGGGGTCTCCCGCCCCGACCCGCACGTAGGTGTAGGCGCCGCGCGCGTAGGGGTCGCGATCCCAGTCGTGCCACCAGATCCGGCGGATCGCGCGCGCGACGCGGCGCGGAGCCATTCCGAGAGCGCTGGCGAGCTGGGCATGCAGCACGCGCGCGACCTGTGATCGGGGGGCTCGGGAGAGGGCTGCCGCGCTCGGGCCTCCGCACCACGCGACTGCAAGCGGCCATCGGACCGGATCGGCCGTCCACAACACCTGGAACGGGCCGCCGGGCAGATGGAGGAAGTTGAACGGCGTGGAGTCGCGCCAAGGGATTTCGCGAAACCAAACCACCACGCGAACGACCGATCCCATCTCAAAGCCGGAGAGCGCGCGACGGAGTCGCCGGGGCTCTGGGTCGAACGAAATGGCCCCCGTGGTTCCGGGCGGTGCCTTGAGAACCCCCACCGGGGCGGTGACGATCGCCGCGCGCGCGTCGTACCGAAGCGGCCTTCCGGAAACGAGCCGCGCCCCCACCGCGGCGCGGCCCCGCCCCCACGCGATCGTGGTCACGGCGCAGCGCATTTGGATCGGGAGGTCGCGGGCGAGCCATTCCATGAGGGACCCGTAGCCCTGTGTGACCCGCCCGATCCGTCGCGCCGATTCGGACGGCGACTCGCCCGGGTCGGGCGCGATCGACTGGGCGCTGATCCGGCTCACGTCGGCGGCGTGGAATCCCTCGACGAACTGCCGCGTGAACGTGCGGTCGCGCGCGAGGGCGCGGCCGCCCGGCCGGCGTGCGAGGAACGCGGCGATCGACTCGTCCTCGCCTCGTGCGTCGACGCGACGGAGAATCCGATCGATCGCGGGCCAGTACTCCGCGTGGCGCAACCTTCCGCGCTGTGCCTCGGCGTTTCGCGTATGGATCTCGAGAGCCGACAAGCCGGCTTCCTCGAGCAGTCCATCGGTGACGGGCGCCTCGCCGTGGATGAACTCCGCGCCGAGCTCGATGGGGAGCGGTACCCCTCCGTCCACGATCGTGAATGCCCGGCCCCCGATGCGATCGCGCGCTTCGAGGACGAGCACGGAGCGGCCGCGCGCCCGAAGCTCGCGCGCAGCCTCGAGCCCGGCGGCGCCCGCGCCCACGATCACCACGTCGAGCGGGCGCGCGCTTCGGCGAGAAGCGCGTCTCATTCCTCGTTCCGTCGAGACGGATTCTCCGCGGTGGTCGGCGGCGAGTACGTGAGGGCCACGTACGTCACCGTATCCCAGGAATTGTGGATTCCGATGAAGAGCAGCAGGAGCGTGGCGGCTCCGATGACAAAGAGCGATCCCATGGTGTCCCGCGAGAGCAGGAGCGCGGCGCAGAAGTGGACGACGGTGGGAGAGCCGAATGCCGCGACCTGCTGCATGGAGGCGCGGGTCCGCTCGGCAATGAGGGTGATGACCACGAACTGCAGCCCGATCAGCGCCCCCGCCGACGACCCGACGACGACGTAGAAGTTCTCCCAGCCGTTCAGCGCCGGGATCATGCTCTGCGCTTCCGCATCGTTCCTCCCGCCGCGGCGGCGCGGCTCCCGGCGCCACCGGAGACGCAAGTCTAATCGCCTGTGTCGGTCTCGCTAAGGCTAGAATGCGTCCCGTTCGTCGGCGCCACGACCCGGGGGAGGGAGCGAATCGTATGAGCCGGTCATTTCGGGACCTGACCGAGCGGGAGATCCTGGCGCTCGCCATGACGCTCGAAGAGGAGGACGCCCGCATCTACGACGACGTCGCCGACGGGCTCGCCGCGAATTTCCCGGCCAGCGCGAAGATCTTCAAGGCGATGCGGGACGAGGAGGTGGAGCATCGCCGGAGGCTCGCCGAGCAGTACCGCGCCCGCTTCGGCGAGCACATCCCGCACCTGCGCAAGCAGGACGTGAAGGGGTTCGTGCAGCGGAAGCCGGTCTGGCTGTCGCGGCCGCTGGGCATCGAAGCGGTGCGCCGGCTCGCGTCGACCATGGAGCTCGAGACGCGCCAGTTCTACGAGCGGTCCGCCGAGAAGATCACGCACGTCGAGACGCGCCAGCTGCTGCTCGACCTCGCCGCCACCGAGAAGAAGCACATCGACCTGGCCGAGAAGCTGAGCGCCGAGCACCTGACCGAGGAGACCAAAGCCGAGGAGGCCGCCGCGGGACGCCGGCTCTTCGTCCTCCAGGTGGTCCAGCCCGGACTCGCGGGGCTCATGGACGGCTCCGTCTCGACGCTCGCGCCACTGTTCGCCGCCGCGTTCGCGACCCACAGCGCCATGGACGCCTTCCGCGTCGGCCTCGCCGCGAGCATCGGCGCGGGCATCTCGATGGGATTCGCCGAGGCGCTCAGCGACGACGGGAGCATGACCGGGCGCGGGAAACCGCTCCTGCGCGGCATCGTCACGGGCGCGATGACGTTCGCGGGCGGGATCGGGCATACGCTCCCGTACCTGATCTCCAATTTCCGCACCGCGACGACCGTGGCCGTCGCGATCGTCGCGATCGAGCTCGTCGCGATCAGCGCGGTGCGCAACCGCTACATGGACACGCCCTTCCTCTCCGCGGCGTTCCAGGTGATCGTGGGCGGCACGCTGGTCTTCCTCGCGGGGATCCTGATCGGGAGCTCGTGATCCACCGCGCGCGTTGCCGTTCCCGGGCACCGGGCCATCATGCTACCGCGGCCGGATCGCGACGGCCGCGTAGAGGTCTCCGCTGAATGCGGACGGGTGCCTCGCCGTGACCTCGGGCGGCGAGAGGCCCGAGGCCGCGGCCACCTCCTCGAGGCGCGCGGGGGCGATCGGGTAGGGCACCCACGGATTGGCCGCGCGCCGGTCGTACTCCACGAACACGGCGCGGCCACCCGGATTCAGCCGCGCCACCCAGGCGGCGAGGACTCTCTCCGGGTGGGCGACGAAGTGGAGGGCGTTCGCGAAGAGGAGCCCGTCGAGAGTGCCGTCGTAGCCCGGCAAGGCGATCGGTTGCGTGAAGTCGGCCTGGACCGGAATCACGCCGGCGCGGTTCGCCGCGCGCCTGCGGAGCCGCGAGAGCGCGCGGGCATCGTTGTCGACGGCATAGATCCGGCCGCCGGCCCCGAGCCGCTCGGACAGGGCGAGCGTGAACGTTCCGTCACCGCAGCCGAGATCGGCCCAGACTCCTCCGCTCCGTAAGATCGCTCCCTCGATGAGACGGATGGCATCCCGCGTTTCCATGGAGGCCGGATCCGAGGATCACCGGATCTCGAGCACGACCTTTCCGGTAACGCCGCCGCTCTCGAGCATCGCCTGCGCCTCGCGAGCCGACGCGAGCGGCAGGGTCCGGCTGACTTCGGCCCGCAGCCGGTGCGCGCCGAGGAGCGCGCCGATCTCGGCGAGCTGTTCGCCGTTGGTCTTCGTGAGCACCGCCACCGTGCGCACGCCGCGGGCCGCGGCCTCTTCCGCCGAAGGTGCCCCCACGGTGGAGGCGAACGAGCCTCCGCGCGCCACGTGCGGCCAGGCCCTCGCGCCCACGTCGCCGCCCAGGAGGTCGAGCACGGCGTCCACCGTCTCCGCCGCCCCGAGGTCCGTGATCGGCTCGGCCCCGAGCTCGCGCACCTGCGCCTCCTGGCCGGGACGCACGAGGCCGATCACGCGCGCGCCTTTCCAGCGGGCGAGCTGCACCGCGAATCCGCCGACCCCGCCGCCCGCGCCGAGGATCAGGAGCGTCTGCCCGGCGCGGAGGTCGAGACCGGGCTGGCTCCCGTTTCCGAACAAGGCTTGCCAGGCCGTGAGCCCCGCGAGCGGGACCGCGGCGGCGTGCACGTGATCCACGGTCTCCGGCTTGGGGGCGATCGAGCTCTGCTTCACCGTCACGTACTCGGCGTAGCTCCCCTGGCCCGGCAGATCGGTCTTTCCGAACACCTCACGGCCGTCCTCGGTCACGCCGGAGAAGTCGACCCCGGGCGTCCAGGGGAGCGGCACGGGAACCATCTTCTTCATGGCTCCCGTGCGGAGCTTCCAATCGATCGGGTTCACGCCGGCCGCGTGGACCCGCACGCGCACTTCTCCTTCGGCAGGCTTGGGATCGGGCACGTCTTCGTAGTGCAGCACATCGGGGCCGCCGTACTCGTGGATCCGGATCGCCTTCATGACATCCTCCCTGCGCGGTCGGGCGTCCCCATCGCTCCGAATTGCGCTCGGACAAGCGTAGCGCCGGCACGTCCCGGATCAAGAGGCGACCTCACAGCGTTGCTGACTCGCTCCCTCGTCCCGTTTACGATGCAGCCACCATGGCGCTCCATCCCGGAAGACGCCTCGGCACCTACGAGATCCTCGCCCTGCTCGGAACGGGCGGAATGGGAGAGGTCTACCGCGCCCGGGACCTCCGGCTCGGCCGCGAGGTCGCGATCAAGGTGCTGCCACCCGACGTCGCGTCCCACCCCGACCGCCTCGCCCGGTTCGAGCGCGAGGCGCGCACGGTCGCCGGGCTCAATCACCCCAACATCGTCACGCTCTTCTCGCTCGAGGACGAAGACGGCGTGCGGTTCCTCACGATGGAGCTGATCGAGGGGCAGAGCCTCTCGACCCTGGTCGCGCCGCAGGGGACGCCGCTCGCGCGCCTGCTCGAGCTCGCGATCCCGCTCGCCGACGCGCTCGCCGCCGCGCACGCGCGGCGCGTCGTGCATCGCGATCTCAAGCCCGCCAACGTCATGGTCACGCGCGAGGGCCGGGTGAAGGTCCTCGACTTCGGCCTGGCCAAGCTCGTCGAGGAGGCCAAGGGCGCGGATCGCAGCGTGGCCACGATGGAGACTCCCATCTCCGGAGAGGGACTGGTCCTGGGGACGATCCCGTACATGGCTCCGGAACAGATCCGGGGACAGGCGATCGACGCGCGTTCGGACCTGTTCGCGCTCGGAGTGCTCCTCTACGAGCTCGCCGCGGGGCGCCGGCCGTTCGTGGGAGCGACCCCGGCCGACATCAGCTCGTCCATCCTGCGCGATACGCCCGATCCGCTCACCCGGATCCGTGCCGATCTTCCGGCGCCGCTCGAGCACCTGGTGAACCGATGCCTCGAGAAGAATCCTCGGGATCGCATCCAGACGGCGCTCGAAGCCTCGAACGAGCTGCGGGCGATCCGTCGGGAGCTGGAGCGGAAGTTGCCCGGTGATGCCGAGAAGGTGGCCTCGATCGCCGTGCTGCCGTTCGTGAATCGAAGCGCGAGCGCCGACGACGAGTACTTCTCCGACGGCCTCGCGGACGAGCTCCTCCACATGCTCGCGAAGATCCGGGGGCTTCGGGTCGCGGCGCGCACCTCCGCGTTCAGCTTCAAGGGGAAGGAGGCGACCGTGGCCGAGATCGGGAGCGCGCTGCGGGTGGCCGCCATCCTCGAGGGGAGCGTGCGCAAGGCGGGGGACCGCGTGCGGATCTCCGTGCAGCTCGTCAAGGTGTCGGACGGCTTTCACCTCTGGTCCGAGACCTACGATCGGACGCTGGAGGACATCTTCGCCGTGCAGGACGAGATCGCGCACGCCGTGGTGAAGGAGCTCCGGACCACGCTGCTCGGGGAAGACCCGGACTCGGACGCGAGTCGTCAGGCCAAATCCGAGGTGGCCAGCGCGGCCCGGGGCCGCGGTACGAACCCGGAGGCCCACCGGCTCCTTCTGCTGGCCCGATACTTCATCGATCGGGGGGATCGCGAGTCGTTCCGGAAGGCGCTGGATTACCTGAACCGCGCCGTGGAGCTCGACCCCGATTTCGCCATCGCGTGGGCCGAGCTCTGCCGCGCGTACACGAACGCCGCCCACGGCGGCTGGGTTCCCCTCGAAGAGGGGTACGACCGGGCTCGGAAGGCGGTCGAACGGGCCATGGCGCTGGAGCCCGACATCCCGGAGGTGCACGCCCGAATCGGCTGGATCCAGTCCCGCCACGACTGGGACTGGGCGCGGGCGGACACATCCTACGCGAGGGCGCTGGAGCTCGCGCCGCGAAGCGATTTCGTTCTCGCCGGAGCGGCCGGACTCGCGATGGACCGGGGTCGCTTCGACGAGGCGGTCACGCTGTTCCATCGGGCGCTCGAGCAGGATCCGCTGCGCGCGAGCGCGTACCACAGCCTCGGTTTGGCGCTTCAAGGCGCCGGCCGCTGGTCCGAAGCGGAAGCGGCGTTCCGAAAGGCCCTCGAGCTCGCTCCTCAGCGGGCGGTCACGCGTGCGTGCGGATCGCTGGCGATCCTGGCCCAGGGCCGGAGCGACGAGGCGCTGAGCGAAGCCTCGCGGGAGCCCGAGGAGGCTTTCCGCCTCTGGGCGCGGTGCATCATCGAGGCGTCACGCGGTCGTCGCGCGGAATCGGACGCCGCGTACCAGGCCGTCGTCGGCAAGTACGCCGATGCCGCCGCGTATCAGATCGCCGAGATGTGCGCGGCGCGCGGGGAGGCCGACGCCGCATTCGAATGGCTCGACCGCGCCTACGCGCAGCGCGACGGCGGCCTCGCGGAGATGCAGGGGTCGTACGCGCTCCGGGCGCTGCACGGCGATCCGCGGTGGGCCGCGTTCCTCCGGAAGATGGGGTTCCAGGGGCGGTCAGCCGGCTAGCCGACGATCCGCACGGCCCCTCCTAGCTTCGTCCCGCGTCGCGGTACTGCTCGTCGCTCACCTTCTCCATCCATTCGACCGCCTTGCCGTCGAGCTGCTCCTGAATGGCGACGTGCGTCATGGCCGTGCTCGCCGTGGCGCCGTGCCAGTGCTTCTCGCCGGGAGGGAACCAGACCACGTCCCCCGGCCGGATCGTCTCGACCGGGGATCCCCAGCGCTGCGCGTAGCCGCAGCCGGCGGTCACGAACAGGTGCTGTCCCAGCGGGTGCGTATGCCATGCCGTGCGGGCTCCAGGCTCGAACGTGACCAGGGCGGCCGCCACGCGCGACGGATCGCTGGCGGCGAAGAGCGGATCGATGCGAACGCTCCCGGTGAACCACTCGGCCGGTCCCTTGCCGGATGGCTGGGTGCCGCTCCGTTGAAGTTCCATTCTCGTGCTCCTCGCTGGGCCCCCTTGCGGTGCTACAGTCATCGGCTCGCCGGGCGTTCCTGGCCGGGCGCGCGGCCTGAAACCGTACCACAGGCGGGAGGTGATTCCCGCGGGAGGGTTCATGCGTGCAGCGGTGATGTATGAGGCCGGCAACGTCCGCGTGGAGGACGTTCCTGAGCCCACGCTGGTCGAGGCGACGGATGCCGTCATCGCCGTTCGCCGAGCCGCGATCTGCGGGAGCGATCTCTGGCCATACAAGAAGATGGAAGCGAACGGAACGGGCCGGCGCATGGGACACGAGGCGATCGGCGTCGTCCGCGAGATCGGACGCGACGTCCGCGACGTGAAGCCGGGTGACGTCGTGCTCATGCCGTTCGCGTACTCCGACGGGACGTGCGCGTTCTGCCGTGAAGGACTGCACACGTCGTGCGTGCAGGGGGGCTTTTTCGGGACCGTCGACCTCCCGGGGGCGCAGGCCGAGGCCGCGCGAGTTCCCCAGGCCGACGGAACGCTCTTCGTCCTTCCATCCGGCCTGGACGAGACGCTGACGCCCTCGCTCCTCACGCTCACGGACGTGATGGGGACGGGGCATCACGCGGCCGTCGTGGCGCGGGTCGCACCGGGCAAGACGGTCGCGGTGGTCGGAGACGGAGCGGTCGGTCTCTGCGGCGTCATCGCCGCGCGCCGGCTCGGCGCCGAGCGGATCGTATTGCTGGGCCGCCATCCCGACCGGATCGCGCTCGCGCGCACCTTTGGCGCGACCGACGTCGTGAGCGAACGCGGGGAGGAGGCGATCGAGCGCGTGCGCGACCTGACCGGCGGCGCCGGCGTCCACTGCGTGCTCGAGTGCGTCGGGCTCGATGCGTCGATGCTCACGTCCCTCGGGATCGTCCGCCCCGGCGGCGCGATCGGGCGGGTGGGCGTCCCGCAGAACGAGTCGATGCCCGGCTCGCAGCAGGCCTTTTACGAGAACGTCACGGTGAGCGGCGGACCCGCGCCGACCCGCGCCTACATGCGGTCGCTCCTGCCCGACGTGCTCGAGGGGCGGATCGAGCCCGGGAAGGTATTCGACCGCATGATCGGACTCGAGGAGGTGCCGGAAGGGTATCGCGCGATGAACGCGCGTGAGTCGATCAAGGTCATGGTCGAGGTCGGAGCCGTCACCCGGGTGCTGCAACCTGCCCCCACTATGGCAGTTGGAACCCATCCCGGATCGGGTTAGTCTCTCCGCATCGAGGGCACAGTTGACCACGCGGGGGCCCATCCTATGGCGACTGCGGATGTCCGTTCGCCCGTTGCGCTGCGCGCCATCACTCCCGGACGTCTCTTCGCGCCAGTCCCCGTCCCATGACTGCGGAACCAGCCGGCACTCTGACCGGAAAGACCCTCTCCCACTTCCGCGTCCTGGACCGGCTCGGATCGGGAGGGATGGGCGTCGTCTATCGCGCGCGCGACGAGCAGCTGCGGCGCGATGTCGCGATCAAGGTGCTCCCTCCAGAGGCGCTCGCCGACGAAGCCGCTCGGCGGCGCTTCCGCCACGAAGCGCTCATCCTGTCGCGGCTGAATCATCCCAACATCGAAACGGTTCTCGGATTCGAGACGCAGGACGGTCTCGATTTCCTGATCATGGAGTACGTGGGCGGCCAGTCGCTCGAGGAGCGGCTTCGAGCGGGGCCCATGCCCGAGGCCGAGGCGGTCGCCCTTGCCATGAGCATCGCCGAGGCGCTCGAGGCCGCCCACGCGCGCGGCGTCATCCACTGTGACCTGAAGCCAGGGAACGTGGGTCTCACCTCCGACGGCCGCGTCAAGGTGCTGGATTTCGGAATCGCCCAGGTCCTCCGTCCCGCGCGCGACGAGTCCACGCTGACCGTGCTCGAAGGCCGTGGGATCGGCGGGACCCTCCCGTACATGGCGCCGGAGCAGCTCCGCGGCAAGCCGGTCGACGGGCGCGTCGATCTGTACGCGCTCGGCGTGCTGCTCTTTCGAATGGTCGTGGGACGCCTGCCGTTCCAGCAGTCCTTGTCGACGGCGTTGGTCGATGAGATCCTGCACGCGTCGCCGCCTTATCCCAGGACCCTCAATCCCGCGGTGTCGGCCCGGCTCGAGGCCGTCATTCTTCGCTGCCTCGAGAAGGACCCGGAGAGCCGCTACCAGACCGCCGCCGATCTCCGGGCGGACCTCCGCCGGCTCCAGCGTGACACCGAGCTCGAGATCCAGGGCGCCGCTCCCGTCCAACCCCCGCCGACCTGGAAGCCCGGTTTCTGGTTTCGGGTGATCATCGTGGCCACCACCGTTCTGGTCGCGGCTGCGGCGCTGGCCCTGGTGCTTCGCTGGTATCTGTTACCCACCCCAGGGCCGCCCGACCGCCAGATCACGTTCACGGGGCAGGCCTACGAGCCGGCGATCTCGCCCGACGGCATGTACGCCGCCTACGTCGACCGCAGCGTTCCGAACGAGATGCGGCTCCTGGTAAAGGACCTCGCGAGCGGGGGAGCGCTCCCGGTGTTCACGGCGCCGGCGTGTCTCTTCCCGAGGTGGTCGCCCGACGGGAGCACGATCCTGTGCCATGCCGTGCGCGATTCGGAGGACGCGGCGTTCCTGGTCCCGAAGCTGGGTGGAACCGCGAGGTCCTTCCCGGCAGCGGGGCCGCTCCACGCCTGGTCGCCCGACGGCCGGCGCTTCCTATCGGCCATGTACCGGGCGCGCCGCCTGATGTTCACCGACACGGCCACGGGGGACACGGCCTCGGTTCCACTCCCGGAGCTCTCGGCACGGATCCTGGACTTCGACTGGGCGCCGCGTGGGAATCGAATCGTGATTCTCACTACGGACGACCGTGGCCAGTACTCCTTCTGGTGCGCGACTCCGGGAGAGAGCACGATTCAGAAGTGGTTCGACGACGCCTCCGAGGACTGGTGCCCGCGCTGGACGCGGGACGGAACGTCCATCTATTTCCTGCGCGCGATGGGGCAGGGCGGGCTCAAGGACCTGTGCAAGATTCGCTGGACCGGCCATGCGCCTCGCCGCCCCGTGCGGCCCAACGTCATCCTTCACGGATTGGCGGCCGGAGAATATTTCACGCTCTCGAGCGATGACCGACGGATGCTGTACACGCGTGAGGTGGTGCGATCGAATCTCTGGCTCATGGAGACGCATCGCACTCATCGCGAATCCGAGGCGAAGCTGCTCACGCCCGGGACCTCGTTCGACCTGAACCCGGCCGTCTCGCCCGATGGGAAATGGGTGGCATTCGCCCGGGGAGCGGGCCGGCTCGCGGAGATCTACCGGATCCCGATCGGCGGCGGGGAAGCACAGCAGCTGACGTTCATGAACGCGTGGTGCCGGTCACCGGTCTGGTCTCCCGCCGGCGACACGATCGCGTTCGCCTCCGAAAAGGGCAACGCCCATGGATTGTGGCGCGTGGCCGCCTCGGGCGGACCGGCACGCGCCTGGCCGGGAATCGAGGTGTCGGACCGGCCCTTCGCGCCCCTGGCCTGGGCACCGGCGACGACGCTTCTGTACGAGACCTGGGGCGACCAGGACTACCGGGTGCTCGACACGCGCGCGGGGAGCACCCGATCGATCGGTTCTCCGGATTCCCTGGGCTGGATCGTGTTCCCCCAATTCTCTCGGGATGGGACGCGGGTCGCGTGGTGGTCTGCGGGACCGAGGGGGGTATGGGTGATGGACCTGGCCACGAGAGCGCGAGAGCGCATCGCGCGGGAAGGCCCGGTCATCCCGCTCGCGTGGTCGGCCGATGGACGCTGGCTCCATGGGGCCGACTTCCAGCCCGCCAGGACGCGCCTGGTTCGAATCCCGATCGGGGGAGGGATGGCCGAAACGCTCGCGGACATCCCCGAATCGGGCCGCGTGAACGAAGTCGCCATGTCGCCCGAGACGGGACAGATCGTGTTCGCCGTCGGCTCTCAGCAACCCGACGTCTGGCTGGCGGAAGCGTTCGACCCGGCGGCGCGCTAGGCGCGCGTCGAGACGCGCTCGCGCTCCAGCATCACCACCGAGGGGACACGTTCGTCCCGCAGGCGCAGGAAGAGGTAGCCGATTCCCGCCAGGCCGCTCATCAGTCCCAGGGGGCGCTCTCCGGCGAGCGACGACGGTTCCGTCCGGAACAGGTCGAGCGTGTCGGCAATCGCAACCGCGAGCCGGTCCGCGAGGCGCCGCCCGTCAGGCGCCTCGTGACATCCGCACAGAAGTACCTCGGCGTCGCCTGCAAGCCCGTGGCAAAGGCACGGGTCGGCATTCCACGAGGTTCGCCTGCGTTCCGCCTCGCGCGCGGTCGTCTCGAGCGCGATGCTCGCTTGTTCCCGATAGGGCTCGCATCCGAGGAGCTTCCACGCGCGCAGCCGCGCCAAGGCGATGCCGGGCGCGCCATGGCACCAGTGCGATGGGTACGGCGAGCGCGGTTGTCCTCGAGGGACCTTTCGGAAATCAGCCCAGTTGCCTCTGCCGGGATTGAAGTGCGCCTGCTCGTAAGCGATCGCCGATTCGGCGCCCTTCTGGAACCGGGACTCTCCGGTGGCCTGGAATATCTCGAGCAGCGAATACGCGGCTCCCGATGCGCCGTGTGAGAATCCCGCGAGGTTTCTGCGGCCGTCCGCGCCCGGCGCGCGCCAGGAGCTCGTGCCCTCACGCGTCTCCGCCGTCGCGAGCAGCGAATCGCCGACACGGACCGCGTACTCGCGAACCGTCTTGTCCTGGAGCAGGTCACCGAGGGCCAGCAGCGCCAGAGCCAATCCCGCTTTTCCGGAGATGAGGTCGAACGGCTCGCAGGGTCCGCCGGAGGAAGCCCATCGTTGGATCAGGCTCTTCGCTCGCGAGAGCAGCCGTGGATCCTCGAGGATCCATCCGACTCTCGCGCCGGCGAGAGCTGCTCCGCTCCAGCCGTCGAAGAGGCCGGCCGTCTCCGGCCCCGCGGTCGACTCGGCGCGCGTCAGTGCCTCTCCGGAGGCCGCCAGCGCGAGCCGGCGGAACGCCTGCGAGCCCGACGCGACGCTCAGCTCGGCCAGGAAGAGGGCGATGCCGCTCGCGCCCTCGTACAGGTCGGGCCCGAGGACCGCGTGGCGAAACACGACCTCGGAGTCCGTTGGATCCAAGGGCTCGGCCCCCATCCAGGCCACCCGGTTCCCGATCCAGATCGCGTGATCCGCGAGCCGATCGCCGATACGGCAGGCGGCCAGGAGAAGCTGGTCCGGGGTCAACGCTCCGGGGTGCCGCGCCGCGGTCGCGGGGCGAGGGTGCGCTCCTGCGGACGGGAGGTCGTAGCGGTCGGCGGAGCCGGGGTTGAGGTAGGGCCTTTCGATGTCGACGCCGTTCTCCTGGAGATGCTTCTCGACGAAGGCGACGCGAGCGCGCGGCGCGGTCACCCCGGCGTCATGGGCGCGCAGCAGGCTCTCGGCGAGGAGCCGGCATCGGCTCATGCCGAAGCTGTCTCCTCCGATCGGGCTCTCCGCGAGGCCCAGCCCAGGAGACAGCATCTTGGTGAAGGCGGGCACACCCGAACCGAAGAACGGGCTCAGCTCGTGGGCCGCGGCCAGGAAGTGCGAGACCGCGACGAAGTCGTCTCCGTGGAAATAGAGGACCGCGGCGTCGCAGCGCGTGTAGGCGCCCGGATCGTGGAGCGCCTTGAGTCGGAATGGGATTCGCGCGGCATTGAGCCAACGGGTGGCGGATCGCATCAGCTCGATGGCTCCCGCCGGGCTCAGATTCCAGTACACGCGCACCACGGGGAGCGCCGATTCCGCCCATTCCTCGTCGCCGAGAGCGAGGTAGTACCCCGGCGACGCGCGGGGGAGCTCGTGCGGGGCGCGCACCCGCACCGGCGCGCCCGGAGCGCATTCGGGTCCGTTCTCGATCGTCGTGTCATCCGGCGCGGCGTTCACGGTGAGCCCGCCGCGCTCCAGGTACAGAGCGCCCCCTCGACCGGTGCAGGTCCACCCGGTTTCCCAGGAGCCGGTGCCGGCATTGGCCTCGGAGATCGCCGAAGCGAACGCCTCGGCCACGCCGGCTGACGAAGCGCCGGCGCCGAGGCGTTCCGCCAGCCGTCCGCGGCAATAGAAGTCGCGATAGAGGGTGTCGCGCAGCGCGAGCAGCGTGAGCGTTCGGTGAGACGCGGGCGAGAGAGCGTTCCGGATCCGCGCGGGAAGCGCGCCTTGCGAGGAGTGTTGCCACAGGAAGCGGCCATCTCGCGAGAAGGCGACTGCTCCGACGGCGGACGCGAGCTGTTCCCGGTACCGATCCATGGCTCTCAGACCGCCAGCCCCATGAGACTGGCGGCCGCTTCATCGGGCCGCTCGAGGATGTTCCAGGCGAGCTGCAGCATGCAGACCACGTTCCCGGTCACGCGCGGTGAGGTCTGCATCCGCTCGTACGCGGCCTGAAGGAGACGCGCGGCCGAGTAGCGCATGGAGCGCAGCAGGACGGCGTGCCGCTCCTGTGCGTCGAGCCCGGCGGCCGCGGCGTATTCGCTCCAGAACGCGCGGATCGCGGGAGCCATTCGATCCAGCGGAAACCGCGTCAGCCCGATGAAGCGAGCCGGCGGCGTGTCGGGCAGGACCGGTATCGTGACGAGCCAGAGCCCGAGGTAGTCCCCGAAGACCGAGCCCACGTCCCAGCACGGGTCTCCCGGGCCGGCGGCTTCCCAGTCGACCATCTGGAGTCGGTATTCGCGCGGGCGCTCCGCGTCCTGCGCGATGACGCAGTTGTCGGCTTTCCAATCGAAATGAATCAGAGCGGTCGGATTCCATTCTCCGCGCAAATCCTCCAGCAGACGGCAGAAGTCGGGGAACTCCTGGATCATCCGGACCATCTCGAGGCTGGCGCCGCTTGCGTTGCGAAGAAGTCGCACGTCGGGGCGGTGGAGGGAGAGCGGCCAGGCCGGCCGAGCCGTGGGGCCGGGCGTGTCGGTGGGGGTCGGGGCCGGGACGCGGTGCAGCCCGGCGAGGGCGCGTCCGGTCGCCGATGCCACCGTCTTCGGGATTCGCCCGCGGCGCGCATGGAACTCCTGCAAGCTCGACGACCCGGGCGAGAGCCCGAGGACGAGCAGGCCGTCCGCCTCCTCATAGGCGTAGAACCGCGGCAGGGCGAGCCGGAGATCGTTCGGAACATCGGGGGAGCACAGGCGGCGATAGATCGCGCCCTCGCGCGCGACAAAGCGTCTCCCGTCAACGCCAAGGCCCTGCTTGACGAAGTAGCAGGGCCCGTGGCGAGACTGGATCCTGTAGCTCAGGTTGCGGCGGGAGACCTCGTCGATCCGGAGGTCGCCCTCGAGGATCTGGCGCTCATCGAGGAGCGACGTGCGGAGGAGATACCGGACGACCTCCGTCGGGCTCGACATGGGTGGATCCGGCGGCCGCCTCGCGCGTCGCGATTCCTCTCAGAGGATCTCCGCCACATCCAGGCACTTGATGCAGACCGACGCGTTGGTGAGCTCGGTCGTGCGGATCAACGGCGCCGACAGGATCACCGTGGATCCCGTCGCGGCGGACTTCAAGTGCCGCTCCGCGATCCTTCCGCACAGCAGTTGAGCGGCCGACTCCATCCGGCAGACACGCACCTCCTTCACTTTGGCCGAGCCCTTGAGCCAAAGGGTCGTGCGCGGCCTCCCCTCGGTATCATCACTGCTGCGGGAGAGCACGTCGCGGGGATCGATCTCGAGGAAGTGATCGTCATCGATATTGATATAGAGCTGAAACTGGTCCGGGTCGCGGACCATCCTGGGATAGCCGACGAGCTCCACGGCACCCGGATGCTTCGCGGGATCGAAGGTGCGATCGGTACGTGAAGAGTCGGAGTTCTTGAAGGCTGGGCTGGTCCGCGCCATGGTCACCCCCAATGTCCTGCCGCGGCGGGGTCGGGCGACAGGAGGTCTTGGCGTCACGGGGAGATGGAATCCGAGGCCCCCCAGCATACACAAAACAGGTATCCCAAGGTAGGTATACCAAAGTAGCCCCTTGGGGGTTTGCGCCGGGGACGCTTCGGTCGCGGCTCAACGCGGGCGCTGCACCGCGAACGCGCGGGCCACGTCGTTCAGTTCGTTGCCGTGCACGTCGGCGGGGCGCTCCAGGTAGACGACGAAGGATGCGATCCCAGGTACGGATGCGTGCGCGGTCGCATCCCAGGCGCCGGGTGGGGCCGGAATGGGGTCCGCATTCGTCAATGTGAGCCGGGTCGAGGCGACCGCTTCCTGCGATTCCCATCCCGGGTCGGGCACGAGCTTCCACTCGGGATCAGTGCTGATGCCCCGCGAGTCGAGGGCACGAACGCCGGCGCGCACGGGCGCCGAAGACGACATCGAGAACGGGAAACGGAATACGACGCGGAGGGACCCGGGGGGCAGGAGCGCGGCGGAGTCCGGGCCCGCTGAATCGGGACGTGAAGGCTCTCCCGAATCCAAGGACGATCGCACCTCGATCTCGATCGCGACCGGGGCCGCCCAGACCGGGTTCGTGATGCAGCGCTCGTCGGCCGCCGTGTCGCGTACGGTGGCGACCATCGCGCAGAGCCGGTCCAGCGCCACGGGCGTCCGCTGGTCGTCCGGAACGCCCGCGGGTCCCGCGGCGACCGAGAAGGCATCGCGCGCCGACTCGGTGATCCGGTCGAATCGGATGGCGGCGAAATCGCCGGCGCCGGGCGTGACCGAGCGCCTCCACTCGCTCCGGATCCACGCGGCGTCGCCGGGCAGCGGCACGAGCGCCGTGCGGCCGCCGTCGAACGCGCCGAAGCCACCGATACGGCCGTCGGCATTCTCGCAGCGGCTCGCACCATCGTGCCACCGGGCGGCTCCCGCCGAGGGATCGTGCCGACCGTCGGCGTCGAGGGCGAACGTGAGGAGCGGCCCGTCGGTGATCACACTGTTCCCCTCGGCGAACGCCGCGACCGCGTCGCGCGCCTCCGCCGGGCGATCGTGCGCGAGGACGCAGGTCCGGACGCGCGCCCATGCGTTCCGGTGCAGGTACCCGGAGTAGGGAACGGCGGTGGCCGTGACCTCGTCGGAGTAGTTGAAGTCGCCGTGGGCGTCGGAGCCGGCGCTCAGGTAGAGCTTGCGGATGAACGTCTCGCCGGGTGTCTCGCGGAAGGAGTAGCGGAGGCCCCGTCCCATCAGCGCGAACAGAGTGTCGAGCGACTGCGAGAGCTCCGCGTCCCACGCGACGCGCTCGAACCGCTGGGACGACGGGCCGCCCTCGAACGGATTCATCCGGTCGAATGCGCTCGAGGCGGGCAGCTTCCCGCTCCGGCGCGCGACGGCGTCCATCTTGATGTTCCACACTTCCGAGCCCTTGAAGAGGAACTCGGTGACGGTCGAGTCGACCAGCGGCCCGGACATCGAATTGTAGGGAGGCAGTCCCACGGCCTGGGCGTAGTACTCGGGCGGCCAGACGAACGACTGCAGATTCGGATGGGACGCGTAGACAAAACCGCCGGGGCCCGCGCTCTTCACCCCGGCCAGAACGGACTCGAGGGTATTCGGGTTCTCGAGCCCCGACGTGAGGAAGAGGCCGCCGTGCCACGGCCCTTCGAAGTGCCGCGTGCCGTAGGCGAGCAGGTGATGGCCGATGTTGGGCGTGGCCGAGCCGGCCTGATTGCTGCCGCGGCGCAGCGTGATCTCCTCGCCCGCGAGCCTTCCGAGATGGGCGCGGTACCAGGCCGCCTCTCCGGCCTGTCCGTCGGTGCCGGACGTGGGACCGAACCGCGGCGCCACGCCTGTGTCGTAGGGCTTCCGCGAGTAGAAGATGTTGTGGTCCGTGACCACGACGCTGTCGGTGTAGGCGCTCCAGCCGCCCTCGGTCGGCTGCGTCTCCACCATTCCGAGCGCGTAGGCGCTCTCGAGGAGCATGACGATCGGTCCCGCGAACGCCTTGGCCGCGCCGTTCACGTCGAGCCAGCCCGCCGTCGTCTGTTCGGCGATCGTGTGGGCGTGCGTGTCGAAATAGCGGTCCGCCGGATCGAACCGGGGAAAGCGCGCCGGGTCGACGACCACCCGGAGGACGCGGTAATTGAGCATGTGCTTCCGGCCGAAGAGGCCGGACTTCGACCATTCCACCTCAGCTCGGAGGTCGTGCACGTCGGGCGAGCCGTGCCGGGTGAGCGCGGCGTGGGGGACGCGCACCACGTAGTGCCAGAAGTTCGTCACTCGCTCCTCCGCGGTGATCCCCTCGCGCGGTTCGCCGTTGGGCCCGATGAACGTGGCGCCATTCAGCGTATCGGGTCCGCTCGCCGCGTCCACGACGACCGGCGTTCCCAAGGGCTCGCCCCCGACGCATTCGACGATGCGGATCCGCTCGACGCGGCGGCTCCCTTCGAACTGGGGGAAGAAGAAGAGGACCGGAATGTAGTCGCGAACCGTGCGCCAGGGTGCGTCCATGACGATGTCGGTGCCGGCACGATCCGAGTAGGCGACGCACGGAGCGGTACCCGTCACGGACAGAAGCGCTGCGAGGAACAGGAAACGGAGGCGCATGTCATTGGCTCCGAAATCCCGGGCGGCGTCCGCCGAGCGGCTGTCCCAGGGTCAGGTAGTAGTTGTCGCGGCCGCGCTCCGCCCGGCCGTAGGCGATGCAGAGAGGTCCCAGCGGAGTGTCGGCGCCCACGAAGGCGCTGCCCGCCGCGATCCCGTGATCGAGGGCGATGTCCGATCGGGACTGGAAGACATTTCCGTATTCGGCCGAGAGCCCGGCGTTCACCGCGAGCGGTCCCAAGCTCAGGACCGGCCGGAACACCATGAAGCGGAGAAGCGCCGCGTGCTGGCCGACCAGCTCGTCCTGCTCCAGTCCGGAGAGCCGGCCCAGTCCGCCGAGCCGGAACCTGCTCTCCAGGGGCGCGTCGCTGTCCCGCGTCGTGCCGAACAGGCCGCCGATCAGCGCCGTGGTGCGCCGGCGCGTCGCCGCGAGGGACCCTTCGACCAGCGCCTGCTCGTACTCCACGGTCGAACCGAGCGCATCGAGACCGGCCGAGCCGCGGACTCGGAGGGTCGCGCCGTGATGGGGAAACGCGACCTCGTCCAGACGATCCACGAAGAGCTGGGCGAAGGCCTCGCCCTTGTCGAAATGGGTCGACGGTGCGTCGGGATCGCCGACCTGGACACGGATTCGTCCGCCCTCACGGACGATGCCGGTGCGCACCTCGCCCCAGGTTCCCATCTCGCGGCCGATCGCGAGCGCGCCCCCGTACTGCCGGATCCCCAGCTCCGACAGCTTGTGGCCGTTTCCGTCGAACACGTTCCACGCGCGCTCGATCGCCGACAGCTCCAGGTCCACGAACCAGCGCAGCCCGCGATCGACCGGCTGGTAGAGCTCCGTCCAGGCTCCCGGCTCCTGGCCCACCTGCACGCCCGTGCGCCACTCGCCGTTCCGTCGATTGATCGCGGTGCGGCTGTAGGCGAGGGCGGCGTTGAAGTTTGGCCCTTCGAAATCGTCGAAGACGGCGACGCCGCCCTGGAGGTAGTTCGGGCCCCAGGCGCGCTCACGGGCCGTGACGGTGAGCTCGTGCCCGCGCGGGCCGGGCGCGACGTCGTAGGCGACCGACTCGAAGAGCTCGAGTCCATAGAGCTGATCAAGGGATTTCTCGAGACGTGCCACGTCCAGGGGCGCGCCGCTCGACGCATCGAGACGGGAGGTGAGGACGGCGTCATCCAACCGGGAGCGGTTCACGAGCTGCACGGCGTCGAGTGTCGGTACGCCGGCCGCGGCGACGCGTGCCGCCCGCCGGGACTGATACGCGCGGTACTCCTCCTCCGACACCGCGAGGCGCTCGAGGGAGGGGAGCGCCGCATGAGCCGCCTCCCGCCCGATCGGGATCGCTTCGTCCGCGCGATCGAAGGAGGCGACCGTGATCTTCCCCAGATCGGGGCGGATGAACACGTCGCCAGGGCCCAGGGATGCGATCTGCAGCTCCTTGTTCCGATCGGACGTCATCATCGCGACCTGCAGCGCGATCTGGAAGACGGATTCCAGATCTTCACGCTTCTGGGGCGGCGTGGCGATGTCGACGGCGATCACCACGTCGGCGCCCATCCGGCGCACCTGATCGATCGGGAAGTTGTTCGTGACGCCGCCATCGACGAGCAGCCGGCCGTCGATCTCGCGGGGAGCGAACACGGCGGGAATCGACATGCTGCTTCGCATCGCGAGGGCCAGGTCGCCGTGGTCGAGCACCACGGCTTCGCCCGTCACGATGTCCGCCGCGACCGCGCGGTAGGGAACAGCGAGGCTGTCGAAATCCCGCACCGTCACCATGGGAAGCGAGAGCCGCTTCAGCAGGAGGTCGATCCTCTGGCCGTCCAGCATCCCCGGAGGGAATCGGAGACGCCCTTCGCGCAATCCGGGCTTGTGCTTCACGAGATAGAGGTCGTCGTCGCGCTTGCGGCGGAAGGACCGGTCGCGGCGTGGAATCCGGTCGGCGAAGGCCTCCATCCAGTCGATCGCGGAGATCGCGCTGTCGAGCTCGGCGGGGGAGAGGCCGGACGCGTAGAGTCCGCCCACGACCGCGCCCATGCTGCTTCCGGCGATGAAGTCGACCGGGATCCGGTGTTCCTCGAGCACCTGGAGCACGCCGACGTGGGCGATGCCGCGCGCCCCGCCGCCGCTCAAAGCGAGGCCGATGCGAGGCCGTGAAGGGGATGGAGCCGGAGTGGCCGACGCGAGGGCGTGAGACGGGGGCAGGTACGCGAGGACCGCCGCGCAGATCAACGGCAGCAGCCGTCGACGTCCCCGCCGAGACTTCACGATCGATCCTGCCCTGCGGCCCTGGGTAATGCCGCACGGCGCGCCGCGGAGTGCGACGCGCTGCGTCGCCAGGGGCCAAAGCGGACGCTAGCACTCCGAGGGGGAACGTCAAGGGGGCTTTCCGGGAAACCCCGGATGCGAGAAGATGCCCACGCAAGGCAGTCGGCACGGCCGGGCGCCCGCAAGGCCCGGTCGAACGACGGCGCAACATGGAGGTCCCGCCATGAAACCGCCACGCGGTACTTGGGCCATCCTCCTCCTGGGAACGGCGCTCCTGCCCTGTCCAGCAGCCGGCGACCAGGGAGGCTACGAATTTCCGTCGATGGAAGACCGCTTTCACGACTGGGCGCTGAACTGCGCCGGACCGACCGCGATCGCGGGCAATCTCGGGGGAGCGGCATGGCGGCAGTGGGTTACGAACCAGCCGCCGCAGTGGGGCCAGGATGGCGCCGGTTTCGCGAAGCGCCTCAGGGCGGCCTCCGTGACCACCGCGATCACCGAGACGT